>NZ_CATYRA010000004.1:0-315046 GCF_958411575.1 uncultured Bacillus sp.
TGGCTGTTTAAAAGGTGTTTTGATCCCTGTCTCAAAAACGGGGGTCAGTCCCATTTGCCGGATTTTTTTATGTCCTGCCCTTCGTCCATTTCTTTTCCAGCAGCTCTACGCCCTGATACATCAAAGTGGCGAATATGGCGATGATCAGCAGACTTAAGAAGACGAGTGTAAAATTGAAGACTTGGAAACCATAAATGATCATATATCCTAATCCGACCTTAGAAACAAGGAATTCTCCTACAATGACGCCAACCCATGATAAACCGACATTTACTTTTAGTGTTGAAATAATAGCGGGAGAGGATGCGGGCAGTATCACTTCTTTAAAAATGACCCATTTTTTTGCGCCGAATGTTTTCATGACTTTTATATAGTTTTCGTCCACCTCCTGGAAAGCGGTGTACACGACGATGGTTGTGATAATAACGCTGATGATGGCCCCCATCGCAATAATGCTGATAAAACTGGGACCGAGCGCGACAATCAGGATCGGGCCCAGAGCCACTTTCGGCATTGCATTCAAAATAACAAGATATGGATCTAAAATCCTGGCAAGCCGGTTGGACCACCATAACAAGGCAGCGAGGCACGTGCCCATAAACGTTCCAAGCAAAAAGCCAAGCACCGTTTCAAATAAAGTGACGCCGATGTGGGACAGTAAAGATCCGTCACCGAGCTTCTCCAGCAATAAATGCCATACAGCTGACGGAGAGCTGAAGATCAGCGGATCGATCCAGCCGAGCCTGCTGGAGATTTCCCAACCCGAGAAAAAGAGAATAAATATGGCAAGCTGAAAGGAATGGACATTCCATTTTTCCTTTTTCTGTTTGAATTGATATTGCTCGTGAAGCAGATCAATCGTTTCTTTGCTGTTTCTCAAGAGAATTCAGCTCCTTCCATATCGTTTGAAACAGTGTCTGGAAGGATGGCTCCTGGCGGGCGTCAAAAGGCATCATCGCGGCCAATTCCTTAGGAATCGTAAAAATCTGATGGATGGTGCCCGGCTGGTTTGAAAATAAAAAGATCGTATCGCTCATCGCTATCGCTTCCCCAATATCATGTGTGACAAGCACTGCAGTTTTTTGATACTCCTTTAATGTGCGGAATACCAGGTTTTCCAGTGACAGCTTTGTCTGAAAATCAAGCGCGGAAAATGGCTCATCCAGCAAAAGCAGACTTGGATTTGGCGCAAGAGTTCTTGCAAGCGCGGCCCGCTGGCGCATTCCGCCCGACAGCTCCTTCGGATATTTTTTCTCCACATCTATGAGGCCGAACTCCGGCAATAAACCGAGTGCAGCAGCCTTGCTATCTTCCGTCAACGTGTCGGCGATTTTTAAACCGAGAAGCACATTTTCCTCGATAGATTTCCAGGGAAATAAGTAATCCTGCTGAAGCATGTAGCCAATGTTATGTTCTTTTTGATTCGGCTCACGGCCTTCAATCAGAACTCTGCCTTCCGAAGGCTCAATCAGGCCTGCAATAATGGAAAGCAGTGTTGTTTTTCCGCAGCCGCTTGGGCCGAGAAATGAAATGAAATCACCTTTTTCGGCATTGAAATGAATATCCCGTACGGCCGTCGTTTTTTCTTTAATAGAAAAATAAGTATGGGTTACATGGTCGACATGTAAGAAAGACATAGATGGCGCCTCCTATTTTTCCGAGGTGACTTTTTCGGCAATTTGTTTATTTACAAGCTGATTGTATGGAATATGCTTCGGCAGTTCTCCCGATTGATCCATAATGGTTTGGAGCAGCTCCCATTCTTTTTCGTTGAGAAGAGGGTCTGGCGAATACGCATGCTGCTTTTTATAGCGGTCAATGGATGTTTCAATGACTTCTGGATCGGTATCGTCAAATTCATCTTTAATGGCGTCTGTGATTTCTTTCGCCGAGTGATTTTCCACCCACTGCTGCGCCTTATAAATAGCTCTTGTAAATTTGACGGCTGTGTCTTCATGTTTTTTCAGATAGCTTTGTTTTGCCATAAAAGTCGTGTAAGGAACCTGGCCTGATTCTTCTCCGAACGAAGCCACGATATGGCCGATGCCTTTTTTCTCAAAGAGAGAAGCTTGCGGTTCAAAGAGCTGCACATACTCGCCGGTTCCAGAAGCAAATGCATTGGCGATATTGGCGAAGTCTATATTCTGGATGAGGTCAATATCCTTATGCGGGTCAATCTTATGGTTGTTCAGCACATACTCGCCGACCATTTGCGGCATGCCGCCTTTTCTTTGGCCGAGAAACGTTTTTCCTTTTAGTTGATCCCAGTCAAACTGTTTAACATCTTCTCTCGCGACAAGAAAGGTTCCGTCTGTCTGAGTCAGCTGGGCGAAATTAATGACAGGATCTTTAGCCCCTTGCGCTTCGACATAAATAGATGTTTCTGACCCGACAAGTGCGATGTCTGAGCCGTTTGAAAGAAGCGATGTCATCGTTTTGTCGCCGCCCCAGGTCGTATTTACATCGACATCAAGCCCTTCTTCCTTGAAAAATCCTTTAGACTCAGCAACATATAAAGGCGCGTAAAAAATCGAATGGGTCACTTCAGCTACTTTGACTTTGGTGAGCGTTTCTTCCTGCTTGCAAGCCGCTAGGGCGATCATCAGAAATATACTGCCGACACAGGCGCAGCCCAGCCTTAACCATTTGTTCACATAGACAACCTCCTTATTTAGCATCAAGTTAATATCCTTTTTTGCTTTACATATCGTATGATGGGTATAAAAATGTGTGAATGCCTAATCAGGTTCTCAGGATGTAATTTTGGAGTAAGGAAAGCATATAGAAAAAGGAGGCGGCTGCTATGATTGTTGAGAAAAGAAGATTTCCGTCGCCAAGCCAGCATGTGCGTCTGTACACGATCTGCTATTTATCAAATGGTTTACGGGTAAAAGGGCTTCTGGCTGAGCCGGCGGCACCGGGACAATATGACGGATTTTTATATTTGCGCGGCGGGATTAAAAGCGTGGGCATGGTTCGGCCGGGACGGATTATCCAGTTTGCATCCCAAGGGTTTGTTGTGTTTGCTCCTTTTTACAGAGGAAATCAAGGGGGAGAGGGCAACGAGGATTTTGCCGGAGAAGACCGGGAAGATGCTTTTTCCGCTTTTCGCCTGCTTCAGCAGCATCCAAATGTCAAGAAGGACAGAATCCATATCTTCGGTTTTTCCCGCGGCGGAATTATGGGAATGCTCACTGCGATTGAAATGGGCCGGCATGCTGCTTCATTCGTTTCCTGGGGAGGCGTCAGCGATATGAACCTTACATATGAGGAGCGGCAGGATTTGCGGCGAATGATGAAAAGAGTCATCGGCGGAACGCCGAAGAAGGTGCCTGAGGAATACAAATGGAGAACACCGTTTGACCAAGTAAATAAAATTCAGGCACCTGTGCTATTAATCCATGGAGAAAAAGACCAAAACGTTTCGATTCAGCATTCCTATTTATTTGAAGAGAAGCTAAAACAGCTGCATAAGCCGGTGGAGACATGGTACTACAGTAAATTCACACATTATTTCCCGCCAAAAGAAAACCGGCGTATCGTGCGGCAGCTCACGCAATGGATGAAAAACCGCTGACGGTGAAATATGTTATGATAAAGAAAAAAGAGAACGAAAGGGGATTTCACTTTGGGAATGCCTGTTGAATTTAATACACTGATTGTGACAAAAGGAAAAGAAGTTCGCATAGATGAAAATATATTCACGTTAGAGAAAGACGGATACCGTGTGTATCCGATGGAGATTCCGATGGATGTGCGCAAAACAAAGTTCGGCGAAAAGTCAGGCACAGCTGAAGTGCAGAAACTTCAATGGGAAGACGGCCGGACCATCATTACGTACAAGCTGACTTCTTTGCATTCTGTCAATTAAAACAAGCCAAGAGCGTAATTGCTCTTGGCTTTTGCTTTTTAAACGAGAGGGCCGCCTGCCAGTGCAATGGCATCTGTATGTGCGAATTTTTTAAAATTCTCTTTGAATTCATTTGCGAGGTAGAGAGCCTTTTCTCTGTATTCTTTCTTGTTGCTCCACGTGTTTTCAGGCTGAAGGATATGATCAGGAACGCCAGGAACATGGACCGGTATATGCAGGCCGAAAATATCGTCAGTCATCATTTCTGTATCCTCTAATTTGCCTTCAATCGCTGCTTTGACCATCGCTCTCGTGTAAGAAAGCTTCATGCGTTCGCCTGTACCGTAGCCGCCGCCGGTCCAGCCGGTATTGACCAAGAAAACGTCTGCGCCGTGTTCATCGATCTTTTTGCCGAGCATTTCAGCATAGACATGAGCAGGAAGCGGCAGGAACGGTGAGCCGAAGCATGTGGAAAACGTCGTCTCAGGAGACGTCACACCGCGTTCGGTTCCGGCTAGCTTACTCGTATAACCGCTCAAGAAATGATACATCGCCTGCTCCTTCGTCAGTTTGCTAATCGGGGGCAAGACTCCGAATGCATCAGCCGTCAAAAATACAATTGCTGACGGGTGGTCTGCCATGCTTGGTGTCACGATGTTGTCAATCATATGAATCGGGTAAGCCGCACGCGTGTTTTCGGTATAGAAGGAATCATCATAATTGGCTTCGCGTGTATCTTCATCAACAACAACATTTTCGAGAACAGACCCGAAGCGGATCGCGTTAAAGATCTGAGGTTCCTTTTCTTCGCTTAAATGAATACACTTGGCGTAGCATCCGCCTTCAATATTAAAGACGCCTGTGTCAGACCATCCGTGTTCATCATCGCCGATCAGTTTGCGGTCAGCATCGGCTGAAAGAGTGGTCTTGCCTGTTCCAGACAGTCCGAAGAAAAGGGCAACATCGCCTTTTTCACCGACATTGGCAGAGCAATGCATGGATAAAATATCTCTTTCAGGGAGCAGGAAATTCATAATGGAGAAGATGGACTTCTTCATTTCTCCGGCATACTCTGTTCCGCCGATTAAAATCGTCCGCTTTTCGAAAGAGACAATAATAAAGGTTTCGGAATGTGTGCCGTCTGTTTTTGGATCTGCTTTGAAATGCGGAGCAGAAAGAATGGTAAACGGTTGTTCAACTGTTTTCTTATCATTGCCTTCTGGGCGGATAAACAGCTGTCTGGCGAATAAATTGTGCCATGCGAACTCATTTACGACAGTGATCGGCAGTCTGTATTTTTCATCTGCGCCGGCAAATCCTTCGAAAACAAACAGCTCATCCCGCTGTTTCAGATAGCTGACAACTTTCGTGTACAGCCGCTCAAACGCTTCTTCTGAAATCGGCTGATTCACCGTACCCCAATCGATCTTATTTATCGTGCTTTCTTCCTCCACGATAAATTTGTCATTAGGTGAGCGTCCTGTATAAGCGCCTGTTGTCGCCCGAACAGCACCCGTAGAAGTTAAAATGCCTTCGTTCCGGGAAAGTACTTTTTCTGTAAGCTGCGCTGCTGATAAATTATGACGCACATTTGGGCTTGTTAATAAGGCTTGTAAATCAGCGGTTAAATCAACTGAGTTCATATGAAACCTTCCTTTATCGTTTTTTGTGTTTTGCTAATTGTGAATTAGTATAACATATATTTTCAAATAGTCTATACTATTTATCGTTTTTTTGTGTGTGCGTTTTCCAATGTTTTCCCTCGATATAGGTGCCTATTTCTTCTGAATCATATTGACATTGCAAACCCTTTTACGATAAGATATTTCATTGAGCGGATACTCTTATCCCGAGCTGGCGGAGGGACAGGCCCTATGAAGCCCAGCAACCGGTTTCTCTGTTATTTATTATGTTTAACTGTGTGAGACAACCAAGGTGCTAACCTGTTGCAAGGTTGTATGATTCCTTGAGCGATAAGAGTGAAAGGCACAAAGACCAAACCCTTTCCTCGATGGAAAAGGTTTTTTTATTTCATAAATATGCCAATTAACATTCTCTAATATAACGTTACATTGTATAAGAGGGAGCGAGTTCCGTATCATATATACAAGGTCTTTCGGGAGGCCTTGTGCAGGAGGAAGCAAATCATGAGTAAAAATCGTCGTTTATTTACATCAGAATCTGTTACGGAGGGGCATCCGGATAAAATCTGTGACCAGATTTCTGACAGCATTTTAGATGAAATTTTAAAGAAAGACCCTAACGCGCGTGTTGCTTGTGAGACGTCTGTGACAACTGGTTTGGTGCTTGTCAGCGGAGAAATCACAACATCTACGTATGTTGACATTCCGAAAACGGTTCGTCAAACCATTAAAGAAATCGGATACACACGTGCGAAATACGGATTTGATGCGGAAACTTGTGCGGTTTTAACATCAATTGACGAGCAGTCTGCTGATATCGCAATGGGTGTAGACCAAGCGCTTGAAGCCCGTGAAGGCACAATGAGCGACGAAGAAATTGAAGCGATCGGTGCGGGTGACCAAGGTTTAATGTTCGGTTACGCGTGCAACGAAACGAAAGAGCTTATGCCTCTTCCAATTTCACTTGCTCATAAATTAGCCCGCCGCCTGAGTGAAGTCCGTAAAGAAGATATTCTTCCGTACCTTCGCCCTGACGGCAAAACACAGGTAACGGTTGAGTACGATGAAAATAACAAACCTGTCCGCATTGACGCGATTGTTATTTCAACTCAGCACCACCCTGAAATTACGCTTGAGCAAATCCAGCGCAACATCAAAGAACATGTGATCAATCCGGTTGTTCCTAAAGAGCTGATTGATGAAGAAACAAAGTATTTCATCAACCCTACAGGACGTTTCGTAATCGGAGGTCCTCAAGGGGATGCGGGACTAACAGGACGCAAAATCATCGTTGATACGTACGGCGGCTATGCACGCCATGGCGGAGGAGCGTTCTCAGGTAAGGATGCAACGAAGGTAGACCGTTCTGCAGCTTACGCAGCGAGATACGTTGCGAAAAACATCGTTGCGGCTGAGCTTGCTGATTCTTGCGAAGTACAGCTTGCTTACGCGATCGGTGTTGCACAGCCTGTATCAATCTCAATCAACACATTCGGTTCCGGAAAAGCTTCTGAGGAAAAACTGATTGAAGTTGTTCGCAATAACTTTGATTTACGACCTGCCGGCATTATCAAAATGCTTGATTTACGCCGTCCGATCTACAAACAAACTGCTGCGTACGGCCACTTTGGACGCCACGATGTTGATCTTCCGTGGGAACGTACAGACAAGGCGGAGCAGCTGCGTAAAGAAGCGTTAGGAGAATAACTTTATAGCCGCTTACTGGTTAAGCGGCTTTCCCTTTTTCACGTTGTATTCATGTTTATTTTTTTACATAACCGTGAAACCAAATACTATTCACAGCGTCTATAAATAGGGGTTCAATGATGACAATTTTAATTATGGAGGCAATACTATGTGTGGATTTGTCGGGGTTTTTAACAAGCATCCGTTAGCTCAAACCGCTGATCAAGAAGAACTAATCAAACAAATGAACCAAATGATCGTTCACCGCGGTCCTGACAGTGATGGATATTTCCATGATGAGCACGTTGGATTCGGATTCAGACGGCTCAGCATTATTGATGTAGAAAATGGCGGACAGCCTTTATCATATGAAGATGAAACATATTGGATTATCTTTAACGGAGAAATCTATAACTATATTGAACTGAGAGAAGAACTTGAAGCAAAGGGGTACACATTCAACACGGATTCGGACACAGAGGTTCTTCTTGCGACTTACCGTCACTATAAAGAAGAAGCGGCGTCCAAACTCCGCGGTATGTTTGCCTTTCTGATTTGGAATAAAAACGATCATGTGCTTTATGGAGCAAGAGATCCATTCGGCATTAAACCGTTGTACTACACAACGATCAATGATCAGGTTTATTTTGCCTCAGAGAGAAAAAGTTTAATGGTTGCTCAGAATGATATTGAAATAGATAAAGAGGCATTACAGCAGTACATGTCTTTCCAATTCGTTCCTGAACCAAGCACGCTTGATGCCGATGTGAAAAAAGTAGAGCCGGGTTCCCAGTTCACAATCCGCCCGGACGGCGATATCACATTCAAAACGTATTTCAAAGCGAACTTTAAGCCAGTTCAAACTGAAGAAGATAAGCTTGTAAAAGAAGTCAGAGACGCGATCTATGACTCTGTAAACGTTCATATGAGAAGTGACGTTCCTGTCGGTTCATTCCTGTCTGGCGGAATTGATTCTTCCTTTATTGTATCCGTTGCGAAGGAATTTCATCCAAGCTTAAAAACATTCTCTGTCGGATTTGAACAGCAGGGCTTCAGTGAAGTCGATGTAGCGAAAGAAACTGCAGCGGCACTTGGCATTGAAAATATCAGCAAAGTCATTTCGCCTGAGGAATACATGAACGAGCTTCCGAAGATCGTATGGCATTTTGATGATCCGCTTGCTGATCCGGCAGCGATTCCATTGTACTTTGTTGCAAAAGAAGCGAAAAAACATGTAACGGTTGCTTTATCAGGTGAAGGTGCGGATGAGCTCTTCGGAGGATATAACATTTACCGTGAGCCGCTTTCGCTTAAACCGTTTGAACGCATTCCGTCAGGCCTGAAAAAGATGCTTCTGCACGTTGCGGCTGTTATGCCTGAAGGTATGAGAGGAAAGAGCCTGCTTGAGCGCGGCTGTACTCCGCTTCAAGATCGTTATATCGGTAACGCGAAAATTTTCGAAGAATCTGTCAAAAAACAGCTGCTGAAGCATTATGATCCGAATCTTTCATATCGTGATGTGACAAAGACTTACTTTACAGAAAGCAGCTCATACAGCGATATCAACAAAATGCAGTATGTCGATATCCACACTTGGATGCGCGGCGATATTTTGTTAAAAGCGGATAAAATGACGATGGCGAATTCTTTGGAATTGCGTGTGCCGTTCTTGGATAAAGTCGTATTTGACGTCGCTTCTAAAATTCCTGATGAGCTGAAAACGAAGAACGGCACGACGAAGTATCTTCTTCGCAAAGCCGCTGAAGGAATTGTGCCTGAGCACGTATTAAACCGCAAAAAGCTTGGTTTCCCTGTACCGATCCGTCATTGGCTGAAAAACGAAATGAACGAATGGGTGCGGAACATTATTCAGGAAAGCCAAACGGATGCTTATATCCACAAGGATTATGTTCTTCAGCTTCTTGAAGACCATTGTGCGGACAAGGCTGATAACAGCCGGAAAATCTGGACTGTACTGATCTTTATGATCTGGCACAGCATTAATATCGAAAAACGGTATATGCCTGAAGAGCTGAGTCATCAGCCGAAAGAAGTCATCTTTGTGTAACAGACAACAAGGCTTTCGATTCGTCGAAAGCCTTGTTATTATCCTTTTATTATTTCTTCATCATCATTGATTTACCCAATCCACACGGAAAATTCAGAAAAATGATTTATTGATATTTTTTTCTAGGGGAGAAGAAAGCATGCAAAAACAAAAACAAGAGCTGCACCGCGGACTCGAAGAAAGGCATATTTCTTTAATGTCTTTAGGAGCTGCTATAGGAGTGGGATTGTTCCTCGGCTCCGCATCAGCTATTCAATTAGCAGGGCCGGGTATTTTGGGAGCGTATGCCATAAGCGGCATGGTCATGTTTTTTATTATGAGAGCGCTTGGAGAAATGGCCATTCAAAAACCGGTCGCTGGCTCCTTCAGCCGCTACGCCCGTGATTATTTGGGACCGCTTGCAGGTTATTTAACAGGGTGGAACTACTGGTTTTTATGGGTTGTAACCTGTATGGCTGAAATCACTGCTGTCGGGATTTATATGGGGTACTGGTTTCCGGACGTGCCAAACTGGATTTGGGCATTATCAGCGCTGGTCATTATGACGGGTGTTAATTTCTTGGCTGTCAAAGCTTACGGAGAGCTGGAATTTTGGTTCGCTTTGATTAAAATTGTCGCAATCTTATCAATGATTGCTGTCGGTTTATTGATGATCATCGCAGGGGTTGGCAATGGAGGCATTGCAACCGGAATCAGCAACTTGTGGAATAACGGAGGATTTTTTCCACATGGAATAAAAGGGATTTTATTGTCACTTCAAATGGTAATGTTCGCCTATTTAGGGATTGAAATGATTGGGGTGACGGCTGGTGAAGTGAAAAACCCGCAAAAATCGTTGGCCAAAGCAATTGATACGGTATTTTGGCGTATTTTGATTTTTTATGTAGGCGCTTTATTTGTCATTATGTCTATTTACCCATGGCAGGAAATTGGCTCACAAGGAAGCCCGTTTGTCCTCACATTTGAAAAAGTGGGCATTCCATCGGCAGCAGGCATCATTAACTTTGTTGTCTTGACGGCTGCGCTGTCTTCATGCAACAGCGGCATTTTCAGCACAGGGCGGATGCTGTTTAACTTAGCGGAGCAGGGTGAGGCACCGCAAGCATACGGGCAGCTGACGAAAGGCGGCATCCCGGGTAAAGCTGTTCTGGCTTCAGCGGGCGCTTTATTAGTCGGAGTGCTGTTAAACTATGTTGTACCTGCAAAGGTGTTTACTTGGGTCACAAGCATTGCGACATTCGGAGCGATTTGGACGTGGGCGATCATTTTGCTTTCCCAAATAAGATACCGGAAAAGCTTGCGGCCGGAAGAAAAGAAACATTTAAAATACAAAATGCCTTTCTTTCCGTTTACGTCTTATGTATCTTTGGCATTTTTAGCATTTGTCGTTATTCTTATGGCTTACAGTCCAGACACAAGAGTAGCTGTGATTGTCGGGCCGATTTGGTTTCTTATCTTACTTGCCGTGTATTATGGAAAAGGCTTTCATAAGAAAAATGCGGCTGCTGCCAGTGAACGAAATATTAGCTGACCAAAAGAGCTCCCAGCGGGCTCTTTTTGTGTGTGGTCATAGAAAATAGAGAATAGGAAAGAATAGGAACATATTTTTTTGCAGAGGCAGCTTACAGTTGCGGAGCAAGTTTTATGATAAGATAAAAGTCATACGTTTGATGCCGGATGTGAACGTTTTATGGAGAAATCAAAACCCGAACTGTCATTACGTCCGGGTCAGCAATGGTTATTGCTTTCAAACATAATTTGAAAAATGGTAAAGTAAGACGAAGCAGGTCTTATGTTTGTTGAAGTGATTTATAGTATTGGCCCTTTGCTACATATTCGGACCGTATTCTTTGCATATCTTGTCGGTCTTCTTCGGTCAAAGGGCGGATAACTTTTGCAGGACGGCCAAAAGCGAGATGGCCAGGCGGAATGATCTTTCCCGGCGGGACAAGACTGCCGGCACCAATAAAGGCGCCTTCGCCAATTTCGGCTCCGTCTAAGATGATTGAGCCCATACCAATTAAGGCGTTCTTGCGGATAACAGCGCTATGAAGTGTAACCTGATGGCCTATCGTGGCGTCATCTTCAATGAGAAGCGTCTGATTCGGGCTTTGATGGAGGCAGCTTAAATCTTGGATATTGACTCTATTTCCGATTCTAGTCGGCGCGACATCTCCCCTTATGACAACAGAAAACCAAATGCTGGACTGTTCTCCGATAACGACATCACCGGTAATTGTTGCATTATCAGCTACAAAGGCTGTTGGGTGGATATCTGGCATGTGTTCCTTATAAGGGTAGATCATAGTATTCATCCTTCTTTCTCTATTTAAATTTCGTATGAGGTGAAGAGCATGTGGACCTGGAAAGCAGACAGACCTGTTGCCGTGATTGTGATGATCCACGGGGCAAGTGAATATCACGGACGATATAAATGGCTGATTGAAATGTGGAGATCTTCGGGTTATCACGTTGTCATGGGCGACTTGCCGGGTCAGGGGACAACCACAAGGGCCAGAGGTCATATTCGCTCATTTCAAGAATACATTGATGAAGTAGATACTTGGATAGATAAAGCACGAACCTTTGAGCTGCCGGTTTTTCTTCTTGGTCACAGCATGGGCGGCCTGGTCGCGATTGAATGGTTTAAACAGCAAAGAAATCCCCATATTACGGGAATTATTTTATCATCACCGTGTCTCGGACTGCAAATTAAAGTCAATAAAGCGCTTGACCTTGCATCAAGAGGCCTGAATGTCATCGCTCCGTCGCTTAAGGTTGATTCGGGATTATCAATTGATATGGCGACACGTAATGAGGACGTCATCGAGGCCGACCAAAATGACTCGTTATACGTCAGGAAAGTTTCTGTCAGATGGTACAGAGAGCTTTTAAAAACTATTGAGTCAGCGATGGTGCCGACAGATGCGTTTTTAAGAGTGCCGCTTCTTGTGATGCAGGCCGGTGACGATAAGCTTGTTGACAAAACGATGGTCATCAAGTGGTTTTCAGGTGTAGCTTCCCATAATAAAGCGTACAGAGAGTGGGAAGGGCTTTATCATGAAATATTTAATGAACCCGAAAGAGAAGTTGTCTTTAAAGCGGCAAGAGCGTTTACTGATCAATATATTTGAACTAGTTGGGGGTGCATGTGTTGACAGTACCGGAACATCCTTTTGGACTGATGGCAAAAGTATATCGAGATATATTTCCGCTCGTTCATCAAGAGCTGGACATATGGAAGCAAAAATCAGAATCAATTTATAACAGTGAATTAAAAGCACAGGCAACCGCAAGTATTCGAGACAAAACGTTCCACTGTGAGGGCGGCGGCATACTGGCCTTGTTGTCAGGCAATCAAAAGCAGAAATGCGTCGAGTTTATCATTGCGTATCAAACGATCAGTGATTATCTGGACAATCTGTGCGACCGCAGCACCTCACTTGACCCGCAAGATTTTCGGATGCTCCACACTTCAATGCAGGACGCACTGACAGTGGGAGCAGAACCGCAAAATTATTATCAATTCAGAGAAGAACAGGATGACAGCGGATATTTGCATGAACTGGTCAAAACGTGCCAGCGTGTTCTTGGTTCAATTGAGCACTACGACATGATCAAACCTTATCTGCTTGAACTGTGCGGCTATTATTGCGATTTGCAGGTACATAAGCACGTCATTGAGCATGAGCGTGTCCCGCGGCTTGAGAAGTGGTTTACTCAGTATGAATCAGAGCTGCCTGAGAAGATGGAATGGTATGAATTTTCAGCCTGTGCAGGCTCTACGTTAGGCATATTCTGTCTTGTTGCGTATTCGTTCCAGCCTGATTTCACAGAAAACACCGCTAAAAAAATCCGCAATAGTTATTTTCCTTACATACAAGGTCTTCACATTCTGCTTGATTATTTGATTGATCAAGAGGAGGACTTGCTGGAAGGGGACTTGAATTTTTGCTCGTATTACGAGTCGCATGAAGAAATGATGAAGCGGCTTGAACACTTTATCCAAAAAGCCGACGAACATTTACAAGGCATTCCGCATGAAAACTTCCATCGTTTAATCAATCGCGGCTTGCTGGGCGTTTATTTGTCAGATGATAAAGTGGCTGGCCAAAAGGAAATGGGCCGGCTTGCGAAGAAGCTGATCAAAGCAAGCGGAAAAACCTCCTTTTTCTTTTATATAAACGGCAGAGCCTACCGGAAATTTCAAAAAATGGGCTGGATGAAAAACTCAAAGAAAAAAGCTCAAATCATTTGCTGATTTGAGCTTTTTTTTCGATGGCAACAATAAATGGCGGGTCATTTTGTTGATTGATAAATCCGTATGTTAAGACACGGGCTGCTTGCTGATCCAAGTTCCGGCAAAAGTCAAGCACGTCGTTTTTTTCAGCTTTGCCTTCGGGGTGACCATGATAGACGACCAAAACAATCAGGCCTTCATCTTTCATGATGCTGAGAAGCTGTTCAATTGCTTTGATCGTTGAACTGCCGTTCGTTGTAATCGATTTGTCCCCGCCCGGCAGATAGCCGAGGTTAAACACAGCGGCCGCCACTTTGCCATGTGTTTCCGGTGGAAGGGATTTCGCGATTTTGTCATGGCTTTTGTGAAATAACGTTGTTCGCGCTTGATATGCCTCACCGAGCCGTTCCTTCGTATTGGCCACGGCTGATTCTTGGATGTCGAAAGCGTACACATGGCCGTTTTCACCGACAAGCTCCGCTAAAAACTGCGTATCATGTCCGTTGCCCATCGTTGCATCTATGACAATATCTCCTTCTCCCGCGGCCATTTTCAGCAGTTCCTTGCTGTAAGGAAGAATTTTTTTCAAAATCATAGGGATGATTCCTCCTCAACAAAACGCTGGAAGAACTTCCCTTGATAGCTGCCGCGATTTTCAAGCTCTTTATTAATGGCGCCAAGCACTTCCCATTTGTTAACGCTCCACATCGGCCCAATCATCAATTCTATCGGTCCGTCACCTGTAATGCGGTGGACGATCATTTCCGGCGGAATGATTTCAAGCTGATCGCAGACGAGTTGCACATATTCATCTTGAGAAAGGAATTCGAGTTTTCCCTTTTCATATTGCTTGACCATTGGTGTTCCCTTCAATAGGTGCAGCAGATGGATTTTAATGCCCTGGACGTCCAAATCTGCGACAGCCTTAGCAGTTTCCATCATCATGTCCCGGTCTTCCAAAGGCAGTCCGTTGATAATATGCGAGCAGACACGTATGCCGTGTTTTCTTAATTTATTGACGCCTTCCACATAGCAGTTAAAATCATGTGCGCGGTTGATCAGAAGAGCAGTCCGTTCATGAACCGTTTGAAGCCCAAGCTCCACCCACAAATACGTGCGTTCATTCAGCTCTGCCAAATAGTCAACGACATCATCAGGCAGACAGTCTGGACGTGTGGCGATCGAAATGCCGACCACATCATCAAGCGCGAGGACAGATTCAAATTTCTCACGAAGCACCTCAACGGGCGCGTGCGTGTTGGTGAAAGCCTGAAAATAAGCGATGTATTTGCCGTCCTTCCATTTTTCGTGCATACGGTTTTTGATGTCATGGAATTGCGTAATTAAATCATCGGCCCGGTTCCCGGCAAAATCGCCGGAGCCTGCTGCACTGCAAAATGTACAGCCGCCGTGGGCCACGGTGCCGTCCCGGTTCGGACAGTCAAAGCCGCCGTCCAGCGCCACTTTAAACACCTTATGGCCGAAATGTTCTCTGAGATGATAATTCAATGTATGATAGCGTTTTTCCGTATTTGAATAAGGAAAAGGATTGTTCTGCATCACAATTCATGTGCCTCCTTGCGTACGATTGCATCCTAAAATTGTAGCACGCATTTGACAAGAGAACAAATGAATATCGACCATAAATTACTTTATTGAACGAAGTCAGATGGGGCTACAATATGAATGATGGATTATTTCCATTACCAAGAGGAGGGGTTACTGTGGCAACAAGACAATCAGTAGATGAACATCTCCAGCAATGTATGCAGGCATATGATTATGCTGAAGAACAGCTGACAATCGCTTCTAAACAAGAGCATTATAATGACCAAGAATACAGTGATGCACAAATGCAACTTGAAAATGCGGTAAATGCCTTAAATAAGCTGTGGCTGTCATCAAATGATCAGCAAAGAGAACAGCTGTACAGAATGAGGCTTCAGCTTCAAGCTTTGCAAAATAATATGATCCTGCAGCAACCTCTTGATGTGTAAGAAACGGACCCTTTTGATAAGGGTCCGTTTTTTTTGTAAAAAAGGATTGACTTTGTGGGGCAAAGTATTTATTGTATTAAGTGTACTAATTGAAGTAATACACTATAGACACTGATAAAAAGTCATTTATATATTGAAAGTAAAGGGAGGCAGTTATGAAACATAAAAAACGAAACAAACGTAACCTGCCGATGCTGATCGCGGCATCTGTGATCGCTTGTTCTTTTTTTCTTGTTCTTGTGATGATCGGTTTTGAATGGCAAAAAAGTATAATTGATCAGTTTTATTTATAAAAGGTTCAGATCGTATAGAAAGTAGGGAAGTAAATGATTCAAATCGATCCAAGAAGCTCAACACCTATTTATGAACAAATTATTCAGCAGATGAAAGAGCTTTGTTTGAAAGGGATCATGAAGCCTGGTGATAAGCTTCCTTCTGTCAGAGAATTGGCGACGATCATTATTGCGAATCCGAACACTGTCAGTAAAGCGTATAAAGAGCTTGAGCGAGAGGGGATTATTGAAACGCTTCGAGGCAGAGGGACCTATATATCGGAGAATGCAAAAACGACACTGGTTGAAGGGAAGATGACGATGATTAAAGAGCAACTCAAACAGCTCATCATCGATGCACACTATGCAGGGGTTGAGCTGGAGAAACTGCAAGAATGGATAAAGGAAATCAGCGCTGATGTGAAGGGAGGCGTAGAAAATGATTGAACTACGGCAGCTGTCAAAAACGATTGACGGAAATCAAGTATTAAAAGATGTTTCATTAACAATTGAAAAAGGAGAAATCTTCGGGCTGCTCGGCCGCAATGGGTCAGGCAAAACGACAATGCTTCGCTTAATCCAGCAAATCATTTTCGCCGACAGCGGGACGATTTTGTTTGATGGCGTAGAAATCAAAAAGCATCCGAAGGTCAAACAAAATATCATCTACATGCCTGTTCAAAATCCTTTTTACGACAAGTATACATACAAGCAGCTAGTCGATATCCTAAGAAGAATTTATCCGAAATTTGATGTGACGTACGCGAATGAGCTGATGAACAGATATGAAATTCCAGAAACGAAAAAATACCGCGAGCTGTCGACAGGTTTGAAAAAACAGCTGTCGCTCGTTCTGTCGTTTGCAGCAAGACCGGCGCTGATTCTTCTTGATGAGCCGACGGATGGAATAGACGCGGTGACAAGACATGATGTATTGCAGCTGATGGTCGATGAAGTGGCTGAGCGTGATACGAGCATTCTGATCACCTCTCACAGGCTTGAGGACATAGAGCGGATGTGCAACCGAATCGGTTTTCTCGAAGATAACAGATTGACCAACGTCATGGATCTTGATGAGTTAAAAGAAGAATACATTAAAATTCAAATGGCCTTCGATACAGATGTCAATTTGGCCATCAGAGAACAAAACATTCCGATGCTCGATCAGGCCGGTGTGTTTTACACAGTGCTGATCCCGAAAAGCGATGAGGAGAACAAGAGCTTTTTGAGAGAGCTGAAGCCAAAAGTGTGGAATGAGCTTCCTGTCAACTTGGAAGAAGTGTTCATTGCGAAGTTTGGAGGGAAGCGGAGATGGTAGACCGAGGTCTCCTCTATCGAGAGTGGAAGCAGAATCAAGTGGTAATTGTGTTAAGTATTGTGTTTTTAGTGCTGGCAAATCCCCTCTCTATCGTTAATACGTATTTGTCTTATCAAGGATGTCTTGATCGCCAAGACCCGCAATATTGTGATTTTATTGTGAATTATTCCATAAGCAATCTGATAGATATCAACTGGGTACCGGGTGTCATTTTGGCGGTCTGCTTTCTGGGAATGGAACGTTCGAAAGGCACGATGGATTTTATATTAAGCCTCCCGTATAACAGAAGCCAAATTTTTCAGACGAAATTTTGGTTAGGCGGTTTTGTCATTGTGATGTCTCAATTGATTGGCTTTTTACTTGCATGGCTGCTAATTCTTGTTTATAGGCCTGAACACGTCTACTATTTTGAGCACAGCAGCGTTGGAGTAATCGTGATTAGTTTTATGGCTTTTTCACTGGTGATGGCCGCTGGAGCGTTAACTGGAAATGCTTTTGCCCAGCTATTAACTGCATTTTCTGCCGGAATATTGCCGTATTTAATTGTTGCATTGCCGGTTGGAAACCTTGAAGTTGTTTTTGATGTGAGTATATGGGAATTGTTCCCTTCCCCTGAGAGTTATTTCTCGCTGGCGAGCAATTTATCGTATCTAGTACCGATTAGTTACGTTGGAAATGAATGGCTGACTAACAGTAAATATCTTTTATTGATTCCAGCCGTTATGAGCATGCTATTTTACTTGATTGGCTTAATAAGCTTCAAAAAGCTTCCAAGTGAACGAAACGGACACTTTTTCTTATGGAACAAATTAGATCGTCCGGTGCAAATTCTGGTTATGGCTTTCGGCATCCTTGGGTTTGGTTTATTTGGTTACTATACAGGACATTCCATTATTGGTTATATTTTTGGAATGATCATTGGAGCGGTGGTTGGGTTCTTTGTGAGCTACTTCTCTATTTATAAGAAAACGAAACATTAAGAAATACTTTCGGTTTGGAGGGAAGTGATTTGCCGGACTTTGGGCTGTTTTATAAAGAGTGGAGGCAAAATAAAGCTCTGTTAACCATGATTTTTTTGATATTTATGCTTAGCAATCCTTTTACGATTTTAAATACGTACATCTCGTATCAAGGCTGCGTCGCACATCAGAATGAGTGGGTCGAAACCTGCGTATTTTCGATTAACTATTTAAACGGGACGTCTATCTCAATGTTTTGGATTTGGGGCGTCGTTTTGGCGGTCAGCCAGCTTGGGATTGAACGAAGCAAGGGCTTGTTTGATTTTACATTAAGCCTTCCTTATACACGTGGGCAGATATTTAACGCAAAGTTTATGATGGGCGGAATGGTGATTGTGGTTTCACAAATCACGGGGTATGGATTAGCTGTTTTGCTGGTTATGCTTTTGAAGCCTGATCAGGTTGCTAATTTTCATCACTACAGCCTTGGAATGATCATCATCAGCATGCTGGCTTATTCTTTGGTTATGGCTGGAGGAGCTTTGACAGGCCATATTTTTGCACAGCTGCTGGTCTCATTTACTGTCACCATCATGCCTTTTTTAGTCATTACCCTTCCTGCGATTACTATGGATATCCTTTTTGGCGGGAGAGCGGGATTTTTAGATTACCCTATACCTGAATGGATGCAGTATATATTTCCGATCACATATGTTATTCCAAACTGGGTTGAGGATTCACCGAATTATTTAGTGATTCCGGCTGTCATGAGCATTATTTTCTACCTCATCGGGTACATCAGCTTCGTCAAACTGTCAAATGAACGAAACGGATATTTCTTTTTGTGGAAAGCGTTGGATCGTCCGGTGCAAGTGATCGTCATTATCATTGGCATTTTGGGCTTCGGCTACTTTGGATTTGCTACAAGCGAGAGCTTTGTCGGCTATCTCCTTGGCATGGCTGCAGGCGCTGTGATTGGTTTCTTCATCAGCTATTTTGCGATTTATAAAAAAACAAAACATTTATAAGGGAGAGAGAAAAGATGATTGATGTTCAGCATATTAACCATTCTTTCACGATCGGAAAAAAGGGCCGTGAGAATGAAGTGCCTGTCTTAAAAGATGTCTCGTTGACTGTTGCGAAAGGTGAAATCGCTTGTATCGTCGGACGAAGCGGGTCGGGGAAGTCAACGCTTCTGAATTTGATTTCAGGCTACATCTCACCAACAAAAGGGCGTATTGTGATTAACGGAACTGATGTCACGGGCTTTAATGAAAAGGAATGGGCTCAGTTCCGCCTTGAACACTTTGGGTTTATTTTTCAAAGCTTTCAGCTCATCCCGGGTTTAACGACGTATGAAAATGTTGAAATGCCGCTGGCGTTAAAAGGGATCAAACCGTCCGAGCGCAAGCAAAAGGTACAGGATATGCTGAAGCGCGTTGGTCTTGAAAACCATGCCGCTCATTATCCGAATGAACTGTCAGGCGGCCAGCAGCAGCGTGTCAGCATTGCGAGAGCGTTGATTTTAAATCCGTCGATTATTTTAGCGGATGAGCCGACAGGAAGCCTTGATTCAGAAACGGAACAGGAAGTGCTGAATTTGATTCAACAGCTAAACCGTGAGCGGGGCATTACATTTGTGATCATTACTCACGATGATGAAGTGGCTTCCATCGGACATTCAAAATTTCAGCTTCATGACGGAGTGTTAAAAGGGGGAATTACCGTTGAGGTTTAAGGATCAGGTTCATTTTATTAGAAGAAATATGAAGAAAAACAGATTGCGTGTCTTTATGACAATTCTTGCGACAACAATGGCGTGTGCGTTTTTGGTGGTGCTGTCGTCGGTTGGATTTGGGATTCAAAAGACAATTACTGATATGACAATGAGCCAGCAGATTGTAACGAAAGTCAGTGTAATGGGCAAGGAAGGCGACAAGCCTATTAAAAAAGCTGATTTAGAGAAGTATGACCACGTAAGGTCAGTTGTAGAAAGAACGCAAGTGTATGAACCAAACAAAGCAACTTTAGGCAATCGTACAAATGAAAGCTCAAATTTAATCTTTACCAATATGAATGATGAACTGAAGGCCAATATGGAGTTGGAAAAAGGAAGAGTCGCAAAGTCGGAAAATGAAATCGTAGTAGGATACGACTTTGCAAAGAGATTATTGACGAAAAAAGAATCGGAAGAGTATAACAAAAAAATCGAGGAAGCAAAAGGAAACCCGGAAGATATAAAAGAACCAGAAGGCTATACGAAAGATATTCTGAACAAAACAATTGAATTAAGTGTATCAAAAACAGATCCTAAAACAGGGGATGTCGAAAAAACAAAAACATATGACTTTAAAATTGTTGGTATTACAAAAAAGCCATCTCAAGATTGGATGGAGGACTCAAACATTTTTATCAGTGATCAATTCAAGAAAGATTTTTCGGAATTCTTAGACTTCAAAGACGGAAATGTTGAAAAAAACATTGGTGTTTTTGCTGATAAATTTGAGAACGTGGAACAACTGACAAATGATCTGACAGATGACGGATACTATGTAACCTCGGTGACTACCGAGCTTGAGGGAGCCAACACCTTCTTCATGGTCTTTAAAATCGGACTGATCTTTGTCGGATGTATTGCGGTAATCATCTCAGCGATCGGTATTTTTAACACGATGACGATGGCGGTGACAGAAAGAACGCAGGAAATCGGCATTATGAAAGCGATTGGAGCGAGCCCGTCTATCATTCGCCGAATGTTTCTAATGGAAAGCGCGTATATCGGGATTTTAGGCTGTGTGATTGGGATTATCATTTCTTACGGCGTGAGCTACCTTGTTAACCTTGCCGTTCCGATGATTCTCGCGGCGACAAGTGGGGGAGAAGCGGGCGATTTGAGTTACACATTCTCCTACATTCCGGCGAGCCTTGTCATCATTGCCGTTGTGATTTGCGGAGGAGTTGCGGTGATTTCCGGTATGAACCCGGCGAGAAAAGCGACCAAAACCAACGTGCTGACTGCGTTGAGAAGAGAATTATAATGTGTACGAGCCGGCTGAGACAGCCGGCTTTCTCTATAGCGCATGAAGGTGTTTTGCTATACACTTGATAAAAAAAGGAAAAAGTGCGGTGAGTCGATTGTTTAAACTTTTGCTGATTGAAGATGATGAATCGCTGTTTCATGAAATCAAGGATCGCTTAACGGGATGGTCCTATGATGTATATGGCATTCAGGATTTCAATCAAGTTCTGCAGGAATTTGCGGCGGTTAAGCCTGATTGCGTCATTATTGATGTCCAGCTGCCTAAATTTGACGGGTTTCATTGGTGCCGGCTGATCCGCTCTCGGTCAAATGTTCCGATTCTCTTTTTATCCTCCCGAGATCATCCTGCTGATATGGTGATGTCTATGCAGCTTGGGGCAGATGACTTTATTCAAAAGCCGTTTCATTTTGATGTGCTGATTGCGAAAATCCAAGCGATTTTCCGGCGCGTACATCATTATAATACGGAGCCGAGCACGATCAAAACATGGTGCGGGGCTGCCATAGACGCAGAGCAGAACCTCGTCAGCAATGACGAAGGCTCTGTTGAACTGACTAAAAATGAAATGTTCATTCTAAAACAGCTAATAGAACAAAAAAACAAGATCGTCAGCCGGGAAGAGCTGATCAGAAGCTTGTGGAACGATGAGCGTTTTGTGAGTGATAATACGCTGACCGTCAATGTCAACCGCCTGCGGAAAAAACTGGAGGCCTTGCAGCTTGGCACATATATCGAGACGAAGGTCGGCCAAGGATACATGGCGAAGGAAGAGGATCATTTCTATGATTAAAGCATTCCTTACCGAAAGGCGAAGCTGGATTGCCGTGTTTTTGTTTCAGCAGGTTTTGATTTTATTCGTTGCTTTTGTTGATCCCTCTATTTCATTTGAAAATATTCTTTATATGGTGTATTTGTGCAGCTTGTTTTTTATGATATTTCTTCTTGCCCGCTATCGGAAAGAAACGGCGTTTTATAAAAGCCTGCAAACATGGGAGAACAATCTTGATGTGACAGCGATAAATGAACCGGCAACGCCGTTTGAATCGATGGTTGAAAGAAGCATTACCGGGCAAACGGAACACTTGAAGCAGACCGCAGCCCGGCATCGCTTGGCATTAGAAAATGAAAAAGATGAGCTGATGGCATGGATTCATGAGGTCAAAACCCCATTGACAGCGATGCATTTAATCATTGATAGAATGGAAGACCACGCTTTAAAATCCCAGCTATCATATGAATGGCTTCGTATTCACCTGCTTTTAGATCAGCAGCTGCATCAAAAACGCATATCATTTATTGAAAACGATCTGTCTGTGGAATTCATTCAGCTTCAGCCTTTGATCTTCAAGGAAATCAAAGATTTACAATCGTGGTGTATCCAAAAAGGGATCGGCTTTGATATTCAGCTGGAGGCTGAAGAAGTGCTGAGCGATGCAAAATGGCTGGCGTTTATTATCAGGCAGCTGCTGACAAATGCGGTGAAATACAGCGAAGCCTCTGAAATTGAGATCAAAAGCTTTCAAAAAGGGGAACAGACACAGCTCCAAGTGAAAGACTGTGGCAGGGGCATTGATCAAAAAGATGTGCCGCGTATTTTTGATAAAGGATTTACATCTACAACGGACCACCATGATCAAGCGTCCACTGGCATGGGGCTGTACTTGGCGAAAAAAGCCGCGACGCCGTTATTGATCCATATTGATGTTGATTCGGAGTTCGGTGTGGGGACAGTTTTTACATTAACCTTTCCGAAACGGAATCAATTTGAACGTGTCATAAGCATGTGACGAAAATGTCACATGCTTTTCTTTTTTGTTCGCCGTATCGAAGGAAAAGCCCGGCATTCCTTTTTATAATGAGATTATCCAATATAAAGGAGATTATAGAAATGATGATCTTACAAGCAAATAAAATTCGAAAAAGCTATGGAAACAAGCTGAATAAACAAGAAGTGCTCAAAGGTATTGATATCCATATCCAAAAAGGCGAATTTGTCAGTATTATGGGGGCATCAGGGTCCGGGAAAACCACATTGCTTAACGTGCTGTCTTCGATTGATCAGGTCAGTCACGGAACGATCAACATTAACGGAAACGAAATGACTTCTATGAAGGAAAAGCAACTGGCTGAATTTAGAAAACAGCATTTAGGCTTTATCTTTCAAGATTACAATTTGTTAGACACATTGACAGTGAAAGAAAATATCCTTCTGCCATTATCGATCACGAAGCTATCAAAAAAGGAAGCCAATCGAAAATTCGAGGAAGTTGCAAAGGAGCTGGGAATTTATGAATTGCGGGATAAGTACCCGAATGAAATTTCCGGCGGCCAGAAGCAGAGAACATCCGCCGGGAGAGCGTTTATTCATGATCCAAGCATTATTTTCGCTGATGAACCGACCGGTGCGCTCGATTCAAAATCAGCCTCTGATCTATTAAACAAGCTGAGTCAGCTCAATCAGAAACGCAACGCCACGATTATTATGGTCACCCATGATCCTGTCGCGGCCAGTTACTGCGGGAGAGTCATTTTCATTAAAGACGGGCAAATGTATACACAGCTGAATAAAGGAGGCCAAGACAGGCAGACGTTTTTCCAGGATATTATGAAAACGCAGGGCGTGTTAGGCGGGGTGCAGCATGAACATTAATCAGCTTATCCTGCGAAATTTGAAAAAGAATCTTCGGAATTACTATTTATATGTGTTTGCGCTCATTTTTAGCGTGGCTCTTTATTTCGCCTTTGTCACGCTCCAATATGATCCTGCGATTAACGAAGTGAAGGCTTCAATCAAGGGAGCCGCGGCCATTAAAACCGCTTCGATTTTGCTTGTGGCTGTAGTGGCGATCTTCATTTTATATGCCAATACGATTTTTATTAAAAGACGGAGTAAAGAAATCGGGCTGTTTCAATTAATCGGAATGACGAAGCATAAAATCTTTCGCATCTTAAGTGCAGAAAATATCATGCTGTATTTCGGTTCCTTAGCAATCGGGGTAGTGGCTGGGTTTTCGATATCGAAGCTTGTTTTAATGATTCTGTTCAAAATTGTCGATGTCAAAGCTGATGCGAAACTGCATTTTTCCGAGCAAGCTCTAATCCAAACGATCATTGTATTCTGCGGCATTTACCTTTTGATTATGATCATGAATTATACGTTTATCAAAAAACAAAGTATTTTATCCTTATTTAAAGTGGCGTCTTCCACTGAAGATAAAGTGAAGAAAATATCATTTTTCCAGATGCTGATCGGCGCTTTGGGCATCGTGCTGATTTTGACAGGATACTATGTGTCTTCTGAGCTGTTCGGCGGAAAATTTAAGACCATTAATGAACTATTTGCTGCGATGAGCTTTATCCTGGGGACCGTCATTATCGGGACGTTTCTCTTTTATAAAGGATCGGTGACGTTTATCTCGAACATCATCCGAAAAAGCAAGGGCGGCTACTTAAATATTTCAGAAGTCCTGTCACTATCATCAATCATGTTCAGAATGAAATCGAACGCGTTGCTATTGACGATTATTACAACCGTTTCAGCGCTCGCCATCGGGCTGTTATCGCTCGCTTATATTTCGTATTACTCGGCAGAAAAGACTGCTGAACAAAATGTAGCAGCTGACTTTTCATTCATGAATGAGAAAGATGCCAAACGATTTGAGAGCAGTTTGAGTGAAAATGACATTTCGTATGTTCAAAAAGAAATGCCTGTCCTGCAAGCGTCTTTTGATCTCACAAATATCATGGATGGAACCTCGAAAGAGATGCAGGGCGATCCCAGCAACACACAGCTTGCTGTTGTTAGCGATAAAGATGTAAAAGGAGTCGATGTGGCGACTGGGGAAGCCGTTTTCTCAGGATACACCGACTTGCTGAAAAAAATAATGGTTTTAAAAGATTCCGGCAGCATTAAAGTAAACAGCAAGCATGAGACACAATCATTAGACTATAAAGGATTAAGAGAAGAGTTTCTTGTATCCTACACGTTTACAAGCGGGGGAATGCCCGCAGTCATAGTGGATGACAACCTGTTTAAACAGCTGAACAAAGATAAAGACCCTCACATTCAGCTGGCGCAATCTGAATTTATCGGCATCAATATGAAACATGAGGATCAGCTTGAAAAAGCAAATGAGCTTTTTCATAAGGTGAACAAGAATGATCAGCATTTATCAAGATTGGATACAAGCATTGTGCAAAAATCACTGTTTGGTCTCGTGATGTTCATCGTCGGCTTCTTAGGATTAACGTTCCTGATTACATCAGGATGTATCCTTTATTTTAAACAAATGGGTGAAAGTGAAGATGAAAAACCGAATTATACAATTTTGAGAAAACTCGGTTTTACGCAGGGCGACCTGATAAAGGGGATACGCATCAAACAAATGTACAACTTCGGCATTCCACTTGTTGTCGGCCTCTTCCACAGCTACTTTGCCGTCCAATCCGGCTGGTTCTTATTCGGATCTGAGGTGTGGACACCGATGATAGTGGTGATGGTGTTATATACTGCGCTCTACTCGATTTTTGGTTTTTTGTCAGTGCTTTATTATAAGAAGGTTATTAAATCGTCGTTGTGAAACAGCAAAAGCTCCAGAGATTCTGGAGCTTTTTGTTTATCGTTTTGGCGCCCGGTAGCCGGCGGCTTCAGCTTCTTCAACTGAACAAAACATTTCAGCCGGGTCGGTTGTCCGGTCATAGTATGTACTGCCCGGCGTGTGGTAGATGCCGTTTTTGCTTCCTTTAATATTACAGCCTTCTGCTGTGTCAGCTGTTGTGGCTTCATCACTTTTATATGTATTGCTTGAAGAATTTCCAGTGTCTTCATGAGAACTGGCAGTTTGGCTCTTTGCCTCTTTCAATTGCTTTTCAAGCTTTGTTTTATCTTGGTGTAGTGTTTCATTTTCAGCCTTTACCGTTTTTGTATCTTCTTTGAGCTTTTTTTGATTTTCTTGAAGCGCTTTAATCTCAGCTTGTAATGATTTCTGAGTCTTTTTTAGTTCGCTATTTTCTTTTTCAAGCTGTTTAAGCTTGTCCTGATCTTCTGTGTTGTTTTTCAATTTTTTTGCTTCAGAGCTGACAGATTTATATTCTTTCTCAAGTGCTTCATGCTCTTTTGTGAGACTTTTATATTCGGCGTGTAGCGCTGAATATTTTTTCTCAGCATTTGCTGCAGCAGCATCAGGTTCTGACAATCCTGCTCCGGTGAAAAGCAGTACCAGGCCTCCTATCAAAAGCGGCCAAAAGAGTTTCTTAGAGAAACGTTTTTCCTTTTTCAGCATATATCTGACGAGGTGATACAATCCATAGCCAAGCGAAATGAGACATGCGAGAAAACCTAAGAATGCTAATACCATTTCCATAATATTACCCCTTTTTCTACTTATTTTACATTTTTTAAACAATATTTGTTAGATTTTTTCACGCTCATCAGTTGAAAAATGTGAGACAGAGAGATAGAATGAATGTGCTATGATAACTCGATTCGTACGGAGCCGTTTTTAGGTTTCGTTTTTTTCATGAGCTTTTTTAGGGAAGAAAGGGGGATTAGTATGCCGCGTGCTCTTAAAATTTTAATCATTGGAATGTTTATCAATGTGACGGGTGCTTCTTTTTTATGGCCGCTGAATACGATTTATATCCATAATCATTTAGGAAAGTCATTAACAGTAGCCGGACTTGTGCTGATGCTGAATTCCGGCGCCAGTGTAGCAGGAAATTTATGCGGCGGTTTTTTGTTTGATAAAATCGGCGGCTTTAAATCGATTATGCTTGGGATTGGGATTACGTTAGCAAGCCTGATGGGCCTTGTCTTTTTTCATGAGTGGCCGGCCTATATTGTGTTGCTGACAATTGTGGGCTTTGGTTCCGGTGTTGTTTTTCCGGCCAGCTATGCAATGGCTGGATCGGTGTGGCCTGAAGGGGGAAGGAAGGCATTTAATGCGATCTATGTTGCGCAAAACGCGGGGGTGGCCGTCGGCTCAGCGCTTGGCGGTGTCGTGGCGTCTTTCTCGTTTTCATACGTATTTTTGGCGAATGCTGCATTGTATCTGGTCTTTTTCTTTATCGTATATTTCGGATTTCGAAATATTCAGACGAAGGATGCGTCTCAAACATCGGTGCTTGATTATGATGCTGTAAACAACAAAGCAAAATTTGCTGCGCTCATCATATTAAGCAGCGGCTATGTACTTGGCTGGCTGGCTTATTCCCAGTGGTCTACCACGATTGCTTCGTACACGCAAAGCATTGGAATATCTCTTTCTTTATACAGCGTGCTGTGGACGGTTAACGGAATTTTAATTGTGCTTGGCCAGCCGCTTGTCAGCTTTGTAGTGAAAAAATGGGCGGAGTCGCTGAAAGCGCAAATGGTCATCGGATTTATCATTTTCATTCTATCATTCAGTATGCTGCTGACGGCAAAGCACTTCCCGATGTTTCTGGCTGCCATGGTGATCCTGACTATCGGGGAAATGCTTGTCTGGCCTGCGGTGCCGACGATTGCCAACCAGCTTGCCCCTAAAGGGAAGGAAGGATTTTATCAAGGCTTTGTCAACAGCGCGGCGACAGGCGGCAGAATGATTGGTCCGTTGTTCGGCGGTTTGCTTGTCGATCACTTCGGCATTCAAGCTCTTGTTTTATCTCTTTTGGTTTTGCTGTTGACCAGTATTGCCACAACGCTTTTATATGACAAACGGATAAAACCGGGTAAAGAAACAAATAAGCAAGCATCAATCTCTTCATAATAAAAGATCCCGCCGGATGAGCGGGATCTTTTTACATAATCGGAAGCACGTTCACGGCATCCTTTACATTAGAATATGTTTTCAGCGATGAGAAATTGGCGTCCAGTTTATTCATTTTCATGGCCAATTCAGGCTTAATGCCGGTAATGATTAATTCGGTTCCAGTCAATTTCAGCAAATGGCTCAGCTTGAAAATCTGGTCGGCAGTTTGGTCATTTACTTGGGCCAAACCCGATAAATCAATGATCAAATAATCATCCTTAGATGTTGATAAGATATTCGTTAATGTGCTGACGATGGAATTAAATCGCTCCTCTGTCAGGTTGCCGACTAGCGGAAGAGCCGAAATGCCGTTGCGAATCGGGACAATAGGCGTTGAAAGTGCAGTAATTTCTGTGAGGGAATCCTCGAGAAGCTTTTCATACTCTTTTTGCTGGGTGATGTCTTTTTGAATTCCGACAAAATAGGTCTTGTCTTCGATCTCCAGCGGATCAATACTCAATTCATTCCAGAACATCGTTCCGTCTTTTTTGTAGTTTTGGATCTGAACGGTAACCGGCTCTTTATTTTGCAAAGCAATTCTGATGTTGTCAACTTCAGCGGATTCTGTATGTTTCCCCTGTAAGAAACGGCAGTTCTTTCCTAAAATCTCCCCGGCTTTATAGCCGGTCATTTGAACAAAGCCTTGGTTTACGTAAACAATAGGATTATCTTCGAGTGCAGGATCTGTAATTACCACACCGACTCGGGCGTGATCAAGCGCTTTTTTGATGACTTCCAGCTGTCCTTGTATTCCAAATGATTGAAAACTAGCCATATAAATCCCCCTTAGGCTGTCAGCTAACTGTGCGAAAGCCTGGTATTCCCCTTTTTTTAATGAATTCTACAGTAACCGTAGCACAACACATGTTCTGATTCAAGCAAGCGCAGTTTGATGTTTGTCATCAAGGCTTGTCCTCGTATACACTAAAAATAAGAACAGAGATTGAACATATGAATGGAAGTAGCTAAATGAGTGACTAGGTCAATGTCACTGGGTGAAAAATGAATCCAATGCATCAAGCTTACCGATCATATGTTCACATATAATGGAAGAAACAAGCTTTTCACAGATTTGCCAGTATGTAGATATCGAAAATCATCGGAATTGTTTAAGGGGGCTGGATGGCCTGAAGTCGCTTTACGAAATAAGGGCTTTAGGAAGGTGATGATGAAGATGCTGCATCAGGTACTCATTGCTTGTGTAATTGGAGGAATCATGGGGATTCTCGGTCATGTGAAAAAGAGAGGCAGGCTGGAGAAGCCCAGAATGACGAAGCGGTTTATCTACCTTGGATTTTTGGAAGATTGGTTTATCGGAATGACAGCTTCCATTTTACTTGTATTATCCGCTGACCCCGATTCAGGAATTCAACTTGTCATCTTATCCATTATCTCAGGCTACGGCGGTGAAGCTGTTCTCAGAAGTTTTGACTTTGTAAGAGAAATGAACAGCGGCGGCGAACCGGCCGAGTCCAAACGTCAAACCAAAACTCCACCCGAATAATTGTCCTCAATCTTCGCCCGTTCAGGGTACATTCCCATTGTATACAAACCTGCTTGCACTTATGAACAGAATTCTATAAAATACAGTTAAGATTACGGTTGCGATAAGAACAATGAAGAGGAGCAGTAAGAAGCAGATATTGTTGCAGAGAGTTGACGGCTGGTGAAAGTCAATCAAGTTTGTTTCCGAACTCACCTCAGAGTTGCAGCGGTGAAAAGCCGCTGACGCATAACTGCGTTAAAAGTATCAAGTGAGTGCGGCGCATGCCGCGCTAACGAGGGTGGTACCGCGGGAAAACGAAAGTCTCTCGTCCCTTTTTGGGATGAGGGAGTTTTTTTTAGTTTGGGAATATTCTGAATATAATCCTCTCCTTCCCGTCAATACTTGAACCATAAACGCCGTATTCAATCAGAAGGAGGTTTTTACTTTGAGTTTTCAGCACAAAGAGATAGAAAAGAAATGGCAAACATATTGGCTTGAAAACAAAACATTTGCCACTCTTGATCATAATGAAAAACAAAAATTTTACGCGCTGGACATGTTCCCTTATCCGTCTGGAGCGGGATTGCACGTCGGCCATCCTGAAGGATATACAGCGACAGATATCCTGTCCCGTATGAAGCGTATGCAGGGCTATGATGTCCTTCATCCAATGGGCTGGGATGCATTCGGCCTGCCGGCTGAACAATACGCGCTTGACACAGGGAACGATCCCGCTGTGTTTACGAAGCAGAATATCGATAATTTCCGCCGCCAAATTCAGTCGCTTGGCTTCTCATATGACTGGGATCGTGAAATCAACACGACTGACCCCGAATACTATAAATGGACGCAATGGATTTTCTTAAAGCTTTACGAAAAAGGCCTTGCTTACGTTGACGAAGTGCCTGTAAACTGGTGCCCTGCGCTTGGAACGGTTCTTGCCAACGAAGAAGTCATTGACGGCAAGAGCGAACGCGGCGGCCATCCGGTCGAGAGACGCCCGATGAAGCAGTGGATGCTGAAAATTACAGCATATGCGGACAGGCTTCTTGAAGACTTGGAAGAGCTTGACTGGCCGGAGAGCATTAAAGACATGCAGCGCAACTGGATCGGCCGTTCTGAAGGCGCGCACGTTCATTTTGCTGTAGATGGACACGCTGAATCCTTTACGGTGTTTACGACAAGACCAGATACGCTGTTTGGCGCTACATACACTGTACTTGCTCCGGAACACGCATTGGTGGAAAACATCACAACGGCAGAGCAAAAAGAAGCTGTTGAAGCATATATCAAAGAAATTCAATCAAAGAGTGACCTTGAGCGTACAGATCTTGCGAAAACAAAGACAGGCGTTTTCACAGGAGCTTATGCGATCAATCCTGTAAACGGAGAAAAATTGCCGATCTGGATTGCGGATTACGTTCTTGCTTCATACGGAACAGGTGCTGTTATGGCTGTTCCTGGCCACGATGAGCGTGATTTTGAATTCGCCAAAACATTCGGCCTTCCGGTGAAGGAAGTCGTGAAAGGCGGAAACATTGAGGAAGCAGCGTACACTGGCGACGGCGAGCACGTAAACTCAGATTTTCTGAACGGCCTTAACAAGCAGGAAGCGATTGAGAAAGTGATCGCTTGGCTGGAAGAAACGAAAAACGGCGAAAAGAAAGTGACGTACCGTCTGCGCGACTGGCTCTTCAGCCGCCAGCGTTATTGGGGCGAACCGATTCCGGTCATTCATTGGGAAGACGGAACATCAACGGCTGTGCCGGAAGAGGAGCTGCCGCTGATTTTGCCGAAAACGGATGAAATCAAACCGAGCGGAACAGGCGAATCACCGCTTGCGAACATTAAAGATTGGGTGGAAGTCACAGACCCTCAGACAGGGAAAAAAGGAAGAAGAGAAACGAATACAATGCCGCAATGGGCGGGAAGCTGCTGGTATTTCTTGCGCTATATTGATCCGCGCAATCCGGATCAGCTGGCATCACCAGAGAAATTGGAAAAATGGCTTCCGGTTGATATGTATATCGGCGGCGCAGAACATGCCGTGCTTCACCTTCTGTATGCCCGCTTCTGGCATAAGTTCCTTTATGATATCGGCGTAGTACCGACGAAAGAACCGTTCCAAAAGCTGTACAACCAAGGCATGATTCTCGGCGAAAACAACGAAAAAATGAGTAAATCTAAAGGGAACGTTGTCAACCCTGATGAAATCGTTGCCTCTCATGGCGCTGATACGCTGAGATTGTACGAAATGTTTATGGGACCGCTTGATGCTTCAATCGCCTGGTCTGAATCAGGATTAGACGGCGCGCGCCGCTTCCTAGACCGCGTATGGCGCCTGTTTGTTGAAGACAGTGGTGAGCTTAATGGCAAAATCGTTGAAGGTGCCGGTGAAACATTGGAGCGCGTGTATCATGAAACGGTCATGAAAGTCACAGACCATTATGAAGGCCTTCGTTTCAACACGGGTATTTCCCAGCTGATGGTCTTTATTAATGAAGCGTATAAAGCAACAGAGCTGCCGAAAGAATATATGGAAGGCTTCGTGAAGCTTCTTTCTCCTGTCGCGCCTCACTTAGCGGAAGAGCTTTGGGAGAAGCTTGGCCATTCCGGCACGATTGCATACGAAGCTTGGCCTGTATATGATGAAACAAAACTTGTGGATGATGAAGTTGAAATCGTTGTTCAGCTGAACGGAAAAGTAAAAGCGAAATTACAGGTTCCTGCCGATGCGACGAAAGAACAGCTGGAACAGCTTGCTCAAGCAGATGAAAAGGTCAAAGAGCAGCTTGAAGGCAAAACGATTCGAAAAATCATCGCGGTGCCTGGCAAGCTTGTCAATATTGTGGCAAACTAAGCCTAGAAAAAATCCCCTTTGCCAAAAGGGGATTTTTTTATCAGTCTCTAAATAGCAATCGTCCAGCTGACTTTGATATACTGAACATGATCATTGTGAATAGGAGTGTTTTCTTTGAAGATAAAAGAAATCAGCACAGCCGCTTTGAAAGAAAAAATTGAGGCGGACGAAGAACTATATTTAATTGATGTCAGAGAAGATGAAGAGGTGGCGGAAGGCATGATCCCGCAAGCCGTTCATATTCGGATGGGGGATATTCCTGAAAAAGTGGACACCCTTGATAAAGACAAAGAGTACGTGTTTATCTGCCGCTCAGGAATGCGCAGCATGAATGTCTGCAGGTACTTGGATGAGCAAGGTTTTAAAACAGTCAATGTTGAAGGCGGCATGATGGCCTGGGAAGGCGAAACAAAACCAAAAAACTAGGGGAGAGCGGTCCCCTAGTTTTTTATTTATATTCCGGAAGCCAATCGCCGTGTGCTGCAAATAAATCATCACACATGGAGATGATGTCAGTCATGGAAAGCTCCGCGCTTGTATGAGGATCAAGCAGTGCCGCTTGGTAGACCGCTTCTTTTTTCCGTGTAACAGCTGCTTCAATTGTCATCAGCTGCGTATTAATATTCGTCCGGTTTAAGGCTGCAAGCTGCTCAGGCAGTTCTCCGGTGAAGCAAGGGGTAATTTTTTTTCTGTCGGCGACGCATGTCACTTCCACAACCGCTTTTGAAGGAAGATTGGTGATCAGTCCTGTATTCAAGACGTTTCCCCCGAAGGTGAACGGCTCGTTCGTTTCCATTGCTTCTATAATTCTTGAACCATATTCCTTTGAGCGTTCATGCGTGAGGTTTTTATTATTGACGATATCATCCCGCATTTTCTCCCAATTTTGAATCTGTTTGACGCATCTTCTCGGATATTCGTCGAGAGGGATTTGCAGCTCGCTGATCAGCTCGGGATAGTTCCGTTTAATAAAGTATGGATGGTATTCTGCGTTGTGTTCGGATGATTCCGTGACATAATAGCCGAACTTATCCATCAATTCAAACCGCACCATATCATGATGTTTTGTTTTTTGTTTTTCTTTCGCTCTCCTTTTGATTTCTGGATATAGATCTAGGCCGTCTTTTTTGACTTCCAAAAGCCAAGCCATATGATTGATGCCCGCGATGTGCTCCTCGATTCCGTGATGCTCCATTCCGAGAGATTTGAATAAATCCTTCGTGCACACTTGAACACTGTGGCAGAGTCCGATTGTTTTGACATTCGTATAGCGGAGCATGGCGCCTGTAAGAGAGGCCATCGGGTTTGTATAGTTTAAAAACCATGCATCCGGGCACATTTCCTCCATATCTTTTGCGATATCAAATAAGACCGGGATTGTTCTAAGTGATCTGAAGATCCCGCCGATGCCGACTGTGTCGGCGATCGTCTGACGCAGCCCGTACCGTTTCGGAATCTCGAAATCTATGACTGTGCTCGGTTTATACCCTCCAACCTGAATCGCATTGATGACATAGCTTGCGTTCTGCAAAGCGAGTTTTCTGTCGTCGTAGCTGTTGATGGCCACGCTAGGGTTATAGCGGTCTCTCAGATTTTCGAGCATGAGCTGGGATTCCTGTAAGCGTTTTGGATCAATGTCATAAAGGGCGAATTCAAATCCATTCAGCGCTTCAGTTAACAAGCAGTCTCCCAAAACATTTTTGGCGAAAATGGTGCTCCCTGCACCGATAAATGTAATCTTTTTCATATTGCTTCCTCCCTTAATGTTATCCCTTTACCGCTCCGGATGACAGGCCGGCAATAAAGTATTTTTGCAGCGCCAAAAACAGAATAACCATCGGCAGCATCGCCATAAGTGCGGCTGCGGCAACTAAATGCAGATTGTTGGCATTTTCACCGAAAAACCCTGCCATGGCTACTGTTAATGTCTGAACCTTTTGATCTTGTAAAAAGAAAATCGCAAATTGATAGTCGTTCCATATGAAGACACAGGAAATAATACAGATGGTCGCAGTGATCGGCTTCAACAGAGGAAACACGATCGTAAAAAAGATTTTCAGCATGCCTGCGCCATCTATTCTTGCGGCCTCTTCAAGCTCTTTTGGAATGGTCGAACGGATGAAGCCAGAATACAAGAATACGGTTAACGGCATATAAGCCGCTGTATTGATCAAAATGGCGATGGCGTGTGTATTGACCATTCCGGCGTCCACTACCATTCGGTACAAAGGCACCATCGACGTTAACGGAGGGATGATCATAATGGAAATCAGCAAGGCAAAAACGGCTTTATTCAGTTTCGTTTCCCGCCGTGCAAGCGGGTAGGCAGCAAGTGAGCCGAATATAATTAATAACAAGGCAGAAAAACCTGTGATGATGATGGTGTTCATAAAAGAGTTTCCTAACGAAGCGCGCTCCCATGCCTCTGAAAAATTGTGAAAGGAGATGTCGGCTGGAAACAGCCATTTTGAACTGTAGTCTCCTTTTGCTTTTAATGAAGTGGTCAGCAGGATGTAAAAAGGAATAAAATGCGCACAGGCCACAATGGCGGCAAAAAGCGTAACGATCCGCAGTTTTTTTGAACGGGCGGCTTTCATGACGTTTCCGTCTCCTTTCTTTTAAAGTACGCAAGTGCGCAAAAGCTGATGATCAAAATGACAAATGCCATAAATATGCCTTGTGTTGCGGCATAGCCGGCATCCTGCCGTTTGAAATACAAATCATACATAAACGTGGACATAGATTGTGACGCATTTCCGGGACCGCCTGCGGTGAGCGCGATAATGACATCAAACAGCTTTAAGCCTCCGATAATGTTGATGACCATATTAATCGTGATCGAGGGCATTAACAGCGGCAGCGTAATGCTGAAAAACTGCTGGCTTTGTTTCGCACCATCCATTTGCGCCGCTTCGTAGTAGTCTTTCGGAATGCTTTGCAGGCCAGCTAAGTAGACAATCATAGCGATCCCGACATATTGATAGGTGTTAATCATGACAATGATCCACGGATTGAGCGATGGACTGGCGAGCGCATTGATCGGGCTGATGCCGAATACACCGAGCAAATCATTGAGCGCACCTCCGTCATAGGAGAAGAAAAAGTACCAAATGTAACCCATAATGAGTGGGCTGATCATCACCGGCAAATATACAATTGTTCTTGTCATTGCTTTCATTTTGATGCTTTGATTCAAGAGCAGGGCGTACAGGAGTCCGATCACATTTTGGAAAAAGGTGCTGCCGAGCCCATAAAGCAGCGTGTTTTTTAAGATGTGCCAAGTGTCAGGATCAGAAAACAGCCTTTCATATTGCGCGAATCCCACCCATTGGTAGACTTGTGAAAAGCCGTTCCAGTTTGTAAAGGTGATCAATGCGCCTTTTGCAAACGGATAAATCATAAAGACCAGAACGGAGAGCAAAGCAGGAATATACATCCACCAAAGTGAGGACTGCTTTTTCGGCTTCACCTGTTTCACATGAACGTCTCTTGCGATCTCACTCATTGTTCTTCAGCTCCCTGTGTTTCCGATTGCTCCCGGAGTCGTTTGTATTCTCTTCCCAGCTTCTTCGAAATCTCTTGAGGCGTCAAAATGTCAGCCATAAGCTCCTGTCCGACCGTGCCCAGGACATCCCACATTCCGTTTGGCAAGTATAAACGGTCGAAGTAAGGCTCGACTTTGACATCTTGATAATGCTCATAGTCATTTGAGTAGAAAATATCAGCTTTGACATTGGTCAGACCTGATGGAAGCGATGTGGCTTCAGCCATTTGTTTGGCATTGGCGGGACGGGCCATAAATGCGATGAATTCTTTTGCTTCCTTTACGTGAGGGGAGTCTTTCCAAGCTGCAAGTGTGTAGCGTTCACCGCCGATCCATATCGGATCATCATCGGGATGTATGGCAGGTGTCGGGATAATGCCGACCTTGACCTTCGGATTGATCTGGGCAACGTCTTGGCCGAGTGTGCCTCCTTGCATCGTAAAGGCGATTTTGTTTTGGGCCATTAATTCAATGAGCTGTGATTTTTTTGCAGTTACGGCGTCAATATTGATCAGTTTTTCTTTCTGCATTTGTTTGAGGGTATCTGATAGATAAGTAAATTTTCTCCAATTGAAGGTGCCGTCAATGAGCTGTTTCTTTTCATTATGGGCAGGATCCGTGATGAGAAGAGGTGTAGCGAATTGGTCGTAATATTGGGCGAATGAGCTTTTGTCATATCCGGCAAACCAGAAGGGAACAATGCTTCCCTTGCTCTTTTCTTTAATCGTTCTCAGCGCTTTGATAAAGTCATCCATGGTTTCCGGCGGGTTAATGCCGTAACGGTCTAAAATATTGCGGTTATATGCCAGGCCGTCTTTTGCCTGATTGATCGGGTAGGCATATACCTTGCCGCTTTTATTTTTGAGGATGCTGTTTAAATTGGGATCGAGATCTTGGGTCCATCCCATATCTCTGAGATCCGCTGTATATTCTCCATACCTAATTTTTCCCCAGCCATGTGTATCGAAAAGGTCAGGCAAATCATTGGCTGCCATTCTGACACGCATCATATTTTCATAGTCATTGCCTGGGAAATGAAGGCTGACACGAAGGTCTCTGTGTTCCTTTTCAAACGCTGCCGCCAGTTTTCTGAACGTATCTCTTTCACTGTCCGTTGACATTGTAGAATAAATGGTTAACGTCTTTTTTGCGGTATCTGCTGAACTTTTCTCTGCTGAGCAGCCGGGCAGAACAAGCAGAATAAGAGAGAGAAATAAAACAAAAGTGTGTTTCATCTTTTCCTCCTTATCATCGTGATGAATGCTTGCTTATGTCACCTCCTTAGCTGTATATCCGCAGCTTTGTCTCACGATTAATGTTGTTGGCAGGGTGACATGGTGAGGAAGGGTTCGGCCATTGAGACGATCAAGCAGCAGTTTTACACCTGTACGGCCCATTTCCTCTGTGTACACCTTCACCGTCGTTAAAGGCGTGCTGGCAAATTCAGCTTCTTCAATGCCATTAAAGCTGACGATCGCTGTATCCCGCGGCACCTGCAGTCCGGCTTCCTGAAGCGCTTTTAACGTGCCGATCGCCATGGAATCGCTCGCGATAAAGAATGCTTCCGGCAGATTGCCTTTGGCGATTGCTTTCTTCATCAGGCGATAACCCTCACGCATGCTGTATTCTCCGATCAGCACATGCTCAGGCTGGGGGGCGGCGGACTCCAAAAAGGCGGTCAGTCGTTTGTCTTCAATGGTTCTGCGAGTGCTTTGACCGTCCTTCAGCGTATGCTCTTTTTCCTGCCCGCCAATGTAACCTAACCGTTTGTAACCAAGACCGAAAAGGTGATCAATCGCTTGGCGTGAAGCGGATTCAAAATCAATGCCAATCGAATCGTATGCTTGCGGATCAGGAGAATGATTGATAAATATGGCATGTTCCAGCCTTCCGCTGATATGCTTAACCGCTTCATCATGAACACGGCCGATAACAATGACACCATCCAGTTCCCGAAAGATATGCTCCTGAAAGGAACCGAGATGAATCGAATTTGTAATGAAAATTTCCTGTTCAAAGCATTCTTTTTCAATGCCTTTGCGAATCGAAGAAAAATAAGGGTCCTGCCGTTCCTGATCAGGGGACAGACAGCTCAGCACGCCGATCAGCGGCTGGGCCCGCTGTTTTTGCCCGCGGGCTTTCCGGCGTTTGGCAACTGTTTGATAGCCGAGCTCTTCTGCGATAGTGATGACTCTTTGTCTCGTTTCGCCAGCAACAGAAAGCGACTCATCTTCATTTAAAATTCTGGAAACAGTCGCACTGGAAACATTAGCTTTCAAGGCGATATCTTTAATCCGAACCATAGGTATCCCTCTCATCTATTTAGTAAAATATTAACTTCTCTGTTTTTGATAAATTGATACTATCATAAGAAAGTAAGCGGTTACAATAACTATTTTCGGAATATTTCGTTATATTTACTAAATATTTAGTAAATGATGCGATTTATTTTGGAAAAATAAAGGGGAAACCAGATTCGTCTCGTAAATGTGAAGTAAGCGAAAAAGGAAGGGTGAGGGAATGAGTACGGAAAGAAGAAAGCAGCTGTTTCGATTGCTTGGAGATTTGCCTGATCAGAGGGAAATCAGTACGGAGTCATTGCGTATTGAAGAAAGAGAAGGAAACATCATTGAAACGCTCCTGCTCGATCTAAACGGACATGAAAAGGTGCCCGCTTATTTTGTAAAACCGAAATCCGCAAAAGGGCCTTATCCAGCCGTATTGTTTCAGCATTCGCATGGCGGCCAGTATGACAGGGGAAAAAGTGAACTGATTGAAGGAGCGGATTATTTGAAAGCGCCTTCTTTTTTCCGTGAGCTGACTTCTCTTGGGTACGGCGTGCTTGCGATTGACCATTGGGGATTTGGAGATCGGCAGGGAAAAACGGAAAGCGAGATTTTTAAAGAAATGCTTCTTACCGGAAGAGTGATGTGGGGCATGATGATTTATGACAGTTTAAGAGCGTTAGATTATCTGCAGTCTCGCCCTGATGTGAAGCCTGACAGAATCGGGACCATTGGCATGTCTATGGGAGGGTTGATGGCGTGGTGGACAGCGGCGCTTGATGACCGGATAAAGGTGTGTGTGGATTTGTGCAGCCAGGTAGATCATCACGTGCTGATGACAACACAGAATCTTGATCGGCACGGCTTTTATTATTACGTCCCGTCGCTTGCAAAGCATTTTTCTGCCTCGGAGATCCAAAGCATGATCGCGCCGCGCCCCCACCTTAGCCTTGTTGGTGTACACGACCGGTTAACGCCGGCTGAGGGTGTGAACAAAATCGAAGAAGAATTGACAGCTGTGTATGCTGGACAGGAAGCTTCTGATTGCTATCGGGTGGTCCGTTCCGCTTCGGGGCATTTCGAAACAGCAGTCATGAGGCGTGAAGCTGTCCGGTTTTTGCAAAAGTGGCTGTGACGGTTACGCGTAAACTGGCAGAAGGCCAGATGAAAGAGTTTTGTCAGAAGCACATCAAATTTTATTAATAAACGAGGGATGTGGAACCAATAGAATTACAAGACATTTTGGATTGGGCTTTCCGGCGGCATCTCAATCCATTAAGCTGGTATATTCGCCCCCTCTTTTTACTCGTATTGGTTTATGCTGCGTATAAGCGCAGCTGGAAAGGCATCATCATCACTTTTGTATTGATGATGAGCAGTATGGTCTGGTTTCCAGAACCTAAGAAGATCCATCTGCAAATGCAAAAAGTGCTCGAATTTGAACAAATGCTTTTAAGCAGTCCGGTCTCGGCGGTTTTAACAATAGCTTTCATGATGGTTTTTCTCGGTTTTATTTTGGCTGCTTTCTGGAAGCGGTCGCTTGTATTTGGTTTATTCCTATTAAATGTGACACTTGTTGGGAAGGTGGTCCTGTCCTTATGTTTCACAGGTGAGAATGGCTGGGCACCGTTAGGTAATACGATTTTTGGGCTGATGTTGATAAATGGGATCGGCTTGTTCATCAAGGTTCGAAATCGAAAAAAACGCAGAGGAATAGACATCTAAGGCTAGGACCGTTTTACTGTAAAACGGTCTTTTTGCTCGTTTCAAGAACCAGCTCCAAAACAAAATGAAGATTTCCTATATTGACAGAATCGTATGTGAATAATAATATTCTAATTGTTAACTTTAATTTATAATTGGTTAACATTTTGAATAGGATGTGATATACGTTCTTCAGTTATCAGTGAAAGGGCGAGATTGGATGCAAGAAGAAACATTTTATAGTGTCAGAATGAGGGCTTCTATGAATGGATCTCATGAAGACGGCGGAAAGCATATATCTGGCGGAGAACGGCTTATTCCTTTCCATGAGATGAAGCGTACAGTCAATTCCTTATTAGAAAAAGGGTTATCCCATTCAAGGGGAAAACCTGATTTTATGCAAATTCAATTTGAAGAGGTTCATGAACCGATAAAAACCATTCAGCCATTGCCAGTGCGCACGAACGAAGTGAGCTCCCCGGAAGAGGGCCAAAAGCTTGCCCGATTGTTGTTGGAAAGAGAAGGCGTTTCACGAGAAGTGATTGAAAAAGCATATCAACAAATCATTTCATGGTCGGGTGTCAGGGGAGCTGTTTTGTTTGATATCCACTCAGGCAAACGGATTGATCAAACAAAAGGAAAAGGGGTGAGGGTCTCCAGAATGGATTGGCCGGATGCCAATTTTGAAAAATGGGCGCTTCGCTATCACGTGCCGGCACATTCTAGAATAAAAGAGGCACTTGCGCTCGCCTCAAAGGTTAGCCGGTTCCCGGCAGCCGTTGCAGAATTATGCTGGTCAGATGACCCTGATTACATAACAGGCTATGTTGCAGGTAAGAAAATGGGCTATCAGCGTATTACAGCATTGAAAGAATACGGGTCTGAAGACGGCTGCCGCATCTTTTTTATTGATGGCTCCGAAGATGTAAATACGTACATACATGATCTGGAGAAGCAGCCTATTTTGATAGAGTGGGAGGAAGACCATGACTCATGATTTGATAGAAAAAAGTAAAAAGCACCTCTGGCTGCCGTTTACCCAAATGAAAGATTATGATGAAAACCCCTTAATCGTCGAAAGCGGTACTGGAATTAAAGTCAAAGACATAAACGGCAAGGAATACTATGACGGGTTTTCTTCTGTTTGGCTTAATGTCCACGGGCACCGCAAAAAGGAATTAGATGACGCGATAAAAAAGCAGCTTGGAAAAATCGCGCACTCTACGTTATTGGGCATGACCAACGTTCCTGCAACGCAGCTTGCCGAAGCATTAATCGACATCAGCCCAAAAAAGCTCACGCGAGTCTTTTATTCAGACAGCGGTGCAGAAGCGATGGAAATAGCCCTAAAAATGTCGTTTCAGTATTGGAAGAACATCGGAAAGCCTGAGAAACAAAAATTTATCGCAATGAAAAATGGCTATCACGGTGATACGATTGGCGCTGTCAGTGTGGGTTCAATTGAACTGTTCCACCACGTATACGGCCCGTTAATGTTTGAAAGTTACAAAGCTCCGATTCCTTATGTGTATCGCTCTGAAAGCGGAGATCCTGATGAGTGCCGTGATGAGTGCCTGCGAGAGCTTGAACAGCTGCTCGAAGAACATCATGAGGAAATTGCCGCGCTTTCAATAGAATCAATGGTTCAAGGGGCGTCCGGTATGATTGTGATGCCGGAAGGATATTTGGCAGGCGTGCGCGAGCTATGTACTCAATACGATGTGTTGATGATCGTTGATGAAGTCGCTACAGGCTTTGGCCGTACCGGAAAAATGTTTGCGTGTGAGCACGAGAATGTCCAGCCTGATCTGATGGCTGCCGGCAAAGGCATTACAGGAGGCTATTTGCCAATCGCCGTTACGTTTGCCACTGAAGACATCTATACGGCATTCTATGATGATTATGAAAACCAAAAAACCTTTTTCCACGGTCATTCCTACACAGGAAATCAGCTCGGCTGTGCGGTTGCACTTGAAAATCTAAGATTATTTGAATCTGAAAACATTGTGGAACAAGTAGCGCAAAAAAGTGAAAAACTCCATTTCCTTCTTCAAGATCTGTACGCTCTTCCTCACGTGGGAGATATTCGGCAGCTGGGCTTTATGTGCGGTGCAGAGCTTGTTCAGTCAAAGGAAACCAAAAAGCCTTACCCTGCTGATCGGCGGGTGGGATACAAAGTTTCCCTTAAAATGCGGGAGCTTGGCATGCTGACAAGGCCGCTTGGGGACGTGATTGCATTTCTGCCTCCTCTCGCCAGCACAGCTGAAGAGCTCGCGGAAATGGTTGCCATTATGAAACAAGCGATACAAGAGGTTACCAGCCTTGAAGTTTGACACCTGGTTAAACGAGAGGTTAGACAGAGCGAAGGAAGCCGGCTTATACCGTAATCTGCGGACAATGAACGGGGCTCCGGTTTCAGAGAGGAACATTGATGGGGAAAATCAAACGGTCTGGTCTTCAAACAATTATTTAGGACTGGCAAGCCATAGCCGCTTGATTTCTGCAGCCCAAGAAGCACTGCAACAATTTGGGGCAGGAAGCAGCGGCTCCCGTTTAACGACAGGCAATTCGGTTTGGCATGAAAAGCTTGAAAAAAAGATTGCCGCCTTTAAACGGACGGAAGCGGCTTTACTGTTTTCGAGCGGTTATTTAGCCAATGTCGGTGTCCTTTCATCATTGCCAGAAAAGGAAGATGTCATTTTAAGTGATCAACTCAATCATGCAAGTATGATTGATGGCTGCCGGCTGTCCAAGGCTGATACAGTTGTTTACCGGCATATTGATATGGATGATCTTGAAAACAAGCTGAATGAAACACAGTGTTATCAGCGCCGTTTTATCGTAACAGACGGGGTATTCAGCATGGATGGCACAATTGCCCCTCTTGATCAGATCATCTCACTTGCGAAACGCTATCATGCCTTCGTGATCGTTGATGATGCCCACGCAACAGGTATTTTGGGTGATTCGGGAGGAGGAACGAGTGAGTACTTTGGGGTTTGTCCTGACATTGTGATCGGCACCTTAAGCAAAGCTGTTGGCACGGAAGGAGGTTTTGCCGCAGGTTCAGCGGTCTTCATCGACTTTTTGCTCAACCATGCCAGAACATTTATCTTTCAAACCGCTATTCCGCCAGCCAGCTGTGCAGCCGCTTATGAGGCTTTCAACATCATTGAAGTCAGCAGGGAAAAACGGCAGCTTTTATTTTCTTATATCAACATGATCAGAACCAGTCTGAAGAACATGGGTTATGTGGTAAAAGGTGATCACACGCCGATTATTCCTATAGTCATCGGCGATGCCCGCAAAACGGTCACATTTGCTGAAAAACTGCAGGACAATGGAATTTATGCCCCAGCCATTCGGCCACCGACCGTTGCGCCAGGTGAAAGCCGGATCCGATTAACAATCACTGCTGATCATAGTATGGGTGATATTGATCATTTGCTGAAATCATTTCATTCAATTGGAAAGGAGCTGCACATCATTTGAGGGGTTTTTTTGTGACAGGAACAGATACAGAAGTGGGGAAAACGGTTATATCCAGCGGAATCGCCGCTTTATTGCGAGCACATAACAAAGATGTCGGGGTGTTTAAACCATTTTTAAGCGGTATATCTCGTCATCATCCGGAGAGCGACACTAGCCTCCTGAAAGATACGTCACAGACGGGTCTTTCTCATGAAGACATTACGCCTTTTGCCTTCAAAGCGCCACTTGCACCATATGTTGCAGGGAAGCTGGAAGGAAAGGCTGTCACCATGGAAGAGGTCTTAAGCCATTGGGAGCAGATAAGAGAAAAACATGAATGCTTTATCGTAGAAGGTGCGGGCGGTATTTCTGTGCCCTTGGGAGAGGATTTTTTAGTCAGTCATGTCATAAAAGCGCTACAGCTTCCCATCATCCTTGTGGCACGTCCTCATCTCGGAACAATTAATCATACCTTTTTAACTGTCCAATATGCAAAAAGCATGGGTCTGCCAATTGCCGGAATTGTCATCAATGGAATCTGTGATTCCCCTGATGATGATGAAAAAACCAATCCTGAGATGATTGAGCGCTTATGCGGTGTGCCGATTTTAGGGATTACGCCAAAGCTTGCCAACGTGACGAAAGAAACGGTTCTACATATGGTAAAAGACCATATCAATCTATCATTACTGATGAATCAAGTGGGGGTATGAGAATGAATCAATGGATGGAACTCGCAGACCGGGTGCTTGCTGGAGCAGAAGTGACCGACGAAGAGGCGCTTTCGATATTAAACTGTCCGGATGAAGATATTTTGCTATTAATGCATGGGGCTTTTCATATCAGAAAACACTTTTATGGAAAAAAAGTAAAGCTCAATATGATTATGAATGCGAAATCAGGACTCTGTCCCGAAAACTGCGGCTATTGTTCACAGTCTGCGATTTCAAAAGCGCCGATTCAGTCTTACCGGATGGTGAATAAGGAAACGCTTCTTGAAGGCGCAAAGCGGGCGCACGATCTAAATATCGGCACATATTGCATCGTGGCAAGCGGCAGGGGGCCGTCCAACAGAGAAGTGGATCAGGTCGTAGACGCGGTGCAGGAAATTAAAGAGACATATGGACTGAAGGTTTGTGCGTGTCTCGGACTGTTAAAGCCGGAGCAGGCGAAGCGGCTGAAAGAAGCCGGAGTAGACCGCTATAATCATAATTTGAATACGTCACAGAGAAACCATTCAAACATCACGACCTCACATACATACGATGACAGGGTCAATACAGTTAAAATGGCAAAAGAATCGGGGCTATCTCCGTGTTCAGGCGCCATTATCGGAATGAAGGAGACGAAACAGGACGTCATTGATATTGCAAAAAGCTTGAAGGCTCTTGACGCGGATTCCATTCCGGTGAATTTTTTGCATGCGATTGACGGCACGCCGTTAGAAGGCGTCAACGAATTAAACCCGCTGTATTGTTTAAAAGTGCTGGCGCTGTTCCGTTTTATCAATCCGTCAAAAGAAATCCGCATTTCAGGAGGAAGAGAGGTCAACCTCCGCTCATTACAGCCATTAGGGCTTTACGCCGCTAACTCCATTTTTGTCGGAGATTACTTAACAACTGCCGGACAAGAGGAGACGGAGGACCATAAAATGCTGAATGATTTAGGCTTTGAAGTCGAATCTGTCGAAGAAATGAAGGCCAGTTTAAGTGCGAAAAGCTGAAAGATTCAATAAAAGCAATCGTGATGTCGATTGCTTTTATTTTTGAACAGAAAGGAGAAGGTTCACATGACTATTGCATCTTCAACTGCATCTTCAGAGTTTTTGAAAAACCCATACCCTTTTTACGAAACATTGCGCGCTGTTCATCCTATATACAAAGGGAGTTTCTTAAAATACCCGGGCTGGTATGTCACAGGATATGAAGAAACGGCAGCTATCCTGAAAGATGCCAGATTCAAAGTCCGGACCCCGCTCCCTGAGACGTCAATCAAATATCAGGATCTTACACATGTGCAAAATCAGATGATGCTGTTTCAGAATCAGCCTGATCATAGACGATTGCGGATGCCGGCCAGCGGAGCGTTTACTCCTCGAATGGCAGAGAGGTATCGTCCGTATATCGATGAAACTGTCCATCACTTGCTTGATCAAGTGCAAGGTGAAAAAAAGATGGAGGTGATTTCGGACTTTGCTTTTCCTTTAGCGAGCTACGTCATAGCCAACATTATAGGTGTACCGGCAGAAGATAGGGAGCAATTAAAAGATTGGGCTGCAAGTCTCATTCAAACGATAGATTTTACCCGGTCAAGAAAGGCATTAATAGAGGGCAATCATAGCGCTGTACAGGCTATGGCATATTTTAGAGAGCTGATTCAAAAGCGAAAACGGCATCCGCAGCAGGATATGATCAGCATGCTCTTGAAGGGGAAAGAAAAGGATAAGATGACGGAAGAGGAAGTGGCATCTACGTGCATATTGCTAGCGATCGCCGGACATGAAACAACGGTCAATCTCATCAGCAATTCAATCCTTTGTCTGCTGCAGCACCCAGAACAGCTTTTGGAGCTAAAAGAAAACCCAGATCTTATTGCGACCGCAGTTGAGGAATGTTTACGCTTTGAAAGCCCTACGCAAATGACAGCCAGAGTTGCGTCTGAAGATATTGATATTAGCGGGGTGACGATTCGTAAAGGGGAACAAGTCTATCTGCTGTTAGGGGCTGCCAATCGAGATCCAAACATATTCACGCGCGCTGATGTCTTCGATATCACCAGAAGCCCTAATCCGCATCTTTCATTCGGGCATGGCCATCATGTTTGCCTAGGATCCTCACTTGCACGATTAGAAGCACAAATGGCGATTCATACCCTTCTGCAGCGAATGCCCGGCCTCAAGCTCGCTGAATCTAAATGGCGGTACCGGCCGCTTTTTGGCTTTCGGGCGCTTGAGGAGCTGCCGGTGACTTTTGAATAAACCAAAGCATGTGAGTGCCGAAAAAAGTGTCAGCCCCGCCGAAAATGGGCAATCTATAAAAAAGGGGAGTGAACACAGTGAAAAAAGTGCTGATCGCCGGCGGAAATGGTGTGATTGGGAGACTACTGGCTGAAGGGCTTCTTTCGGATTATGAAGTGACAGTGCTTGATAAAGATCATTTTGATGGCACAGCCTCTTCCATTCAGGCTGATGCGGCAAATTATGAGGAGCTGTTAAAGAAGATTCCGAAAGATACCGATGTGATCTTGAATTTATTGGCTGTCAAAATCAAATACGATGTCATGGACATCGCTGAATTCGAGAAAATGACGGATGTTTTCTATAGGGCAAGCTATTATCTGTGCCGCGCCGTAGCGGAGCTCGGCATTCCAAAGCTCGTGTTCGCCAGCAGCAATCATGTCACAGATGTATACGAAAAGGACGGGCGTTCTCTCTTAGGACGGGAAATCACAACAAGCGATTATCCGCTGTCAAAAAACTTGTATGGTGTATTAAAGCTGACCTCGGAACAGATCGGCCATTTATTTTATTTGGAAAATAAGCTTTCAGTGATCAACCTTCGAATCGGAACTGTCGTCACAGATGAAATGGATACGCTGCATGAAAAAGAACGGACGAAAAAAACACTGCTTTCTCACCCCGATCTGCTGTCGATTTTTAAAGCCGCCATTGAAACCAATCTAAGGTACGGCACTTATTACGCCGTCTCTGATAATCCAGGCCGGCCATGGTCGATTGAATCCGCTGTTAATGAACTTGGATTTTCGCCTCAAATTAATACGGCCGAGCTTCTGAAAGAGGAAGAGAATGGAGCATAATCATTTTCTAAGATTATGCTCTTTTTCTTTTGTCATCAGTTTTCATTCACGCCAGCCCCCGCCGTGCCGGGGGCTCTGTTCAAATGATTATAGACATGGCAATCACAGATTTGCTACATTTTAGACACGATATCGTCACATGCTGCAGCTCGTTTAAAAAAGAATGATAACGCTTACAAAAAGAGAGGTGGGAGCTATCGCACATTCACTGAAAAATCGCCTGTTTGATATTTTGATTTACGGGTTTTTGCTGATGTTCGCTTTAATATGCGTACTTCCGTTTATTCATGTCATCGCGGCATCTTTCGCCACAGTAGAAGAAGTCGTGTCGAAAACATTTATTTTAATACCGACCACTTTTTCGCTAGATGCTTATCGTTACATTTTTTCAACAGATATTATTTATAAGAGTTTGCTTGTTTCTGTGTTTGTGACAGTGATAGGCACTGCGGTCAGCATGTTTCTTTCGTCACTGATGGCTTACGGGTTATCCCGCCGTGATTTAATCGGGCGGCAGCCGCTCATGTTTCTCGTCGTATTTACGATGCTCTTCAGCGGCGGCATGATTCCGACTTTCCTTGTGGTCAAATCGCTTGGATTGCTCGATTCTTACTGGGCGCTCATTTTGCCGACAGCCATTAATGCCTTTAACCTGATCATTCTGAAAAACTTCTTTCAAAATATCCCGTCAAGCTTGGAAGAGTCCGCGAAAATTGACGGGTGCAATGATCTGGGCATTTTCTTTAAAATTGTGCTGCCGCTGTCTCTTCCTGCGATTGCAACGATTTCACTATTTTATGCGGTTACGTATTGGAACACGTATATGACGGCGATCTTGTACTTAAATGATTCTGCAAAATGGCCGATTCAGGTGCTTCTGCGCCAAATCGTGATTGTATCAAGCGGGATGCAGGGGGATATGTCAGAAATGGGGTCGGGCAGCCCGCCGCCTGAGCAAACCATCAAAATGGCAGTCATAGTGGTGGCGACCATCCCGGTTCTGCTCGTCTATCCTTTTATACAAAAGCATTTTGCAAAAGGAGCTTTGCTGGGATCTGTCAAAGGATAATGAATATGAAATGGAGGGGTACGATGGGAAACAAATGGAGAGTGTTTTTGATTGTGCTTGTACTTGTACTTGCATTTGGCGGAGTGCTGGCGGGCTGTAAAGGGGCTGATCAGTCTTCGGCCGAAGGCAAAGCTGACTCGAATTCAAAGGTGAAGCTGTCTTGGATGGCGATTTTGTATCACCAGCAGCCGCCGAAAGACAGGGCGATTAAAGAAATTGAAAAGCTGACAAATACAGAACTGGACATCACCTGGGTCCCAGACGCGGTGAAAGAAGACAGGCTGAATGCAGCGCTTGCTGCCGGCAATCTTCCGCAAATCGTGACCATCCAGGATATTAAAAATTCGTCAGTCATGAATGCCTTCAGATCAGGAATGTTCTGGGAGATTGGCGATTATATTAAAGATTATCCGAACTTAAGCAAAATGAACAAACTCATTAATAAAAACGTAACGATCGACGGCAAACTCTACGGGATATACAGAGAACGTCCGCTTTCCAGACAGGGAATCGTCATTCGGAAGGACTGGCTGGACAATTTGAATTTGAAAACGCCGAAAACGCTGGATGAGCTTTATGAAGTGGCCAAAGCGTTTACGGAGGATGATCCGGATAAGGATGGGAAAGACGATACATTCGGGCTGACAGACCGCAATGACTTAATTTACGGCGCATTTAAAACGCTCGGCTCTTATGAAGGCATGCCGACAGATTGGAAGGAATCAGGCGGCAAATTCACGCCTGACTTCATGACGCAGGAATACAAAGACACAATGAACTATATGAAAAAGCTGCGTGACAACGGCTATATGAATAAGGATTTTCCTGTTACAAGCAAAACCCAGCAGCAAGAGCTGTTTTCTCAAGGAAAAGCCGGCATCTACATTGGGAATATGGTAGATGCGGTTAATCTGCGCGACCATGCCTCCGATAAATCGATGAAGCTTGAAATCATCAACCGCATAAAAGGCCCAGATGGGAAAGAGCGGGTGTGGGCATCAGGAGGGCATAACGGCTTGTTTGCTTTTCCAAAAACGAGTGTGAAAACGGAAGCTGAGCTTAAACGGATTTTGGCGTTTTTTGACCGAATTGCCGAAGAAGACGTCTATAGTCTGATGACTTATGGCATTGACGGCGTTCATTACAACAAAGGAGAGGGCAAAACGTTCACACGCGAAGAAAGCCAAGTGAAAGACTGGCAGACTGATATTCAACCGCTGTCCGCCTTAATCGCCATTGATAAAGCCTACTTAAAAAACACTGGGGATCCGCTTCGGACGGCGTACGAGGAGCTGACCGAAGACAATGAAAAGATCATCGTCTCAAACCCTGCTGAAAGCCTGTATTCCGCTGCGGAGTCGGAACGGGGAGATGAACTGAAGAAAATCATCGATGACGCGACCTATAAATATATGATTGGAGACATCACAGAAAGCCAGTTTGATAAAGAAGTGGAAAAATGGGAGACAAGCGGTGGAAAGCAAATTATTCAGGAATACGAAGAAGCGTTTAAACAAGCAAAATAACACTGGAAAAACCCAAAACCGCTTGCGCGTTTTGGGTTTTTTACATGCTTCTTTTTTGCTGGCGATAGTTTCCCGGTGTAATCCCCTCCAGCTTCTTAAATGATCTGATAAAGTTTTGCGAGTTTTTGTATTTCAGCTTTTCGGCAATGTCTTTTACCGCCATATCGGTTTCGGCAAGCCAGCTTTTCGCCATATGGTGGCGGTAGCTGGAGACATATTCGCTGAATGAAATGCCCATTTCTTTTTTGAAAATGCTGCTTAAATAGTTTGGATTGTAATGCAGCCTGCGGGCGATCTCGTCCAGTGTCAAATCGGATTCAAACTCATGGTGGATGATATGGATAATGTTGTCGGAAATATTTTTGTACTGGGCATCCGCACGGGCGTTCACTTTGTCTGTCATTGGATGAATGAACTCATTCTTGAGCCAGTTTTCGGTATCCTCAAACGTTTTCAGTTCAAAAATTTGGTCATACAGCATTTTGTTTTCTTCAAGCTCAAACAATTCGATCCCGAGCACATGCATCAGCTCAATCACATGGTTCAAAAAGCGGGCGATTGCGATTTGAAATTGATACGGGTTGGTGTTTTGGGTGAAAATAGCTTGCAAAATCGCGTGCAGGCATTTGTCCGCTTTCTCCTTGTCTCCCGCTTTTACGGCATCGAACAGCTCATGCTGAAGCTGCTTTGGAAAGTGGGTTTTGAAGGTTTTTTTCTGGTCAAGGTCTTCGTAAAAGATGATCGATTTGTTTTCCGCTTTGAGCCGGTATTTCAACGCTTCTGAGCCTTCTGCATAGGCTGTTTTCGTTTTTGCGAGCGCATCAAACGGCTGGCTGATGCCGATGCTGACAGACAGCTGCAGCTCAACTTCCGCTTTTTCCTGAATCATTCTTGCAGTCTCACTCAGCTCAGCCAAGAATTCTTCCTTTGTCCCGTTCTGGTTGATCAAAATGGTTGCTTGCTGTTTGTCCACAACGGCGGGTGCAAGATGTTTGTCTGCAGGAATGTTTCGCTCAATAAGGCTGTTGACGGCGAACAAAAGTAGATCCATATCTTTTTTCTCATAAGGCGTATGATTCAGCGTATCAATTTGAAGCACGAGCAGGGCGAGGTGCCGCCAATTTTGCTTTAAACCAAGGCTTTCAAAACGATTATTGACCTCCTCATCCGTTAGTTTTCCAAGCATGAGCCTGACCATAAAATATTGCTGCAGATGGGTTGCCTGCTGTTTCATCGTTTCTTCAAGGTCGTCATTTCTGTTTTTTAACTGCTTAAAGCTCTGTTCAATTAACTCAAATTCATTTTGAGGCGGCTGTTTCTCTTGTATGGCACCATGCCTTGCGAAGGATTCGTAAAGCACTCTGATCGGCTTATAAAAGTGGCGGGAGCCAAGCCAAGAGAACAATAATGAAAGCGCTAACAAAATGAAGCATACCGTAAAAGTGATCCAGCCGATTGACTTGGCCTCTTTTTTTAATTCAGGCAAGGAGACGAGAGAGAAATAAGTCCATGTGTTATAGTCCGATTTTTGATAGGTGACTTTATAATGAATCCGGTCAATAACTGTTTCAAACTGACCGCTATTGGCGGTCTGCGACAGCATTTTTTGGACAAAGTCGTCATTTTGAAGAGATTCACCGATGTCAGACATGTTGTTATGCAGGATGATGCGGCCCTTTTCATCAATGATAAACAGGTTGTTGGCGTTTGAATAGTCAGGCATGTTTTTGACAAGTGAACAGCTCGGGATGCTGGCGGCGGCCAATCCCTTCGTATTTGTGCTGTTTAAAGGAAGCTGTTTAATCAAATTGATATTGTAGCGGCAGTTGTCTGATGTGCCTTCTTTTGTCGAAATCAAATGATTGTTTTCTTCAAGCGTCCAATACGAGCGGCTTGCTTTGTGTTGCGTGTACGCTGCTGATGCTTCATGAAGGGAGTCTGTATTTAAACGGTACAAGCCTGAATTGTTCATGTACCATTTTTTTATATAACTGACTAGCGTCATGTTGGACAGGTCGGTATCAAAGCTTTGCAGATAGTTGAGTTCTTGGTGCACTTGGTTATAGATTTGAAATTGGTCAGAGTGCAAGGGCTCGGACAGTGTGCGAAGGAGAGGCGGCGAACTCACATAGTGGGTTAAAGAGTGATCGACGGTTTTCAAAATATGCTCAATGCTTTGCTGGGTCTGCTGAAGTGTGTCGAGTTTTTCCTCCGAAACGTTGGAGATAGCCGTTTTCTGAGAGTGCTCGTACGAAAACAATCCGACCAGAATGACTGGTATGGTGCTGAGCAGACAGAAAAACGTGATTAGTTTGTAATAAAACTTGTATTGGCTTCTTTTCATAAAACCCCCCATTTCATAACATCCACTTCATCTTAATACAATTAATCCAAAGATTGATAGATATTGTCAATAATCATTTTCTAATATCGGTGTCTTTTTTTCAGGTGGAACGGCTGAAGCCTTGATCATAAAGGGATAAGGCAGGATGTGATCATATGATTGTAGACGGACTTTTGCCTGCTGCGCTACAGTGAATGCAAGAACCCGTGAAAGGAGGCTTGGAAAAGATGAAAACAGCAGAAGCGCAAGCGCCGGCTGTTGATGCAGTCATTTTTAAAAGAGAAAAAAGAAAGCGCTTACTAAGCAAGCTGATTCAACAGAAATATTTGTACTTGATGATTTTGCCGGGGTGTATTTATTTTTTGCTTTTTAAGTATGTCCCGATGTGGGGAATTGTGATTGCGTTTCAGGATTATCAGCCGTTTCTCGGCATTTTGGGCAGTGAGTGGGTCGGACTGAAGCATTTTATCAGGCTGTTTACAGAGCCTACATTTTTTCTCCTGTTAAAAAACACGCTCGTGTTATTTGCTTTGAATCTGGTTATATTTTTCCCGGTGCCGATTTTGCTGGCGCTTCTATTAAACGAAGTGCGGATCGCTCTTTTTAAAAAGTTTGTTCAGACACTGATTTATATCCCGCATTTTATGTCTTGGGTCATTGTTGTATCGCTTTCGTTTGTGCTTTTAACGGTAGACGGAGGCTTGATTAATGAACTGATTGTGTTTTTTGGCGGCGAAAAAATCAATTTTCTGCTGAACGAAGATTGGTTCCGGCCCCTGTATATTCTGCAGGTCATCTGGAGGGAAGCGGGCTGGTCGACGATCATTTATCTGGCAGCCATTACAGCGGTTGACCCCCAGCTGTATGAAGCGGCGAAAATGGACGGAGCGGGACGGCTGCGGCAAATGTGGCATATTACGCTGCCCGCCATTAAAAGCGTTATCGTTGTTTTGCTGATTTTGAAAATCGGAGACACGCTGGAGCTTGGCTTCGAGCATGTGTATTTGCTGTTAAACGCGACAAACAGGGAAGTGGCGGAAATTTTTGATACGTACGTTTATACTGCAGGGCTGAAACAGGGCCAGTTCAGCTACAGTACAGCGGTCGGCGTGTTTAAAGCGGCGGTCGGGCTGATTTTGGTCATGCTTGCGAATCGTTTGGCGAAGAAATTTGGCGAGGAAGGAATCTATTAAGAAAGGGATGGGATCAATGGATCAATCAATCGCTGTAAAATCGCCTCTTACGTACGCGGAGGCATTGGCAAAAACCATTATGAACACGTACACAGTGGAGGAGCTGCCGCCTGCAAACCGCTGGCACTACCATCAGGGTGTTTTCTTATGCGGTGTATTGCGGCTGTGGGAAGCAACCGGGCAAAAACAGTATTTTGAGTATGCGAAGGCTTATGCAGATCTCTTAATCGATGATTATGGCAATCTATTATTTAGAAGAGATGAGCTTGACGCTATTCAAGCGGGTCTTATTCTTTTTCCATTATACGAGCAGACCAATGATGAGCGGTATGTCAAAGCGGCAAAAAGGCTGCGCAGCTTGTATGGGACACTGAACCGGACGTCTGAGGATGGTTTTTGGCACAAGGACGGCTATCCTTATCAAATGTGGCTTGACGGTTTATACATGGGCGGGCCGTTCGCACTGAAGTATGCGAATCTGAAGCAGGAGCCGGAGCTGTTTGATCAGGTCGTGCTCCAAGAGTCGCTAATGAGAAAGCATACGAAGGATTCAAAAACCGGACTCTATTATCATGCCTGGGATGAAGCGAAAAAAATGCCTTGGGCCAATCAAGAGACAGGCTGTTCACCGGAATTCTGGGCGCGTTCTATCGGGTGGTACGTCATGTCTCTTGCTGACATGATTGAAGAGCTACCGAAAAAGCATCCAAACCGTCGCGTGTGGAAAAAAACGCTGCAGGACATGATTGAAAGCATCTGCCGCTATCAAGACAAGGAGACGGGGTTATGGTACCAGATCGTTGATAAGGGCGACAGGCCCGATAACTGGCTGGAAAGCTCAGGATCAACTCTGTACATGTACGCAATCGCGAAAGGGATCAATAAAGGATATCTAAACAGGGCATACGAACCAACACTGTTCAAAGCGTATCAAGGTTTGATTCAGCATAAAACCGAAACGACAGAAGACGGTGCGTTTCTCGTCAAAGATATATGTGTCGGAACGTCAGCCGGTTTCTATGACTATTATGTCAGCCGGGAAAGAAGCACAAACGACCTGCACGGGGCCGGCGCGTTTATTTTAGCCATGACAGAGCTGGAGCCTCTTTTTAGGTCAACGGGAAAATGACAACAAGTATACGTACGGCTTTGTGTATGATCGTCTCATTGCTCTTTTTGACATCATGCTCAAGCAGGCCGGACGGAATGCATGTCATCCTCTTTTCTGATATGCAGGCAGGCGTACAGAAAAACATCAAAGAGGCCGCTGAGCAGAAGGCCGGGAAGGTTGATATCTTTCCAGCCTTTCCGGAAAAACTGCTGACTGAAATCACCGCTCACGAGGGAGATGTTTTCATCGTGCCAGAAGACATGTTTCAAGCGTACGATGATCCGGAAAATTTTCAGCCGTTAGACGGATTACGATTGGAAAAAACATCTCCTTATACAACTGTTAATAAAAAAACAGGAGAAAAAACGGCCTACGCCGTTCAGATCGAAAAAGGGGAAAAACAGCTAAACGGCTATTCTTTTCAATTGAATCGCAATATGGCGGCGTTTATCCCTGTGTACGCTAAAAAAACAGAGGAAGCGCTGCAGCTGATTTCCCAACTAACTGAAGCCCGATAGAGGTGAGGACATTGAAGAACATCGTCATTTGCGGATTGAGCAGCAGAGCTCTCAGTATGTTTATCAAACCGCTGATAGAGCGATTTTCAACACATTATGAAATTACAGGGTTGCTGGATGCAGATCCGAAACGTTTTGCCGTATGCAAGAAGAAGTTTCCCGAGCTTGCTCACGTACCGGAGTACAACGAAGACGCTTTTGATGAGATGATGCGCGTTTCAAAGCCTGATATCGTCATTGTGGCAGGCAGGGATGACACACATGTCACATATATCTTAAGAAGCCTTCAGTGGGATACGGATGTGATTACAGAAAAACCAATGGTGACGACCGTGCAGGATGCGAATCGGGTGCTTGAGGCAGAGGCGAAAAGCAAAGGGAAAGTCACCGTCGCGTTTAACTATCGCTATAGCCCGTTCCACCGGAAAATTAAAGAATTGATTCTGGACGGAAAAATAGGCAGGGTAACCTCTGTTGATTTGAATTGGTATATTGATACGTATCACGGCGCCAGCTATTTTAAACGCTGGAACCGGTCAAGACCACTTTCCGGCGGTCTTTCTGTCCATAAATCAACACACCACTTCGATCTCGTTAATTGGTGGCTCGGGCAAAATCCGGCGGAGGTATTTGCTTACGGCGCCTTGAATTACTATGGGCCGGACAGTGAGTGGAATCCGCTGCCGGAAGAAGACGGGCGTTTTTGCGGGACGTGCCGGGTTAAAGAAAAATGCCATTACTATTCAAGATGGCATCCCCGCTCCTCCAAAGCCTCTGTTAAGGATGATCATCTCCAAGCGGGAGACCAGTCCAGCTTATATACGGCATACAGGCCTGACGCGTGTATTTTTGACGAAGAGATTGACATCGAGGATACGTACGTGGCGGCTGTCAAATATGACGGAGGCGCGCTTTTAAGCTACTCGATTATATTTTCAGCCCCGTATGAAGGCTACCGGCTGACGATCAACGGCACAAAAGGGCGTATCGAATCAAATGAATTTCACGAGCCTTCCAGAATTCCGTTTGCTTTTCCTGAGCAGACGATCGAATACTATCCGCTTTTTGAATCAAAGCAGACGATACAAGTGGTCAAAAACGAGGGAGGACACGGCGGAGGCGATCCGCTTTTGCTTGAGGATCTTTTTTTAGGAAGAGACCCGCTGCGCCGCTATGACATTTTAGCCGGGGCTGAAGCAGGAGCCTACTCCATCGCGGTTGGTGAGGGGATGTGGCGCTCGGTTGCCGAAAAGAAGCCGATCGACATTAAAAGGCTTTTTCAGATGCAAAATGTATAATGCGGAAAAGGAGGGGCCGCCGTGGATCATGATGGTTCAATGGGACGGGTACTGCGCTTTTGTGAATGGATCATGAGATTTGCGTATACAAACTTGCTTTGGCTGGTTTTTACGTTGCTCGGTCTCGGTGTGTTCGGCGTCATGCCCGCGACCGCAGCTTTATTCGCTGTCATGCGGAAATGGATTCAGGGGCAGGACAACGTTCCAGTGCTAAAAACGTTTTGGCGGGAATACAAGGCTGAATTTTTTCGTTCAAATCTGATTGGCGCTGTATTGGCGATCATCGGATTGATCATTTATATTGATTTGGCCTTTATTTATCCGAGCCATTTCCTTCTGCATGTTCTGCGCTTCGCCATTATGATATTTGGATTTTTGTTCGTATCCATGCTTTTTTATGTGTTTCCGCTGCTTGTCCATTTTGACTGGAAAAAACGTCTGTATGTGAAGTTTTCGCTCTTGCTCAGTGTGGCGTATTTGCAATATACACTCGTCATGCTTGCGCTGACTGTCGCTCTCCTTTTCTTGCTTGCGTACCTGCCCGGCATTGTCCCTTTTTTCAGCGTCAGCCTGATCAGCTACTGTCATATGCGAATTGTTTATGCCGTACTGCTGAAAGTGGAGCAGCAAGACGGTGTCCCGCAGAAGAAGCACCAAACACGGGAAGCTTTTTATCCGGAGACGAGGTGATCATCATTTCTCTATCATAACGCTGTTCCAAATGGAATAGATTGATAGAGAAAGGAGAGCGGATAAGATGCTGAAGGTGGCAGTATTTGATGAAGAGCATGAAAAAGACTTACAGACGGAAATCAATTCATTTTTAAAAGGGATATCGGAGGAGCAGCTAATTGATATCAAATATACGGTTTCGGCGGCGTGTGACCCAGACGGTGAGCAGCTTTACTGTTTTTCCGCCCTTATTCTATATCGCAAATAAAAAGATCTTTCCGCAGGCGCGGAAAGATCTTTTTTTGTTAATATGCCTTTTTCACTCTTGGACTTCTCGGTTTGTCGATTTTCTCTGCTTTTTTGATCTCTTTCCGTTCTTTTGAGAGCGATTTATAGAGAGCGACAATCATCAGCAGGATGACGATAGAAAACGGAAGCGCTGCCAGAATCGCTGTATTTTGCAAAGCGGAAAGCCCGCCGGAATACAAGAGGACAGCAGCCATGGCAGATTGAATGATGCCCCAGCTGAATTTTACTGAATTGGCCGGGTTCAATGAGCCGTATGTCGTCTGCATGCCGAGCACAAATGTTGCAGAGTCAGCAGACGTAATAAAGAACACAGCGATCAGGATTAATGACAAAATAGATGTCACCATCGTCAGCGGATAGTGGTCGAGTGTTCCAAACAGCATCGTTTCACTTGACAACTTCGCAACATTGAAGATGCCTTTTTGCTGAATATCCATAGCAGATACGCCAAAGATAGAGAACCATAGGAACGCGAGAATACACGGTGTTACCAAGACGCCGATCAAAAATTCACGGATTGTCCGTCCTCGGGATACCCGGGCGATAAAAATGCCGACAAATGGAGACCAGGAAATCCACCATGCCCAATAGAAAATCGTCCAGCCGTTAATCCATTCACGTTTTTCAGGATCGTACGGCGTCAGCCTGAAGCTCATTTGCACGATGTTTTGAATATACTGTCCGATAGAATCTGTAAATGAGTTCATAATCAGTACGGTAGGCCCGGCAAACAGCACAAACAGCATTAACAGCCCGGCTAATACCATATTGGTGTTGCTCAAATACTTAATGCCTTTTCCGAGTCCGCTCCACGAAGAAACCAAGAAAAGGATAGTAACAACGGCAATCAAAATAAATTGAACGAGAAAGTTATTTGGTATCCCAAATAAGTAATTCAATCCGCCGTTGATTTGAGTTGCCCCGATACCAAGGCTTGTCGCTACCCCGGCAACTGTGGCAAAAACAGCTATACAGTCAATCAGTTTTCCGATCGGGCCGTTCACTTTATCGCCGAGAATCGGTGTCAGCGTACTGCTGATTAATCCCGGAGCGCCTTTTCGGAATTGGAAATATGCGATACATAATGCTACAACGGCATAAATGGCCCAAGCGTGCAGACCCCAGTGGAAAAACGTATAGCGGAGTGCATCTCTAAAGGCTTGGGGGGTTTCTGTTTCACCTGATGGAGAGCTAATTGCGTAATGGCTGATCGGTTCAGCCGCACCGTAGAATACCAAGCCGATTCCCATGCCTGCGCTGAACAGCATGGCAAACCATGATAATAACCCGAATTCCGGTTTTTCATCGGGCTTTCCAAGTTTAATTTTTCCGATCGGGCTGAAAATCAAAAAGAGACAGAACCCGACAAACAATGAGACAACTAAAAGATAATACCAACCAAACGAATTGGTGATAAATGCTTGTGCAGATTGGGATACGTTTTGCAGGCTGTCAGGAGAAACAACGCCCCACAATACAGCGGCAGCTGTGATCACAATCACAATCCAAAATACACTAGATATATTTTTCAAATATTCTCACCCTCTAAATTTTTTGTGTACGCCTATATCTGCTCGTAGGCTTAGTATGGTCGTACGCTGGCAGATCATTCCTCTCTTAAAATTACCCCGCAATCAGGTGAAACAAAACAAGTCTCACCCTAACATGAATGCGGAGAATTTTCAAATGTTCAGCGTTTTGTAAAAATTTGAAAAGGCTGGTCAAGAGCGGGCAAAGCGACCGGCATTGAGCCCCGCAAGCCTTCCTGTTACAAGGGCTGAGGTAATATTGTAACCTCCTGTGTAGCCGTGGATATCCAGAATTTCACCGCAAAAATAAAGGCCCTCCATTTTTTTAGAAGCCATCTTTTTCGGATCAATTTCTTTTACAGATACCCCTCCTCCTGTGACAAATGCCTTATCAAGAGACAGTGTGCCGTTCGCGAGAACGGTAAACTGCTTGCAGTCCTTTACAAATTGTCTGAAAGGGTCCTTCGGCAGCTCAGAAAATGATACGTTCGGAGAGATGCTGTTTTTTTCGAGCAAGAATAAGAGATAGCGCTCCTGCATCCAAGGTTTCAGCACGTTTTTAATGGCTTTTTTCGGTGCTTCTTTCAGTTCTTTATACATCTTTTGGAATAGTGTTTCTTCATTGATATCCGGATACAAATCAATTCTGATTGGCACTTGCGGCTGTTTTTTCAGCTCTTTCACGACAAATTGGCTGCATCTGAGAATGGCAGGTCCCGAGAGGCCGAAATGGGTAAACAGCATGTCCATTTTATGTGTGATGATCGGTTTGCCTTTTTTATTTAGCACACTGACAGCAACATCTCTAAGTGATAAACCCTGAAGTGTTTTTTGCTTAATGAACGGTTCGGCAGAAGTGACGGGAACCTCTGTCGGAAACAGCTCTGTTATTGTATGCCCTGCGGCTTCAGCCCATTCATAGCCGTCTCCCGTGCTTCCGGTATGAGGCACGCTTTTACCGCCGACAGCGATAATGACTGCCTGACTATGAATCATTTCGCCGTTATTCGTCACAATCCCTGCTGCTTGTCCATCTTCATAGATGACAGATTTAATTTTCTCGTTCGTTCTGATCGTTACGCCGAGCTGTTTCAGCCTGTTTAACAGCGCGTCAACCACACTTTGGGCTTTGTCTGTTACAGGAAACATCCGGCCGTGATCTTCTTCCTTCAATTGAATGCCGAGATTTTCAAAAAACTTGATAATGTCTTCATTGCTAAATTCAGAAAACGCACTGTATAAAAAACGCCCGTTGCCGGGGATGTGCTTAATAATTTCCTCCACAGGAAGGCGGTTCGTCACATTGCAGCGGCCGCCCCCAGAAATCGCGAGTTTCCGGCCTAATTTATTTCCTTTATCGATCAGCAAAACATCTGCGCCCTGTTCACCTGCTGCAATCGCAGCCATCAAGCCTGATGGGCCTCCGCCGATTACGATTACGTCGTATTGTTTCATCTTTATCATCAACTTTCTTTTTCCGATTCGTGTGCGCACCTTGTCCGCAGTACTATTATAGCGAAAGAAAGCCTCTCCTTAAACGTCTTTTGCCGCGAACCTGAATGTTCACAAGATTGCTTTTGTATTTATTACCGTCTAAATGCCCAGTTGTGGTAAAATAGAAAAGTTGAATCTTCGTAGAAAATGGTGATGAAGAAACATGTCAAGCAAACTGTTAAGAGGCACGTTTGTATTAACGCTCGGTACATATATATCGCGAATTCTGGGAATGGTCTATTTAATTCCCTTCAGCATTATGGTCGGGGCGACAGGCGGTGCATTATTTCAATACGGATACAACCAATACACTTTATTTTTGAATATTGCTACGATGGGCTTTCCGGCCGCTGTTTCTAAATTTGTTTCCAAATATAATTCCAAAGGGGATTATGAAACAAGCAGAAAAATGCTAAAGGCGGGCATGTCAGTTATGCTCGTCACTGGAATGATTGCCTTTTTCATTCTGTATTTATCCGCTCCGATTTTTGCGGAAATATCGCTTGGGGGCAAGGATAATAACGGCCTGACAATTGATCATGTCGTTTATGTCATTCGCATGGTCAGCTTAGCGCTTTTGGTCGTGCCGATTATGAGCCTTGTCCGCGGATTCTTTCAAGGGCACCAAATGATGGGACCGACAGCTGTTTCCCAGGTCGTTGAACAGATTGTCCGCATCATCTTTTTACTGAGTGCGACATTCTTGATTTTGAAAGTTTTCAACGGCGGCCTTGTGATCGCTGTCGGTTATGCAACCTTCGCAGCGCTGATCGGCGCCTTCGGAGGACTGATCGTGCTGTATATTTATTGGAACAAACGGAAGGGCAGCCTGTTGGCGATGATGCCGAATACGGGACCGACAGCAAACTTAAGCTACAAGAAAATGTTTTTCGAGCTGTTCAGCTATGCCGCTCCGTACGTTTTTGTCGGACTAGCCATCCCTTTGTATAACTATATTGATACAAATACGTTTAACAAAGCGATGATTGAAGCCGGCCATCAAGCCATCAGTCAGGACATGCTGGCGATTCTTACCCTGTATGTACAGAAGCTCGTGATGATCCCGGTTTCCCTTGCAACGGCTTTCGGCCTGACATTAATTCCAACGATTACTGAATCGTTTACAAGCGGAAACTATAAGCTGCTGAATCAGCAGATCAATCAAACGATGCAGACGATCCTGTTTTTAATTATTCCAGCTGTTGTCGGGATCTCTCTATTGGCAGGACCGACGTATACGTTCTTTTACGGATCAGAGAGCCTTCATCCTGAGCTGGGTGCAAACATTCTGCTTTGGTATTCGCCAGTTGCGATTCTGTTCTCTTTATTTACGGTCAACGCAGCCATTCTGCAGGGTATCAATAAACAAAAATTTGCGGTTGTCAGCCTTGTGATCGGCGTCGTGATCAAGCTTGTGCTGAATGTTCCTCTGATCAAGCTGATGCAGGCTGACGGCGCGATTTTAGCGACAGCGCTTGGATATATTGCTTCACTTTTATACGGATTTATCATGATTAAGCGCCATGCAGGCTATTCGTATAAGATATTAGTCAAACGGACTGTTTTGATGCTGGTCTTATCAGCCATTATGGGTATTGCCGTGAAAATCGTACAGTGGGTATTAAGCTTCTTTATTTCCTACCAGGATGGCCAGGTGCAAGCTGCGATCGTTGTAGTGATTGCGGCCGCTGTTGGCGGAGCTGTTTATCTGTATTGCGGCTACCGGTTAGGATTTTTGCAGAAAATATTAGGCCGCCGTTTGCCGGGGTTCTTAAAGAGAGGCAGACATGCTGGCTGATGAACGAGATATATTGAAACTGAGGGCTCGCATGCTGCGGGCTTTCTTTTATAAAGGAGAGATCGGGTATGAGACTTGATAAGCTGCTTGCCAATAGCGGATATGGTTCCAGAAAAGAAGTCAAAGCTGTTGTGAAGGCGGGTGCCGTCATGGTCGACGGTAAACCGGCAAAAGATGTAAAGGCGCACGTTGATCCTGATACGCAGGAGGTTACTGTATACGGGGAACCGGTTGATTACCGCAAGTTCATTTATCTTATGATGAATAAGCCCCAGGGAGTGCTGTCGGCGACTGAGGACAGCCGGCAGCAAACAGTGATCGATCTGCTGACGCCAGAGGAGATGAGATTTGAGCCGTTTCCTGCCGGCAGGCTTGATAAAGATACAGAGGGCTTTTTGCTGCTTACAAATGACGGCCAGCTCGCACATCGGCTCCTCTCGCCTAAAAAGCATGTTCCCAAAACGTATGAAGTCCATTTAAAATCACAGATTTCACCGGAAGACATCTCTGATTTGGAAACGGGAGTCTACATTGAAGGCGGCTATAAAACAAAGCCTGCAAAAGCGGAAATCAAAGCAAACGACAACGGCAATACCGTAGTATATCTGACAATTACAGAAGGAAAATTCCATCAGGTCAAACAGATGGCAAAGGCCGTCGGCAATGAAGTCATTTATTTGAAGCGGCTTTCGATGGGACCAGTTTCCTTGGATCCCGCTCTGGCGCCGGGAGAATATCGTGAGCTTACAGAAGAAGAGCTTAAGCGGCTGAATGAGCCGCAAGCATAAAAAAATCCCGCATTTCGATGCGGGATTTTTTATTTATAAGCACACAAAAACAAGGCTCAGAAGTTTCTGTGCCCTATATCTATCAGGCCGCTCACAGGCGGCCCTATGTAATTTTTCAATTTATGAGGTAATCTTTACTTTCTTTCTCGTTGTCTCCCACTTGCCACGGCTTGGACTATGAACAAGATCATTATATGCCAACACATTTAAGTCTCTTTGAATCGTTCTAGGTGTAATGCCGAATTCGTCAACCAGTTCCTGTGTTGTCACAAGACCTTTTTCTTGGATAAACATGTAAACTGATTTGATTCGAGTTAGCATACGGTTTGTTGAAGGTTTCAAAAAACCACTCCCTATCATAAGATCGGATGGACTTGACTAACCACAACTCACGACTATCAACTGCGTACGAAATAGCAACAAAGGCAGACATCTGTAATTTTTAAAATAATTCGCCCTCATTATACACGATATCGCAGTGATGAATCTAGGGATAACTCCTATTAATTTTTTCCAATTTGAGTTGGGCAGCCATCCTTGTTGGATTACTATGTATTTCGACACAATATTATTATGGTTAAAGAAACTTTTTTTATTCTGTTTCGTAGTAAATTTTGGAGGTGGGTGACATTTGACAAAATTACTTGAAGCTTCAATAGAACAGGCAGGGTATACAAGCCGAAAAAAAGTGCTCACCGATGTTTTTTTGGAAGTCGGAAAAGGGGAGCTGGTCGGGCTAATCGGAGCTAACGGCGCCGGAAAAAGCACCGCAATCAAGGCAATCCTCGGCCTCTCAGAAGACTTTAAAGGGCATATTGCCTGGAACGACTGTTCATTTGCATATATTCCGGAGCATCCGTCCTTTTACGAAGAGCTGACGCTGTGGGAGCATTTGGATCTGATCAGCACGCTCCACGGTATTGAGGAGAGTGAATTTGCGCATCGGGCCCAAAGCCTGCTGCAGACGTTTTCGCTTGATCATGTCATGCACGAGCTGCCTGTCACCTTTTCAAAAGGCATGCAGCAAAAACTGATGCTTATCCAGGCTTTTCTCTCTAAGCCGGATATGTATGTGATTGATGAACCATTTATCGGCCTTGATCCGATATCGACGAAACGTTTTGTGGACATGCTTAAGGCAGAAAAAGATCGAGGAGCCGGCATTCTCATGTGTACCCACGTACTCGATACCGCAGAAAAAATCTGTGACCGGTTTTACATGATTGAGAAAGGTTCTTTGTTTCTCCAAGGCACGTTAAAAGATATTCAGGGCCAGACCGGATTAGAGGGGCAGTCATTGCTTGACTGTTTTTATCAGGCGGTCCAAGGTGATCGGCCATGAACGGGCGATCGCTCTTTTTTCGAAGGCTGTTTGACTATTACAGATATCAGTTTAAAGTATTCCATGCGGTCATTGACTGGACAGTCTCACTCTACATTGTTTTGCCGGCGCTTGCTTTTGTCATCTATCAGTATATCGATTTGATGAACGGAACAGGCCTTTTTTATGAGTGGTCTGAAATGATGGAATGGAGATGGCTGTACGCTGTGTGTGTGCTGATCGTGTGCACAGGTTCAATCCATACGTTTTTAATGGAAGCAGACAAAGTGTTTTTGCTGCAAAAGAAAGAGATAATCTATCAGCTCAAGCGGTACGCGCTGGTGTATACTTTTTTGGTCACGCTGGTCAAATGGCTGCTGCTCTTTTCTATTGCCCTTCCCTTTATCAGTCATTCTGTTCACGTCACATCGGCAGAAAGCACTGCTCTATTGTGTTACCTGTTTGGCCTTCATACCATCTTTTTATCCTTAAAGCAAGACAGGATCAGCAAGCCGCGTTCCATTTCGAGACGGATTGCCGAACTTCTTTTCAGAGCCGTTCTTTTCTCTGGTTCTGCTGTCCTGATCGTATTCACTGAGTGGCATTTGCTTGCGCTCATTGGCATTTTGTTTTTGAGTTTTGCATTCATCCGCGGTTGGAAAAAGACAGCTTCGTTATCGGCTTTTGAAGCAGAGGTGACTGAAGAGAAAAAAAGCAGGCTTGCGCTTACCGGGCTTGTGATGATGATGAGCCAGGAGGCGGGAATCCCGAAAGTGAAGGACAGGATGAGAAGAAAGCCATTATTATACCGGAATTCAAAAAGGATATTTAAAAGACGAACGATCTTGACTGGCTATAAGGAATTGTTTTTTAAAGTCATGCTGAGGAATGGCGAGTATACGAGGCGGATGTGCATGCTGTTGTCAGCATTCATCATCTTAATTTTTATGTCCCCGATCTGGCTGAAGGTGATTGCGCTGCTGGTGTATACAGGCGTTTGCCATTATATCCTTACGCTTATCTTTGACAAAGTGATGGACGCGCCTATTTTAATTGGAGCCGATAAGGAAAGTGATGAGTATTACCGAGCCAGAAAAAGCTGTATACACACCCTGCATTATGCGTTTGTCGCCTGTTGTTTTGTAGCGGCCGTTGTTTCTTTATTGTTTACATAAAAAACCCAAACGGCTGACGTTTGGGTTTTTGGCATGTGTTATAAAATAAACAACTGGATGAAAAACAGAATGGCGAAAACGATGACGAGCGGATGAATCTCTCTCCATTTTCCACGCGCTGCTTTGACGATCGGATATGAAATAAATCCAAGCGCAATTCCTGTAGAAATGCTGGATGTCAAAGGCATGGCCAGAATGACAAGAAACGCAGGAAATGCCTCGTCCATCTCTTTCCAATTCATATTGGAAACCGAATTCATCATCAGGCTGCCGACAATAATCAAAGCAGGAGAGGTGATGGCGGCTATGCCGGATAATGCGCTGACAAGCGGACTGAAAAACATTGAAACCGCAAACAGCACCGCAACAGTCAAAGCCGTAAGCCCCGTTCTTCCTCCGGCTGCGACACCGGCGGAAGACTCGATAAATGCGGTTGTCGGACTTGTGCCGAAAACAGCTCCTACTGTCGTCGCCGTTGAATCGGCAAGCAGCGCTTTTCGCACGTTCGGCAGCTTGTTGTTCTTCATCAGCCCGGCTTGCTCGGCAACACCGATCATTGTGCCGGTTGTATCAAAAATTGTGACCAATAGAAAAGAAAAGACGACAGCGTACAGGCCGTGATGAACGACATCGCCAAAAGCGGAAAACGGATTAGAGATGATCAATCCTTCCGGCAAATGAGGAAGCGACATAAAGCCTTTTGAAAAATGCAGCTGCCCGGTTAAAAAGGCGATCAAAGCGGTAGCTGCCATTCCGATGAATAATGCGCCACTGACATTCAGCACCATTAAGACTACACTGATCAGAAGGCCGATCAGCGTTAATATAACACCTGGTGAATGCAGATTGCCGAGAGTAACCAGGTTTGACTCATCAGCCGCCACAATTCCCGCCTGCCGTAAACCGATAAAAGCAATAAACAGCCCGATCCCTGTTGTGATCCCGTATTTTAAATTATTTGGAATCGCTTCTATAAGTTGTTTTCTTAAAGGGGTTAACGATAGAATAATGAAGAGAACCCCTGCTGTAAATACGGCACTGAACGCTGTTGCGTATGTAATGCCGCCATCGCTTGCGCTTACGACATGAAAGGCTAAATAAGCGTTCAAGCCCATGCCGGGCGCAATAGCAATCGGATAATTTGCTGCCAGGGCCATCCACAGCGTTCCGACAATGGAGGCAATAATCGTTGCGGTGAAAACCTGGTCGAAAGGAACTCCGGCGTTAGCCAGAATGACCGGATTAACTACGACGATATAGACCATTGTGAAAAAAGTGGTCAGTCCTGCTATGATTTCTTGCTTTATGGATGTTTGCTGCTCTTTTAGATGAAACATAGTATCCTCCAATTACGAACGTTTTAACAAAACACCATTAATATTATTCGTTTTATTTTGTTTTTGCAAGTCATTTCTTGCGGAAAGGGGATCGTTATGAACTGGGAAGTCGAAGTGATCAGAAAAAAAGAGGATTTAATTCGTGATACGCAGGAATTTTTGAGAATCAACAGTGTAATGGACGAAACAACCGCCGGACCCGGCAAACCGTTTGGAGAAGGGGTAAACGCCAGCCTGACCTCACTGTTGGAGCTCGGAGAAAAAGAAGGTTTTACAACAAAAAATCTTGACGGCTTTGCGGGCCATATTGAATGGGGCGAGGGCGATGACATTGTCGGTGTACTTTGCCATGTTGACGTCGTGCCGCCAGGAGATGGGTGGACGAGTGATCCGTTTTCAGCTGATATTCGTAACGGACGGATTTATGCAAGAGGCGCCATTGATGATAAAGGTCCGACGATGGCTGCGTTCTACGCGCTGAAAATCGTGAAAGATATGAATCTGCCGCTGTCCAAGCGTGTCAGAATCATTATCGGAACAGATGAAGAAAGCGATTGGAGATGTGTGGAGCATTATTTCAAGCATGAAGAAATGCCAACGCTAGGATTTGCGCCTGACGCCGATTTTCCAATCATTAACGCGGAAAAAGGAATCATTGATACTTCATTACTCATCCCGCACCGCTCAAACCAAGCCGATGCAGAGACAGTGCTTGTCTCATTTCAGTCGGGTCTTCGCTTGAACATGGTGCCTGATGCTGCGAAAGCTATCATTGAAGGGCCGAAAAAAGAAGAGATTCTTGCTTCGTTTAAAGACCTGCTTCGCACGACAGATCAAAAAGGGGAAGCTGAAATAGAGAACGGACAGCTCATTTTGCGTATGTACGGGCTTTCGTGCCATGCGATGGAACCGAACAATGGAATCAATGCCGGCCTTTTATTGTGCGAATTTCTGCAGCAGGCTGAGCTTGACGAAGCAGGGCAGCGGTTTGTTCAAGTCGTGACAGACAAGTTTTCAGACGATACGAGAGGGAAGAAACTGAATATCGACTGTGAGGATGACATTAGCGGAGAGCTGACATTAAATGTCGGAACACTGCGCTATACGGAAGGGCAAGGAGGCGAGCTCGGGATCAATATCCGCTATCCTGTTACCGCAGATAGCAAAGTGATCCGTGATGCATTCGAAAGCGCCGCTGAATTTGAGCTGGGAGAATTCAAAGACAGCAAGCCGCATCACGTGTCAGCAGACCATCCGTTAGTCAAAACCCTGCAAAAGGTTTATGAAGGCCAGCTGGGCAAAAAAGCTGATTTAATCTCAATCGGCGGGGGGACTTATGCTAGATCTTTAAAAGCCGGTGTCGCGTTCGGCCCGTTGTTCCCCGGACGTCCCGACAGCGCACATCAAAAGGATGAATATATCGAAATCGATGATTTGCTTAGATCGACAGCTTTATACGCGCAGGCGATCTATGAACTTGCAAAATAAAAGGACGGGCTTCTTCTGAAGCCCGTCCTTTTTTAAACAAATGACCATAAATCAGTTGATAAATACCGTTCTCCCGTATCGGCTGTCATGCAGACCACAATATGGTCAGGAGAGAGGCGTTTCGCTGTTTCGATTGCCGCGAAGCAGGCAGCGCCTGACGAAGGCCCGACAAGAATTCCTTCTTCAGCAGCGAGGCGTCTTGTCGTCGTATAGGCGTCTTCATCAGAGAGTTTGATAATTTCATCATATACCTCTTGATTTAAAATCGGAGGAATAAAGCCAGGACTCGTCCCTACAAGCTTATGTGCGCCGGGTTTTCCTCCGGATAATACGGGCGATCCCGCAGGCTCGACAACATGAACCGTGATATCCGGAAAAATCTCTTTGAGCGCTTCACCTGTTCCGGTAATGGTTCCGCCCGTTCCGGAAGAGGCGACAAAAGCGCCGAGCGGTCTTCCGATTTCCTCTATTGCCCGGGCAATTTCAAGCGCCGTCGTTTTCCGGTGCGCGTCAGGATTGGCGGTGTTATCGAACTGCATCGGAATATAGCTGTTCGGAATTTGTTCGGCAAGCTCCTTCGCTTTTTTGATGCTGCCCGGCATTCTTTCCGCTCCGGGTGTTAATACAACCTCTGCGCCGTAAGCTTTTAGTAGGTTGATCCGTTCCTTCGTCATCGTATCAGGCATGACTAGGATCGCTTTATAGCCGCGTGCTGCCGCATTCATGGCGAGCCCGATTCCGGTATTTCCGCTTGTCGGCTCTATAATAACTGAGCCCGGCTTGAGCAAACCGTTTTGTTCTGCTTCTATGATCATCTGATAAGCGGCTCTGTCTTTCACACTGCCGCTCGGATTGAAGAATTCAAGCTTTAAATAGACCTGTGCCGCGTTTTCCGGCTGAAGCCGATTCAATCTCACAAGCGGTGTATCTCCTATCAAATCGGCTGTATTTTCAACGATTTTCAACATTGTCATTCCTTTCTGAATAAAACAAGTGTCACATAATATCCTAACATAATAAACGTTTGTGCGAGAGTGTTTTCATACACTGTTCCTCTATTCGCACAGCCTCTTTATTGATAAAATAATAGCTGTCAAAGGAAGGGAGTGTCAGACGGATGCCAGATATACGGCCTCATTATTTCATCGGTGTTCCCATTCCTGAGGGAATTGCGAATCCGATTTACCATGCTGCGAAAAACGAGCCGGTTTTGACGTTTCAAAAATGGGTGAACCCGCTTGACTACCATATCACGTTGATTTTTCTCGGAGCGGCGGATGAGACACAAATCCAGCAGCTTGAAGGCTCACTGGCTGCGATTGCTTCAGAAGCTGATCCGTTTCCGATTGAGTTTGGCAAAATAGATGTATTCGGCAACCGCAGAAGGCCGCGTGTTTTACATCTGGAACCAAAGAAAAACAGAACGCTTGAACTATTGCGGGAACGTACGAAACAGGCTGTTCTTCAAGCTGGCTTTCAAGTGGAAAAAAGACCGTATCACCCTCATATGACGCTGGCTAGAAAATGGACAGGCGAAGAAGGATTTCCGGCACATGTTCCGTTTGAAAGCGGCGAGGTTTCGATGATGGCTGAACGGTTCTCGCTCTTTCAAATACACTTGAACCAATCACCAAAATACGAGGAAATATTCAAATTTCATTTATCTTAATTCATTGCGGAGTGGAGAAACGAACATGGCACAAATCATCAAAATTCATGATTATATATCGAGATATGAGCTTGACCCGTACCATTATATAAATCAGTTTGTACGGCTGAAAAAAGAGCGCTGGCTTTCACTATTGGAAGCAGCTGAGCGCCAGCATGAAGAAAGACAAGCCAGTACAGAAGAGCCGGAACCGGTGCAGAAACGAAAAAAATTTTCATTGAAAAGAAGAAAAGAAGAGATAAAAGCCGATATACAAGAAGAGAGACACCGATGGTTTGAGGAAGAAGACGATTTACATGTAAGGCTGCCGAAGAGCAGGATGGCGCTTGCTTCTTTTTATAAAAGACATTTATATGACTTTCAGCTTAAATGGGCAAGCTCTACTCTTTCAGAAATATCACATCTCTCAAACCAGGTGAAGCAGGACCGCATTTTGCGTTATCTGACCCAGCAGCTGCCTGATTCTTATTTCATTATGTATAAGCCTGTGCTGCAAATTCAGCAGGCGGCGGTTGAATTAAGCATTGTGATTCTTTCCCCGCTTGACATATATTGCGTTTCTTTTTTAGAGGCAGAGGAAGACAGTGTGTACATAGGGTCTAAAAATCGTTTTTGGGAGAAGAAAACAGCCTCTCAGACTGCATCAGTGTTAAATCCGGGGCTGAGCCTGTTTCGCACGGACTCCGTTGTGTCAAAGATCATAAAGGAAAAACAGGCTGAGATTCCGGTTCGAAAATTGCTTCTGAGCAGAACGTCGTACATCGATTATCCGGAACCGCCATACGGCTTAGAAATAGCAGATAAGCGGGGCGCGGAGGAATGGATTGAGCGGCAGAAGAAAAACACTGCTCCGATTAAACATCATCAGGTAAAGGCAGCAAAGGCTCTATTGTCTTACTGCATGTCTGACTCCTATCGCAGACAAGAGTGGCTGGAGTAAAAGAGAACGATTTGAGCGGTTTTCTCATATCATAAGCAGGTGAGAAAAGTGAGCCATTGGTTTTTTATCATTAATCCGACAGCAGGGCATCGAAATGGCCTGCGTGTTTGGAAGTCCATTCAAAAGGAATTGATCAAACGAAAGGTCGAGCACCGCTCATTTTTAACTGAATACCCGGGACACGCCGAGGTGCTCGCCAGGCAAATTTCAACGATACAGGAATATAAGCTGAAGCGCCTGATCGTCATTGGCGGAGACGGAACCATGCATGAAGTTATCAACGGGCTGAAAGATGTTGATGATATTGAACTGAGCTTTGTGCCGGCGGGCGCGTATAATGATTTTTCGAGAGGATTCTCTGTTAAAAAAATCGATCTGATACAGGAAATCAAGAAGGTAAAGCGTCCGTTAACCAGAACCTTTCATTTAGGGAGCGTTAATTTCCTCCAGGATAAATCTCAGATTCTTTATTTTATGAATCATATCGGGATCGGGTTTGACGCATATGTCAATAAAAAGGCGATGGAATTTCCGTTGAGACGGTTTTTTCTTTTTCTTCGCCTTCGGTTTCTTGTGTATCCGCTTTCCCATTTGTACGCCTCGGCGACCTTTAAGCCGTTTTCATTAGCTTGTACAATAGAAGGTGAAACACAAGAATTTCATGATGTCTGGTTTACGGTTGTATCCAACCATCCGTTTTACGGGGGTGGCATGAAGGCTGCACCGCTTGCAAATCCGCGCGAGAAGGCATTTGATATCGTGATCGTTGAAAATCAGCCGTTTTTAAAAAAATATTGGCTTTTATGTCTGATGGCATTTGGTAAACATACAAAGATGGACGGCGTTACGATGTTTAAAGCAAAGGACATTACGTTTTACACGAAGGACAAAATCCCTTTCCATGCTGACGGAGAAATCATGGGCACCACCCCATTTCGTCTCGGATCGAGTCCTTCACCCTTAAGGATCAAAACATAAAACGTGTTTGGAGGAGAGCTTCCGATGGTCAGCATCCGCCGCAGCTTCGAAGCGTACGTCGATGACATGAATATCATTACCGTTCTGATTCCTGCTGAACAAAAAGAAATCATGACACCGCCGTTTCGGCTTGAGACAGAAACAACCGATTTTCCTCTGGCTGTCAGAGAGGAATACCGCCTTGAAGACACATACAAGTACGTCTGCGTATCAGACCGTCCAGTGACATTCGGAAAAATACATGCCGTCAGAGCGTCCAGCGGCGACAAAACGGATCTCCAAATTGGCGCGGTCATCCGGACCGATACGTTTGATGATTCATTTTATTATGACGGAGAGCTGGGGGCTGTTTATACTGCGAATTATACTGATTTTAAAGTATGGGCGCCTGCCGCAACCTCAGCTGCTGTCAAGCTTTCCCATCCGAATAAAAGCGGCCGCATATTCCAAATGATTCGGATGGAAAAAGGCGTCTATACCGTTACTGTCAACGGTGATCTTCACGGTTATGAATATGTGTTCTGCATCTGCAACAATTCAGAATGGACAGAAACGGTTGACCCGTATGCAAAGGCAGTGACAGTAAATGGAGAGAAGGGTGTCGTCCTGCGCCCGGATCAAATGAAATGGGCTGACAAGCTCAAACCATTCTCAAACCCTGTGGATGCTGTCATCTATGAGATGCACATCCGCGACTTCTCCATCCATGAAAACAGCGGCATGAAAAACAAGGGAAAATACTTAGCGCTGACGGAAACAGAAACGCAAACCATAAATGGCTGTTCTTCCGGATTGGCGTATATAAAAGAGCTAGGCATTACACATGTAGAGCTTCTGCCGGTAAATGATTTTGCCGGAATTAATGAGGAGAAGCCGCTTGATGCTTACAATTGGGGATATAACCCGCTTCATTTTTTTGCTCCGGAGGGAAGCTATGCCTCAAACCCTCATGATCCTCAAACAAGAAAAACAGAGTTAAAACAAATGATCAAAACCCTTCATCAGCATGGACTGAGAGTTATTCTGGATGTCGTCTTTAATCACGTGTACGAGAGGGAGAATTCACCTTTTGAAAAGACAGTGCCAGGTTATTTTTTCCGGCATGACGAATTTGGGATGCCGTCAAACGGCACCGGCGTTGGCAATGACATCGCGTCAGAAAGACGGATGGCAAGAAAATTCATAGCGGATTGCGTCATATACTGGATTGAGGAATACGATGCCGACGGCTTCCGCTTTGATCTGCTTGGCATTTTAGATATTGATACAGTGCTTTATATGAAAGAAAAAGCAACTGCGGTAAAGCCTGGAATCCTGCTTTTTGGAGAAGGGTGGGATTTGGCGACACCTCTGCCGCAAGAACAAAAAGCGACCTTGGCGAACGCTACAAAAATGCCGGGCATCGGTTTTTTTAATGATACGTTTCGTGATGCTGTGAAAGGGAACACCTTTCACCTCACGGCAGCGGGATTTGCGCTCGGAAACGGTGAGGCAGCGGAAACCGTTATGCACGGGATAGCCGGCTCTTCCGGATGGAAGGCATTAGCACCAATTGTTCCTGAACCCAGCCAGTCCATCAATTATGTTGAGTCACACGACAATCACACCTTTTGGGATAAAATGGGCTTTGTGCTGTCTCAAGAAACTGATAGCCGAAAGAGAAGCAGGCAAAGGCTGGCAGCCGCGATTATCTTGCTTGCCCAAGGGGTGCCGTTCATTCATAGCGGACAGGAATTTTTCCGGACGAAGCAGGGAGTGGAAAACAGCTATCAATCCAGTGACAGCATCAACCAGCTGGATTGGGATCGGCGTGAAACGTTCAAAGAAGATGTTGACTATATCCGCAGGCTGATTTCACTGAGAACAACGCATCCGGCATTTCGTCTCAATTCCTCTGTAGACATTCAGAGCCATCTTGAATGTTTAACGCTAAGAGAACACCTTATTGCCTACAGGCTTTATGATCTTAACGGGATCGACCAATGGGAAGACATCATCGTCATTCATCACGCGAGTCCGGACTTCGTTGAATGGGAGCTGCCAAACGACAAAACGTACCGGCTTTTATGTGATACATCAGGTTTTCATCATGACCCGAAAGAAATCAAGAAAGCGGTTGCGGTAAACAGCATCGGAACGGTTATCTTATATTTAGCATCAGATCTTAAGAGTTTTTCTTGACGAAGTTTGTGCTATAGCGCTAAAATTTAAAGGACGGCTATTGATTAGCATATGAGACTCTCAATAGCTGTCTTTTTTATTTTCATACGATTCGTACGAAAAAGGCACTCGCTGGATAGACTAGAGACGATTAGCCTTTATCCTAAAATATTTTAGAAATGATGGGTTGAACATTGATATGAACTGGTTGGGACAATTACTAGGTAGCGATTGGGAGATCTTCCCTGCCGGAGGAGCTACAGGAGATGCATATTATGCGAAACATAACGGGCAGCAGCTTTTTTTAAAACGTAATAGCTCACCTTTTTTAGCTGTTTTATCCGCCGAAGGCATTGTTCCGAAGCTGGTTTGGACAAAACGGATGGAAAATGGAGACGTCATTACGGCTCAGCACTGGATGACCGGCAGAGAGCTGAAGCCTAAAGATATGAGCGGACGGCCCGTTGCTGAATTGCTTCGTAAAATACACACATCAAAAGCCTTGCTGGACATGCTAAAGAGACTTGGAAAAGAACCGCTGAACCCGGGGGCTCTTCTGTCTCAGCTGAAGCAAGCTGTATTTGCTGTGCAGCAATCTTCGCCGCTGATTCAAGAAGGGATCAAGTATTTAGAAGAACATCTGCATGAAGTGCATTTCGGTGAGAAAGTCGTTTGCCATTGTGATGTCAATCATAATAACTGGCTATTGTCTGAAGACAACCAGCTGTATTTAATTGACTGGGACGGCGCCATGATCGCTGATCCGGCGATGGATCTCGGGCCTTTGCTGTACCACTACGTCGAAAAGCCAGCTTGGGAGAGCTGGCTGAGCATGTACGGCATTGAGTTAACAGAAAGCCTGCGGTTACGAATGGCTTGGTATGTGTTATCTGAAACAATCACTTTCATTGCCTGGCACAAAGCAAAAGGCAATGATAAGGAATTTCATGACGCAATGGAAGAGCTGCATATTCTCATGAAACGTATCGTTGAATAATCAGGAATACGAATCCATTTGCTCTACCCATTGAGACAGGCTGTTCTGATGCTCTTGTATGTGTGAGTCGATGGATTTGGACGATATTCCTGATTGGCTGTAGCGGTAAACATCTTCCAGCACGTTTTTGAAGTTTGAATCAAGCTCGGTGTTTGCCATAAGCGATTTAACCACACGCTCAAGCTGCTCGTACTCTGCGACGGTTCCGCAGCAGTCCAATTGATGGTCAGTCAATATATCCTTCAATAAATGTACTTGATGCTCATAATGTAAACCCATAACGGTACACATCCCTTCAGTATCATACGGGTTAAATTGTTCAAAATAGAGCGTTTTTATGCATGTGAAAGGAGTGTTCCAGCAGACGGGAACCTCTTTTTTTATATAATCGGCCATAGAAGACACACTGGAAAAACGATCTTGCGGGTCTTTTTAATTCATGGTATGTTGTTAGTCGAAATAATAGATAGAGGTGTCAATCATATGAGAATGCGCCACAAGCCTTGGGCTGATGACTTTTTGGCTGAGAACGCAGATATTGCCATCAGCAATCCTGCTGATTATAAAGGAAAATGGAACACAGTGTTTGGCAACGACAATCCGATCCATATCGAGGTTGGTACAGGGAAAGGGCAATTCATTTCTGGAATGGCCAAACAAAATCCGGATATTAATTATATTGGTATTGAGTTGTTTAAAAGCGTCATCGTGACAGCCGTCCAAAAAGTAAAAGACAGCGAAGCGCCGAATGTAAAGCTTCTGAATATAGACGCGGACACGCTGACGGATGTGTTTGCACCGGGTGAAGTCAAACGGGTCTACTTGAACTTTTCTGATCCTTGGCCGAAGAAACGCCACGAAAAACGCCGTCTGACGTATTCCCACTTCCTCAAAAAATATGAAGAAGTAATGGGAAAAGATGGAGCGATTCATTTTAAAACGGACAACCGCGGCTTGTTTGAGTACTCTTTGAAGAGCTTCTCTGAGTACGGCCTGCTGCTGACATATGTTAGTCTCGATTTGCATAACAGCAATTTGGAAGGCAATATTATGACAGAATATGAAGAAAAATTCTCAGCGCTCGGCCAGCCGATCTATCGGGCTGAAGTTGAATGGAGAACGTAAACAGACTCTGAAGGAGTCTGTTTTTTTTATGGACCGTTTGCTACCATGATGACAGGGGGGATGAGAATGGAAACAATGAAAATTGGAAACATCACGTTGACCTGGCTTGACGGAGGCGTGACACATATGGACGGAGGTGCCATGTTCGGCGTCGTTCCAAAGCCGCTATGGTCTAAAAAATATCCAGTTAATGAAAAAAACCAGATTGAACTAAGGACAGACCCTATCCTCATTCAAAAGGACGGGATGAATATCATCGTCGACGCCGGAATTGGGTTCGGCAAGCTGACTGATAAACAAAAACGAAACTATGGCGTGACACAAGAAACGAATGTGAAAACATCATTAGCGGCACTTGGATTAACGGTTGCTGATATAGATGTAGTCGCTATGACACACCTTCATTTCGATCATGCATGCGGTTTAACGGAATATGAAGGAGAACAGCTCGTCTCTGTCTTTCCGAATGCAGTGATTTATGCATCAGCTGTTGAATGGAATGAAATGCGCCATCCAAATATCAGATCGAAAAATACGTATTGGAAAGAAAACTGGGAGGCTGTTGCGGGCCAAGTTAAAACCTTTGAAGACACCTTAACGATCACAGAGGGGATTACGATGCATCACACCGGAGGCCATAGTGACGGACATAGTGTACTTATATGTGAGAATGCTGGTGAAACCGCCGTACATATGGCAGATCTAATGCCGACACACGCCCACCGCAATCCGCTATGGGTGCTGGCTTATGATGATTATCCGATGACCTCTATACCGCAAAAGCAGAAATGGCAGGCATTCGCAGCCAAAAAAGACGCTTGGTTTATTTTTTATCATGATGCTGGATATCGCGCGCTTAAATGGGATGAGGATGGAAGTATCAAAGATTCAGTCAAGCGAATGAAGCAATAGCATATTTTTATGTTTACCCTGCATGTTTTCCGGCTATTAATGCAAACCTAGTATTAATTATGCTCAGAAAGGAAGAGGCAGGGTGAAACAATTCAAAGTAACAAACGAAGGAGACATTCAAACAACATTAAGAGGCCTTGAAGTACTCTCTGTTCCTTTTTTGAACAAAGGTGTTGCTTTTACTGAGGAAGAAAGAAAAGAACTTGGTTTAAAAGGCTTTCTGCCGCCAAAGGTATTAACAATCGAAGATCAGGCGAAAAGAGCATACGAACAATATTCCGCACAGCCTGACGAATTGAGCAAAAATGTCTATTTGACAGCACTGCATGATCGGAATGAAACGCTGTTTTACCGCCTGTTAAATGACCATTTAGGGGAAATGCTCCCGATTGTCTACACACCGACAGTCGGAACGGCGATCCAGAGATACAGTCATGAATACAGAAAGCCGAGAGGGCTCTATCTGTCAATCGATGACCCGGACGGTATGAGAGAAGCATTTAAACAGTATAAAGATCAAAGCGATACGATCGATTTAATTGTTGCAACTGATGCGGAAGGCATTTTAGGAATCGGGGACTGGGGCGTCGGCGGAATCGCCATTTCTATCGGCAAGCTTGCGGTTTATACGGCGGCTGCCGGCATTGATCCGAGCAGAGTGCTGGCTGTCGTTTTAGATGCGGGGACAAATCAGGAGAGCCTCTTAAACGACCCGCTTTATGTCGGCAACCAGCATTCCAGAGTGCGCGGGGAACGCTATGACCAATTTATTGATGATTACGTTGAGCTGGCAAGAGAAACGTTTCCAAATGCACTGCTGCACTGGGAGGATTTCGGAGCGAAAAACGCGCGCAGCATTTTGAAACGCTATAAAGATAAAGTGTGTACGTTTAATGATGATATCCAAGGTACAGGCGCTGTTTCGCTGGCGGCAGTCTTATCCTGTGCAAAAGCGTCTAAAGTGCCGCTGAGAGATCACAGAGTCGTCATATTCGGAGCGGGGACAGCAGGAATCGGAATTGCTGAACAGCTGCGGGAAGCATTGGTGCGCGAAGGGCTGAGTGAGGAAGAATCATACCAGCGCTTCTGGTGCATAGACCGAAACGGGCTGTTAACAGATGATATGGATCAACTTCTCGATTTCCAAAAGCCTTATGCCCGTTCGGCTGATGAAGTGAAGGATTATCAGCGTAACGGAGAAGGCGGGGGCATTGATCTCCTTGAAGTGGTCCGGCAGGCGAAACCGACGATCCTGATCGGGACATCTACGGTTTCCGGTGCCTTTACTGAAGAAATTGTAAAAGAAATGGCGTCACACGTAAAACGTCCGGCGATTTTGCCGATGTCGAATCCAACAACTCTTTCTGAAGCAAAACCGGAGGATTTAATTCAATGGACAGAAGGCCGTGCGCTGATTACGACAGGAAGCCCGTTCCCGCCAGTAGAATATAACGGTGTGACGTACCATATCGGCCAAGCAAACAACGCGCTTGTTTTCCCTGGTCTCGGGCTTGGAACGATTGTCACCAAATCAAAATTAATAACCGATGGCATGTTTGAAGCATGTGCCCGCGCGATCGCAAGTATGGTCAATGTCGGGGTGCCTGGCGCGCCGATGCTTCCGAAAGTAGAGGATTTGCGGACTGTATCGGCAACCGTCGCAGTTGAAGTGGCTAAAACTGCAATTAAGGAAGGCGTTGCGACGGAAGAGCCTGAGGACATCATACAGGCTGTGCAGGACGCAATGTGGTATCCGGTATATAAACCGATTCGCGCGATATAATAAAAAAAGAGCCGCTGCATGAGCAGCGGCTTCTATTTTACGCTTGTCCGGCGTTAAGAGGCGATTGTATCAATGACATCTACAATTTCCCCCGTCTTCGCATCCACCATGACTTCATACTGCTCTAATTCTCCGAAAGCTGATCGTGTAATGCCGGTTTTGTACACCTGTACTGTTTCTCCGTTCACATTGTAAGGCTCCGGCTGGGTGTAAATCCATGATCCATCAATCGGCCCCCGCTGCTTAAAAGCAGATTTTACGATTCGAAGCGCTTTTTCTGAAGAAATATAAGGCTTCATCACATATTGTTTCACAACGACAGCCGTACAAATGCCAAGTCCTGCTCCTAAAAGAAGATGACGCAATTTCAAAATAAAGCACCTCCTGGTTGATCGTACTTTTCATTATACAGAAACCGCCAAATCCTGTTAAGCAATACGCGGCTGATCGAGCAGATTCGGTCAGGGTGCTTGGAAAACTTGATTTTTTCTAATAAAATAAAAGGACTACATAGAAATGAGGGGAAAACATGAATCAAGAAACGAAAGCGCTTTTCCAAACACTGACGCAGCTTCCCGGCGCGCCGGGCAATGAGCATCAGGTTCGTGCTTTTATGAAGCAGGAGCTTGCCAAATATGCCGATGACATCGTTCAGGACAGACTGGGAAGTGTTTTCGGAGTCAGAAAAGGCGAAGAGGGCGCACCGAGAATCATGGTAGCCGGGCATATGGACGAAGTCGGCTTCATGGTTACATCCATCACAGACAACGGGCTGCTCAGGTTCCAGACGCTAGGGGGCTGGTGGAGCCAGGTGCTGCTTGCACAGCGAGTTGAAATTCAAACAGATAACGGGCCGGTTCCGGGTGTGATTTCAAGCATACCTCCGCATCTGCTGACAGATGCTCAGCGAAATCGCCCGATGGATATCAAAAACATGATGATCGATATTGGAGCGGATGATAAGGAAGATGCTATCAAAATCGGCATAAAACCGGGACAGCAGATTGTTCCTGTCTGTCCGTTTACGACGATGGCGAATGAAAAGAAAATATTATCAAAAGCGTGGGATAACCGGTATGGATGCGGCTTGAGCATAGAACTTCTGAAGGAATTGCACGGAAAAGAGCTTCCGAACACGCTTTATGCGGGCGCAACGGTTCAGGAAGAAGTGGGGCTGAGAGGCGCGCAGACGGCTTCTCATATGATTAAACCGGACTTGTTTTTCGCGCTTGACGCCAGTCCGGCAAACGATATGAGCGGTGACAAAAATGAATTTGGCCAGCTTGGAAAAGGCTTTTTGCTCCGCATTCTTGACAGAACGACAGTCATGCACCGCGGAATGAGAGAATTTGTTCTTGATATGGCGGAAACACATGATATTCCATATCAATATTTTGTATCAGGCGGGGGAACAGATGCAGGCAGAGTTCATATTTCGAACAGCGGCGTTCCTTCAGCCGTTATCGGAATTTGTTCCCGCTACATTCATACGAACGCTTCTATCATTCATATTGATGATTATGCTGCTGCGAAAGAAATGCTCATCAAACTTGTAACAGCCTGCGATAAGCAGACGGTGGATGCAATTAAAGAAAATATGTAAGAATTCAAAAAAGCTTGTTGAACGGGGCAGTAAGCCCGGATCGACAAGCTTTTTTCTTATTCTGTTTCAAATACATAGGAAAGGGCCTTAATGGCTTGGTTCACGGTTTCAACCGTTATATTTGCTTTGTTGGAAAGCTCTTTTAAAGGATGGTGGAGCGATTCCGGCCGAATAATAATCAGGGGTTTTCCTTTTGCGATTGCATATGATGCATCCATTGCCGTGTTCCACTGTTTGTATTTTTCGCCAAACAGGGCGATCACAAAGTCTGCTTTATTCATCAGGACGGCGGTTCTGAAGTTGTTTATGTCTGAGGCTTTGTCATCTTTCAAAACGGCATTTGGCTGAATGCCCACAATTTCTTCTCCGATATTGTCTGATCGGTCATGATTCTCCATCGGGCCGACAAACGTAATCGGCAGCTTCAGAGATTTTGTTTTCTCTTTGATTTCCTCGCGCCAATTGCTGTGGATTTCTCCTGCTAAATAGACGATAAACTCCATACTGAATCACTCCTTATGTATGTCCATCTGTAAATTTTACCCTCATGTACACGATGTTAAACGAAACGAGCTTGATAATGCAAATGAAATATGATAATGATAATGGGAAAGCCAATCTTACATATTCATTCGTTGCATATAAGTGGTTTTGCCGCAAGCAGTTTGGTATGATCCAAATGGACGAGTATCGATAAACAAACATGTAAGAACATAAACAACTGGAGGGATATGAAATGAAAAAAATTGAATCAACTCAAGAGCTGGAAAAAGCGGTAAAGGATGATTGGGCGGTATTTATGTTTTCAGCCGACTGGTGCCCTGATTGCCGTTTTGTAGAGCCTCTTCTGCCTGAACTGGAAGCGAACTTCCCTGAATTCACTTACTACTACGTAGACCGCGACAAATTCATTGATACGTGTGCAGAGTGGGAAATTTACGGGATCCCAAGCTTTGTGGTGTTTAATGAAGGAAAAGAAGTAAATCGTTTTGTGAGCAAAGACCGCAAAACAAAAGAAGAAATTGAACAGTTTTTAACTGACTCTCTCGCTAAAGCGTAAAGGAGGACATCGGTTTGAAAATGACCTCAAGGAAGCTGTCAGATATACTGAAACAGCGCCTTCAGCACGAGAATCGCTCCTTTCTGTTTGACAGAGAAAAAGACACCCTTCGTGTTGAGGATCAAACGACCAAAAAGGGAATTACGCTCGACCTGCCGCCGATTATTGCAAAATGGGAACTGAAAAAAGACGAAGCCATTGATGAGATTGTGTACTATGTCTCCGAAGCAATGACGGCAATGGAAGGGAAGGCTCAGGAAATGACCGGAAAAGAAAGCCGCATTTATCCGGTTATCCGCTCGACTTCTTTCCCGGACAAGTCCAGCGAAGATATTCCGCTTATTTATGACGATCATACCGCAGAGACAAGAATTTATTACGCGCTTGATCTTGGGAAAACCTATCGTTTAATTGATCAGCGCATGCTTGAGAAAGAAAACTGGACAAAAGAGCGGATCAGAGAGACGGCTGCATTTAATCTCCGTTCCCTGCCGACGGTTGTCAAAGAGGATACGGTTGCCGGCAATTACTTTTATTTCTTCAGGGCAAACGACGGTTACGACGCCAGCCGGATTCTGAACGAAGCGGTTTTAAATGAGTACAAGCAACGTGCAGAAGGTGAGCTGGCAATCTCAGTTCCGCACCAGGACGTTCTGATTCTTGCTGACATCCGGAATGAATCGGGGTATGATATTCTAGGACAAATGTCGATGAGCTTCTTTGCAGGCGGCACCGTTCCGATTACCGCCCTTTCATTTTTGTACAATGAAGGAAAGCTGGAACCGGTGTTTATCCTGGCGAAAAGCCGTCCGAAAAAGGATTAGAAAGGATTTTTACTTATGAACGCTTTTTATAATAAAGAAGGTGTGGGAGACACGCTCCTGATCTCTCTTAAAGATGTGACACGTGAACAAATAGGCTATGAAAAACACGGTGACGTCGTCAAAATGTTCAATAACGAAACAAAGGAAACCACGGGATTCAACATATTCAATGCGTCTTCTTACTTGACCATTGATGAAAACGGCCCTGTTGAGCTCTCAGAAACATTTGTGCAAGATGTGAATGAGATTCTAAGCAGAAACGGCGTTGAAGAAACATTAGTCGTTGATTTATCTCCGAAGTTTGTTGTGGGGTATGTGGAATCAAAAGAAAAACATCCGAATGCGGATAAACTAAGCGTATGTAAAGTCAATGTAGGAGAAGAAACGCTTCAGATCGTCTGCGGCGCACCTAACGTTGACCAAGGCCAAAAAGTTGTCGTTGCCAAAGTGGGCGCCGTGATGCCGAGCGGACTTGTCATTAAGGATGCAGAGCTTCGCGGTGTTCCGTCAAGCGGAATGATCTGCTCAGCAAAAGAGCTCGCTTTGCCGGATGCCCCTGCTGAAAAAGGAATCTTGGTGTTAGAAGGAGACCATAAGGCGGGAGACGCATTTCAGTTTTAGACTCCCATAAATCCGACCCAAAAAACGAATCATGTGAAAAAAGCCGCTAAGCTCTTGTTTAGCGGCTTTATTTTGCTGATAGCTTAATCTTTTCTGGGCCGACCAGCAATGGTATACTAAAAACCGTCCCAGAAAACTATAAGGGAGTTAGAGATAAATTATGAGTTGGCTTCATAAATTTTTTGATTTGTTTTTAGGCGAGAGCGAAGAGAATGCTGAACGGGAGAAAAAACCTGCTCAAATTCCGCAGCAACAAGAAGTACATCATCCTGAAGGACAATTAAAAAGATTGGAAGATCCTAAAATATATTATGAATATCCAAAAGGCAAGTTCCGTTTTCCAATCGTGCCTGATGGATACAAAAATCAAGACTTGAGAAGGCGCCGAGCACCATCGGACGAACCGAAATCCGCGCCTCGTCCAAGCGCCGCATCATACAGAGAACGTCCTAAAGATGAAAAAGAGCAGCATACATATCAAACATCAGAGCCGGCGAAGAAACCGTTTAAACCGACAAATATCCCTTCGCCTATATATGGATTCAATCAAAAACCATCCGTCAAAAAGGATGTGCCGAAACAGCCTTCTGAACCATTGAAGGCACCGGACAAATCTGTAAAAGAGAAAGTAACACTGCTGTCAGAAGAGATTGAACGTGAACGCAGCTATCCTGCTCCAGACAGGCCGGTACAGCACGTGAAAGAACGACCCTTTCCGGATAGCCAATTCGAAGAACAGCCTTCTGGCGTATTAAACAGAACGACTGCAGGGCATGAAGAAGCGCGGGTGCAGCGCCCAGCCGAAGGAAGGTCAGACAAGAGAGTGCCATCTGCTGCCGACATTCAGCAGCGGCCTGAAAAAGACGCCCCTTTCTTCCCTGCGGGACAAAATGAAGAGCAAACAGTACCTGAAACACTGACAGATACGGTGGCTGAGCCACAAGAAGATCTTACAGGCAGTGAAGTAAGCCGTGAAGACATCAAGTCTGAGACTGAGGTTCAAGAAGAACAAAGGGAACAACAGCCAGATGAATTAGAAGAATCTGTGTTCCGTGGTGAACAAAATGAAGGGCAAACAGCACCTAAGTATCTGACAGAGGCAGTATCTGAGGCCGAAGTATCAGAAGAGCCGTCAGACAGCTCAGTAAACAATCATCACGAAATCGCGGCAGAAGCTGCTGAGACCCCATCTGTTCAAGGAGAGCAAATGGAAATTCAACAGGAAGAACCTTCCTTATTTACTGATCATAAGCATTCAGCATCTGAGATTCTGACTCAAGCAGTAACTGATGCCAATGAATCAGAAGAGCCATCAGACAGCATAGTAAATAATCAGTACGATATCCTGGGAGAAGCTGAGGACACAAAGATAGATGTTCAGCCAGACAGCCAGGCAGAATCGGTGCAGAATGACAGCCGGGAGCAGGGTTCCAGACCGTTTCCTGCAGCCCATGAAAATCGGCAGGAAATCCATGCGAACGAAGCCATAGAGGAGCCGCAAAAAAGGCCTGTCATGCAGGAGAAACGGACTGAACGAAGCGCATCTCCTCAAAAAGGGCCGTCCGTTCCTTTTAATGTCATGATGCTGAAAAGAGATACACATAAACAGCAAAAAGCAGAGGAGCGCCGCGGCAGCTATGTGTTTCCGAATGTCGCACTGCTTGATGTCCCGCCAGCACAAGTTCAGGACGATACTGCGTGGATCGAAGAACAGCGTCAGCTTCTTGATTTGACCCTGAAAAATTTCAATGTCCGCGCCAATGTGGTCCATGTGACCCAGGGGCCGTCTGTCACAAGATTTGAAGTGCATCCCGAGCCAGGCGTTAAGGTAAATAAAATCACCAACTTATCTGATGATATTAAACTCAGCCTGTCCGCAAGAGATATTCGGATTGAAGCGCCGATTCCGGGGAAAAACACGATCGGAATTGAAGTGCCGAACCGCTCGAGCAAGGTGGTTGATTTGCGCCAGATGATTCGCAGCTCAGCCTTCAGGACAAGCAAGTCACCGCTCACGGCTGCGCTGGGATTGGATATCTCAGGAAACCCTGTCGTTATCGACTTAAAGAAAATGCCGCATGGTTTGATTGCGGGCGCCACGGGCTCGGGAAAAAGCGTTTGCATCAATACAATATTAGTCAGCCTGTTGTATAAAGCCGATCCGAGTGAGGTAAAGGTGCTGCTGATTGATCCGAAAATGGTAGAGCTGGCCCCTTACAACAAAATTCCTCATCTCGTCAGCCCGGTCATTACTGATGCCAAAGCGGCTACGGCTGCGTTAAAGTGGGTCGTTGAGGAAATGGAGCGGCGCTATGAGCTGTTTGCCCATTCAGGTGTTCGCGACATTGACCGCTTTAATCAATTAACCGCTGATCATCACACGGGCGAAAAGCTGCCGTATTTAGTTGTGGTTATTGATGAACTTGCTGATTTGATGATGGTGGCTCCAAATGATGTGGAAGAGAGCATTGCGCGAATCGCCCAAAAAGCCAGAGCGTGCGGAATTCATCTGCTTGTCGCAACTCAGCGGCCGTCAGTCGATGTCATTACCGGTCTGATTAAGGCGAATATCCCGACGAGAATCGCATTTTCTGTCTCAAGCCAGGTTGATTCCCGAACGATCATTGACATCGCAGGTGCAGAAAAGCTTCTCGGAAAAGGGGATATGCTCTTTTTGGAAAACGGCTCGGGAAAACCTGTCCGCCTTCAAGGTAACTTTGTGTCGGACCGCGAAATCGACCGCGTTGTTTCCCACGTCAGAAAACAAATGCCGCCAACCTATTTATTTGAACAAGAAGAACTTGTAAGACAAGGATCAGCCCTGAAAGAAGAGGATGAACTGTTTTACGAAGCGTGTGAGTTTGTTGTTGAGCAAAACAGCGCGAGCACTTCAAGTCTGCAAAGAAGATTTAGAATCGGATACAATCGCGCGGCAAGGCTGATTGATATGATGGAAGCGGAAGGCATGATCTCTGAGGCAAAAGGAAGCAAGCCTCGAGAGGTGCTGATCACAGCAAGTGATTTAATAAACGAATAATAAAGGTTCATTTTCAGACCAAACATGGTATGACAGTGTTTAGAGCATTTAACAGCTATGCCGCTTTACAGCAGGTGCGCATAAACAATTCTTGATATCTAGGTTTAATCGGAAAGAAATAACCGGATACTAAATATAACAAAACATATAAAATACGCCGCTAAGGAGGCTTTTCAGCCGCCGCGGTCGCAAATTGAAATGAGCGTCATATACTGGGGAACAGATAGACGTTTGTTGGAGGTACAATTATGACTGTTTATCATTTTGTTGGAATAAAAGGGACCGGTATGAGTCCGCTTGCCCAAATACTTCATGATAATGGATATACTGTCCAAGGATCGGATATCGAAAAATTTATTTTTACGCAAACAGCGCTTGAAAAAAGAAATATTACGATTCTTCCTTTTAGCGCGGATAATATCAAACCCGGCATGACAGTCATCGCCGGAAACGCATTCCCAGACACGCATCCTGAAATTGAAAAAGCCATGTCTGACGGAATTCCGGTGATACGTTATCATAAGTTTTTAGGCGACTACATGAAAAAATTCACTAGTGTTGCCGTTACGGGCGCACATGGCAAAACGTCGACTACGGGTCTGCTGGCTCATGTGATCCAAAACGCGAAACCGACGTCTTTCTTAATTGGGGACGGAACAGGCCAGGGAAATGAAAACAGTGAATACTTTGTGTTTGAAGCGTGTGAATATCGCCGCCATTTCTTAAGCTATCAGCCAGACTACGCGATCATGACAAATATTGATTTTGATCATCCTGATTACTTCTCAAGCATTGACGATGTGTTTGACGCTTTCCAAGAGATGGCTCTGCAAGTCAACAAAGGAATTATTGCCTGCGGAGACGATGAGCATCTGCCGAAAATTCATGCGAACGTACCTGTTGTATATTACGGCACGGGGGAAGAAAATGATTTTCAAGCCAGAAACATCGTAAAAAGCACGGAAGGGACAACTTTCGATGTATTTGTACGCAATACATTCTATGATACGTTTTATATTCCTGCGTACGGCCACCACAATGTATTAAACTCATTGGCGGTCATTGCGTTATGCCATTATGAAGAAATTGATTCCAGCATCATTAAGCATGCCCTCAAATCATTCGGCGGCGTCAAACGCAGATTCAATGAGAAGCAGCTCGGGGATCAAGTGCTGATAGATGATTACGCTCACCACCCGACAGAAATAAAAGTGACGATTGAGGCGGCAAGACAGAAATACCCTGATCGTGAAATCGTCGCGGTATTTCAGCCTCATACATTTACACGGACGCAGCAATTCCTTGACGAATTCGCAGAAAGCCTGAGCGGGGCTGACTGTGTGTATTTATGTGATATTTTCGGCTCAGCCCGGGAGAATGCAGGAAAGCTGACAATCGGCGACCTGCAGGGAAAAATTCATAATGCTAAGCTGATTGAAGAAGATGACACCTCTGTTTTAAAAGCTCATGAAAAAGCCGTTCTCATCTTTATGGGAGCAGGAGATATCCAAAAATATATGAGAGCCTACGAAAACGTCATGGCATAATAAAAAGCAGTGATCTCACTGCTTTTTATTTATCTGATGGAAAAGCTTGTTAAAGGATTTTCTTACATAATGGAGAATAATATGTATACAGCCCAGTACACATGTTTATGATTGAAGAAAACGGGTAAACAGCAGTATATCCTGCAGCAAGGAGGTTTGAGATGATTATCATTCTTTATTTAAGCGTTGCACTCATCGCAGTCGCATTTCTGGTATTAGTGATCTACTTGTCTAAAACATTGAAGTCACTGCAGCTGACACTAAAACATGTCGCATCCACTCTCGAAGGGCTGGAGGGACAAATGAAAGGCATCACAACTGAAACAGCCGAGCTTTTACATAAGACCAATCGCCTGGCTGAAGATATTCAGGAAAAATCAGAAAAGCTGAACACGGTCGTTCATGCTGTTCAAGGGGTGGGAACTTCTGTACAGCAGTTCAATACATCCATGAAACAGGCGGCAGGGTCTGTATCGGCATCAGTAAGAGAAAATCAAGACAAGATCAATCAAGTTGTCACATGGAGCCAAGCGGCAATGGAAATTTGGGAGAAATGGAAGCAAAGGAAAAAAACAACTCTCTAAGAGAAAAAAACACTATGAGGAGGAATAATGATGAGCAAAGATGGAATTAATAGTAAAGATTTTTTAATCGGAACTTTAATCGGGGGAATCATCGGTGCCACTACCGCTCTTTTTCTAGCGCCTAAATCAGGCAAAGAACTTCGCGATGATCTCGGCAGCCAAGCTGTTGCTTTACGAGACAAAACTGACAAAATGACGACAGATGCGAAGGAAAAAGGCACGCAATATGTCAGCATTGCAAAAGACAAAACATCCAACATCACACAGCTTGTAGCGGATCAGTCAGGGCAGATCATGAACAAGGTGAAGGATTTAAGAGATCGTTCCAAATCTGCAAAAACAGATTCATCAACTGATATGCAAGAGATGAGAGAAGAAGCGATGCAGGCGGCAGACGAAACGAAAGATCAAGTCCTTCAAACGAAGGAAGATGTAAAAGACGAACTGAAAGATGCACAAAAGCAGGCTGAGCATATCAATCGCTGAGCCGGGAAGGAAGAGCTTGAGACATGGCAAAACAGCTTATTCAATCTGAGGAAGAATTTAAACGGATTGCAGAACAGGAAGGCACTTTCGTCTTCTTTAAGCACAGCATCACATGCCCGATCAGCCAGGCAGCATTTCATGAGTTTGATGCCTTTGCAAATCAGCATGAGGATGTGCCAGCTTATTATCTGCAAGTACAAGAAGCCCGGCCGCTGTCAAATTTCATCGCAGAAACATACGGCGTAAAGCACGAAAGCCCTCAGGTTTTCGTCATCCAAAGCGGCGAGGTTAAATGGCATACCTCACATTCACAAATTACAGAAGCGGCTATTAAGCAGCATTTGTCATAAAAAAAGCGTCCAGATATAATCTGGCGCTTTTTTTTTGAAAAAACCCTTGAACATTGCCCTTACATCATGTAGGATAACTTCATAGATTACTTTATCACTTAAAAGCGTTTGGGTAATAAAGTAGAGTTTTTATAAAATTTTTTGTATTTCAGTATTTCCATTTGGAATTACTTATAGTAAGATGCATGATAACTACAGAATAAAAAAATGAATGTGCAGGGAAAGGATGAAAAAAATGAGCAACACAGAGTTAGAGCTATTAAGGCAAAAGGCAGACGAATTAAACCTACAAATTCTAAAATTAATCAACGAACGCGGAAATGTTGTAAAAGAGATCGGTAAAGCGAAGGAAGCACAAGGTGTCAACCGATTTGATCCTGTCAGAGAACGTACAATGTTAAATAATATCATTGAAAACAATGACGGGCCGTTCGAAAATTCTACCATCCAGCACATTTTTAAAGAGATATTCAAAGCCGGTTTAGAGCTTCAGGAAGAAGATCACAGCAAAGCGCTGCTTGTCTCCCGTAAGAAAAAACCTGAAGATACAATTGTAGATATCAAAGGTGAAAAAATCGGAGACGGCCAGCAAAGATTCATTGTCGGCCCATGTGCGGTAGAGAGCTACGAGCAGGTGGCTGAAGTGGCTGCGGCTGCGAAAAAACAAGGAATTAAAATATTGCGCGGAGGAGCCTTTAAGCCTCGTACGAGCCCATACGATTTCCAAGGGCTTGGTGTTGAAGGCCTTCAAATCTTAAAACGTGTAGCGGACGAATTTGATTTGGCAGTAATCAGTGAAATCGTAACCCCGGCTCATATCGAAGAAGCGCTGGACTACATTGATGTCATTCAAATCGGAGCGCGCAATATGCAAAACTTCGAGTTGCTGAAAGCGGCCGGCGCAGTGAAAAAGCCAGTGCTTCTGAAGCGCGGACTTGCTGCAACGATCTCTGAATTCATCAATGCTGCTGAATACATCATGTCACAAGGAAATGATCAAATTATCCTTTGTGAGCGCGGTATCAGAACATACGAAACAGCAACAAGAAACACACTGGATATTTCTGCCGTGCCGATTTTGAAACAAGAAACGCATTTGCCTGTCTTTGTTGATGTTACGCATTCAACTGGCCGCCGCGACCTCTTGCTTCCGACAGCTAAAGCTGCTTTAGCGATCGGTGCAGACGGCGTAATGGCTGAGGTTCACCCTGATCCGTCAGTCGCACTTTCTGACTCTGCTCAGCAAATGGCGATTCCTGAATTCGAAAAATGGCTGAATGAACTAAAACCTATGGTGAAAGTCAACGCTTAATTGAACAATCCAAAAGGCCGCGTCTGCGGCCTTTTTTTATGCTTTCTCGTTTAATTAGTTATAAAATCCAAGTATACGTTTTCATCATCTATAAAAACGTGTATAATTTCATGAGAAGTATTTAAATTTGATGAATAATGAAAAATAATGTACACTACTGACTTACGCTTACAAATCATAAACGACATAAATTCGGACATTATGACATTTCTCTACATAAAGTGTTTATGCTATAGATAAGGATAAGTGTATCCAGTAAAAGGAGTGGTTTTAGGATGAGCAATATTACGATCTACGATGTAGCGAGAGAAGCTAATGTAAGCATGGCAACCGTTTCCCGTGTCGTGAACGGCAACCCGAATGTAAAACCGACAACGCGGAAAAAAGTCTTGGAAGCCATTGACCGTCTCGGTTACCGTCCAAACGCGGTGGCAAGAGGGCTGGCAAGCAAAAAAACAACAACTGTAGGTGTCATCATTCCCGATATCTCAAGCATTTTCTATTCAGAGCTTGCGCGCGGAATTGAAGATATCGCGACAATGTATAAATACAATATTATTTTAAGCAACTCTGACCAAAACATGGAGAAAGAGCTGCACCTGTTAAACACAATGCTCGGCAAACAAGTGGACGGCATCGTGTTTATGGGCGGAAACATTACGGACGAGCATGTTGCGGAATTTAAGCGTTCTCCAGTGCCGATCGTACTTGCTGCTTCTGTAGAGGAGCAGGAGGAAACACCGTCAGTCGCGATCGATTACGAACAGGCGATTTATGATGCAGTGAAGCTATTGGTTGATAAAGGGCATACAGATATCGCATTCGTTTCCGGACCAATGACAGAACCGATCAACCGTTCGAAAAAACTGCAAGGTTATAAACGTGCGCTTGAAGAATCGAACCTTCCGTTTAATGAACAATTTGTCGCTGAAGGGGATTACACATATGATTCCGGACTTGAAGCGCTGCAGCATCTGATGAGCCTGGACAAAAAACCGACTGCCATTCTTTCTGCAACTGATGAAATGGCACTCGGGATTATCCATGCGGCTCAGGATCAAGGCTTATCCATTCCTGAGGATCTCGAGATTATCGGCTTTGATAATACGAGATTAAGCCTCATGGTTCGTCCGCAACTTTCAACAGTTGTTCAGCCGACATATGATATTGGCGCCGTTGCGATGAGACTGCTGACGAAGCTCATGAATAAAGAGCCGGTTGAAGAGCATATCGTCGAACTGCCGCACCGTATAGAGCTAAGAAAGTCAACCAAGTCATAAGAAAAACAAGAGAGCAAGCTTCACCATTAAGGTGAATTCTTGCTTTTTTCATGGGGAGAAATGATGAAACGTTTTGATTATCTTACACCTGTTGGTTTTGTGTTAGGAACGATTATTATTGTTATAGGGATTATCTCGGGATCGGGAGTAAGCGGTTTCCGCTCTTTTCTTGATCTGACCTCTTTCTTCATCGTAACAGGGGGACTATGCGCCGCTGTTTTTATCAGTTTTCCGCCGAGAGAGCTGAAAAAAGCGCCCTCTGTGTTAAAGCAGGCATTTATCCGCCAGGAAGACAATGTGAAAGATCTTGTGAAAACCTTTGTCTCTCTTTCCGATCACGCGCGTAAACACGGGCTTTTATCATTGGATGATCAGACTCGGGAAATCAAAGATCCATTCTTGAAAAAAGGGCTGCTTCTAGCAATTGACGGCTGGGATGAAGAAACGATTCGGCTCGTCATGGATTCAGAAATCGCAGCAATGGAGGAACGGCACCGCAAAGGACGGCGTGTTTTTGAAAAAGCGGGGGAATTCGCTCCGGCATGGGGAATGATCGGAACACTCGTCGGGCTCGTGCTGATGCTCAAAAACTTAAATGATCCACATATGCTTGGACCGAATATGGCCATTGCGCTTCTGACGACCTTATACGGTTCATTACTGGCGAACATGGTCTTCAACCCGATTGCTGCAAAGCTCGAAGAAAAAACAGAAAGTGAAATCTTTATCAAGCAGGTAATGGTGGAAGGTATTATCGGAATCCAATCCGGAAAAAACCCGCGCAATCTCGAAAGCCAGCTTGTCGTTTTCAGCTCCCGGGAAGAATGGCGGAAGCAGCCAAATCAAGTAAAAACAAAAAAGGGATCTGTACATGAAGCTTAGAAGAGAACGTTTTGATAGAAGGAATGGAAGCGGGAAAAACAGCCATTCTTCCTCAAGCTGGATGGTCACCTTTTCAGATTTGATCACTTTGATCCTTGTGTTCTTTATTTTACTTTTTTCTATGTCCCAAATCGATCTGCAAAAATTTAAAGCGGCAGTTGATTCGATCCAAAAGGAAGGCGGCGGGCTTCAGCCGGACCAAACGTCCATAGAAAAAAAGAATACCTCGCCAGCCGATGCGAAGAAGCAAGAGGATCAGCAGGATCAGCTTCTCAAGAAAGTAAATACATATATAAAAGACAATCATTTGAAGGCCCAAATGACAGCCAAACGGGATGAACGCGGTGTCGTGCTCGTTCTGCAGGAGGCTGTGCTGTTTGATTCAGGTGAGGCAAAGGTGCTGAAAAATGCTGAAACACTTCTTCACCAAATTGCTGTTCTTCTTCAAACAATTCCAAATGACATTCAGGTGGAGGGCCATACAGACAGCCGAAACATTTCGACATACCGATACCCGTCTAACTGGGAGCTGTCGGCAGCGCGGGCGAGCGGAGTTATTCAATATTTCACATCAAAAGAAAAACTTCCCTCCAAGCGCTTTATCGCTGTCGGTTATGCAGATACAAAGCCTGTAAAGGATAACAAGACAAACGAACACATGAAGGAAAACCGGCGTGTGGAAATCGTCATCAAAAAATAAAAAACGACCTCTTCGTAAAGGTCGTTTTTTATTTTGTTCTTTGCTGCTGCTCAGATCGTATCGCATATAATGCTTTGCTGACGGTTTGTGCATTTTTTTCTGTAATTTCTGGCTTGCGGGGAATCGGAGGATATAAATCGGCCGGATCGCTCCAGCTGGACGGAAGGGTGACGGGGCATTGTTTTTGCCATTTAGCGATCCAATCCTGCGGGATATCGTCTCCCGGATCAATTCCCTTCATTTCAAGCCATATTCTGGCCCAGGCACGGGGCACGACACGCCAAATATCATAGCCGCCGCCTCCCACTGCAATCCATCTTCCTTCGCAATACTGGTGCGCTAACGTGTGTGCAAGCCGGGGAATTTCTTCGTATATGTTGATTGTTGCAGATAAATGTGTCAGCGGATCATAGTAATGGGCATCGGCGCCGTTTTGGCTGATAATGACATCCGGCTGGAAATAAGCAGCTATTTCGGAAGCCGCTGTCTGGTAAGCTTCAAGAAAAGAATCATCCTCTGTAAAAGCGTCAAGAGGGATATTAAAGGAATAGCCATATCCTTTTCCGCTGCCTTTTTCCTGGATCTGGCCGGTTCCGGGGAATAAATACCTTCCTGTCTCATGAATGGACAGCGTGCATACGTCAGGGTTATCGTAAAACGTAAATTGCACACCGTCTCCATGGTGGGCGTCCGTGTCAATATAAAGCACTCTGGCTCTGTATTTTTTCTGAATATATTGAATCGCCACAGCACTGTCGTTGTATATGCAAAACCCTGAAGCTCTCCCCCGAAAGCCGTGATGTAGGCCCCCTCCAAGGTTGGCGGCATGCAGGGCTTGTCCTGACATCACCCAGTCTGCGGCCGTTAAGGTGCCACCGACTAAGAGTGATGCCGCTTCGTGCATGCCGGCAAAGACAGGTGTATCCTCTGTGCCGAGCCCGTAGCTTTCTCCTTCTTTAACGGGAAGCTTTCCCGCGCCCGCAAGCTTGACCGCCTGAATATAATCGTCCGTATGGACAAGGGCGAGCTCCTCTTCTTCCGCGAGTCTGGGACTGACAATGTCTCCATCACCAAAGGCATTGATCGTCTTGAGTAAATCGTATGTTAACAGAACCCGCTGCTGATTAAATGGATGTTCCTGATGAAACATATAGGTTTGATACGATGGAGAATAGATAAATACACTGTCTCTCATAGCAAATCCCTTTGCTCTGACGGCCATATGACGTGGTGCCCATTTCTTTGTAATGCCTGCAAAAACGGCAGCGGATTCATCGTTTTTACACGGAAGACAAGCACTTTTACACCGGGATCATCATGCGGATAAACAAGCACGCTTAATATTTTCACTTGAAGGTCTTGGCAAAGGCTGCTGATCTCCGCGAGGCTTTTGGTGATGTCGTTTACTTTTATTTCGATTTGCGATCCCGGCTGGTCAGCGCCTGTCAATTTGACAAACGTCCGGAGCAAATCGGTTTTTGTCAAAATGCCTACTACTTTTTGATGCTGCACCACTGGGAGACAGCCGATGCCATGCTCGTAGAACACAGCAGAAATTTCTTCGACAAAATCTAACGGGTGGGCGCAGACGACATCTTTTTTCATAATTGAATCTACGCTTCGTGTGAGAAATCGGCTCCGTTTGCTTTCTTCAAAAATACTCGGGCTGGCCTGTTTCATGTCTCTGTCTGTAATCATGCCGATCACATGGCGGTCTTCGTCTACAACAGGCAGATGCCTGATATGGAACTCCTTCAGTTTGCATATTGCTGTTTCAAGCGTATCCGTCTTCGTTAATGTAATGACATCCCTTTTCATGATTTGCTCAACAATCATTATTTTTTCCCCTTTGTCAGTGTCAGTTAATACATATAACGATGATAAAAACGGAGCCTGTCAAATTGTTCAATTGATTCTTGGCTGACGTTTTTTCCGATGCGGGCCATCAGACAGTTTGCAGGGTGAGAGCTGATCTCCGGCTCATCCGTTGCAAACCAGACCAATCCGCCTGCATTCATCATCTTTTCCATGATCTTTCTGTATTCCCACACATCTTTTTTCATCCCTTTTAAATCCCAATGCCAGTAATATTCTGTCGTCATCACGATGTAGTTTTCCATTTGTTCATCCATCATGCTGACGGTTAGTAGCGTTTTTCCGACAGAACATCCCCGATAGGCCGGCGCTACCTCGATGGCACCGAGCTCAAGCAAGTTCTCCATATTTCCTTCAGACCATCTTTCGAGCGGGTCAGGATATAAATACGTCACATAGCCGACGATGGTTCGGCCGTCTCTGGCAATAATAATGCGCCCCTCGGGAAGGCCTGCAATGTCGACTAACGCTTCATGCTGCTCACGGGGCGGGCGAAATGCGGTTAAATCGTTATGAAACTCGTAACCTGCTAAATCCCCTGGAGACACAGGCCCTTCTATCAGTAAGGAGCCGGTTGCTGTTTTGATGTTTGCTGAATGGTATGTTTTATGATGTTCCACTGATCCACCGTCCCATCAATTCTTATAAAAATACATGCCTTCTTTAAGAATAACAAATTATAAAGCGTTTTCAATACGGTTTATATTTTAAAAATTGAGAAGAATATGAATATATACTATAATAAATGTGACAACTTCAGCAAAGGGGGATGTTTGGGCATGAATTTGAAAGCGTTACCAGCAGTGGAAGGGGATCATCATTTAAAAAACTATGAAGAAACGTACCGGCATTTTGATTGGGCCGAGGCAGAGAAACATTTCTCCTGGCATGAGACAGGGAAACTAAATGCGGCGTATGAAGCGATTGACCGTCATGCCGAATCGTTTCGAAAAAACAAAGTAGCGCTTTATTATAAAGACGCAAACCGGGATGAAAAATACACATTTAAAGAAATGAAAGAAGAATCAAACAGAGCTGGGAATGTGCTGAAACGGTATGGAAATGTGGAAAAAGGGGACCGCGTTTTTATTTTTATGCCGAGATCACCCGAGCTTTATTTTATTATGCTTGGCGCTATCAAAATTGGCGCCATCGCGGGGCCGCTGTTCGAAGCATTTATGGAGGGAGCGGTGAAGGACCGGCTTGAAAACAGCGAGGCGAAGGTTGTTGTCACAACGCCTGAACTGCTGGAGAGAATACCGGCTGACAAACTGCCTCACTTACAGCATATATTCGTAGTCGGCGGAGAGGCTGAGATCGGCGCAAATATCATCAATTATGATGAAGCGGCAAAACAGGAGAGCACAAGACTGGATATCGAATGGATGGACAAAAAAGACGGCTATCTGCTTCACTATACATCTGGTTCCACTGGAACGCCAAAGGGTGTGCTTCATGTTCATGAAGCGATGATTCAGCAATATCAGACAGGAAAGTGGGTCCTTGATTTAAAGGAAGAAGACATTTACTGGTGTACAGCTGATCCGGGCTGGGTGACAGGTACGGTATACGGCATTTTTGCACCGTGGCTGAATGGAGCGACAAATGTCATCGTCGGCGGCCGTTTCAGCCCGGAAAGCTGGTATGGAACGATTGAGCAGCTTGGCGTCAACGTCTGGTACAGCGCGCCGACCGCGTTTCGAATGTTAATGGGAGCGGGAGATGAGATGGCTGCGAAATATGATTTAACCTCACTTCGGCATGTGCTCAGTGTCGGTGAACCGTTAAATCCGGAAGTCATCAGATGGGGGCACAAAGTCTTTAACAAACGAATTCATGATACATGGTGGATGACAGAAACGGGCAGCCAGCTCATCTGCAACTATCCTTGCATGGATATCAAACCGGGCTCAATGGGTAAGCCGATTCCCGGTGTGGAGGCAGCAATCGTTGACAATCAGGGCAACGAACTTCCACCGTACCGAATGGGTAATCTCGCCATTAAAAAGGGCTGGCCTTCCATGATGCATACCATTTGGAATAATCCTGAAAAGTACGAATCGTATTTCATGCCGGGCGGCTGGTATGTGTCTGGCGATTCTGCTTATATGGATGATGAAGGGTATTTCTGGTTCCAAGGCAGAGTTGATGACGTCATCATGACCTCCGGTGAGCGCGTCGGCCCATTTGAAGTGGAAAGCAAGCTTGTCGAACATCCGGCTATTGCAGAAGCAGGCGTGATCGGGAAGCCTGATCCGGTGCGGGGAGAAATCATTAAAGCTTTTATCGCACTCAGAGAAGGATTTGAGCCGTCCGATAAACTGAAAGAAGAGATCCGCCTATTTGTGAAGCAGGGTCTTGCAGCCCATGCGGCTCCGCGTGAAATTGAATTTAAAGATAAGCTTCCGAAAACCCGGAGCGGAAAGATCATGAGACGCGTGCTGAAGGCGTGGGAGCTGAATCTGCCGGCCGGAGATCTGTCAACGATGGAGGATTAAAAGGCGACGTTGACACGGGATTTTATTTATGTTAAAAATGATATAGCTTCATATGAAAAGGTAAAGATTGAGACAAGTAGAATATCCTTACGTTCCAGAGAGCTGATGGCCGGTGAAAATCAGCACAGACGGATATCTCGAATACACTCATGAACCGCTTTTGCAAACAAAGCCGGCCAGGCTTTCAGTAGTGAAAGAACGGACCTGATCCGTTATCAGGCAAAGTGATAAGACGAATGTTTTGCATTCTCTTATTAGTAGGGTGGTACCGCGATAATTAATCGTCCCTTCGTGTAAACGAAGGGGCGTTTTTATTTTAATCAAAAAAGGAGCTTTATCTCATGACAAACTTACTTGAAGACTTATCCTTCCGCGGATTGATTCAGCAAATGACGGATGAAGAGGGATTAAATAAACAGCTGAATGAAGAAAAAATCCGCCTGTACTCAGGCTTTGATCCGACAGCAGACAGCCTGCATATCGGACACCTGCTGCCTATTTTAACACTTCGCCGTTTCCAGCTGGCGGGGCATCATCCGATAGCGCTTGTGGGCGGCGCGACGGGCCTCATTGGCGATCCGAGCGGAAAAAAAGCGGAGCGTACATTAAACACTGCTGACATCGTATCCGAATGGTCCCAAAAAATCAAAAACCAGCTGTCCAGATTTCTGGATTTTGATGCAACAGAAAATCCTGCTGTCATCGCGAACAACTTTGACTGGATCGGCAAAATGAATGTGATCGACTTCCTGCGTGATGTCGGTAAAAACTTCGGCATCAATTACATGCTGGCAAAAGACACGGTCAGCTCAAGAATTGAATCCGGCATTTCATACACGGAATTCAGCTACATGATTCTTCAATCTTATGATTTCTTAAATCTATACAGAGACAAAAACTGTAAGCTGCAAATCGGCGGAAGCGATCAGTGGGGGAACATCACAGCGGGTCTTGAACTGATCAGAAAATCAGAAGAAGAAGGAGCGAAAGCGTTCGGCCTTACCATTCCGCTTGTCACAAAAGCAGACGGCACGAAGTTCGGAAAAACGGAAGGCGGCGCTATCTGGCTTGATAAGGAAAAAACATCGCCGTATGAATTCTATCAATTCTGGATCAACACAGATGACCGTGACGTTGTGAAATACTTAAAATACTTTACGTTCCTATCAAAAGAGGAAATTGAAGCATACGCTGAGAAAACAGAAACGGCGCCTGAAAAGCGTGAAGCGCAAAAACGCCTGGCAGAAGAAGTGACAGCACTCGTTCATGGACGTGAGGCGCTGGAGCAAGCTATTAACATCTCCCAAGCGTTGTTCAGCGGCAATATTAAAGAGCTTTCTGCCGAAGACGTAAAAGTCGGCTTTAAAGATGTTCCATCTATGGAAGCTGACAGCAGCCAAGAGCTTTCACTTGTAGATGTATTGGTGCAATCTAAATTATCTCCATCTAAACGCCAAGCCCGTGAAGACATTCAAAACGGAGCTGTTTACATTAACGGCGAACGCCAGACGGAAATAAATTATATCTTATCGGGTGAAGACCGCATCGAAGGCCAATTTACTGTCCTGCGCCGCGGGAAGAAAAAATACTTCCTTGTAACTTATAAATAAGAAAAAAATCCTTTGCCGTTAAGGGCAAAGGATCTTTTTTTGTTTAGCGCATAGGAAAGACAGGAAAAGAGTATATTAGATAGGGCAAACACGATCAATCACCACCTTTTAACAGAAAGGAGCGCTCACCGTGAATCTCATGTTTACGATTGCAAAAGAAAGGCTGCAGCGGGATTATTGGGAACAGCAGGCGCGAGATAGTGTTGGCCAGCAAGAGGTAAAAGACGAAACAGACGATAAAAAAACCCCGACCGCATAGCGGCAGGGGTTTTTAAAACGATTAACGAGAGTAGAACTCAACGATAAGCGCTTCGTTAATTTCCGGAGCAAGTTCAGAACGCTCAGGAAGACGAGTGAAAGTACCTTCAAGCTTTTCAGCGTCGAAAGTAAGGTATTCAGGAACGAAGTTGTTCACTTCAACAGATTCTTTGATGATAGAAAGATTTCTTGATTTTTCGCGAACACCGATTGTTTGACCAGGTTTTACTTGGTAAGACGGGATGTCAACGCGGCTTCCGTCTACAAGAATGTGACCGTGGTTAACCAATTGGCGAGCTTGACGGCGAGTACGTGCTAAACCTAGCTTGTACACAACGTTATCAAGACGAGAATCTAAAAGAATCATGAAGTTTTCACCGTGTTTACCAGCTAGTTTGCCAGCTTTGTCAAACAAAGTGCGGAATTGGCGTTCGTTTACACCGTACATGTGACGAAGCTTTTGCTTTTCTTGCAATTGCAAACCGTATTCTGATAATTTTTTACGTTGTCCTGGACCGTGTGGACCTGGAGCGTAAGGGCGTTTTTCTAATTCTTTTCCTGTACCGCTAAGAGAGATTCCTAGACGGCGGGACAGTTTCCAAGATGGACCTGTATAGCGAGCCATAATGTGACTCCTCCTTTGGTTTTATTTTTGTGGAAAATAAAAACCGTCTGCTCTATTCGACCATGTACATTTTGTTTTCATGTATCCTCGCTCCAGCAGCAGAGAGTTACACGATACACCTTATGGATAAGGAACAAAATGAAAACATAGAAGCTGAACAAAAAGGCTGCAATATTTCACACAAAGGTCATTATATAATTTATTTGTTTTGAAGTCAACCATTCCTCCATTATTGCTTTGCCGTTTATGATATAATAAACAAAAATTAGTGGTAAACTTTTAGGTGATAAAAACATGGTAGAACAAACAAAAGAACAACTATCCGCCTTTCATTATCATATGCTCGATTTTTTATTAACCAAATCTGAAAAAGTCACATTCACCGACTCATTCAAATGGCTGACTTCGGCTATACAAACCTACTTTTCATCCCTTTGTGTTTCGCTTACACCGTCACCATCTGACTCTGCGGCAAAACTGGCAGATGATGAATTATATTTTTCCGCTTCGAAAATAAACGCTTCATTTTATATGATTGAGGACGGCTCCGGCAGGCGCTTTCATCTTACATGCAGACAGGGTGGAGAGATTCCTGAAGGGCTTTCGGACGTGGTTGCTTCATTTTTAAACCAGTCAATGAAACAGGAAAGACTCTATATCAAAACGATCTATCAAAAAAAGATATACAAAATGACAGAGCTGTTCCATTCACTGCTTGATCAGACAGAGGTGCTGAAGCAGCTTTTAGAAAGCTTGACCCGCACGTTTTCTCCTATTGAGTTTTCATTGTTTATTTCGCACGACCAAGATCAATGTTTAGGTGTTCCTGCAAAAGAGCTGGATATGGAAGGGGAAAAATCCGATTCCTTTGCTCTCAAAGTGTATTTGTCCGGGGATATTTTGCGAAAAAATGAATCAGCCGCCTACATTCCGATCAAAGGACAGCAGGGAACGTACGGGGTGTTGATGGCTGAAGGAAAGGGCGGCAGTTTGATTACTGACGTCTACCTTGATGAAATGTCGCTAATAGCAAACGCGGCGGGAAAAGCATTTGAAAATGCCCAGCTCTATGAACAATCCAAAGCAAGCATCGCAAATTTGGAATTGATCAATGAAACGTCACGCCGCCTGAATCAGCGGCTGACACTGACCGATACGATGAATGATCTGGCTGTGAGAATGGCGGAATCATTTCTGGCAGAAGAAGTGGGTTTTTTTCATATAGATCATTTTGAAAAGCTAACATTGCTCCCTGGCAGCACAGCGTTTTTTAAAGAAGCGAAGCCATCTGACTTTTATCATGAGTTGAAAGAAAAGCTGTATGAAGGTGAAAGAGGGGTTTTCATCGGAAATGGCCAGTCTGTTTTTGGAAAGGCCGGCTACGGCTCGCTGATGGCCGCTCCGATGATTGAGAATGACCGGCTTTTAGGCTTTGCGGTTTTATTAAAACAGGAACTGTACGCCTTTACATTTGAAATGTATAAGCTGTTTCAAGCGCTGATTCATCACGCAACGCTGGCTGTAACCAATTCAATGCTCCGCGACCGCCTTGAGCATCTCGTGAAAACAGATCAGCTAACTGAACTGTATTCAAGGGTGTATTTAGATGAAAAAATTCAATACAGCATGAAAATCCACCAAAAGGGTGTCTTTATTCTAGTTGATATTGATAATTTCAAGAATGTAAATGATACGTACGGTCATCAGACTGGGGACGAGATTTTAATTCAAGTCGCTTCGGTGATTAAAAGCAACATCCGAAAGCAGGATGTAGGCGCCCGCTGGGGAGGCGAAGAGCTGGCGATTTATTTACCGAATGTGCCGATTGCGGTGGGTAAACGGATTACTGAGCGATTGGTTTATGCGGTCAGAAAAAACACAAAACCCGAGGTGACCATTTCATGCGGTATCTCCTGCTGGACGGCAGAAAAAAGAAAGTCTTTGAAAGAGCTTGTGCATGAGGCTGATGAAGCGCTCTACAGCGCGAAACGAAGCGGAAAAAACCGCTTGATGATACACGAATCAATAAAATAAAAAAAGCCCAAAACAATATCAGTTTTGGGCTTTTATATTACTGTGCTAACGCTTTTTCAAGCGTTTCGGCAAATTGTAATAAGTATTTTTCATCAATTTCGTCGAAACGGTTTTTCACTGGGCTGTCGATGTCCAGGACGCCGACAACTTTTCCGCCTACATGAATCGGAAGCACAATTTCTGATTGAGACGCTGCATCGCAAGCGATATGTCCCGGAAACGCGTTTACATCCTCAACACGCTCCACTTTTCCGTTTGCATACGCTGTACCGCAAACGCCTCTGCCGAAAGGAATCCGAACACATGCCGGCAGACCTTGGAACGGCCCTAACACAAGCTGTCCGTCCTCTTCTTTGGCAAAATAGAAACCAGCCCAGTTTACTTCAGGCAAAGAATGATACAGAAGCGCTGAGGCATTTGCATAGTTTGCAATTTGATCTGTCTCGTCTTCGGTCATGGCTTCGAGCTGTTTTAGCAGAAGCTGATAGTCTTTTTCTTTATCTCCAGATTGTTTTTCGACATGGAACATGGAAAACCCTCACTTTTTCTATAATATAAAACAAAGTTCCGGCTTTTCTGCCGGCATTTGTCGATAAGTTCTTACAGGAACAGCGGCCTTCTGCTTGAATAGTACAAAGAGGAAGGAGTGAGCCGTATGAAAGTAAGCACCAAAGACAAAATTATTGAATCTGCTGTCATGCTTTTTAACCAAAAAGGATTTTCTGGCACGTCTGTCCGTGAAATTGCAAAGTCAGCTGATGTAAATGTTGCGCACATCTCCTACTATTTTAAAGGTAAAGGAGGTCTGATGGAACACTTAGTTTCAGAGTTTTACGAAGGCTACAGCAAAACGCTTGAAACAGCGGCAGGCAATATCTCTTCTCAAAGCACGCAGGAACAGCTTCTCCAATTGGTTTTCGATATTTTATCCTATCAGCATAATCATCGTCAATTAACTCGTTTTGTCTACCGGGAAGTCACGATTGACTCCACGTTAATCAGGGAAATTATGTCGACATATCTAATGAAGGAAAAGTATATCTTCCAGCTGATCATTGAGGAAGGAGAAAAACAGCGTGAACATTTAACGCTGCCGCTGCCCCATTTTATTCTTCAATTAAAATCTCTCTTAATGATGCCATATCTCCAGCCTCAATATATTTCAGAAGTGCTCTACATGCAGCCGCACGAGCCGTATTTTTATAAAATGTATTTTGAAGAAATCAAAATTTGGATCAGAAGCGTCTTCCGGACAGGAGACGTGGCGCTTATCAATTAGCCCCCTTCAAAAACGTCTCATATGCGTATCCGACATCTCCCGCTTGATGGGCATCAGACCCAAACACAAGCGGGATTTTCTTTTGCTTCGCTTCATTCAGCATCCAATCCTCTATATAAATGCCGCCAGCGTACGTTTTTCTCAAGCCGGAAGTATTGAAGTCGAGCTCCATTCCGTTTTCTTCAATAGCATTCAGGCACTGAGAAACGAGTCCGCGAATATGTTCAGACATGCTGTATGGAAACAGCTTGATGAATTTTTGAACGAGTGTGATATGGCCGACTCTTTTTGGCTTATTAGAGCCGAGAAATGCTACAATGGAAGAATAGATGCTGCGGTAATACTGTTCATATACAGCTTCAATGCTCCCGCAAGCTGAAATCAGCTCCTTAAAGGTATGCTCATCATAATCAAGGCACAGATAGGAAGAACCTGCGCGCAAAAAATGAACGGATAGGATGCTGTCATCTAAATATGGCCCGTATGTGTCCAGAAATAATTTGATTTCGTCTTCAAATTCAGCAATATAATCAACCTCAAGCCCCGTCCGTATGGTAAGCTGTCCGCGATATTCTTTCTTTAATCGGGAAATTTCATTGATATAACGCTCCAGAGAGGCTTGTGCCATCGCGCTGTCTTTCAGCGGTGTCGGATCAGTAAAAGAGGGCGGCAATGGGGCGTGTTCGGTAAAAGTAATCGAATCGAAGCCTTTTTTTAGGGCCTCTTCTGCATATTGCCTGAGTGTGTCATTTGAGCCGTGAGGGCAAAATGGTGTGTGAATATGTCCGTCTCGCTTTTGCATTGGCGTCACCTCATGAAAAAATAGTCAAATCTTGCCGATTTTGCACAAAAAGTTTTTGATTTCTGGTCAAAAAATGTTGGTAACATGGTATCATAATAACAATGAAAACGACAGTTTTTCTCAATACATATCCTGAAATCTTTCTGAATAAATAAAACACCCTGACAGATTAAGGTTAACAGCAAGGGGGCTCATTATGGAGTTTGTCATTGGATTATTAATCGTACTGCTCGCGCTGTTTGCGGCAGGCTACTTTTTCAGGAAAAAAATCTACGCTGAAATTGACCGGCTTGAATCGTGGAAGATTGAAATTCTAAACCGGTCGATTGTGGAAGAAATGTCCAAAATTAAACACTTAAAAATGACGGGTCAGACAGAAGAGTTCTTTGAGAAGTGGCGTGAAGAATGGGATGAGATTGTCACAGCCCACATGCCGAAAGTTGAAGAGCTCCTTTATGATGCCGAGGAAAATGCAGACAAATACCGTTTTAAAAAGGCCAATCAAGTGCTTGTTCATATCGACGATTTGCTGACAGCGGCGGAATCGAACATTGAAAAGATTCTTCGCGAAATCAGCGACCTCGTCACAAGTGAGGAAAAGAGCCGTGAAGAGATTGAACAGGTGAGAGAAAGCTATTCAAAATCGCGAAAAAACCTGCTGGCTTACAGCCACCTTTACGGAGAGCTTTATGACAGCCTTGAAAAGGATCTTGACGAAATTTGGAGCGGAATCAAACAATTTGAAGAAGAAACAGAAGGCGGAAACTATATTACTGCACGAAAAGTGCTGCTTGAGCAGGACCGCAATCTTGAACGGCTTCAGTCATACATAGATGACGTGCCGAAGCTGTTAGCTGACTGCAAGCAGACGGTGCCAGGCCAGATTGCAAAGCTCAAGGACGGCTATCGCGAAATGAAAGAGAAAGGGTATAAGCTTGAGCATATCCAGCTTGATAAGGAATTAGAAAATCTGTCAAATCAGCTGAAACGGGCGGAACATGTCTTGATGACTGAGCTGGATATTGATGAAGCGTCCGCAATCCTGCAGCTCATAGACGAAAATATTCAATCTGTTTATCAGCAGCTGGAGGGCGAAGTCGAAGCCGGCCAATCTGTGCTAAGCAAAATGCCTGAATTGATCATTGCTTATGACAAGCTGATAGAAGAGAAAGAGGATACAAAGGCGGAAACTGAGCTGGTGAAGGAAAGCTACAGACTGACAGCTGGCGAACTCGGCAAACAGCAGGCTTTTGAAAAGCGCCTTGATGAAATTGGCAAGCTGCTCTCATCCGTTAAAGATAAGCTCGATGCAGAGCATGTCGCCTACTCACTTTTAGTAGAAGAAGTTGCTTCAATAGAGAAGCAGATTGAAGAAGTGAAAAAAGAGCATGCTGAATACCGTGAAAATCTGCAAGCGCTGAGAAAAGAAGAACTTCAGGCAAGAGAGACGCTCAGCAATTTGAAAAAAACAATTTCCGAGACAGCAAGACTGCTGAAGACAAGCAATATTCCAGGCATTCCGAGTCATATTCAAGAGATGCTCGAAAACGCATATCATCATATTCAAGAAACAGTCAATCAACTAAACGAACTTCCATTAAATATGGAAGAAGCCGGAGCCCATTTAAAGCAAGCAGAAGATATTGTCAACAGGGCAAGCCGGGAATCAGAGGAACTTGTCGAGCAGGTGATCCTCATTGAAAAAATCATTCAGTTCGGAAACCGGTTCAGAAGCCAGAATCATATTTTATCTGAACAGCTGAAAGAAGCAGAAAGACGTTTTTATGAATATGATTACAGTGAAGCGTATGAAATTGCAGCAGCAGCAGTTGAAAAAGCCGCACCAGGGGCTGTCCGAAAAATAGAATCACAAAAGAAAAAAGAGCATCAATATCAATAAAGTGTACATAAAAGGCCGACGCGTGAATGCTCGGCCTTTTAATGTATTAAGAATAAAAAAAGCCTTATTGGATGTAGATCCAATAAGGCTTTTCGTTTTTACTGGTTGATATTAGCTGTTTTTTTATTCGAACCGGTAGCAAGAGAAATCAGATAACCGGCAATGCCTCCAATGATTGCAGGGATGACCCAGCCAAATCCTAAGCTGTAAAGCGGCAGCGATTGCCCGAGAACTTTATTTAAAGAACCGAGCGGAATGCTCGCGGCATTCAGGCCATCAATAATACTGAAAATACCAGTTGCAATCAAACAAAGAATATATACTTCACGTCTGCCTTTAAATGATTTTTCAATAAATGAAAGCAAAATGATAACAATTGCTAACGGATAAATAGCTGATAAAATAGGAACTGAGAATAAAATAATATTTGACAGCCCAAAGTTAGAAATAATAAAACTGAACACAGTGACAATCGTTACTACGGCTTTATAAGATAAAGAAGGAATCAGTTTTGAGAAATAATTTCCGCATGAAGAGACAAGGCCAATGCTTGTTGTCAAGCACGCGAATAGGATAGCGACGCCTAAAATGATATTTCCTAATGACCCGAACAGGTGCTGTGAAGATTCTGATAAGATTTTGCTTCCTGCTCCAAGGAGTCCGACAGATTCTGTGCTTGTTGCTCCTAAATAGGCAAGTGAAACGTAAACCAGGCCGAGCCCTGCTGCGGCAACAAGTCCCGCTTTAATACATACGGAAGCAACTGATTTACGGCTGGTGATGCCTCTGTCCTTAACGGCATTAACAACGACAATTCCGAACACGATAGAAGCAAGGGCATCCATTGTTTTATAGCCTTCTAAAAATCCTTTAAACAATGATCCGGAAGCATACGCTTCAAGCGGCGACTGAATGTCCCCCATCGGCGTCACGATGCTTTTGATGACTAAGATTGCGATAACAGCAAGTAAAATAGGTGTTAATACCTTACCAATCCTGTCAACTAGCTTTGTAGGATTTAAAGCCAGGTAGTACGTAACAGCAAAGAAAAGAAACGTAAAAATAAGAAGTGTGAGCCATGCCGGCATGCCGCCTACAAAAGGTACAGCCGCAATTTCATAAGAAACAGTGCCTGTTCGCGGAATTGCAAACAGCGGTCCGATTGTTAAATAAAGAACGACTGTAAAAATGGTTCCAAAGACCGGATGTGCTTTATCTGCAAGGCCTTTAGCATCTGTACCTGTTAAAGCAACAGCTACAACACCTAAAAGCGGCAGGCCGACACCCGTCACGAGAAAGCCTGTCATCGCTTTCCAAACATTTTCACCGGCTGCTTGCCCAAGTTCCGGCGGAAATATCATATTTCCTGCGCCAAAGAACAAAGCAAAGAGCATAAGCCCAATGGCGATCGTTTCCTTGGCTGATAGTGATGATTTCATAACGTATAAATCCTCCTAATTTCAACATGGTAGAATATTCTGTCAATTAATTGTCAGATAATATGACGAAAGTAACAAATCTAATTATAGGTGAATGTATGAAGAAGTCAATAGTAATTTTATTTACTTTTTCAGCAGTAATTTGTTATGGTAACATATAAAATTAGTTTTGTATCGCTTTCATATTAAAGGAGTAAAAAGATGTTATATTTAGACAATAGTTCAACGACCAAACCTTACGATGAAGTCTTGAACACATATGAACAAACAAGCAGACGATATTTTGGAAATCCTTCATCTTTGCACCGGTATGGAGCTGAAACGGAACAGCTGCTTCAGGCAGCTAAACATCAGATAAAAAGAGCCATAGGCCTAAAGAATTATGATATTGTATTTACGTCAGGCGCTACAGAAGCTAATAATTTGGCTTTAAAAGGAGCCGCTTTGTCAAAAATAAAAGCAGGCAAACATATCATTGCCACTTCTATTGAACATCCGTCCGTTACGGAATCGTTAGAACAGCTGACAGAGTTATTCGGGTTTGACGTCACTTATCTTCCAGTGAACGAAGACGGATTTGTTTCAATTGAAGAACTGAAACAAGCCATCCGTCCGGATACCGTGCTTGTCAGCATGATGCATGTGAACAATGAAGTCGGTTCCGTGCAGCCGATTGAAAAGGCAGGAGAAGTGCTGAAAGAGCACCCGAACATTTTGTTTCACGTCGATTATGTGCAGGGCATCTATAAAGTGCCCTTGGCGATTGAAAAGGCAGGCATTGATCTATGTTCGATTTCCGGGCATAAATTTCACGGGCTGAAGGGGACAGGCGCGCTTATCGTAAAAGAAGGAACACGTCTTATTCCCCTGATAACGGGAGGCTCTCAGCAAAAAGGCATTCGGGCCGGAACGGAGCATACTGCGGGGGCGGTTTCGCTTGCCAAAGCCATTAATCTTGCCGCTGCTGATTTTGAAACAAGGCTTGACACGATGGCTGCCGCAAAGGAATTGTTTATGAAAAGGCTGAGTGAAACCGAAGGCGTTGTTGTCAATACGCCTCAAATGAATAGTGCGCCGCACATTATTAATTTCTCTGTTCCTGGGATTAAAGCAGAAGTGCTTTTACACATGCTCGAGGAACAGGATATATTCGTCTCAACAACATCGGCCTGCTCGGCAAAAGAGCATAAGCCCAGCAAAGTTCTTTTACAGATGGGCAAGGGAGAGCAAATTGCCGGAAGCAGCATCAGAATCAGCTTAAATTACAGCCAGACAAGCGATGTGGCAGAACCGTTTATGAACGCGCTCCGTCCTGGCATCAAAAAATTAAAGAAAATGATGAGGTAGAACATGAATTACGATCATATATTAATTCGTTTTGGGGAAATTTCGACAAAAGGCAAAAACAGAAAAAGCTTTATTGAGCGCTTAAAGCAAAACGTCAGACTCGTTTTGAAAGACTATCCGAACTTAAATTACTTTTCCAATCGGGACCGTATGACAATTACATTAAATGGAGAAGATCCTGAGGCGCTTTTTCCTCATTTAAAGCAGGTGTTTGGCATTCAAAGCTTCAGCCTGGCGATTAAGTGTGATAGCCGCCTTGATGATATTAAGGCAACTGCTCTGCAGGCTATCGAAAATCAGTATCAGCCTGGTGATACGTTTAAAGTCGCAACGAAGAGAGCATATAAACAATTTGAATTAGATACGAATCAAATGAACGCCGAAATCGGCGGCCATATTTTGCGAAATACAGAAGGATTGACGGTCGATGTCCGCAATCCCGACATCCCGCTCAGAATCGAAATCAGGGAAGAAGCGACCTTTTTGACGATCCGCGATGAAAAAGGTGCAGGCGGCCTGCCCGTTGGTTCAGCAGGCAAAGCGATGCTGATGCTTTCCGGCGGTTTTGACAGCCCTGTGGCTGGTTTTTATGCGATGAAACGTGGACTGTCGGTAGAAGCTGTTCATTTCTTCAGCCCGCCATACACAAGCGAGCGCGCAAAACAAAAGGTAATGGATCTGGCAAAATGCCTGTCCCGCTTCGGGGGAAGCATGACGCTTCATATCGTTCCGTTTACGAAAACGCAAGAGCTCATCCAAAAACAAATACCTGAGAACTACACAATGACGGCAACCCGCCGCCTCATGCTTCAAATTGCCGACAGAATCAGAGAAAAGAGAAATGGGCTTGCCATCATTACGGGGGAAAGCCTTGGTCAGGTAGCGAGCCAAACGCTTGAAAGCATGTATGCGATTAATGCGGTGACGTCAACACCGATTTTGCGTCCGTTAATCGCCATGGATAAAACAGAAATCATCGAAAAATCACGAGAAATCGGCACATATGAGACAAGCATTCAGCCGTTTGAAGACTGCTGCACGATCTTTACGCCGCCAAGTCCGAAAACACGCCCTAAAAAAGAAAAAATCGAACACTTTGAAAGCTTTGTTGATTTTGAGCCGTATATTCGGGAAGCGGTTGACAACATTGAAACAATAACGCTTTATAGCGAACAAGAAGCAAGCGATAAATTCGCAGAACTCTTTTAAATCGCTCCGGCTCCTGTATACAATTACCAAAGTTTTTTTGAATGAAGCCATGTGTTTTAACACATTCTATACTCACAAGGAGGTGAGACACATGGCTAACAATAACTCAGGTAACAGCAACAACCTTTTAGTACCAGGAGCTGCTCAAGCGATCGACCAAATGAAATTAGAAATCGCTTCTGAATTCGGTGTAAACCTTGGAGCAGACACAACTTCTCGCGCTAACGGTTCTGTTGGAGGAGAGATCACAAAACGTCTTGTATCTTTTGCTCAACAAAACATGGGCGGAGGACAATTCTAATTTACAATTTCACATAATGGCTTAGGAGTGGGGGTATCCCCACTCTTTTTCATTTTATATATATAAAAAAGGACCAGCGGCCTATAAAAACCTATGTTTACGGAGCTTGTTTTTAGGCATATCCTTACGGAAAGAGCCTGTATTTATGTATAATGGGTGAAGAAAGTGAGGAGTTGTACGTGTTAAAACGAGAAGATTTAATTGCCCCTATGCAATATAATTTAGTGAATGAAATGGAAAAGTTCAGTGCCGCTGGACAAAAAACCGCTCTTCTATGGGAGGATGAGTCGGGTAAGCAAAAATCTTGGTCATATGAAAAGCTGATGGAAGAAACAAATAAAATTGGAGCAGCTTTGGCTGACCTTGGATTTAAAAAGGGAGACAAGCTGATTGTAATGGTTCCGCGGGTGCTTGAAGCCTATGCTGTTTATTTGGCTATCCTAAAATCAGGAATGGTTGTCATTCCGTGCTCGGAAATGCTTCGTGCGAAAGATCTTGAATATCGGATTGAACATGCAGAAGTAAAAGGCGCCATCGTCTATTCTGAATTTATCGGCGCTTTCCGTGATGTCAGTACGGCTGACAAACTGATTAAACTGTCTATTGGCGAAAACGATGCCGGCTGGAAAAATCTCTTATCGATCCAAGCGGACGGAAGCCGATTCCAAACAGCTGACACAACAAGAGAAGATATGGCTTTCTTATCTTATACATCCGGAACAACAGGTCAGCCTAAAGGTGTTGTACATACACACGGATGGGCATTTGCTCATTTAAAAACATCTGCCGGCGCTTGGCTTGATATTTCTGAAAAAGATATCGTCTGGGCGACTGCTGCCCCTGGCTGGCAAAAGTGGGTGTGGAGCCCGTTTTTAGCGGTACTCGGAAGCGGAGCAACGGGTTTTGTGTACCACGGCAGATTCAAAGCAGAAAAATATTTAGAACTTTTAAACCGCTACAAAATCAATGTCTTTTGCTGTACGCCAACGGAATACCGCTTAATGGCGAAGGTCGAAGGTTTAGACCGATATGATCTTTCTGCCCTGCACAGCGCAGTGTCCGCAGGCGAGCCGCTCAACCGTGAAGTCATTGATGTGTTCCAAAAGCACTTCGGCATTAAGGTGCGGGACGGGTATGGCCAAACGGAAAGCACGCTTTTAGTCGGTGTCTTGAAAGATATGGATATTAAACCGGGAAGCATGGGAAAACCGACACCGGGAAATCAGGTGGAGATCATTAATGAAGACGGTGAAATCTGCAAATCTGGTGAGGTTGGCGATATCGCAGTTCACCTTAGCACGCCGGCACTCTTTAAAGAATATTACAAAGATCCTGAAAGAATGAAAACACAAATTCGCGGCGATTATTTCCTAACAGGAGACAGAGCAAAAAAAGATGAGGAAGGTTACTTCTGGTTTGAAAGCCGAAATGACGATATCATTATCAGCTCCGGCTACACCATCGGGCCATTCGAAGTGGAAGACGCGCTTGTTAAGCACCCTGAAGTAAAAGAATGTGCTGTTGTCGCAAGCCCTGATGAAATCAGAGGATCCATCGTTAAGGCGTACGTTGTCCTGCAAAATCACGAAAAACGCAGTGATGAGCTTGTCAAAATACTGCAAAACCATGTGAAGACCATTACCGCTCCATACAAATATCCGAGAGAGATTGAATTTGTGGAAAGCCTGCCGAAAACGGCTTCTGCAAAAATCAGACGAGTGGAATTAAGAAAACGTGAAGAACAGCTCAAAGCCAATAAAAAGGCGTAAAGAAAGAGAGTGAACGTGAATGAAGGCGATATGGCACGGCGGTTTCATTTATACGATGCTCGAAGAAGGCGATCTGACAGAGGCAGTTTATATCGAGGATGGTGTCATAAAGGGCACCGGCAGCTATGAACGTCTAAAGAAACAGTACGGGGCCCCGGAAACAGAAGAAATCAGCCTGAACGGAGCAGTGATGTTTCCCGGTTTTGTCGACAGCCATTTACATTTGATCGGCCACGGTGAGAAACAGCTCCAGCTCGATCTGTCCGCACTAACGTCAAAAGAAGCTATTTTGCAGGCTGCCAAGGAAAGAGAGCGACAGCTTCCTGAAGGCGATTGGCTCATTGGAGAGGGCTGGAATGAAAATCAGTTTGAGTCACCGGACTATTTGGTTAAGCATGATCTTGATCGCTTATTTCCAGACAGGCCCGTCTTGCTCAAGCGAATATGCCGGCATGCGATAGCCGTCAATTCTGCGGCTCTTCAAGCGGCAGGGATTACTAGAAACACTCCTGATCCTGACGGCGGAGTCATCGCAAAAGATGCAAACGGTGAGCCGACCGGGCTTCTGTTTGATAAGGCGCAGAATTTGATTCTGAAGGCTGTCCCGCCAGTCTCCCAGCGCTATGTTGATGAGGCGCTTACGGCTGCGATAAAGGACTGCTGGACAAAAGGCCTGACGGGCGGACATTCGGAAGACTTGTCCTATTATGGTGATGTTTCGGTGCCGATGAAAGCTTATGAGAAAGCTGCCGCTCGCGGAAAGTATCCGTTCCGCTGTCATTTGCTCGTTCATCATGAAGCGGTAGATCGATGGGAGCAGCTGGAGAAGCCATCCGGCCCGTATGTGGAGTTCGGTGCGATGAAAATCTTTGCAGACGGGGCGCTTGGCGGGAGAACGGCTTTATTGAAAGAACCATATCAGGACGATCCGTCCACTAATGGAGTTCAAGTTCATGATGACGAAACCCTTGACAGGCTCATTCGAAAAGCGAGAGAAAAAGGCATGGAAGTTGCGGTTCATACAATCGGCGACCTAGCTTTTGAAAAAGTGCTGAACGCAATAGAAAAGCAACCGCCCAAAAACGGCCGGCATGATCGGCTGATTCATGCTCAAGTGCTGAATGACGAATTAATCGAAAAAGCAGCACGTATGCCGGTCGCACTTGATCTTCAGCCTCATTTTGTCGCCAGTGATTTTCCTTGGGTGATTGACCGTCTCGGAAAAGACCGGATGAACACAGCCTTTGCGTGGAAAACGCTGATGTCTAAAGGCATATTATGCGCGGGCGGTTCAGACGCCCCGATTGAGCCTGTTGACCCTCTTCTTGGCATCCAGTCTGCGGTGCTCCGGAAAAGCAGTCATGAACAGAACGGGCCAAGCTATAATGAAAGCGAATGTTTAACTGTATATGAAGCAATTAAGCTCTATACAGAAGGAAGCGCAGGGATCATTTATAAAGAGAAATCACGCGGAAAAATTGCCGAAGGCTATGACGCGGATTTTACGGTTCTCAGCGCGGATCCGTTTACAATTGACCCTGTAAAGCTTCATCTTTTAGACATTGAAAAAACCGTAATTAACGGCCAGGTTGTATATGAGAAATCATAAAAGGACAGGCGGGAAGCCTGTCCTTTTCACGTTCTATAAAAAAGTGCGTTTTACTTTCTCCCAAAATGAATTGTCCTTTAGTTTGACTGTTTTGATTTTCTTGTCAGACAGTTTGATTTCGATCGTTTTCACGTTTCTTGTGCTGAGTGCTTCATTGTCCAAGCCGATGATTGGGTGCTCATTGCCGTCTTGTACCACACGAAGAGTCAGCTTTCGGTCGGAGCTGAGGACAAATGGCGAGCCGAGTGTCCGGTAGTTGTTATTGTTAAGAGAAGCAAGCTCAGATACCTGCATGCATGGGAGCAGCGGATCAACAACCGCACCTGCAACAGACTTGTTATATGCAGTGCTGCCTGTAGGCGTCGAGATAATCATCCCGTCACCTCTAAACGTTTCAAAGTGCAGATCATCAATCAGCACGTCCATCACAAAGGTTTTAATAATGCTTGAACGGATGGAAACCTCGTTTAGGCAGTGAAAAGGACTGGCGTTATCCACTGTCACTTCAATCAGCGGATATTTTCTGACTTCAATTTGTTCAAACGTCATCGCGTCGACCATTTTTTCACGCTCATCACTATGAAAGTCGCAATATAAATGAGCTTTCCCCTTTTTGGTAATGCCGACGTACAAGCAGTCGTCACGGAAATTCGTCTTTCTGACTGCCTGCAAAAATGTGCCGTCACCGCCAATGCTAGCAATGATGTTGGCGTCTGAGGGCTGATTCACAACCGTAAATCCATGCTCTTCAGCCAATTGCGTTAAAGAGTTGGCTTGTTCGTGTGTTTCTTGGTCCTGTTTGTGAAAAAAATAAACATTACGGCGTTGATCGGTCATATCCCATTTCCCCTTTGCTGTCATATTTAAGTTTTTCTGCCATCCAGTATTTGTGATAAAATACCTTTGGCCATAAGTGTACCACGTTTGGCGGCAGCCCGTTAAGCCAGAGCTTTCTCATCAAATGAAACATTTTTCATATTAAATCGTATAATGAGAGAGTTTGGGAAAAAGGAGGAGAAAAAAATGAATGCAAAAAGATGGATTGCATTAGTGATTGCCCTGGGGATTTTCGGCGTGTCCATCATCGTCAGCATCTCAATGAGTTTCTTTGAAAGCGTCAAAGGCGCTCAAACGGATCTCACATCACTGACGGATGAATCGCAGGAAAAGACGCTGGAAAACGGCAGTCTCTCAAGTAAAATTGCCGTACTGGAGGTCAGCGGCACCATTCAGGATAATGGGGATTCAAGCAGTCTGCTCGGTTCAGACGGATATAACCACAGAACGTTCTTAAAAAACCTTGAGCGTGCAAAAGATGACAAAACGGTCAAAGGCATCGTTCTGAAGGTGAATTCTCCGGGCGGCGGAGTATATGAAAGTGCTGAAATACATAAGAAGCTGGAAGAAATCAAGAAAGAAACAAAAAAACCGATTTACGTGTCGATGGGATCGATGGCAGCATCTGGCGGCTATTACATCTCAACGGCGGCTGATAAGATTTTTGCGACACCGGAAACCCTGACTGGGTCACTCGGCGTCATTATGGAAAGCGTCAATTATTCAAAGCTTGCTGATAAGCTCGGCATTTCTTTTGAAACGATTAAGAGCGGGGCTCATAAGGATATTATGTCTCCTTCCCGTGTGATGACGAAAGAAGAAAAGAACATCATGCAATCCATGGTTGATAATTCGTATGAAGGCTTTATTGATGTCATTTCTGAAGGCCGCGGCATGTCGAAATCAGAGGTGAAGAAAATTGCGGACGGACGCGTGTATGACGGACGGCAGGCGAAAAAACTGAATCTCGTTGATGAGCTTGGTTTTTATGATGATACCATTTCAGCGATGAAAAAGGATCATAAGGATTTGAAAAACGCCTCTGTCATTTCTTACGAGGAAAGCTTCGGATTAGGCTCACTGTTTTCCATGGGCGCGAACAAAATGTTTAAGAGTGAAATTGATTTTCTGAATATGAGAGAAATTCTTTCACAATCCGGTTCGCCGAGAATGATGTATCTCTATGCGAAGTAGGAGGGATCAATAATGGATGTGACATATGAAGAGTTAGAGCGCAATGACATCAAAAGCCCACAAGAAGCGGAGCAGCTGACACACGCCTATGCCGGCTTTTGGGTTCGTTTCTGGGCTTTCCTGCTTGATTGGCTCGTTGTATGGGGATTAAACCATTTGCTTGTTTCTCCCCTCTTTACCGTATTGGATCTGCCGAAAACATCCGGTATGTTTACCTTCTCGGCCTACAGTGTGACTACGCTTGTTGTTTACCTTGCCTATTTTGCGCTGATGACAAAGTTTTTCAGGCAGACGCTTGGAAAAATGGTGTTCGGCCTCAAAGTGGTTTCTGTGAAGCCGGATCGCAAACTGACATGGAGCACAGTGATTTTTCGTGAAGTAGTCGGACGGTATATTGATAAGATTTGGATTTTATATATCGTCGTTGCTTTTTCACCCACAAAGCAGGGGATTCATGATTATATTGCGGATACGACTGTGGTGCATGAAAAACTCTATAGCAAATAACCGATAAACCCGGACCTCGTCCGGGTTTATTTTTTTCTGGTTTGGCGATAATGCTCCTAGAGGAAGTGAAGAATATGGTATATGTGCTGACAGCCATTTTTATTCTCATAGGTATCGTGCTGCTTCTCAGAATGAAAGTTCATGTCGCTGCAGAGTATCTTCACACTGATGATAACGACAAAATGACCTTGAAGATCACGACGCTGTTTGGCCTCATACGGATCAAAAAAACAATCCCGGCGATTAAGGTGAATAAAGAGGACGGAACAGTTGATATCAAACAAAAATCAACTTCGAAAGTGAAAAAAAGCAGCAGTAAGAAAAAAGTTTCGTTTGATGATGTACAGCAAGGCATTAATAAAATCGAAATGCTTCTGCATCAGGTCACCAAATTACGGAAAATCAGCGCGTCTTTTCTGGCGCATTTGCATATCACAAAACTCGAATGGGTCACAGTTGTCGGAATTCATGACGCGGCAGTGACAGGTGTATTAACAGGTGCTGTATGGGGTGTGAAAGGCGGTATCGCTGCGATGCTGTATGACCATCTGGATTTTGTGAATAAACCCGTCTATCAAGTGATTCCATCGTTTCAAGTCCCGGTCTCCAAGACCCATTTTCAGTGTATATTCTTTTTTCGCTTTGGACATGCTATGCTTGCAGCTTTCAAATTCGTCAAATACGGACGGGAGCTATCCGTATTAAAGAAGAATCCGTCGTCCCGAATGACTTCAAAGAATGATTCATCAGTTTAAGGAGGAAGCGTATATGGCAGACCATCCCATCCAAGGTTTAATGAAAACCGCAATGGAAAACTTGAAGGAAATGATTGATGTTAACACCATTATCGGAGATCCGGTTGAAACGCCGGATGGAAGCGTCATTTTAACCGTTTCTAAAGTTGGATTCGGATTCGCCGCAGGCGGAAGCGAGTTTGGCGGAAAGCCGGCAGAAAAGAAATCGGAAGACGATGAGACAAGAGAACAAAAACTTCCTTTCGGAGGCGGAAGCGGGGGCGGTGTGTCTATTACGCCGATCGCGTTTTTAATTGTCGGATCGACAGGAATCAGAATGCTTCATTTAGATGAAAATACCCATTTGATTGAGAAAATTTTAGACGCAGCCCCTCAAACCCTTGAACGCATCCAGCAAATGTTCAAGAAAAATAACAAGAACCAAGGTCAGGGCCAAAATCAAAACCAAATGAACAATATGAATTATTAAAGAAAGGTTAACTGCGGCGCCGCAGTTAACTTTTTTTTGGCATAAACTTTGCAGTTTGCAGGAAACTTTACTATGATAGAGACATACATACAAAAGGGAGGAATTATAATGGCTGAAATTACATTTAAAGGCGGTCCGGTTACACTCGTCGGACAAGAAGTGAAAGTAGGAGATCAAGCCCCTGATTTCACAGTGCTGACTAACAGCCTTGAAGAAAAATCGTTAGCTGATATGAAAGGAAAGGTAACGATTATTTCTGTTATCCCTTCAATTGATACAGGTGTTTGTGATGCGCAAACACGCCGTTTTAACGAAGAAGCTGCAAAGCTTGGAGATGTTAACGTCTATACAATCAGTGCAGACCTTCCATTTGCACAAGCGCGCTGGTGCGGTGCTAACGGAATTGATAAAGTGGAAACACTGTCTGACCACAGAGATATGTCATTTGGCGAAGCATTCGGTGTGTATATTAAAGAACTTCGTCTGCTTGCACGTTCCGTATTCGTGCTTGATGAGAACGGAAAAGTCGTTTACGCTGAATATGTAAGCGAAGCAACAAACCACCCGAACTATGAAAAGCCAATTGAGGCTGCCAAGGCATTAGTGAAGTAAGCACGGAAAAAAGCTCCAGGCTGCCGCCGGAGCTTTTTTCATGGCAAGGAGGAACATATATGCAAAAAGACCATGTAGGTGCGGTTTACGAGCTGTTAAACGAAGCCGCGATCATGATAAAGAATGAATTGCAAATTTCATATATAGAGGCGCTGGCTGAAGCGGGAGAAATGTATTTTCTTGAAAAAACAGATCAGTTGAAACTGCCTGATGAGAAAGCCGAACAGCTTCAGGCTCTGCTAGAAAAAGCGGAATTCGGCACATATGAGCACGAGTGGGTGCGCAAAGCTTTTCAGCTTGCCGTCCTGAAGGGATTGAAAGATATCTCCCATCCGAACAGACAAATGACGCCGGATACGATCGGGCTTTTCATCAGTTATTTGGTGAATAAGTTTATGGCGGACAAAAAGGAACTGACGGTTCTTGATCCGGCAGTAGGAACAGGAAACCTTCTGTTCACCGTGCTGAACCAGCTGTCTGAAAAAACGGCAAATAGCTATGGCATTGAAATTGATGATGTGCTGTTGAAGATCGCGTATGCCCAAGCGAACCTTCTGAAAAAAGAGCTTGAGCTTTTCCATCAGGACAGCCTTGAGCCGCTGTTTATCGATCCTGTTGACACGGTCATATGCGATCTGCCAGTCGGCTATTATCCGAATGACGAAGGAGCAGAAGCGTTTGAGCTTAAAGCTGACGAAGGCCATTCCTTCGCTCATCATCTGTTTATTGAACAAAGCGTCAAGCACACCAAACCGGGCGGCTACTTATTTTTTATGATCCCGAATCATTTATTTGAGAGCTCCCAAAGCGACAAGCTGAAGCAGTTTTTCAAAGATAAAGTTCATATCAACGCGCTTTTGCAGCTGCCAAAATCCATTTTTAAAGACGAGGCTCATGCCAAAAGCATCCTTGTGCTTCAGAAAAAAGGAGAGGAGACAAAAGCGCCGGGCCAAATTCTGCTTGCGAATCTTCCGTCTTTCTCCAATCAGAAGCCGATGCTTGACATGATGGCACAATTGGATGCGTGGTTTAAAAAAGAAAAATAGATGTTAAATAGCAGCTTAGGCAGCCGTCATACGATGGATGCTTAAGCTGTTTTTATTTGTGCACTTGAAGACAAGACCGGCGAATTGAATCCCGCATTGAAACACAAAATACAGAAAGAAAAACTGCAAATTGTAAGCGTTCGTTAACACGAAATCTATAGATGATATGTCTGAAAATAACGACTTCTCGTTGTAAGCGTTATCAATACACAAGTTGACTTGAAATGCCGACATGACAATGTTTAAATGGAAAAGTCAGATATTTTTCGGAGAAGATGATGATATTCACCGGGAAAAAAGTACGAAAAACGAAGTTGTTGATACAGAGTATAAAGGAGCGTCAATCATGTCCAAAATTATTGCAATTAACGCAGGAAGCTCGTCTTTGAAATTTCAGCTTTTCGAAATGCCTTCAGAAACCGTTTTAACGAAGGGTTTAGTTGAACGAATTGGTATCGCCGACAGCGTATTCACGATTTCTGTAAACGGCGAAAAAAATACAGAAGTAACTGATATTCCGGATCATGCGGTAGCTGTTAAAATGCTGCTGAACAAGTTAACGGAATTCGGCATTATTAAAGATTTGAATGAAATTGACGGAATCGGCCACCGCGTCGTGCACGGCGGAGAAAAATTCAGTGATTCTGTTTTATTAACTGATGAAACCATTAAGGAAATTGAAGATATTTCTGAATTGGCACCGCTTCACAACCCGGCAAATATCGTTGGAATTAAAGCGTTCAAAGAAGTGCTTCCAAATGTTCCAGCGGTTGCTGTTTTTGATACGGCATTCCACCAAACAATGCCTGAGCAGTCTTACCTGTACAGCCTGCCGTATGAATACTATGAAAAGTTCGGCATCCGTAAATACGGCTTCCACGGCACTTCACATAAATATGTGACTGAGCGCGCGGCAGAGCTTCTCGGCCGCCCGTTAAAAGACTTACGCCTGATTTCCTGCCACCTTGGAAACGGCGCAAGTATTGCTGCTGTTGAAGGCGGAAAATCAATTGATACATCTATGGGCTTTACGCCGCTTGCAGGTGTTGCAATGGGTACACGCTCTGGAAACATCGACCCTGCCCTGATCCCATACATCATGGAGAAAACAGGCCAGACAGCTGACGAAGTACTGAATACATTAAACAAAAAAAGCGGCCTGCTCGGCATCTCCGGTTTCTCAAGCGATCTTCGTGACATCGTTGAAGCAACGAAAGAAGGAAATGAGCGCGCGGAAACTGCTCTTGAAGTCTTCGCAAGCAGAATCCACAAATACATCGGTTCTTACGCTGCAAGAATGAGCGGTGTTGATGCGATCATCTTTACTGCCGGTATCGGTGAAAACAGTGTGGAAGTCAGAGAACGCGTGCTTCGCGGCTTAGAATTCATGGGCGTATACTGGGATCCTGCGCTTAATAACGTGCGCGGCGAGGAAGCTTTCATCAGCTATCCGCATTCTCCAGTAAAAGTCATGATCATTCCGACTGATGAAGAAGTTATGATTGCGCGCGACGTTGTCCGTTTAGCAAAATAAATCGCATGAAAGCACATTCTCTTGAATGTGCTTTTTTGTTGATGCATGATAGTGACAGACAGAAAAAAATAAAAGAGGTGGGCCAATGAGCGTTCAAGAGCATAAACAGGAAGCTCCCGATATCGTTCGGTGCAAAGTGATTACAGTCAGTGACACGAGGACAGAAGAAACGGATAAAAGCGGCAAGCTGATGATCTCGTTTTTAGAAGAAGCCGGTCATCACATTGCTGCACATGAAATTGTAAAAGACGAAAAGGATGCTTTGCAGCGGGCAGTGCTTGCGGGCTGCATGGATGAACAGACAGACGCGGTTCTCTTAAACGGAGGGACAGGCATAGCAAATCGAGACGTCACAATTGAGGCCATCACGCCATTGTTTTCGAAAGAGCTGCCCGGCTTTGGAGAAATATTCAGGATGCTGAGTTATACAGAGGATATCGGCTCTGCCGCAATCATGTCGAGAGCCACTGCTGGTGTCATCCAGCATACTGCTGTTTTCTCGACACCAGGCTCAAGCGGCGCGGTAAAGCTGGCAATGAATAAGCTGATTATTCCCGAACTTGCACATGTAGTCAGAGAAATCAGAAAAGACAAGTAAATGAATAAATACTACGAAACTTCACCTGGAAATTTAGGTGAAGTTTTTTTATAAAAGGCTTGAAAAAAAGAAACGTACTTGTTAAAGTGTATACATACAAAATGTATTTTTATTAAATATAATTTATTTTTATACAAAAAAAGAAACACGGTTGAGAGGGGATTTTTATCATGTCAGAACAGAAAAAAGTCGTATTAGCATACTCAGGAGGTCTTGATACTTCCGTCGCAATAAAATGGCTTCAGGAGCAAGGATATAATGTAATCGCCTGCTGTCTGGACGTCGGTGAAGGCAAAGATTTGGCATTTGTTCAGCAGAAAGCGCTGGAAGTCGGCGCGACAAACTCCTACGTGATCGATGCAAAAGAAGAATTTGCACAGGACTACGCGCTTATCTCTTTACAGGCCCATACGATGTATGAAGGAAAATATCCGCTCGTTTCGGCATTATCTCGACCGCTGATTGCGAAAAAACTTGTTGAAATCGCGGAAAAAGAAGATGCACAGGCGATTGCGCACGGATGCACAGGGAAAGGAAATGACCAAGTTCGTTTCGAAGTATCCATTAAATCATTAAACCCTGACCTTGAAGTTATCGCGCCGGTTCGGGAATGGCAATGGTCACGTGAAGAAGAAATTGAATATGCATCAAGCCGCGGCATTCCGATTCCGATCAATCTTGACAGCCCGTATTCTATTGACCAAAACCTGTGGGGACGCGCAAATGAGTGCGGCATTTTAGAAGATCCATGGGCGGCGCCGCCAGAAGGTGCATACGATTTAACAGCTCCGCTGGAAAAAACGCCGGATACGCCGGAAGTGATTGAAATTGCATTTGAACAAGGTGTGCCTGTATCCATTGATGGCGTATCCTACTCGCTTTCTGAACTGATTTTGAAGCTGAATGAAATGGCAGGCGCACACGGTGTCGGACGTATCGACCACGTGGAAAACCGTCTTGTCGGCATTAAATCCCGGGAAGTATACGAATGCCCTGGTGCGATGACACTCATCAAAGCGCATAAAGAACTGGAAGATCTAACCCTGGTTAAAGAGGTAGCCCACTTTAAACCGATCATTGAGCAAAAAATGTCAGAAATCATTTACAACGGCTTATGGTTCTCACCGTTAAAAGACGCGCTGCATGCTTTCTTAAAAGAAACGCAAAAACATGTCACAGGCATTGTCCGCGTGAAGCTGTTTAAAGGCCATGCGATTGTAGAAGGTCGTAAATCAGAATACTCTCTATATGATGAAAAACTTGCAACATATACAAAAGACGATGCGTTTGATCACCATGCGGCAATCGGATTTATCGAGCTTTGGGGACTTCCGACAAAAGTGAACAGCATCGTGAAAAAGAAGGAGCAGATTAAAGCATGAAGAAGCTTTGGGGAGGCCGATTTCAAAAAACACCGGAAAAATGGGTCGACGAGTTCGGCGCGTCCATATCATTTGACCAACATTTAGTCACTGAAGACATTACAGGGTCTCTCGCACATGCTGCCATGCTGAAAAAATGCGGTATCCTGACAGCGGAAGAAGAGCTGAAAATCCGTGAGGGACTGAAAACCCTTCTGCAAAAAGCAGAGGAGGGAGCATTGGAATTCTCAGTAGATTATGAAGATATTCATTTGAACATTGAGAAAATGCTTATTGACGAAATCGGCCCTCTTGGCGGCAAACTGCATACTGGCAGAAGCCGGAATGACCAGGTCGCGACTGACATGCATTTATACTTGAAACATCATGTCGGCCACATCATTGAGCTGATTGAGGCATTCCAAAGCGTGCTGATCGAAAAGGCGGAAGCGAATATCGAAACGATTCTGCCTGGCTACACACATCTGCAGCGCGCCCAGCCGATTTCATTCGCTCACCATTTGCTTGCGTATTTCTGGATGCTTGAGCGCGATAAGGAGCGTTTTCAAGATTCAATGAAGCGGATTAACAAATCTCCGCTTGGCTGCGGGGCGCTTGCGGGAACAACCTTTCCAATCGACCGTGATTATTCAGCAGAACTGCTCGGTTTTGACTCTATTTATGAAAACAGCCTGGACGGCGTCAGCGACAGAGATTTCATTTTGGAGTTTTTAAGCAACAGCAGTATGCTGATGATGCACCTATCCCGTTTCTCTGAAGAAATCATTTTATGGTGCTCTCAGGAGTTTAAATTCATCGAGCTTGACGATACGTACGCAACAGGAAGCAGTATGATGCCACAAAAGAAAAACCCTGATATGGCAGAGCTGATCCGCGGAAAAACGGGACGCGTATACGGTGACATGATGGGGTTGTTTACGCTCATGAAAGGTCTTCCGCTCGCTTACAACAAAGACCTTCAAGAAGACAAAGAAGGCATGTTTGACACAGTGAAAACGGTTGAAGGCAGCCTGCAAATCTTCACAGGCATGATCCAAACAATGACTGTAAACAAAGAGGTCATGAAGCAAGCAACAAAACAAGACTTTTCAAATGCGACAGAACTGGCCGACTATTTAGCAAAAAAAGGAATGCCGTTCAGAGAAGCGCATGAAGTGGTTGGAAAACTTGTGTACACATGCATCGAAAAAGGGATCTATTTAAGCGATATGCCGTTTGCCGATTTTAAGCAGGCAAGCACGCTCTTCGATGAAGAGATTTACACTGTGTTAGACCCTTACCACGCAGTTGAAAAAAGAATGAGCGCCGGGGGCACCGGATTCAAACAAGTGGAGCAGGCGCTTAAAAAAGCGAAAGCTTGCGTGGCAGCAGGAGTTTGTTAAAATTTCCTTCATAAAATCCCGTCATTACAGCCAACCTACCTCTATAATGATGGGAGGCAGAAGAATGAAAAAAGAACCGGAACGCTATATATATGATGAACAAGAAAGCCAGGAGACAACAAGGCTCATTTCAGAAGCATATCAAAGCGGTTATGTCGATATGCATGATCAGGAGCCTTCATCTTCTGCAGAATAAGCTGTCTGTACAGGCAGCTTTTTTGTATGTCAAAGTGTAAAAAGTGATATTGAAGGCCTTTTATAGTAAAGTAGAAGAAGAAACACTTTATTGAAAGCGGCGACGTTGCTTTGGGAGGTATTCATGTGCGACATGCTTTAATTACTGCCGGTTCGAAGGGTTTAGGCCGCAAAGTGACTGAAACGTTGCTTGCAAAGGGGTATTCAGTAACAGTCAATTACAGACAGGACGAGGAGGCTGTCAGCCGCCTAAAGGAAGCCTGTCCTGATTGTCTTGACCGGCTGCAATTTGTAAAAGGTGATGTCACCAAAAAAGAAGATCTGCTGCGTATTGCAGAGGTAGCCTTAAACCGCTTCGGAAGGATCGACTTTTTGATTAACAACGCGGGACCATACATATTTGAACGTAAAAAGTTAGCCGATTATACTGATGATGAATGGTACGGCATGCTGGAAGGTAATTTAAGCGCCGTCTTTCATTTATTCAAAGCGGTTATTCCTATTATGAGAAAACAGCAATTCGGACGCATTATCACGTACGGATTCCAAGGTGCGGCGCACGCGCCCGGCTGGCTTCACCGGTCGGCATTTGGCGCTGCGAAAGTGGGTTTGGCTTCTTTGACGAAGACCATTGCCATTGAAGAAGCCGAATTCGGCATAACTGCCAACATGGTTTGCCCGGGTGACATTGTCGGCGACATGAAGGAAGCATCAATAGAGGAAGCCAGGAAGCGAATCGGCAAGGAAAAAACGCCGATAGGAAGATCTGGCACAGGCGAGGATATCGCCCGGATTATCGCTTTCTTGTGTGAGGAGAACTCAGACCTTGTGACAGGCACTGTCATTGAAGCCACCGGAGGTCTCAATGTCATTAATAAGAATCAAACAACATAAGTTTTTCAGCTTTTTAAAAAGGGAAAATAAACAAATCAAAATAACGTGACGAGGTGAAAGAAATGAAAGTGACATATCACGGACATTCTGTAATCACAGTGGAAACGAAGGATCACCATATTATATTTGATCCGTTTTTGACAGGGAATTCGTTAACGGATGTAAAACCGGAGGATGTAAAAGCAGACGTCATTTTATTGACGCACGGCCACAATGACCATGTCGGCGACACTGAGCAAATTGCCAAGCAAAACAACGCGCTGGTTGTAGCTCCGAACGAGCTCGCCGTGTACCTAGGCTGGAAAGGCTTGAATGTTCATCCGATGCACATCGGCGGCTCCCGCCAGTTCGATTTTGGAAAAGTGAAGCTCACACAGGCCTTTCACGGATCAGCCATCACAGATGAAGAAAACAAAACGATCACTTACACAGGCATGCCAGCCGGTATTTTGCTGACAGTAGAAGATAAAACTATTTTCCACGCGGGCGATACGGCTCTTTTCTCTGATATGAAACTTATTGGCGAATTGAATCATATTGACATTGCCTTCCTGCCGATTGGCGATAACTTTACGATGGGGCCTGAAGACGCCAAGCTTGCCGCTGAATGGCTGCGCGCAAAACAGGTCGTGCCGGTGCATTACAATACATTCCCGGTCATCGAACAAGACCCTGAGGCCTTCGCTGACAGCCTGCCGGGCGGAGTCGGTAAAGTCATGGCGGTCGGTGAGACGATCGAGCTCTAAACGGATGAAAACATCTCCTGATTTCTCAGGGGATGTTTTTTTTATTTTCTCCGCTCATTGCGTATAAATCCTCCGAAACCTTATAATAAAAGCAGAAGACTGTCCTTAGAGGTGAAACGCTTGGCAACGAAGCATGAACAAATTTTAACATATATTGATTCACTGCCTGTCGGTGAAAAAATTTCTGTGCGAAGAATTGCAAAGGAAATGAAAGTAAGCGAAGGGACCGCGTACAGAGCGATCAAGGAAGCAGAGAATAAAGGGTTTGTCAGCACGATTGAACGTGTAGGCACAATCAGGATTGAACAAAAGAAAAAAGAGAATATTGAAAAGCTTACATATGCAGAAGTCGTAAATGTCATAGACGGACAGGTGCTCGGAGGCCGGGCCGGACTCCATAAGACATTGAATAAATTCGTCATCGGCGCGATGGAGCTGGACGCAATGATGCGTTACACCGCAGCGGGCAATCTTTTGATTGTCGGAAACAGAATCAATGCACACAGACAGGCGCTCGAAGCGGGTGCGGCTGTATTGGTGACCGGGGGTTTTAACACGGATGACAGCATTGTACAGCTGGCAGATGAGCTTGAGCTGCCGATTTTATCCACAAGCTATGACACCTTTACAGTCGCCGCAATGATCAACCGGGCGATTTATGACCAGCTGATCAAAAAAGAAATTGTCCTGGTGGAGGACATCTTAACGCCTGCTGACCGTACGGTATATCTTTCGCCTAAGGATAAACTTGAAAAATGGTATGAGAAAAACTTTGAAACGGGGCACGGCCGGTTCCCGGTTGTCGACGACCAGATGAAAATCCATGGCATCCTGACATCAAAAGATATTGCCGGCCATGACCGAAACGCACCTATCGAAAAAGTCATGACTAAAAATCCTGTTACGGTTATTGGGAAAACCTCTGTCGCCTCAGCGGCGCAAACGATGGTATGGGAAGGGATCGAAGTGCTTCCCGTCACTGACGGCCACCAAAAACTGATCGGCATGATCAGCCGCCAAGACGTGTTAAAAGCGCTTCAAATGATTCAAAAGCAGCCGCAGGTCGGGGAGAAGCTTGATGATATCGTTTCAAGGGGATTTAAAGATGAGGGTGATGATAAAGAGGATCAAACGGTTTACGAGTATGAAGTCACGCCGCAGATGACAAACCAGCTCGGAACAATTTCTTATGGTGTGTTTACGACCATTTTGACGCAAGCGGCAAATCGGTTTTTGCGCTCGAAAAAACGCGGCGAGCTCGTCATCGAAAGCATCACCATTTTCTTTTTGAAGCCTGTGCAGATGGAATCGGTCATCGAAGTCAAACCGCGCATTTTGGAGGCTGGCCGAAAGTTCGGAAAAATGGAAGTTGAAGTGCACAGCCAAGGCCATATCGTGTCAAAAGCGATGCTGATGGTTCAGCTGATGGAAAGAAGCTAAGGGACGTTTCAGGCGCCCCTTACGCGTGATCTCTTTCAGCTTCTTTGGCGTGAAGGGGATAGTAATGCCTGTAGGCTTTATAACCTGCCCAAGCGCTTCCTGCTCCTATAACGATAAAGATACCGCCAATTACTAACGTTAATACAGAATGAAATAATATCATTTGGTTGAGCCCGTAGAACAGGACCAGTGACCCTAAGGCCATGCTTGATTTTGCTGAACAGATTTCTTTCTCCAAAGATTGCTTAGCCCGAACGCCTTTTACTTTATAGTACACATAAAAGCAGGCTGAAAGCCCAATCAAAAAAACAAGAACCAGCATAAATGAAATCCTCCATCGTAAAAGTTTACAAACCCATTCTATACAAAAACGGGCTTGGTTTTGACGTTATTTTTCTTTTCCGTCGGCAGAGAATGTGATTTAATGAATAAAAACAATAAAGGAGTATCAAATGAAAACAGAACTGATCAGAACCATATCATTATATGACACGATTATCTTACATAGACATGTGCGTCCTGATCCGGATGCCTACGGATCACAGTGCGGCCTTACAGAAATCCTGCGTGAAACATATCCTGAAAAAAATATTTTTGCGGTGGGCACGCCTGAACCGTCCCTCTCTTTCTTATATTCCCTTGATGAGGTGGACAATGAAACATATGAAGGCGCACTTGTCATTGTCTGCGATACGGCAAATCAGGAAAGAATCGACGATCAGCGTTATCCTTCCGGCGCCAAACTGATAAAAATCGACCACCATCCGAACGAAGATCCATACGGTGACCTTCTCTGGGTCGATACAAGCGCCAGCTCAGTAAGTGAAATGATTTACGAGCTGTATTTAGAAGGAAAAGAGCACGGCTGGAAGCTGAATACGAAAGCGGCAGAGCTCATCTACGCCGGCATCGTCGGAGATACCGGACGCTTCTTATTTCCGAATACAACGGAAAAAACATTAAAATATGCAGGCGAGCTCATTCAGTATCCATTCTCTTCCTCAGAGTTGTTTAATCAATTGTATGAAACAAAACTGAATGTGGTGAAGCTTAACGGCTATATCTTTCAAAATGTGTCATTGTCCGAAAACGGTGCAGCTTCTGTTTTTATCAAAAAAGATACGCTTGAAAAGTTCAGCACAACGGCTTCAGAAGCGTCACAGCTCGTCGGGACGCTTGGGAATATCTCAGGTATTCGCGCTTGGGTGTTTTTCGTAGAAGAAGACGATCAAATCAGAGTCAGATTCCGTTCGAAGGGGCCTGTCATTAACGGACTTGCCCGAAAATATAATGGCGGTGGGCATCCGCTTGCTTCGGGCGCCTCTATTTACAGTTGGGATGAAGCTGATCGGATTTTAGCTGATCTGGAAGCATTATGTAAAGAACACGAGTAGAGGGGAGACCCTCTCTCTTAGTGTTCATCTGTGACAGGGATGAACCAGCAGCCAAAATCAGTAAGGTCCTCATAGACTTGGAGATTGTGAGATTGAAGTTCTTTTTTGATGAGGGAAGCGAGTGAGTGTGTTTCGGCATATGCAGAAAAACCTTGTCTGAGCCGGGCTGCTTGATCTTTTGCTAACTGACGGTCACTGTAAACCTCCATTTCCCTTCCTCCTTCCTTTCGCCATTAAGCCTCACATATAGTTTATAAAAAAGAATGGGAAAAAGCGACAGAAGTTTGGAGAATTTAAAAAAAATCCATAATTATGTGGCGAATGATATTTCAAGTTCTACTGTCAATCTTGTATAAATCGTTAATTCCTTGACGGTTGCCTCGTATTTTTTTTCATTGATCATATACACTTTATTTTCGATTGTCCGTTTTAAAAGATCTTTTGTTTGATAGACGCTCTCTATGTCTTTTGTAATCACCTCTGAAATATCATCCTTTACATGCTCCTCGAATTTCGTTTTATCCGGCTGTGATATTTTATATTTATCCCCATTCAGCAATTTAACGCTGACGCTTTGAATCAGCAGTTTTCTTTTATTATCTTCATTCAGTTTATGGAGGTCTTCCTGATAGATCGAAATTTGATTGTTCAAGTCTTTTACATGCTCTTTTTGTTTTTCGATGAGGCTGACCTGCTCCTCTTGGAATGTTCCGTAAGTAAACAGGAAAAAGAACCAGCTGATTACGGCTCCGCACATCATTCCTGCGAAAAAGCGCTGCCACCCCGGTTTTTTGTAATGCTGGGGGACCCTCATGAAGAAAGATGCTCCTGAGTCAGCCATGAAATAATGAGCCAGCCGCTTTGCGCACCGCCCATGGCCGAGATAATCAATAGAAGCTGCTTAAAGATATCTCTCGTATTGCCTTCAAGAATGCCTCGTTCAAAGCTGTATACCGCATCAAAGGTGCCTCCGATAGCTGCGACAAGCGCCCAAATTTTTAACCGGTTCGCAAGCTTTGTAATCGCCGTAAGCGGGGCTTCGCCTGCCAAATATGCTCCGAGCCCTCCGATGAGTGCGCCCCCGATCAGCACCCCTAACGCAATGAAGTAACTATTAATAAAATTCACCATAAATCCTGCTTCCTGATCCATCTTTATCACCTCACCTTTTATATCATATTGAGCTTTCAGGACAAGTATGATGAGTAGTCGAAAAAGAACATTTGTTTCTTTTGGAAACCGGACTTATAATGAAGAAAGAAATGGATCGTAAGGAGAAAGAGGTGATAGCATGTCTTTTGTTCACCTGCAAGTGCATAGCGGGTACAGCCTGCTAAACAGCGCCGCGGCTGTGGAAGAGCTCGTCAGTGAAGCTGAGAGGCTCGGATATGCGTCTTTGGCGCTGACAGATGATCATGTCATGTACGGAGCTATTCAATTTTATAAAGCATGCAAGGCGAGAGGAATTAACCCGATAATCGGTTTGACGGCTTCTGTTTTTACAGATGATAACGGGCTTGAAGCCTACCCGCTCGTCCTGCTGGCCAAATCAAATACAGGCTATCAAAACCTGCTGAAAATCAGCAGCGTCCTGCAATCGAAATCAAAAGGCGGGCTAAAGCCGAAATGGCTTCACAGTTATCGAGAAGGCATTATCGCAATAACGCCCGGCGAAAAAGGATATATTGAAATGCTACTTGAAGAAGGGCTGTTTGAACAGGCTGCTCAAGCCGCACTTGAATTTCAGTCTATATTCGGAAAGGGAGCTTTTTATTTCTCCTATCAGCCTTTTAAAGGGAATCAAGCCTTGTCTGAGCAGATTCTGCGTCTGTCTGAAGAAACGGGTATCCCTGTAACGGCTACAGGCGATGTGCATTACATAAGGAAAGAAGATAAGGCTGCCTACCGCTGTCTGAAAGCGATTAAAGCAGGTGAAAAACTGACGGATGCACCCGCCGAAGACCTTCCTGATCTCGATTTGAAACCGCTCGAAGAAATGCAAAACATTTATCGAGAGCATCCCGAAGCACTGCAAGAATCTGTTGAGATCGCGAAACAATGCCGGGTTGATGTCAGCCTCGGGCAGACCCGTCTCCCGTCTTTCCCGACTCCAAACGGAACGTCCGCTGATGATTATTTAACGGACATCTGTATGGCAGGACTCCGCAGCCGTTTTGGCACGCCTGATGAACGATATCTTCGCCGTCTTCAATATGAGCTTGGTGTCATCAAGCGGATGAAATTCAGCGATTACTTTCTGATCGTATGGGATTTTATGAAGTATGCCCATGATAAAGGGATCGTCACGGGACCGGGAAGGGGTTCTGCGGCAGGCTCTCTTGTGGCTTATGTGCTGTATATCACAGATGTTGACCCGATTAATCATCATCTGCTGTTTGAACGATTTTTAAATCCCGAACGTATCAGTATGCCGGATATTGATATTGACTTCCCGGATACAAGAAGAGATGAAGTCATCCAATACGTTCAGCAGAAATACGGTGCGATGCATGTTGCGCAGATTATTACCTTTGGAACACTTGCAGCAAAAGCGGCGCTTCGGGACGTCGGCAGAGTATTCGGCGTAAGCCCGAAGGAAGCAGATCAGCTTGCAAAACTCATTCCTGCAAGGCCGGGCATGACACTGGATGAAGCGAGAAAGCAGTCGCCGCAGCTGGATAAAAGGCTTCGGGAGTCAAGCCTGCTTCAGCAAGTCTATATGGTTGCTCGAAAAATAGAAGGGCTGCCAAGGCATACATCAACCCACGCAGCAGGCGTTGTCCTGAGTGAAGAACCATTAACAGATGTTGTTCCTCTTCAGGAAGGGCACGAAGGGATATATTTGACGCAATACGCGATGGATCATCTTGAAGACTTGGGCCTTTTAAAAATGGATTTCTTAGGTTTGCGGAACCTGACTCTGATCGAGTCCATCACTTCAATGATCGAAAAAGAAGAAAACATCAAAATAGATCTTTCAAGTATTTCCTACCGTGATGACAAAACGTTCTCCTTGCTGTCAAAAGGCGATACGACAGGGATTTTTCAACTTGAATCTGCAGGGATGAGAAGCGTCTTGAAACGGCTTAAACCTTCAGGCTTGGAAGATATTGTGGCGGTCAATGCGCTGTACCGGCCCGGTCCGATGGAAAATATTCCGCTATTTATCGACCGTAAACATGGTCGGGCGCCTGTTCACTATCCTCATGAAGATTTAAGGAGCATCTTGGAAGATACGTATGGCGTCATTGTGTATCAGGAGCAAATTATGGTGATTGCTTCTCGTATGGCAGGATTTTCTTTAGGCGAGGCGGACTTGCTCAGACGTGCAGTCAGCAAAAAAAAGAAAGACATTCTTGACCAAGAGCGAAGCCATTTTGTTGAAGGGTGCTTAAAAAAGGAGTATTCTGTAGACACTGCAAATGAAGTCTACGATTTAATCGTCAAATTCGCAAACTATGGCTTCAACAGAAGCCATGCTGTGGCATACAGCATGATCGGCTGCCAGCTTGCGTATTTGAAGGCTCATTATCCGTTATATTTTATGTGCGGATTGCTGACAAGCGTCATTGGCAATGAGGATAAAATAGCTCAATATCTTTACGAAGCAAAGGGGAGCGGGATTCGTATCCTTCCTCCGTCAGTGAACAAAAGCAGCTATCCGTTTACAGTTGAAGACGGAGCTGTCAGGTACAGCCTCCGTGCGATAAAAAGTGTAGGCATCTCAGCAGTCAAAGATATATATAAAGCAAGAAAAGAGAAACCATTTGAAGATCTTTTCGATTTCTGCTTTCGCGTGCCGTCAAAAAGCGTAAATCGCAAAACGCTAGAAGCACTCATATTTTCTGGTGCGATGGACGAATTCGGCCAAAACCGGGCCACGCTGCTCGCATCCATTGATGTTGCTTTGGAACATACTGAGCTATTCGCCGCGGACGATGACCAAATGGGATTGTTTTTAGATGAATCGTTTTCAATTAAGCCGAAGTATGTGGAGACTGAGGAGCTTCCGCTTGTGGATTTACTTGCGTTTGAAAAAGAGACGCTCGGCATTTATTTTTCAAATCATCCGCTCTCTGCCTACCGAAAACAGCTGGCTGCGCACGGGGCAGTGTCCATTCTGCAAGCCCAGCAGGCTTTCAAAAGGCAGCTTTCTCTCGGAGTTCTGCTGTCGAAGATCAAGACGATTCGGACGAAAACAGGTCAAAACATGGCGTTTTTAACGCTCAGTGACGAAACCGGCGAAATGGAAGCCGTAGTCTTTCCTGAACAATTCAGACAGCTTTCTCCCGTTTTAAGAGAAGGCGCTCTTTTGTTCGCGGCGGGAAAATGTGAAGTAAGGCAGGATAAGGTCCAATTTATCATGTCCCGGGCAGAATTATTAGAAAATATGGATGCAGAAAAAGCGCCATCGGTTTATATAAAAATAGAAAGCAGTCAGCACAGTCAGGAGATCCTGGCAAAGATTAAGCGCATTTTGCTGGAGCATAAAGGGGAAACAGGCGTTTATCTCTATTATGAAAGGCAGAAACAGACGATTAAGCTTCCTGAGTCGTTTCATATCAATGCGGATCACCAGGTGTTATATCGCTTAAAAGAGCTGTTGGGTCAAAAAAACGTCGTTTTAAAACAGTGGTAACGAGTCACTTTTTGTTATACAATTGGAGCAATTATGTGATCCTGTTTAAATATTCAGATAGATCAACTCCGCAGAATGCAGCAATCAACGCAGCAGTTTACGAATCAAAAAATATCCATAAGGAGTGTTTAGGAGAATGTCATTAAGAGAAGAAGCATTACACCTGCATAAAGTCAATCAGGGGAAACTGGAGTCTAAATCGAAAGTAGAAGTCAGAAACGCGAAAGATTTAAGTCTTGCGTATTCCCCGGGTGTTGCAGAACCGTGTAAGGATATTCATGAAGACATTAACAAAGTATATGATTATACAATGAAGGGGAACATGGTAGCAGTTGTAACTGACGGTACAGCTGTGCTTGGCCTTGGAAATATCGGCCCTGAAGCCGCGCTTCCTGTCATGGAAGGGAAAGCTGTTCTATTCAAAAGCTTTGCAGGCGTGGACGCGTTCCCGATTGCTTTAAACACAAACGATGTTGATAAAATCGTTGAAACTGTTAAATTGCTTGAACCGACATTTGGCGGCGTCAACCTTGAAGATATTGCAGCGCCAAACTGCTTTATCATTGAAGAACGCCTCAAAAAAGAAACAAACATCCCGGTTTTCCATGATGATCAGCACGGTACTGCCATTGTAACGGTAGCAGGTCTTGTAAACGCGCTGAAACTGTCTGGAAAATCCATGTCATCCATTAAAGTTGTCGCAAATGGCGCCGGCGCAGCTGGTATTGCGATTATCAAGCTTCTTCACCATTACGGCGTGCGTGACATCGTGATGTGCGATTCAAAAGGAGCGATTTATGAAGGGCGTCCGGAAGGCATGAACGATGTCAAAAATGAAGTGGCGAAATTCACAAACCAAGACCGCAAAGACGGTTCTCTGAAAGATGTCATCGTTGATGCTGACGTGTTTATCGGTGTGTCTGTAGCAGGAGCGTTAACAAAAGAAATGGTTCAAAGCATGGCAAAAGATCCTATTATCTTTGCGATGGCAAATCCAAATCCGGAAATTATGCCGGAAGATGCGCGTGAAGCTGGCGCAAGCGTTATTGGAACGGGCCGTTCTGACTTCCCGAACCAAGTAAACAATGTTCTAGCATTCCCTGGTATTTTCCGCGGTGCGCTTGACGTTCGTGCCACTCACATTAACGAAGAAATGAAAATCGCAGCAGTTGAAGCCATTGCTTCACTGGTTTCAGAAGATGAGCTTAGCGCAGACTACGTTATCCCTGCACCGTTTGATAAACGTGTTGCGCCTGCCGTTGCGAAAGCTGTTGCAAAAGCGGCGATGGAAACAGGTGTTGCAAGAATCACTGTTGACCCTGAGGAAGTCGCAGAAAAAACGAGAAAACTTACGATTATTGGTGAATAATTTTAATTCATTCCAAAAATGGCAGCGCGTTGGCGGAGTCCGGCGCGCTGTTCTCAAGTTAAACTGGCGGCTGAAATTTTTTTAATGGCTGGTCTTAAAAAAATTTCAGCCGTGTTTAACATTATTTTTGAATACGCTGCCAATCCTGTTATTTCAACGTCTTATCTGAATTCATCCGAACCTTTCCGAACACGTCATCGAATAAAAAGTTGTCGAATTGAGGATGACAGCGTTTGACAAAAAAAGTACAATAGTTTCGGTAAAGTTATTAGCAAGTCTATCTGATTGATGACATGCGGTGAAGAGAACCCTTCACAAAAGGGAGGTAATCATTTGTTAAAGGATATATTCACGAAAAAGAAAAAGTATGCTTCCGTACCGTCTGATCAAGCGAAGCACGATGTTCCGGAAGGCATTATGACAAAATGTCCTAAGTGTAAAAAAATCATGCTCACTAAAGAGTTGGATAAAAATATGCGGGTATGCATGAACTGCGATTATCATTTCCCAATGAACGCAAAACAACGTATCGAAAGCTTGATGGATGAACAATCCTTTGAGGAATTCAATCAGGGAATGTTATCGGAAAACCCGCTTGGGTTCCCGGGATATCTGGAAAAGCTTGAAAAAGATCGCGAGAAAACATCCTTAAACGAGGCTGTTGTGACAGGCAAGGGCACCATCGGCGGACACCCGGCTGTTGTCGCAGTCATGGATTCTTCATTCAGAATGGGCAGCATGGGTTCAGTCGTCGGTGAAAAAATCACGCTTGCGATTGAAAAAGCAAAAGCTGATAAAGTTCCGTTTATTATTTTTACGGCTTCAGGCGGCGCTAGGATGCAGGAAGGCGTATTAAGTTTGATGCAGATGGCTAAGACAAGCTCTGCCTTAAAACTGTTCAGTGAAGAACAAGGCCTCATTATCTCAGTGATGACGCATCCGACTACCGGGGGCGTATCAGCAAGCTTTGCATCCCTTGGCGATTACAATTTCGCTGAGCCTGGCGCGCTGATCGGTTTTGCCGGAAGACGGATTATTGAACAGACAATAGGAGAAAAACTGCCAGAGGACTTCCAAACGGCTGAATTTTTATTAAAACATGGACAGCTTGATGCGGTTATTCACCGCGACGATATGAAAAAAACGTTAGAGAATCTGCTGGATATGCATCAAACAGGAGGTGACATAGAGTGGCTGCAAGATTAGAATTTGAAAAACCGGTGATTGAACTGCAAACCAAAATCGCCGAACTAAAAAAATTCACCCAAGATTCCGATATGGATCTAAGTGCGGAAATCGAACGGCTCGAAGATCGTCTCGCTAAGCTTCAGGATGATATTTACAAAAATCTGAAGCCTTGGGACCGTGTTCAAATTGCGCGTCTGGCGGACCGTCCGACAACGCTTGATTATATCGAACAACTGTTTACCGACTTTTTTGAATGTCACGGAGACAGAGCGTACGGGGACGATGAAGCCATTGTCGGCGGGATTGCGAAGTTCCATGGCCTACCTGTAACGGTTATCGGGCATCAGCGCGGCAAAGACACGAAAGAAAACCTAGTCCGCAATTTTGGGATGCCTCACCCTGAAGGCTACCGAAAAGCGCTTCGTCTCATGAAACAGGCTGACAAATTCAACCGACCGATTATCTGTTTTATTGATACGAAGGGAGCATACCCTGGACGAGCAGCGGAGGAAAGAGGACAAAGCGAAGCCATTGCCAAAAACCTGTTTGAGATGGCCGGCCTTCGAGTGCCTGTTATCTGCATCGTCATCGGTGAAGGCGGAAGCGGCGGAGCCCTTGGTCTGGGTGTAGGTAATCACTTGCATATGCTGGAAAACTCTACTTATTCTGTTATTTCTCCGGAAGGTGCCGCGGCACTTTTATGGAAGGACTCCAGTCTTGCTAAAAAAGCAGCAGAAACAATGAAAATCACTGCGCCGGATTTAAAAGAATTAGGTATTATAGATCATATGATAAAAGAAGTAAAAGGCGGAGCGCATCACGATGTAAAGCTGCAGGCAAGCTATATGGACGAAACCCTTACACAATCGTTAAAAACTTTGCTGAAGCTGAGCGAAGAAGAATTAGTTCAGCAGCGCTATGAAAAATATAAAGCAATTGGCAAAGTCTCGGTTGAAGATCAATATATCGGGGCAAACTAAATAAACGTGAAGCCTTTGGCTCACGTTTATTTTTTGTGACATTCTTTAAAATTTATTTAAAAACAATTTATTTAATTGTATAATAGGTAAGGTTTGATAGGGAGGATGGAGATCCCTTTTCATTGTTTTTAGGGCAATGATCATGTTATGTTTAATCATATATGTTGCTGAGGTGAATGGAGAATGAAACGTATAGGGGTATTAACGAGCGGCGGGGATTCCCCGGGAATGAACGCAGCAGTTCGCGCAGTAGTCAGAAAAGCGATTTATCATGACGTTGAAGTTTACGGCATTTACAACGGATACGCAGGATTGATCAGCGGAAAGATTGAAAAGCTTGAACTCGGATCTGTTGGCGATATTATACATCGCGGAGGAACAAAGCTTTATACGGCAAGATGTCCTGAATTCAAAACGGTTGAAGGCCGTGAAAAAGGGATAGAAAACTTGAAAAAGCTTGGTATTGAAGGTCTTGTTGTCATCGGCGGAGACGGTTCCTATATGGGTGCGAAAAAATTAACAGAACACGGGTTTCCATGCGTAGGTGTACCGGGTACAATTGATAATGACATTCCGGGCACTGATTTTACAATCGGTTTCGATACAGCTTTAAATACAGTAATTGACGCAATTGATAAGATTCGCGATACAGCGACTTCTCATGAACGTACATATGTGATCGAAGTAATGGGACGTCATGCCGGTGATATCGCATTGTGGGCCGGTCTTGCAGGGGGCGCGGAATCAATCTTAATCCCTGAGGCAGACTATGACATGCACGAAATCATTGCCCGCTTAAAACGCGGCCACGAACGCGGCAAGAAACACAGTATTATTATCGTTGCCGAAGGTGTAGGCAGCGGTGTTGAGTTCGGGAAACGCATTGAAGAAGAAACAAATCTTGAAACTAGGGTATCTGTACTGGGCCATATCCAGCGCGGTGGTTCTCCAAGCGCTGCTGACCGCGTGCTGGCAAGCCGTCTTGGCGCATATGCTGTTGAACTGCTGCTAGAAGGAAAAGGCGGACGCTGTGTAGGTATACAAAACAATAAGCTTGTAGACCATGATATTATAGAAATATTGGATACAAAACACACAGTTGAGCAAAACATGTATCAGCTTTCAAAAGAACTGTCTATTTAATGTCAGCTGAAGGCTGAAGATTTCAGAAGGAAGTGAACCAAATGAGAAAAACTAAAATTGTTTGTACTATCGGTCCGGCAAGTGAAAGTGTTGAAATGCTTACGAAATTAATGGAGTCAGGAATGAATGTGGCTCGATTAAACTTTTCTCACGGAGATTTTGAGGAGCACGGTGCAAGAATTAAAAATATCCGCGAAGCAAGCAAAAAGCTTGGCAAAAATGTCGGTATCCTGCTAGATACAAAAGGTCCTGAAATCCGCACACATACAATGGAAAACGGCGGCATTGAGCTCGAAACAGGCAAAGAGCTTATCGTTTCAATGGACGAGGTAGTGGGAACAACAGATAAAATTTCAGTCACATATGAAGGTTTAGTTGACGACGTTGAAAAAGGTTCAACGATTTTGTTAGATGACGGACTTATCGGCCTTGAGGTACTAAATGTAGATGCTGCTAAACGCGAAATCAAAACAAAAGTATTGAACAACGGAACACTCAAAAATAAAAAAGGTGTTAACGTACCGGGCGTCAGCGTCAATCTTCCGGGTATCACTGAAAAAGATGCACGAGACATCGTTTTCGGTATTGAGCAGGGAGTAGACTTCATCGCGCCATCTTTCATACGCCGTTCCACGGACGTGCTTGAAATCCGTGAGCTTCTTGAGGAGCACAACGCTCAGGATATTCAAATCATTCCTAAAATCGAAAACCAAGAGGGCGTTGACAATATCGATGCGATTCTCGAAGTGTCTGACGGCTTAATGGTTGCGCGCGGAGACTTAGGTGTTGAAATTCCAGCTGAAGAAGTTCCGCTCGTGCAAAAAGAGCTGATCAAAAAATGCAACGCGCTAGGAAAACCTGTTATTACAGCGACACAAATGCTTGACAGCATGCAGCGCAACCCGCGTCCGACTCGTGCGGAAGCAAGTGACGTTGCAAACGCGATCTTCGACGGCTCAGATGCGATCATGCTTTCTGGTGAAACAGCTGCCGGAAGCTATCCGGTTGAGGCGGTTCAAACGATGCACAACATCGCGTCACGTTCTGAAGAAGCGTTAAATTATAAAGAAATTCTTTCAAAACGCAGAGATCAAGTAGGAATGACGATTACAGACGCAATTGGACAATCTGTCGCACATACGGCAATTAACCTGAATGCTGCTGCGATCGTAACACCGACTGAAAGCGGCCATACAGCGCGTATGATCGCGAAATACCGTCCACAGGCGCCAATTGTTGCGGTTACGGTAAATGATTCTGTTTCCAGAAAACTTGCGCTCGTATCAGGCGTATTCGCAGAAAGCGGCCAAAATGCGAACACAACAGATGAGATGCTTGAGGATGCTGTCCAAAAATCATTGAACAGCGGAATTGTAAAACACGGCGATCTGATCGTCATTACAGCAGGCACTGTCGGTGAGTCTGGCACTACGAACTTAATGAAAGTTTACACTGTCGGCGATATCATCGCTAAAGGCCAAGGCATCGGACGCAAATCAGCTTTCGGTCCGGTTGTCATTGCACAAAATGCAAAAGAAGCTGAGCAAAAAATGACTGACGGTGCGGTACTTGTTACCAAAAGCACTGACCGTGATATGATCGCATCTCTTGAAAAAGCGTCTGCCCTTATTACAGAAGAAGGCGGTTTGACAAGTCATGCTGCGGTAGTGGGATTAAGCCTTGGCATTCCGGTAATCGTTGGCCTTGAAAATGCGACATCTATTTTGACAGAAGGCCAGGAAATTACAGTTGACGCTTCCAGAGGCGCAGTCTACCAAGGCCGTGCGAGCGTTCTTTAATTACAGGTGAAAATGGAAGGGGAATCCCTTCCTTTTCTCTTTATCTTGCCTTATGTTGAACAGAGGCGTGTTACACGTGTGGGGGGGCTTGGATATGAGATTTTTATTTTTGCTTTTTATTCTATTTCCGGCAATAGAAATCGGCATATTCCTATTTTCAGGCAAGCTGATCGGCATTTTGCCGACGGTCCTTTTAATGATTCTGACGGGCATTATCGGCGCAGCAGCTGCAAAAAAACAAGGAACCGAAGTATATTATAAGGTTCAGCGTGATCTTCAATATGGCAAAATGCCGGGGGAAGCGATTGCTGACGGCCTGTGCATTTTCATTGGCGGTCTATTGCTGATGCTTCCGGGCTTTTTATCAGATTTGGCCGGCGCCTGTTTGCTTATCCCGTTTACCCGCAGCTGGTGTAAGCCGATTCTGTTCAAATGGCTGAGAGGGATGTCGAAGAACAAGCGGATCATCATCAAATAAAAAACGGCAGCCATGCAACATGGGCTGCTGTTTTATTTTTGCTGAACAGTAATGTAGGACCATATTTCCTTTAATGCGCCTGTTGTGATGAAGGCTTGGATGATGACGAGCACAGCCGGCCCGGCAATCAATCCTAAAAACCCGAATAATTTAAAACCGGCAAACAGGGCGATGAGCGTTGCCAGCGGATCGATCCCGATAGATTTACTAAGTATTTTAGGCTCTGTCAGCTGCCGCTGAATCAGAACGACGAGGTACAGTACACCGATTCCAATCGCCTGAGGCAGCTGGCCTGTAATCGATAAATATAAAATCCACGGCACAAATACGGAACCCGCACCCAAATAAGGGAGAAGATCAACAAGCCCGATTAAAAAAGCAATTGTTGCAGCATGTTCAACTTTTAAGAGAGAAAGGCCGATAAATACAATTACCATCGTAATGAAAACGAGAACGGCTTGAGCTTTGATAAAACCGGTCATTGCTTTTTTTAACTCGCTGCTGATGGCCTTGCTGTTAGCTGTAACCCGACCCGGCAGAATCGAAACGAGCATTGCTTTCAGTTTGTGCCAATCCTTTGTCATAAAAAATGTTGCCAGAAGAGAAAAAATCAGAACAGCCGCCGTATTGGGAAGAAGCGCGAAAAACCTCGGGATCATTTCTAGAATGTGGGACAGCAGCAGTCCGGCATTTTTAGCGGCGGAATCACCGAGTGTCTGAATGTGAGTGACAATCGAAGCCTGCTGGTTGGTCTCCAATTCTTGAAACAAAAGGGACAGTTCGTTATAGAGCGGCTGGATATGAGTCGTAAACAATTTTTCGCAATATGAGATAAACGTGCTGATATGCGGAGGCAGTGTTTTTGCAAGATAGGCTGTTCCCGTTACGATTTCCGCTACAAGAATGGTGAGCACGCCGAAGGCGGCGAGCAGAAAAAAAGCTAGCACGCCCAGGACGTTTATCGTTCGGGGGAATCCTGTCACTTTGTCCAAATAGTCAACAAGAGGATGAATCACTGATGAGAGAATAAGGGCGATCAGGAACGGATAAGTTAACGGAAACGAATAATAGGCCGCAGCTATCGATCCTGCGGTAATTGATATGACAAAGAGGGTTCTGAAAAAAATAGTGATATAAGATTGATTCACGGAATCGGTCCTCCTCTCGTCAGCATGTCCTATTTTTTATATGTATTCACGCTCCGGCTGAATATGAATACATTCATCTTAAAGGAGGGATGGCATGTGTTTACACAAGCAAATTTATTTTTAATTATACTCTTGGCTATTGCACTTATCGCAAAAAACCAATCATTGCTCTTTGCTGTATCCGTCCTTTTGATCATCAAAATCGTTGGACTTGACCAGAAATTATTTCCAACCATCCAGTCAAAAGGCATTAACTGGGGAGTGACCATTATCACAATCGCTGTTCTTGTTCCGATTGCCACGGGAGAAATCGGATTTAAGCAGCTTGGAGAAGCAGTGCGGTCTTCCTATGCTTGGATCGCCTTGGGAGCAGGAATTGCAGTGGCGCTGATTGCCAAAAACGGCCTGACCCTGCTGGAAAATGACCCGCATATTACAACTGCTCTTGTGATCGGGACCATTCTTGCAGTCGCGCTTTTTGGCGGAGTTGCGGTGGGACCGCTGATCGGAGCGGGGATTGCTTATATAGCCATGCAGATCGTAAAACTGTTCACTTCATAAAAAAAGCGGCCCTAAAGCCGCTTTTTTTTTATGCAAAAACCCGCAAATAAAGGCGTTTTTTCGGGGAAATCACAGAATGAAAAAAAAAATTATAGGTAAACATTTAACAAATGTCTGATTATTGTTTATAATGAGAATAGGCTTAAACTTAAATAAGCTTATAAGAATTTGTTATGTTCTTTCATAAGCAAAGGGTTTCAGTAGAAGCAGGCAGTAAAATGTAAGCATTTTCTTTTAGGGGGAGAGAAATACTTGCATCATGCTTTTTAAGTAAGCCTCATGTTTTTACAACACTCTTAAAGGGGAAATATATTGAAAAGGAGATGTTATATATGACAGCGACACGCGGTCTAGAAGGGGTTGTAGCAACAACATCATCTGTTAGTTCTATTATTGACGATACCCTTACATATGTGGGGTATGATATCGATGATTTAACAGAGAATGCAAGTTTTGAAGAAATCATCTACTTGCTTTGGCATTTAAGGCTGCCGAACAAAAAGGAGCTTGATGAGTTAAAGCAGCAGCTTGCAAAGGAAGCTGCCGTTCCGCAAGAAATTATTGAGCACTTCAAATCTTATTCCCTCGAAAATGTTCATCCCATGGCTGCTCTTCGGACAGCAATTTCATTACTAGGCCTGCTTGACAGCGAGGCTGATACCATGAACCCTGAAGCCAACTACAGAAAGGCGATCCGCCTTCAGGCAAAGGTGCCTGGTCTGGTTGCAGCGTTTTCCAGAATCCGCAAAGGTCTTGAGCCTGTTGAACCAAGAGAAGACTACGGCATTGCCGAGAATTTTCTCTACACATTAAACGGTGAAGAGCCTTCGCCAATTGAGGTTGAAGCTTTCAACAAAGCGCTGATATTACATGCTGACCATGAGCTGAACGCGTCAACGTTCACAGCAAGGGTCTGCGTCGCAACACTTTCTGATATCTATTCAGGCATTACTGCCGCAATCGGCGCACTGAAGGGTCCTCTTCACGGCGGTGCAAATGAAGGCGTGATGAAGATGCTGACAGAAATCGGTGAAGTGGAAAACGCTGAGCCGTACATCCGCGCCAAACTTGAAAAGAAAGAAAAAATTATGGGATTCGGCCACCGCGTGTATAAGCATGGCGACCCGCGCGCGAAGCATCTGAAAGAAATGAGCAAGCGCCTGACAAACCTGACAGGCGAAAGCAAATGGTATGAGATGTCGATTCGCATAGAAGAGATCGTCACATCAGAGAAAAAGCTACCGCCTAACGTTGATTTCTATTCGGCTTCTGTTTATCACAGCCTCGGTATTGACCATGATTTGTTCACACCGATTTTTGCTATAAGCAGAATGTCCGGCTGGCTTGCTCATATTCTTGAGCAGTATGACAACAACCGACTGATCCGCCCGCGGGCAGATTACACAGGCCCTGATAAACAAGCATTTGTTCCAATTGAAGAAAGAGCCTAAAGAACCATTGGAGGCTGGCTTGCGTTAATGAGGTTAGCCTCTTGTTCAGAACATTAAAAGTGGTTTACACTTTACATTGAATGTTGAGAAAAATCATTTTGTTTTCTATATAGGAAAAATAAAATGTTTTCTAAATATGAATTACATACTGGGAGGTTTTTATTGTGGCACAAGGTGAAAAAATTACAGTTTCTAATGGAGTATTAAACGTACCAAACAACCCGATTATCCCGTTTATCGAAGGAGACGGAACCGGTCCTGATATTTGGAACTCGGCTTCGAAAGTTTTGGAAGCAGCAGTTGAAAAAGCATACAAAGGCGAAAAGAAAATTACGTGGAAAGAAGTTTATGCCGGAGAAAAGGCTTATAATAAAACAGGTGAGTGGCTGCCTGCTGAAACATTAGATGTTATCCGCGAATATTTCATCGCGATTAAAGGCCCGTTAACGACCCCTGTCGGCGGCGGAATCCGATCTTTGAACGTAGCGCTCAGACAAGAGCTTGACCTATTCGTCTGCTTAAGACCTGTAAGATACTTTACTGGAGTGCCGTCACCGGTAAAACGCCCTGAAGATACTGATATGGTCATCTTCCGTGAAAATACAGAAGATATTTACGCAGGCATCGAGTACGCAAAAGGCTCTGAAGAAGTGCAAAAGCTCATCAGCTTCCTGCAAAATGAGTTAAACGTCAACAAAATCCGTTTCCCTGAGACATCAGGTATCGGCATTAAGCCTGTTTCTGAAGAAGGAACAAGCCGTTTGGTCAGAGCAGCCATTGATTATGCAATCGAGCACGGCCGCAAATCTGTAACCCTTGTTCACAAAGGAAACATCATGAAGTTCACAGAAGGCGCCTTCAAAAACTGGGGCTATGAACTTGCTGAAAGAGAATACGGCGAAAAAGTCTTCACATGGGCTCAATATGACCGCATTGCTGAAGAACAAGGAAAAGACGCTGCCAACAAAGCGCAAAGTGAAGCGGAAGCAGCAGGCAAAATCATTGTCAAAGACAGCATTGCTGACATCTTCCTTCAGCAGATTTTAACGCGACCGAACGAATTTGATGTCGTTGCAACTATGAACCTGAACGGAGATTACATCTCTGATGCTCTTGCCGCGCAAGTCGGCGGAATCGGCATTGCACCTGGAGCAAATATCAACTATGAAACAGGACATGCGATTTTCGAGGCGACGCACGGAACGGCTCCTAAATATGCAGGCCTTGATAAAGTAAACCCATCTTCAGTTATTCTTTCAGGCGTTCTGCTTCTTGAGCATTTAGGGTGGAACGAAGCGGCTGATTTGGTTATCAAATCTATGGAAAAAACAATCGCTTCTAAAGTCGTAACTTACGATTTTGCCAGATTAATGGACGGCGCGACTGAAGTGAAATGTTCAGAGTTCGGAGAAGAACTGATTAAAAACATGGACTAAGCAAGGAAACAGCCTAAAACTAGCCATAAAGGAGAAGAGAGACATGGGAAATACTCGTAAAAAAGTTTCTGTTATCGGAGCAGGTTTTACCGGAGCGACAACTGCATTTTTAATCGCTCAAAAAGAGCTGGCAGACGTAGTTCTTGTTGACATTCCGCAATTGGAGAACCCGACAAAGGGAAAAGCGCTTGATATGTTTGAAGCAAGCCCGGTTCAAGGCTTTGACGCAAAAATCACAGGCACATCCAATTACGAGGATACAGCGGGTTCTGACATTGTTGTCATTACAGCCGGTATCGCAAGAAAACCTGGTATGAGCAGAGATGATCTAGTCTCTACAAACGAAAAAATTATGAGAAGCGTTACACGAGAAATCGTGAAATATTCTCCTGACTCTATCATTGTGGTGCTGACAAATCCTGTTGATGCAATGACATACGCGGTGTACAAAGAATCAGGTTTCCCTAAAGAGCGCGTAATCGGCCAGTCCGGTGTGCTTGATACGGCAAGATTCAGAACATTTGTGGCAGAGGAATTAAACCTGTCAGTGAAAGATGTGACTGGTTTCGTTCTTGGCGGCCACGGTGACGATATGGTGCCGCTTGTGCGTTATTCTTATGCTGGCGGTATCCCGCTTGAAACTCTCATTCCGAAAGAACGGATTGACGCAATTGTGGAGCGCACTAGAAAAGGCGGAGGCGAAATCGTGAATCTTCTTGGAAACGGAAGCGCGTATTATGCGCCTGCGGCTTCTCTGACAGAAATGGTCGAAGCGATCTTGAAAGATCAGCGCCGCGTCCTTCCTACAATTGCTTACCTTGAAGGGGAATACGGCTATGAAGGCATCTACCTTGGTGTTCCTACAATTGTAGGCGGCAACGGTCTTGAGCAAATCATTGAACTTGAACTGACAGACTATGAAAGAGCACAGCTGAATAAATCAGTTGAATCTGTCAAAAATGTCATGAAAGTATTGTCTTAATAAAAAGAGAGAAAGGCTTGCTTGATAGAGCCTTTCTCTTTTTGCTATAAATGAAAGCGTTATCATTAACGTCTATCTTTCTTTTAAAAATGATGTAAAAGACGAATTGTCGGAATGTCCTGCTTTCGCTAAAATAAAATCATGAAACATGTTAAGATGACATAAAATAGAGAAATAGGATGTCGGGGAATTATAATACTGGAGGCACAGCATGAACAAGAAAATTTTAGTTGTGGATGATGAAGAATCTATTGTTACTCTTTTACAGTACAATTTGGAACGGTCAGGCTATGATGTCATTACCGCCTCGGATGGGGAAGAAGCACTCAAAAAAGCAGAAACAGAGAAGCCTGATTTGATTGTGCTTGATGTGATGCTTCCAAAACTGGACGGGATCGAAGTATGCAAGCAGCTGAGACAGCAAAAACTGATGTTTCCGATTTTAATGCTGACAGCGAAGGATGAGGAATTTGACAAAGTATTAGGGCTTGAGCTCGGTGCTGATGATTATATGACCAAGCCGTTCAGTCCAAGGGAAGTAAATGCAAGGGTCAAAGCGATTTTAAGGCGTTCGGAAATGGCTGCGCCCTCTAGTGAAATGAAAAACGATGAAATTGAAGGTCAGATCGTAATTGGCGATCTGAAAATTCTGCCTGATCATTATGAAGCATACTTTAAAGAAAATCAGCTTGAGCTGACACCGAAAGAATTCGAACTGCTGCTCTATTTGGGCAGACATAAAGGCAGAGTGCTGACGAGAGATCTTCTGTTGAGCGCTGTCTGGAATTATGATTTTGCCGGAGATACGAGAATTGTTGATGTGCATATCAGCCATCTCCGCGACAAAATTGAAAACAATACTAAAAAACCGATCTATATTAAAACGATTAGGGGATTGGGATATAAACTGGAGGAGCCAAAAATGAATGAATAAATACCGTGTGCGCCTTTTTTCTGTACTCGTTGTCTGTATGATTCTGGTGTTTAGTGTCCTCGGGCTGTTTTTGCAGCAGCTCTTTGAAACATCTGATCAAAGGAAAGCAGAGGAACACATTGAAAAAGAAGCCAAATACATGGCTTCGCTTCTTGATGCCGGCAATCTGAATGATCAAGCAAATGAGAAAATCATTAAAGATGCAGGCGGCGCGCTTGATGTGAGCGCATCCGTTATCGATACAGACGGCAAGGTGCTGTATGGGTCAAACGGGGGAGCAGCAGATTCTCCAAAGGTGCAGGCGCTTGTTTCTGGCCATGAGGGTGTTCTTTCAACAGCGGATAACAAGCTTTATTATGGACTCTCGCTTAGAAGTGAAGGTGAAAAAACAGGATATGTGCTGCTTTCTGCCTCTAAAAAAAGCTACGGCTTGAAAGGCGAAATGTGGGGGATGCTGACGGCCAGTCTTTGTACCGCTTTTATCGTCATTGTTTATTTTTATTCCAGTATGACCTCACGCTATAAAAGATCGATTGAAGCAGCGACAAACGTAGCAACAGAACTATCCAAGGGGAACTACGATGCCAGGACGTACGGCGGCTATATCAGGCGCTCTGATAAGCTTGGCCGTGCGATGAACAGCCTTGCCGTTGATCTGATGGAAATGACGAGAACGCAGGAAATGCAGCGGGACCGGCTGCTGACAGTCATTGAAAATATCGGTTCCGGGCTGATTATGATTGATGGAAGAGGTTTTATCAATCTCGTAAACAGGTCTTATGCCAAGCAGTTTCATATCAATCCGAATCAGATGCTGCGCCGTCTTTATCATGATGCATTTGAACATGAAGAAGTGATCCAGCTTGTCGAAGACATTTTTATGACGGAGACAAAGAAATGCAAGCTGTTAAGGCTTCCGATCAAAATTGAACGGCGTTATTTTGAAGTGGACGGCGTTCCGATTATGGGGCCGGACGATGAATGGAAAGGAATTGTGCTCGTTTTCCATGACATGACGGAGACAAAGAAATTAGAGCAGATGAGAAAGGATTTTGTGGCTAATGTTTCTCATGAGCTGAAAACGCCGATTACGTCCATTAAAGGGTTTACGGAGACATTATTGGACGGGGCGATGGAGGACAAAGAAGCGCTTTCTGAATTTCTCTCCATTATTCTAAAGGAAAGCGAAAGGCTTCAGTCTTTGGTTCAGGATCTTCTCGATCTCTCAAAAATCGAGCAGCAAAATTTTACGCTCAGCATCGAAACGTTTGAACCAGCCAAAATGCTTGGTGAGATTGAAACGCTTCTTAAGCATAAGGCGGATGAGAAAGGCATCTCCTTACAATTGAATCTACCGAAAGATCCGCTATACGTATCAGGCGACCCGTACAGGCTGAAACAGGTATTTCTTAATCTCGTAAACAATGCGTTAACCTACACGCCTGAAGGGGGCTCTGTAGCTATCAATGTAACGCCCAGAGAAAAAGACATTCAGATTGAAGTTGCCGATTCTGGAATCGGAATTCAGAAAGAAGAAATCCCGCGCATCTTTGAACGTTTTTACCGCGTAGATAAAGACAGAAGCAGGAATTCGGGCGGAACCGGTCTGGGCCTTGCGATCGTAAAGCATTTAATAGAGGCTCATGAAGGGAAAATCGATGTCAAAAGCGAGCCTGGACGGGGAACGGTCTTTACAGTGACACTGAAAAGGGCCGCTGAAAAGTCCGCCTAATGTTTACAAAGGTTTAACAATATCTTCATGCACTGTTAAACCTATGCTGGTAGGATGTAGTAGAACCCCTTCATCCAAGGAGCCAATTTTGACGGCGGGAACATTTTGTGTTCCCGTCCTTTTTTGTGTCTTCTCTTCAGTTCACGTATTTTCCTTTCAAATTGAACTTTGTTAAAATAAGAGGAGCTAATGACTATGTAAGAGATGAATGGAAGCCTGAGGCTTCTTAGGAGGATATTGAATGACGGAACGAAAAAAATTAGTGCTTGTAGACGGAAATAGTCTGGCTTACCGGGCGTTTTTTGCATTGCCGCTGTTAAGCAATGATAAAGGTGTTCATACGAATGCCGTATACGGCTTTGCGATGATTTTAATGAAGATGCTTGAGGATGAAAAACCGACGCACATGCTGGTTGCATTTGATGCCGGGAAAACAACATTTCGTCACGGCACATTTAAAGAATATAAAGGCGGCAGACAGAAAACACCGCCTGAGCTTTCCGAACAAATGCCATTTATCCGCGAGCTGCTGGATGCCTATCAGATCAGCCGCTACGAACTGGAACAATACGAAGCCGACGATATTATCGGCACACTGGCCAAATCGGCTGAAAAAGACGGATTTGAAGTAAAGGTTTTCTCAGGAGATAAGGATTTAACCCAGCTGGCAACAGACAAAACAACAGTTGCCATTACGAGAAAAGGAATTACCGATGTTGAATTTTACACACCGGAGCACGTCAAAGAGAAATACGGGCTTACGCCTGAACAAATCATTGACATGAAGGGTCTGATGGGTGATTCATCGGATAATATTCCAGGTGTGCCCGGCGTAGGAGAAAAGACAGCCATTAAGCTCTTAAAACAGTTCGATTCCGTGGAAAAGCTGCTGGAGTCCATTGACGAGGTGAGCGGAAAGAAACTGAAGGAAAAACTTGAGGAATTTAAGGATCAGGCATTGATGAGCAAGGAGCTTGCGACGATCATGACGGATGCGCCGATTGAGGTATCTGTTTCCGGCTTGGAATATCAAGGCTTCAATCGTGAACAGGTGATTGCCATCTTTAAAGATCTAGGATTCAACACGCTTCTTGAACGTCTTGGGGAAGACAGTGAAGAAGCAGAGCAGGATCAGGCATTAGAGGAAATTAAGGTCGAAACCGTCACAGACGTAACAAGCGGCATATTGGTTTCTCCATCCGCATTTGTCGTTGAACAGATTGGCGATAATTATCATGAAGAGCCGCTTCTCGGATTTTCGATCGTAAATGAAACGGGATCTTATTTTATTCCGAAAGACATTGCCGTGGAGTCTGAGGTGTTTAAAGAATGGGCAGAAAATGACGAGCAGAAGAAATGGCTTTTCGATAGCAAGCGGGCTGTTGTCGCTTTGCGCTGGCAGGGCATTGAGCTGAAAGGGGCGGAGTTTGATACACTTCTTGCGGCTTATATCATCAATCCGGGCAATTCATACGATGACGTTGCGAGTGTGGCCAAGGATTACGGCCTGCATATCGTATCAAGCGACGAATCGGTTTACGGCAAAGGAGCAAAACGGGCGGTGCCGTCAGAAGATGTACTGTCTGAGCACCTTGTCCGAAAAGCGTTAGCCATTCAAAGCCTCCGGGAAAAGCTTGTTCAGGAGCTGGAGAACAACGATCAGCTTGAACTGTTTGAAGAGCTCGAAATGCCGCTTGCGCTTATTCTCGGCGAAATGGAATCAACTGGCGTCAAGGTCGATGTTGATCGTTTAAAACGAATGGGTGAAGAACTGGGTGCGAAGCTGAAGGAATATGAAGAAAAAATCCATGAGATTGCGGGAGAGCCGTTTAATATCAATTCTCCGAAACAGCTCGGCGTCATCTTGTTTGAAAAAATCGGCCTGCCTGTCGTGAAAAAAACAAAAACAGGCTATTCAACGTCTGCTGATGTGCTTGAAAAGCTGGCTGACAAGCATGATATTGTCGACTATATTTTGCAGTACAGACAAATTGGCAAGCTTCAATCGACATATATCGAAGGGCTTTTAAAGGTGACGAGACCGGATTCGCATAAGGTCCACACGCGCTTTAACCAGGCTTTAACGCAAACAGGCCGTCTCAGCTCGACTGATCCGAATCTGCAAAACATTCCGATCAGGCTTGAAGAAGGGCGTAAAATCCGCCAAGCTTTTGTTCCGTCTGAAAAAGACTGGCTTATTTTTGCAGCCGATTACTCACAAATCGAGCTGCGGGTGCTTGCCCATATTTCAAAAGATCAAAATCTTATCGAAGCTTTTACAAATGATATGGATATTCATACGAAAACGGCAATGGATGTGTTCCATGTTGCCGAGGATGAAGTGACATCTGCGATGAGACGCCAGGCGAAAGCGGTCAACTTTGGCATTGTATACGGCATCAGCGATTACGGGTTGTCACAGAACCTCGGCATTACCCGGAAGGAAGCCGGCGCATTCATTGACCAATATTTGGAAAGCTTCCAAGGCGTAAAAGCGTACATGGAAGATTCAGTTCAGGACGCAAAGCAAAAAGGATACGTGACAACGCTTATGCATCGCCGCCGTTACATTCCTGAGCTGACGAGCCGAAACTTTAATATTCGCAGTTTTGCGGAGCGGACGGCAATGAATACGCCGATTCAAGGAAGCGCGGCTGATATTATAAAAAAAGCCATGATTGATATGGCTGCCAAGCTGAAAGAAAAACAGCTGAAAGCAAGACTGCTGCTTCAAGTACACGATGAATTAATTTTTGAAGCGCCGCAGGAAGAAATTGAAATTCTTGAAAAGCTTGTTCCTGAAGTGATGGAACATGCGCTTGCATTAGATGTGCCGTTAAAGGTGGACTTTGCATCAGGCCCATCTTGGTACGACGCGAAATAAACAGAGATAGGAAGTGATGGATGTGCCGGAATTACCAGAGGTTGAAACTGTCCGGCGCACTCTGACCGGGCTTGTAAAGGGAAAAACAATCAAATCGGTAGAGATCAGATGGCCGAATATCATCAAACGGCCTGCCGAACCGGAGGAATTTGCGCGAAATCTAGCAGGAGAAACGATACAGTCTATCGGAAGACGGGGAAAGTTTTTGCTGTTTCATTTAGATCATTATGTCATGGTTTCCCACCTTCGAATGGAAGGGAAATACGGGCTTCATCAAGCGGAGGAGCCAGACGATAAACACGTGCATGTCATATTCACGATGACAGACGGGACCCAGCTTCGTTACAGGGATGTGCGGAAGTTTGGAACCATGCACTTATTTAAACCGGGAGAGGAAGCGGGTGAGCTCCCTCTTTCTCAATTAGGGCTGGAGCCGGATGCAGAAGAATTTACGAGTGCATATTTAAAAGAACGGCTTGCCAAAACAAACCGTGCTGTCAAAACCGCCCTACTGGATCAGAAAACAGTTGTCGGACTCGGGAACATTTATGTGGACGAGGCTCTTTTCAGAGCGGGTGTCCATCCTGAGACGAAAGCAAATCAATTATCAGACAAAACAATCAAAACACTTCACGCTGAAATCAAAAACACCCTGCAGGAAGCGATTGATGCAGGCGGCAGCACAGTCCGTTCGTATATCAACTCCCAAGGGGAAATCGGAATGTTCCAGTTGCAGCATTTTGTATACGGAAAAAAAGACGAGCCGTGCAAAAATTGCGGAACGATGATTTCAAAGATTGTCGTCGGTGGCAGGGGCACGCATTTTTGTGCGAAGTGCCAGAAAAAAAAGTAGCATAATGCTTCATCGTCCAAGCTGTCGGTGCATATATCAGTAACTCTGTAATAGAGGATGCCATTTTCGAAACACGGATTTTTCACTTTCCCATATATATGATTGTGATGAATCCCGGGCATTTTACATCTGATACAAGAGCACCAACAGAAAGGAAGAAACGGATATGCAAATGGTTTCTATACTGCTGCTGGCGTTGGCTGTCAGCTTGGACAGTTTTTCAGTCGGATTTACGTATGGATTGAGAAAAATGAAAATACCGTTTAAAGCGATTTTGGTTATCGCCTGCTGTTCCGGTGCTGTCATGTTTATTTCCATGCTGATCGGAAGCTTTCTCACGAAGTTTTTACCTGTATATGTGACGGAGAAGCTTGGCGGTTTGATATTGGTCGGAATTGGTGCGTGGGTTCTGTATCAATTTTTCAAACCGGCAAAAGACAAAGAATACTTATTGCATGAAAAAACGCTGCTTAATTTAGAGGTTCGGTCATTAGGGATTGTGATTCATATTTTGAGAAAACCTATGAGTGCGGATATCGACAAATCGGGTGTGATCAATGGAATTGAGGCGGTCTTACTGGGATTTGCCTTATCGATTGATGCCTTCGGAGCAGGTATTGGCGCAGCCATTCTCGGTTTTTCACCGATTGTGATGAGCATCGCCGTGGCAATCATGAGCTCGCTGTTTGTATCAATCGGAATCAATGCCGGCCATTTTCTGTCTAAGTGGAAATGGATTGATAAGATGGCGTTTTTGCCGGGGCTTCTGCTGATCACGATCGGGCTCTGGAAATTGTAAAAAGGAGTGGATCTCTTGACCTTAGTCATTGGTTTAACGGGAGGAATAGCTAGCGGCAAAAGTACGGTAGCCAATATGCTGATTGAAAAAGGAATAACAGTTATAGATGCAGATATCATTGCCAAACAAGCGGTAGAAAAAGGGATGCCGGCCCACCGGCAAATCATTGACGAATTCGGTGAAGACATTCTGCTCCCAAACGGTGATATAGATCGAAAAAAGCTTGGGGCACTGGTATTTACAAATGAACAAAAGCGCCTTGCTTTAAATGCGATTGTTCATCCTGCAGTCAGGCAGGAAATGCTCAATCGCCGTGATAAAGCCATAGCAAATCGCGAGGCCTTTGTTGTATTAGATATCCCGCTATTATTTGAAAGCAAATTGGAATCTTTAGTTGATAAAATTATTGTGGTCAGTGTGACCGAAGAGCTTCAGCTGGAACGTCTGATGAAGCGCAATCAGCTGACGGAAGAAGAAGCGGTCAGCCGTATCCGTGCTCAAATGCCCTTAGAGGAAAAAACAGCAAGAGCAGATCGAGTCATCGATAACAGCGGCACGCTTGCAGAGACCAAACAGCAGCTTGATGACATCATCACTAGCTGGGCATAATACAAAACACCGTTCGTTATGAACGGTGTTTTTTCATTAAAAATCAAAGTTGTCCGGATCAGGACCGACGCGCAGGTTTTCATTCAGCGCATCGATTCGGTTCATGTCATCCTGTGTTAATTCAAAGTCAAACACACTGGCATTTTCTTTAATGCGGTGTTCCTTCGTTGATTTAGGAATCGTAATGATGCCATGCTGCAGATCCCAGCGCAAAATGATTTGGGCGACAGATTTGTTATATGTTTGAGCGATGTCTGCCAGTACAGGGTGATCCAACAGCTGTCCCTGCATTAAAGGTGACCAAGCTTCCATCTGGATGCCTTGTTTTTGGCAGTATGCCATCAACTCTTTTTGTGTAAGGCGCGGGTGTAATTCCACTTGGTTGATCATAGGCTTCAATTCAGCAGCCGTCATCAGGTCTTCAAGATGATGGGTTTGGAAGTTGCTCACGCCGATCGCTTTGACACGGCCTTCTTTATACAGCGTTTCAAGCGCTCTCCAGGCTTCTTTATATTTTCCTTCTACAGGCCAGTGGATAAGATATAGATCTAAATAATCCAAACCGAGTTTTGACACGCTTGTTTCAAATGCGGCAAGTGTTTCCTCGTAGCCTAAATCTGCATTCCACACTTTCGATGTAATAAATAGATCCTCTCTTGAGATGCCTGCTTCTTCAATGCCTTGCCGAAGCCCTTCTCCGACTCCAGCTTCATTTCCGTAGATAGCGGCAGTATCAATACTGCGGTATCCGTGAACAATCGCGGTTCTAACTGCGTTTACCAGTTCAGATCCTTCTTCCACTTGGAATACGCCGAGACCGAACCATGGCATTTTTACCCCGTTATGAAGTGTTGCTGCTGCTTGTAAATGTGTTGTCATATTGATTTCCTCCTTTAAAATGGTCAGGCTTCCTGTTGATCCCGTTTTTCCATCAAGCGGCTCCAGCCTGTTAAGATAACTGCACCGACTACCATTAATCCGCCTATCCAAGCGGTATGAATCAGTCCGATTGAATCGGTGATCACACCTCCAAGATATGATCCAAGCGCAATCCCTGCATTAAAGGCAGCGATATTCATCGCGGATGCGACATCAACTGCACTCGGGACAAAACGCTCAGCCAGCATGACGACATACACCTGAAGGCCGGGCACATTCATAAAGGCCAGCAATCCCATACAGAGAATGGTGATAAGGCCTGCTGTTTGATATGGAGCTGTAATTGTCAGCGTGAATAGAACGATTGCCTGTACGATAAACATATAGAATAAAGCGGCAATCGGATTTCGGTTTGACAGCTTTCCGCCAATCATATTGCCGATTGCAATGGCAATTCCGTATCCGAGCAGGATCACTGCTACAGTTCCGGCCTTGAAGCCTGTTACTTCCTGAAGCAGGGGAGACAGGTACGTGAATACAACAAATGTTCCTCCGTATCCAAGTGCTGTAATGACAAATAACAGCAATAACCGGCCGTTTGTCACAAGCTTCAATTGATCCCGCATCGTTGTTTTCGTCCCTTTTCGCAATTTGGACGGGACAAGAATGCCATTTGTAATGAAAGCAATGATTCCGACTGCGATAATGACCATAAAGGCAAAACGCCAGCCGAGCTGCTGGCCGATAAACGTACCGAAAGGAACTCCGGTTACAGTTGCCACAGTGAGACCTGTAAACATAATCGAAATCGCGCTAGCCCTTTTATCCTCAGGGACGATATCCGCTGCGATCGTCGAACCGATCGACATAAACACACCGTGCGAAAAAGCTGATATCACACGTGCTGCTAATAAAATCCCGATGCTTGAAGCGGTAGCGGCCATCGTATTCCCGGCAATAAAAATCAACATGATCCAAAGCAATAGCGTCTTACGTGACATGCTTGAGGTCAATGAAGTTAATATAGGTGCACCGAATGTAACGCCAAGCGCATAAAGGGAAACGGTCAATCCCGCTGTTGTGACAGGAATGTGCAGGTCATCAGAAATGAGCGGCAAAAGGCCGACGCTGATAAATTCGGTTGTTCCTATGGCGAATGCACTAACGGCTAAAGCCAGGAGTGCAGGTATGCTGCTTTTATTGGCTGAAGTCATTATGTTCCTCCTTTGTGTGATGTGCTGTATGATTGAAATTCTGCCGAGTAAGCTATATAAATAAAAAAGAGCAGATTCAAATCAGCCGGCAAATGTGATTATGAAAGATATCGTCAAAAAAGAAAAGTACGTACTTTTAAGTGCTATAGTCACTTTCTGGTGCCTGTAAGGAGAATGAACTGTATGGAGAAGAAAAAATATAATATTTCTGTGGAAGCGACTCTTGAAGTAATCGGCGGGAAATGGAAATGCGTTATCTTATGCCACCTGACGCACGGAAAAAAACGCACGAGTGAATTAAAGCGCCTTATGCCTAACATCACGCAAAAAATGCTGACCCAGCAGCTGCGTGAGCTGGAAGCGGACGGTGTCATTAACCGGATCGTGTACAATCAGGTTCCTCCCAAAGTGGAATACGAGCTCAGCGAATACGGCCGCAGCTTAGAAGGGATTTTAGACATGCTGTGTGCTTGGGGAGCGAGTCATATTAACAGAGTGTACGGGGATACATTTTCTGTGTTAGAAGAAAGTGTGCTCAATGATAAGTTAAAACAGGAGTCATAAAAAATGAGAGCAGTCAGTGCGGAACGCTGGCTGCTTTTTGGTTCTTACGCCTAATTTGTGTGCAAGAAAACATATAATGTATCATAAATTAGCGTTGTAATCGTTGATTTTTAACAATATGTACTGGCGAATCCATTTCAATGTGTTATACTAATTACAGATGACAACAAATTAGAATGACATAATCGATAAGGGGTGTCCAACATGAAGGTAAAAGTAGCGATCAACGGCTTTGGAAGAATCGGGAGAATGGTTTTTAGAAAAGCAATGTTAGATGATCAAATTCAAGTAGTGGCCATTAACGCCAGCTATTCCGCAGAAACGCTGGCTCATTTAATAAAGTATGACACAAATCACGGCAGGTACGACAAAGAGGTTGTGGCTGGTGAAGACTGCCTAATCGTGAATGGAAAGAAAGTGCTTTTATTAAACAGCCGTGATCCAAAACAGCTGCCTTGGCGGGAATATGATATTGACATTGTCGTCGAAGCGACAGGGAAGTTTAATTCAAAAGATAAAGCGATGGGTCATATAGAAGCGGGCGCGAAAAAAGTCATTCTGACTGCTCCGGGAAAAAATGAAGACGTTACCATTGTGATGGGAGTAAATGAGGACCAATTCGACGCCGACCGCCATGTCATTATTTCAAATGCGTCATGCACGACAAACTGCCTTGCGCCTGTTGTAAAAGTGCTGGATGAAGAATTTGGCATTGAGAGCGGGCTGATGACCACAGTTCACGCATATACGAATGACCAGAAAAATATTGATAATCCGCATAAAGATTTGCGCCGGGCGCGGGCATGCGGTGAATCGATCATTCCGACGACAACAGGAGCGGCAAAGGCGCTTTCGCTCGTGCTGCCGCATCTGAAAGGAAAGCTTCACGGCCTTGCCTTGCGCGTCCCCGTTCCGAACGTCTCACTGGTTGATCTCGTTGTCGATCTGAAAACTGATGTAACGGCAGAAGAGGTAAACGAGGCATTTAAACGGGCTGCCAAAACTTCGATGTACGGCGTTCTTGATTATTCAGATGAACCGCTCGTTTCAACTGACTATAATACAAATCCGCATTCAGCGGTCATTGACGGGCTTACGACAATGGTAATGGAAGACAGAAAAGTAAAGGTGCTCGCATGGTATGACAACGAATGGGGCTACTCATGCAGAGTTGTTGATCTGATCCGCCATGTAGCGGCACGAATGAAACATCCGTCTGCTGTATAAAATAAGGTCATGGACGCATTTTGAAGAAAAAACCCTTAACAGCATATTTCTGAAAAAACGCACCTTGCAAATTAGACTTAAACACAGTATACTATTTTTCGTGAACTTCTTGCTTGAGACTGTTTCGGAATTACTTAAAGGGTTAGGACCTCTCCGGACTAACTTTCCCCCGTGGTAAATGGCCGACCCAGTTGTTGGAATTTCACTTTTTAATTCTTGTTAAGGGGGGTCCATGACTATGGAAACAATGGGGCGTCACGTTATCTCCGAGCTATGGGGATGCGATTTTGATAAGCTGAATGACATGGATTTTATTGAAAAAACGTTTGTAAATGCTGCTCTAAAATCAGGTGCTGAGGTGCGCGAGGTTGCATTTCACAAATTTGCACCGCAAGGCGTAAGCGGAGTTGTGATTATTTCTGAATCACACTTAACAATTCACAGTTTTCCTGAGCACGGATATGCGAGCATTGATGTTTATACTTGTGGAGACTTAGATCCTAATGTCGCTGCTGACTACATCGCAGAGGCATTACATGCTGATACAAGAGAAAACATTGAAATACCAAGAGGAATGGGGCCTGTGCAAATTAAACAGGCGCAAGCGAAAGTACTATAGTAAACACGAACACAAAGGGAGCTGAAGCTAGAAAGCCATTATGCGCTTTTTAGCTTATGCTCCTTTTATTTTTATAAAGAAACAAGGGTGGTCCAGCTTTTTCTTTTTTCGTTTTTTTTGTAAAATAAGAAAGAGATTTTCACAAACCACCAGATGCTGTAGACACAGCTTTACACAACGGCTCTCCCGACAGATGCTTTCACATCTATTTTTAAAAGGCGGAGGCTGCCGAAAATACATTGCAGGGAACGAAATAGTTGGGAGCTGATTTTATTGAAATGTCCTTCATGCCAGCATAACGGAACGAGAGTCCTCGATTCACGGCCTGTGGATGACGGAAAATCGATTCGCCGAAGACGCGAGTGTGAATCCTGCCATTACCGGTTTACGACCTTTGAGAAAGTGGAGGAAACCCCGCTCATTGTCGTGAAAAAAGAAGGTGTGCGTGAGGAATTCAGCAGAGAAAAAATGCTGCGCGGCCTCATAAAAGCATGCGAAAAAAGACCTGTTTCACTCAAAACGCTTGAAGACATGTGCTTTGATATTGAAAAAGAACTTCGCAATCAAGGCTGCTCTGAGGTGAAAAGCGAGCTCGTCGGAGAAATGGTGATGGACCGGCTGGCTAAGATTGATGAAGTCGCGTATGTACGGTTCGCGTCCGTTTATCGGCAGTTTAAAGATATAAATGTCTTTATCGACGAATTAAAAGACTTAATAAAGAAAGAGCGTTAAAAGAGCTAAGAGGATTCTTCTAGCTCTTTTCTCATGTGCAAAATTGGCATTTGATAGATATGAGAAACGGTGTAAAATGAAAGGTAGAAACAAATTCGGAAGGTTTGAGAATGTATGGCTGACTATTGGAAAGATGTACTGCCTGTAGATCCGTATGTGGTCAAAAGCAGATCGATGCTGCAGGATATAGACAGACAAATTATCACACAACTGTATCAGCCCTTAATCGGCCCTGTTGCATTCTCTCTTTATATGACATTGTGGGGAGAGCTTGAACAAAACCGTCTGTGGGGCGGAGAGTCCACACATAGACAGCTGATGGGGATGACACAGTCTAATTTAAAAACGATCCATCAGGAACAGGGGAAGCTCGAAGGCATCGGATTGCTAAAAGTATATATGAAGGAATCCGAGCGGCAGGAGCGCCTCTTTATATATGAACTCCTTCCGCCGCTCAGGCCAAATGATTTTTTTGAAGACGGAATGCTGAATGTTTTTCTGTACAATAGAGTCGGAAAAACAAAGTATCAGCAATTAAAACAATTTTTTACGCACCCGGCCATTTCAGAAGATGCGAAGGATATTACGCGGCCGTTTAATCATGCGTTTGAATCGCTGCAGCCGAGTGAATGGAAGCTCACATCTGATATGGAGGAAACGGTGAGACTTGCGCAGGGCACAGAGTATACTTCTGTCGGACAGGCACCGTCCTACACCATAACGGAGGATGTGTTTGATTTTGATTTGTTTTTAGCGGGACTTTCTGAGACGATGATTCCGAGAAAAGCGATGACTCAGCAGGTGCGGGACACAATCAAAAAGCTTTCTTATCTGTACGGCATAGATCCTTTGCAGATGCAAAATGTCGTGATGAGCGCGATTGATGAGCGTGACGTCATTACGACGGAGGCTTTAAGAAAAGCGGCAAGTGACTGGTATCAAATCGAAAGAAACGGACAGCTGCCTGACTTAGTAGAAAAAACACAGCCGGTGCATCTGCGTGAAGGCGAAAAACCGGCGGAAGGGGATTCGCTGGACGGGAAGCTGATCGCATTGCTTGAGGCGATTTCTCCTAAGAAGCTTCTGCAAGACATTGCCGACGGAACAGAGCCGTCCAAAGCTGATCTGAAAATCATAGAAGAAATTATGTTTGAACAGAAGCTCGAGCCAGGTGTTACAAATGTGTTAATTTATTACGTCATGCTGAAAACCGACATGAAGCTGTCGAAAAACTATATCCAAAAAATCGCGTCGCATTGGGCACGCAAAAAGGTAAAAACGGTCAGAGAAGCGATGAAGCTCGCGATAGAAGAAAACCGCCAATACCTGGAATGGGCTGAAGGGAAAGCAAATCAGCCTTCGAAACGCAACTCAAAAGTGATTCGTGAAGAGAAACTCCCTGACTGGATGAAAGAGAAGGAGACAGCGTCCGATTCAGAATCCGGACAGCAGAAGCTGCAACCGCAGGATTTGGAAGAACAGAAGAAAAAGATGATGGAAGAGATGCAAAAACTGAAAAAATACTCTGCCTATTAAAGACAGAGACGCGGGGTGAAGTAATAGATGGAACCAATCGGCCGTTCCCTGCAGGGCGTAACCGGCAGGCCGGATTTCCAAAAACGTCTTGAACAAATGAAGGAAAAAGTCATGAAGGATCAAGATGTTCAGGCATTTTTGAAGGAAAACGAAGAAGTGGTTGATCAAAATATGATCGAAAAGAGCTTAAATAAGCTTTATGAATATATCGGACAAAGCAAGAATTGCTCCTATTGTTCAGAAGATGAAGATTGCAACAATCTGTTGGAGGGCTACCATCCGAAGCTTGTTGTCAATGGCCGTTCTATTGATATCGAGTATTATGAATGTCCGGTCAAACGGAAGCTCGACCAGCAGAAAAAACAAAAGTCTCTTATGAAAAGCATGTATATCCAGCAGGACCTTCTCGGAGCGACATTCCAGCAGGTTGATATCAGTGATCCGAGCAGGCTCGCGATGTTCCAGCATGTTACGGATTTTCTGAAAAGCTATAATGAGACGGGAAAAGGGAAAGGACTGTATTTATACGGGAAATTCGGGGTAGGAAAAACGTTTATGCTCGCTGCGATTGCCAATGAACTGGCGGAAAAAGAGTATTCCTCCATGATCGTATATGTACCCGAATTTGTGAGGGAGCTCAAGAATTCGCTTCAAGACCATTCATTGGAAGAGAAGCTCAATATGGTCAAAACAACACCTGTATTGATGCTTGATGACATCGGGGCGGAATCAATGACGAGCTGGGTAAGGGATGAAGTCATCGGAACGGTGCTTCAGCACAGAATGTCCCAGCAGCTGCCGACGTTCTTTTCTTCTAACTTCTCACCTGACGAACTGAAGCATCATTTTACGTATTCGCAAAGGGGAGAAAAGGAAGAAGTAAAAGCGGCGAGATTAATGGAGCGGATATTATATTTGGCTGCTCCGATCCGCCTTGACGGAGAAAACCGCCGCCATCCGTAATCGCTGCGGTTCAAAGGGGAAGGAACTGAGGGTATGAAACGAAAAACCGCTCTTAAATGGCTGGCAGTGCTGGCCGTTGCAGGTTTAATCTTTTGGGGAAATAAAAGGTATTTGAATGTATCGCCGAAAGAGATCAGGGTATGGGTATTGTCATTCGGGGTCTTTGCACCGCTGATATTTATCGGGATATCCATCGTCAGACCTCTTGTTTTATTTCCGGTGTCTGTTATTTCTATAGCGGGTGGACTTGCGTTTGGCCCGCTTCTCGGCACGCTTTACACGTTATTCGGTTCGATGTGCGCCTCAGCTGTTTCGTTTTTTGCGGCTGGTTTGTTTGCTGCGAAAAAGAACGGCCATTACGAAAAGCTGGAAGCCATTCAGAAGCAGATGGAGGATAACGGATTTTTTTATATCTTTCTTTTAAGAATCCTGCCGATCAATTTTGATTTTGTCAGTTATGCGGCAGGTCTTTCCAATGTCAAAGCGCTGACGTATTTTGCGGCGACGGCTGCGGGAATCATCCCTGGGACTATTGCGCTTAATGTGCTGGGTGCGAGCTTTTTGGCTGGCAATCTGCCCGCTTTCTTTATGGTGCTCGCTTTGTATATCGTGTTTATCTCGCTGCCGTTCATCTTCAGAAAGAAAATGCAAAACTTGTTCCAAGAATCAAATTAAGATTTGCCAATGACCTTTACGTCTATTTTAAAAACATCCCCCATATACTTGTAACAGATGCCGTAAGGGGGGACAAACATGCTTGAAATAATCTTTGAAGATGACCATGATGTAGCTGCTTTTTTACATCTCATTCAGCATTCGGACGATCGGAACAATATCATTGTCCGTGAAGGCATACGGAAAATCGGGATTGAAAAAGCTCAGCCGGCTTTCTCTATTCAGCGTTTTATGGAGCCGATTCTGGTCAAGTTTTTTTTAGAATGCAAAGAAGACGAGCATATGCTGTCATTGATTGAGGGAACATACTGCTTCGCGGACCAAGATGAACAGCAGCAAATCCTTCAGCTCGCACACAGTATTATTGAAGGAGAAGCGGACGATCTTCCGTTTGAGCCGCTAAAGCTTTCGCGGAAACAATCAATTTTGGATGAACTCCAAACGATTTGTTTAGAGGAAGGCTTATTTTCCATTCGTTCCTTTCAGACCTTCCGACTCGGACAATACTACAAGCAGCTTAGAGACATTACGGAAGCGGCGATAGACGAATATAAGATGGAACAGGAATATCAAAACTTTATTCAAACACTCAGAGACTATGTAACAGCAAAACAGCCGCGAATCAAAAAGGTGCATATTGTCCATGATGGTTCATTTACATTATGGGAACTGCGCTATGTGCCGGAACGGGAAAAAATGAAATACATAGACAGGCGATTTGTCCGCGATCATCCTATGTACATTGATTCTCATTTGCTCGCGCCGCTGATTTCCATTGCGCCTGATGAAGTGGTGCTTTACACCGACCAGCCCGAGCACATGATGGCAAGGACCATTCAAAACGTATTTCAAGAGAGAATGGAAATGCTTCCGCTGCACGCTTTTTCAGACGCAGAAATACCCGTGAAGCACTCGGAAGCATAAGGGCCGGCAGCCTGTATATATAAGGCTGTCGGTTTGAAAAAAGGAAATACGATCGTGTTGATTTTTTGGATTGAACAATTTATAATACATAGGAGATTAAGAAAGACACACGTATTGATAAGGACACGAAGGAATGATACCGGCTCAAAGAGAGGGAAGCCCCGGCTGCAAGCTTCCCAGCTAAGGACCATTCACTTTACCGCCTTTGAACTTCAGCTGTGAACCCCTTTAATAAGGAGCAGTAATGGCTGACGGGAACTCCCGTTACAGAGCTTAGAGCCGCAGATGCCGGAGTATTGGTTTTTGCGGAAAAAAGGGTGGAACCACGATTCCGTTTATTCAACCTCGTCCCTTTCATAGGGGGCGGGGTTTTTATATGCAAAAAAAGGAGTGACATAGATGTCAGATATGGTAAAAATCACATTTCCTGATGGAGCAGTCAAGGAGTTTGCGAAAGGAACAACAACAGAAGATATCGCGGCATCCATCAGTCCGGGATTAAAGAAAAAATCATTAGCCGGAAAACTGAACGGAAAAGAGATCGATTTGAGAACACCGATTAATGAGGACGGTACAGTGGAAATCATTACAGAAGGCTCAGAAGAAGGTCTTCAAATTATGCGACACAGTACGGCTCACTTGCTGGCTCAAGCGATTAAACGCATTTATAAAGATGTCAAATTCGGTGTCGGTCCAGTCATCGAAAACGGTTTTTACTACGATGTAGAAATGGAAGAAGCGATTACACCGGAGGATCTGCCGAAAATCGAGAAGGAAATGAAAAAAATCGTCAATGCGAACCTTCCGATCGTTCGAAAAGAAGTCAGCCGTGAAGAAGCGAAAGCCCGTTTTGCAGAAATCGGCGACGACCTGAAGCTTGAACTATTGGATGCAATTCCTGAAGGAGAAACCGTTTCGATCTACGAGCAAGGCGAATTCTTTGACCTGTGCCGCGGCGTGCACGTTCCTTCAACAGGGAAAATCAAAGAGTTTAAGCTGTTAAGTCTTGCAGGCGCATATTGGCGCGGTGACAGCAATAACCAAATGCTTCAGCGCGTATACGGCACGGCTTTCTTCAAAAAAGCTGATCTTGAAGAGCATCTTCGCATGCTTGAAGAAGCGAAAGAGCGTGACCACAGAAAGCTTGGTAAAGAATTAAAGCTGTTTGCGAATTCTCAAAAAGTCGGACAAGGTCTGCCGCTTTGGCTGCCAAAAGGCGCGACTATCCGCCGCGTCATCGAGCGCTACATTGTCGATAAAGAAATCAGCCTCGGTTATGAGCATGTATACACACCTGTGCTTGGAAGCAAAGAGCTGTATGAAACATCAGGACACTGGGATCATTATCAAGAAGGCATGTTCCCTCCGATGGAAATGGACAATGAAACACTTGTATTGCGTCCGATGAACTGCCCGCACCATATGATGATTTACAAACAAGACATTCACAGTTACCGCGAGCTTCCAATCCGTATTGCGGAGCTGGGAACGATGCACCGCTATGAAATGTCAGGTGCGCTGTCAGGGCTTCAACGCGTACGCGGCATGACGTTAAATGATGCACACATCTTTGTGCGCCCGGATCAAATTAAGGATGAGTTTATCCGTACAGTCCGTTTAATACAGGATGTATATGAAGATTTCGGTTTAAGTGATTACACATTCCGTCTGTCTTACCGTGACCCGGAAGACACAGAGAAATATTTTGATGACGATGAAATGTGGAACAAAGCGCAATCCATGCTGAAAGAGGCAATGGACGAAATCGGCCATGACTATTACGAAGCAGAAGGTGAAGCGGCATTCTACGGCCCTAAACTTGATGTTCAGGTGAAAACAGCGATCGGCAAAGAAGAAACATTGTCTACGGTTCAGCTTGACTTCTTATTGCCTGAACGTTTCGATCTGACCTATATCGGTGAAGACGGCAAGCAGCACCGTCCGGTTGTTATTCACAGAGGTGTCGTATCAACAATGGAACGCTTTGTTGCCTTCTTAATCGAAGAACACAAAGGCGCACTGCCAACATGGCTTGCACCGGTTCAGTTCCAAGTCATCCCAGTGTCTCCGTCTGTGCATTTAGACTACGCGAAAAAAGTGCAGGAACGCCTGCAGCGTGAAGGCCTGCGTGTAGAAGTCGACAGCCGTGATGAAAAAATCGGCTACAAAATTCGTGAAGCGCAAATGCAAAAAATTCCGTACATGCTTGTGGTCGGTGACCAAGAAGCAGAAAACGGAGCGGTAAACGTCCGTAAGTACGGAGAGCAGAACTCTGAAACCATTTCGCTTGATGATTTTGTGAAAAAGGCAGTAGCTGAAGCGAAAAAATAACATAAAAAAGCATGATCTCATTGAAGAGATCATGCTTTTTTTATTTCTCTAATATAGGAAACAAATCATGAAGGCTGCTGATGATGTAATCAGGCGTCACATCGGTTTCGTTTTTCTTATCTGTCCGATTAATCCAAACGGTTTTGATTCCAGCTCTTGAAGCGCCTAAAATATCAGTATTCAAATTATCGCCGACCATGATCGCATCGTCTTTTTCAATATTCATCAGCTTAAGGCAGTGTTCAAAAATAGAAACATCCGGTTTCCCTTTTCCGAAAGCGCCCGAGATGACGATTTCATTGAAATAAGGGGCGAGTTCAGGCACGCCGGCGAGCTTCTCCTTTTGCAGACTCGGATCGCCGTTTGTCAAAAGCAGCAATTCATATTTGCCTTTTAATTGCTCGAGTACAGCAAATGTTTCATCATATACAAACGGGCGTTTTCTGCGCTCTGCCGCAAAAAACTCTCCTAAATATTCGCCGTATGCCGGATCATCGATGCCAAGCGCTTTCAGTCCGTTTGTCCATGCGTTTCTTCTGTACTCCGGCACAATCTTGTTCAGCTTCTGAAAGCCTTCACTGATCGGCTCTGAGAAATTGGACCACAGTCCTTCAAACGGGTTAATGCCGATCATCACTGTATATGGATACGTCTCATAAGACATGTACAATTCTCTCGCCGCTTCGCGAACAGCTGCTTCGAATGCTTGCGGGTTAAGGCCATACTTTTTCTCTGCCTGTAAACAAGTTTCTGCAAATGTTGTTCTGACGCTTTTTTCGTCCCAAAGTAGTGTATCGTCTAAATCAAAAAATACGGCTTTCATGATCTTCTCCTCTGCTTCAGATTCAAATCTTTCTGCCAAAAGGCTCATGTTTTATTTTACAATAGATAAAAGCCTTGTGAAATATGTTTTCAGACGATTTTAAAAAAACAGTCAGCCGCGAAACGAAAACATGCTAGAATGAAAACGGAAAGAACAGGTGACATGCATGATTCATTTAATGATTATGATGCTTGAGAGGGTAGGGATTATCGTTATATTGGGTTTCATTCTCGCCCATACGAAGCTTTTTAGACAAGCTCTTCAAAATCAGGACGGCTATAAAGGAAAAGCGGTTTTAATCTCTATTTTTTCTCTCTTCAGCATCATCAGCAATTATACAGGCATCGAAATTCAAAAAAATATGATTGTAAACAATGACTGGGTGTTTGCGATAGATCCGTCGGGCTCTATCGCGAATACCCGTATTTTGGGCGTGGAAATCGGAGGCCTTCTTGGAGGTCCGTTTGTAGGGGCGGGGATCGGTATACTGGCAGGCCTGCACCGTTTTTCGCTCGGCGGCAGTACAGCCTTAAGCTGTGCGGTATCATCCGTTTTAGCAGGTGTTCTTGCAGGCTTGATCGGCAGGTATTTTATGAAGCGGTACCGAATGCCGACACCGCGTATCGCCGCTCTTGTGGGAATCAGCATGGAGTCACTGCAGATGGTGATTATTTTGCTGATGGCGAAGCCATTCAGTGACGCTTGGGCGCTTGTCAGCATGATCGGGATTCCGATGATACTCATCAACGGAACAGGCAGCTTTATTTTCCTGTCGATTATTCAAGCGATCATTCGCAAAGAAGAGCAGGCAAGGGCGCTTGAAACGCACAGAGTGCTGACAATTGCTGACCAGACGCTTCCATTTTTTCGCCAAGGTCTAAATGAAAACTCCTGTAAAAGTGTGGCGGCTATTATTCATAAGCTGACCGGAACAGATGCGGTGTCCCTCACTGACAATGAGAAGATCCTTGCGCATGTCGGCGCGGGAATGGATCATCACATCCCATCAAAAAGCTTGATCACCGGCTTGTCCAAAAAGGTGATTAAAACAGGGCAAATCATGAAGGCGATTTCCCAGGAAGAGATTGAATGCACGCATTCTGAATGTCCTTTGCACGCGGCGATTGTCCTGCCGCTGACATCAAACGGCAATACAATCGGCACCTTAAAAATGTATTTTAAAAACCCGGCAGGCCTGAGCCAGGTAGAGGAGGAGCTTGCTGAGGGGCTGGCCATGCTGTTTTCGACACAGCTTGAGCTTGGGGAAGCAGAGCTGCAAAGCAAGCTTCTCAAGGATGCTGAAATCAAAGCGCTTCAAGCACAGGTGAATCCGCATTTTTTATTTAATGCGATCAATACGATTTCTGCGTTATGCCGCACGGATGTTGAAAAAACCCGTAGACTCTTATTGCAGCTCAGTGTTTATTTTCGTTCAAACCTTCAAGGAGCGAGACAGCTGCTGATTCCGCTCTCAAAGGAGCTGAATCACCTTCACGCCTATTTGTCATTAGAACAGGCGCGTTTTCCCGGGAAATATAAGATTGAGCTGAATATCGACAGCAGGCTGGAGCAGATTGAAATCCCTCCATTTGTTTTACAGGTGCTTGTGGAAAACGCGCTTCGGCATGCGTTTCCGAACAAACAAGACATATGCAAAGTTACGGTCTGTGTCTTATCTGATGATACATTCGTCTATATGAAGGTGACGGATAACGGACGAGGAATTCCGCCGGACATCCTGCCGGAGCTGGGAAAGAAACCGTTTCCTTCTAAGGAGGGAACCGGTACAGCGCTTCATAACCTGAATCAGCGGCTGGTCGGTTTATTCGGACAGCAGGCCGCACTGAATATCAGGAGTGAGGTTCAGAAAGGGACAGAGGTTTCCTTTCAAATGCCAATGCAACAGATGAAAGAGGGAGAAGAACATGCTAAGGGTGTTAATAGTTGATGATGAGATACTGGCAAGGGATGAACTGGCTTACTTGCTCAAGCGGACCAATGAGGAAATAGAAATCAATGAAGCGGAAAATATCGAATCTGCTTTTGACCAAATGATGGATCAAAAACCTGATTTGCTGTTTTTAGACGTTGATTTATCCGGAGAAAACGGTTTTGATATCGCAAAGCGATTGAAGAAAATGAAGCATCCTCCTGCTGTTGTATTTGCGACAGCGTATGACCAATATGCGCTCAAAGCGTTTGAGGTGGACGCTCTTGATTATTTAACTAAGCCTTTCGATGAGGAAAGAATTCAGCAAACGCTGAAAAAATATAAAAAAGTAAATCGGGATATCGTTGAAATAGAACAGAACAGCCATGCCAGCCAGCATAAACTCGCGCTATCTGTCGGAGAATCAATTGTAATCGTAGATACGAATGACATTATCTATGCCGGAACGGAAGATGGTCATGTCAATGTAAAAACCTTCGATACATCTTATTCGGTCAGCGATACGCTCGTTGTGATTGAGAAAAAGCTGCCTGATGCTGACTTTATCCGCGTCCACCGAAGCTTTGTCGTCAATACCGAATATATTAAAGAGATTCAGCCGTGGTTTAATTCAACGTACAATCTGATCATGAAAGACGGATCAAAAATACCGGTCAGCCGGACATATGCGAAGGAATTGAAAAAGCTGCTTCATATTTGATGGGCGGCTTTTTGCATTTCAGCCATTTGATTCTGCAACTCAGTCCCGCTATTCGGCATGTTATCTTGTAAGCGCTTCATAATAGGGGATTCTTATTTATAATGAGGGTATCAAAGAGAAAGAGGTGAAGAAAATGAGTGCTAAAAAAGTGTACGGGTTTTTAACACAAGCATTTATTTTTGCCGTCATTATGCTGGTTTCGAATATGATTGCAGCTATTGTCCCAATACCTATCCCGGCATCGGTTGTAGGGTTGGTCTTATTATTTCTTCTATTATGTTTGAAAGTCATTAAATTGGAACAAGTAGAAACGCTCGGAACGTCTTTAACCTCTCTGATCGGGTTTTTATTTGTCCCGTCAGGTATATCTGTTATGAATTCGCTAGGTGTGATGCAGCAATACGGTCTGCAAATTGTTCTTGTCATTCTGCTTGCAACAATCATTTTGCTAGGGGCTACAGGATTGTTTTCTCAGCTGATTCTTTCGCTGAGCGGAAAACGCAAATCTACAGCTGACATGAAAACAAAAACAGTGCAAAGCCCGCAGAACAATAAAGAACTCGTCCACCATTAAGGAAACAGGAGGTTCATCAGATGGAAAGCACAATGAGTCCTTATTTCGGAATTGTCGTATCACTTGCTGCATTCGGCATCGGCACCTTTTTATTTAAGAAAACGAAAGGCTTCTTCCTTTTCACTCCTTTGTTTGTTGCCATGGTGCTAGGGATCGCATTTCTAAAAATCGGCGGTTTTTCCTATGCGGACTATAATAACGGGGGAGAAATCATTAAGTTTTTCCTTGAACCGGCGACGATCGCTTTTGCAATTCCTCTGTACAAACAAAGAGATAAGCTGAAAAAATACTGGTGGCAAATCATGTCCTCCATTATTGTCGGCTCTATCTGCTCTGTCACGATTGTTTATTTGCTCGCAAAAGGCATTCACCTCGATGCGGCAGTGATGAAAAGCATGCTTCCGCAGGCGGCTACAACGGCAATTGCGCTTCCTCTATCAAAAGATATTGGAGGCATCAGCGACATCACTGCCTTTGCGGTCATCTTTAACGCTGTTATTGTTTACGCGCTCGGAGCATTGTTCTTGAAGGTGTTTAAAGTAAAGAATCCTATTTCTAAAGGATTGGCTCTTGGAACGTCCGGACATGCACTCGGTGTAGCCGTCGGGATCGAGATGGGAGAAGTCGAAGCTGCGATGGCAAGTATTGCGGTTGTCGTAGTAGGAGTGGTAACGGTTCTGGTCATCCCTGTGTTCGTGCAGCTGATCGGAGGATAAGCCAAGGCTGAAAGCCTTGGCTTTTTCTATTCTATGGTGCGTCTTCGGGATCGATATATCCTTGTTTAATGCCCCATTCCACTTGATCGTCATGCCACTTTTTTCGTTCTTCATAACCATAGCCATCGTCATCAGGAAGCTCTGAAGCCGGCTGTTGAATGGTATCATCTGTCTGTTTCGAGGAAGATGGTGCATTTTGGCTATTAGATGAGGGTACCTCGGTCTGCTGCCGTTGTGTCTGCGATTGCCGCTTTTTCTCAGCATTCGCTTCCTGCTCTTTTTGGACTGCTGCCTGTCGCTGTCTTTCAAGCTCAGCTTGTCTTTTAGCTTCCGCTAATCGCTGCCTCTCTGCTGTCGCCTGCCGCTCTGCCAATCGCTGTCTTTCAGCTTCTTCCTCCTGCTGTTTCGCCTCTCGCTCTTTTTCACGTTTTTTCGCGGCCTCGATTTGTCTTTGTTTCTCTGCTTCTTCTTTTGCTTTCAGCTTTCCTAATTCAGCAGCGAGCGGACTTTCAAACTTCATTTCCAATGAAACGGGTTTTAGTTTTTTTAGCTCTTTCTCCAATTCCTTTTGGTTAAATGCTACGGCTGTCTGAACAGTTTCAGCTTTTGGTTCGGAAGATGTGCTGCTGCTATTCGAGCAACCGGTTACTATCAATGTGAAAAATAAAGCAAGTTGTATCAGTTTGTTCATGTGTCAGACTCCCTTCTGCTTCATATATCGGTTATGATTAACTTTGTTTTACATTTTTTCCTGTCGGTGGTTTTATGGTAAACTGCGAAATAAGGATAAGGATGGGGGAGACTATTGGTTCTTTATATAACAGAATCAGATGTACACCATCCTTGGCTCGTGGTCTTTATTCATGTCGGAGGTGTCAGCGGCTGGTTGTGGGAACAGCAAATCAGCTATTTTCGGCATTTCCGGGGATCGGTCATGGAGCACCGAAGGCTGAAACCGATGTTATTCAACAGAACACTTGATGCGTGGCTAAGCGTGCATCCAGGATGAGGATGAAAGATTTTCTTTTTCTCTCTTGCGCTCCTAGTAAACCCGTGTTACAATGTAAAAGTTGTTCCGGATAAGTCGTCCTTGACTAAAGATCCGGTATTGTGTAGAATAGTTATTGAATTGAATATAAATCACAAGCAGAAGCACCCGCTTCTCACCTGATTGACACATGCATGTAGTTGGCAGGTTGACCGTACATTTTTATTGATACAGATGTTCGTAGTGTGGGTGTTTTATAATGCCCACACTTTTTGTTTGCCTGCAGAATGCAGTCAAAATGAGTTGTGAATCAATTCGAAGAAACTATGGAGGTGGCTCATTATTAGCAAAGATCAATTGGTTAATGAGGGTATCCGTGCACGTGAGGTCCGTTTAATCGGACAAAATGGCGACCAGCTTGGAATCAAGTCCCGTCAGGAAGCACTTGAAATCGCCGGCCGCGCAAATCTTGACCTTGTGTTAGTTGCAGCGAATGCAAAACCGCCTGTCTGCCGAATCATGGACTACGGTAAGTTCCGATTTGAGCAACAGAAAAAGGAAAAAGAAGCACGCAAGAATCAAAAAATCATTAACTTAAAAGAAGTTCGGTTAAGTCCGACAATCGATGAGCATGACTTTAACACGAAATTGCGCAATGCGATTAAATTCCTTGAAAAAGGCGATAAAGTGAAAGCTTCTATCCGCTTTAAAGGACGCGCAATCACTCATAAAGAAATCGGTCAGCGTGTGTTAGACCGTTTTTCTGAAGCATGTGCTGAGGTTGCGACTGTCGAAACAAAACCAAAAATGGACGGCCGCAGCATGTTCTTAATGCTCGCGCCGAAAAACGAAAAGCAATAAGGAGGAAATCCCATGCCAAAAATGAAAACTCACCGCGGATCTGCTAAACGTTTTAAAAAGACAGGTTCTGGGAAGTTAAAACGTTCTCATGCATACACAAGTCACTTATTCGCCAACAAATCTCAAAAGCAAAAGCGTAAGCTTCGCAAGAGTGCTGTTGTAAGCGCAGGAGACTTCAAACGTATCAAACAAATGCTTGCTAACATCAAGTAATCGGACAAGGAACAATTAGGAGGGAAATTTAATGCCAAGAGTAAAAGGCGGAACTGTTACACGTAAGCGTCGTAAAAAGGTTCTTAAATTAGCAAAAGGTTATTTCGGTTCAAAACATACATTATACAAAGTAGCTAACCAGCAGGTCATGAAATCTGGAAACTATGCTTTCCGTGACCGTCGTCAGAAAAAACGTGATTTCCGTAAGCTTTGGATCACTCGTATCAACGCAGCTGCTCGTATGAACGGTCTTTCTTACAGCCGTTTAATGCACGGTCTTAAGCTTTCTGGTATCGAAGTAAACCGTAAAATGCTTGCTGATCTTGCTGTAAACGATCTTACTGCATTCAATCAGCTTGCTGATGCTGCTAAAGCTCAATTAAACAAGTAATCATATAGAGCCGCTCTCCAGCAGAGCGGCTTTTTTATATAAAGGATGAGGCAACATGGTTATTGCTGTCTATTTGGTGCTGATTAATCTATGCGGTTTTTGGGTGATGGGCGTTGACAAACGAAAAGCGCAGCAGCACAAATGGAGAATTTCTGAAGAACGGCTGTGGCTGATAGCGATCGTGTTTGGAGCGCTCGGTGTCTGGCTTGGCATGCAAACCTTCAGACATAAAACGAAACACACGTCTTTTAAGTACGGAGTGCCGCTTCTTCTGGTAATTGAAGCGATCTTGATCGGCATTTATTACAGCCCGTTTGATTTATAAAAAGCAGAAAAGCGTTTTAGCGCTCTTCTGCTTTTTTTGCGAGTTTAATGGGCTGGTCCCAGTCAATTTTACAATTCGGATAGCGTTCCAGCACTTTTTCTTCAATGTTCTCAAAATCTTTTGCAGAGAAATGTTTCAGCTTCTCAGGAGATTCTGTCCAGACAAAGATGGTGTGGATAAACAGCGGATGATCCTTGGAAGGAATATGCTTTTCTCCTTCAAAAAGCACGCCTTTATACGTCAGCTGAAAGTTCTTTCGGGTATTGTTCTGTTCATCAATAATATAAAAATGTTCTTTTGATTGGGCCAGCTTAAGCCTTCTCTTTGGATTCGCGACATATTTGACTGCAGCATAAATACAATAAGCAAAAAGTGCAAGCAATATAATCCTTAAAACCATGACAAACATTGTGTGAAGGCACCTCCCTTATTGTGATGATCTGATGTAATACGAAGAGCATAGAAAAAGGTTTCACTTTTTTAAAAAGAAAGTTCTAAAAACATATACCCGATTTTCAAGTGAAATAGTCGTATGGTTAGCGCCAGGTTTTGTATAATAAGAAGGCAGGACTGATGAAGGAGGTTTTGAAACATGGCAAAATTAGATGAAACATTGACCATGCTGAAAGATTTAACAGATGCAAAAGGCATACCGGGCAATGAGAGAGAAGTAAGGCAAGTGATGAAATCATACATAGAACCATTTGCTGATGAGGTGACAACAGATCGGCTGGGCAGTTTAATTGCCAAAAAAACAGGTGCGCAAAACGGCCCGAAAATTATGATCGCCGGGCATTTGGACGAAGTCGGCTTTATGGTGACACAAATCACCGATAAAGGCTTTATCCGTTTTCAAACCGTTGGCGGCTGGTGGGCTCAGGTTATGCTGGCCCAGCGTGTCACCATCGTGACAAAAAAAGGCGAAATTACAGGGGTAATCGGCTCCAAGCCGCCGCATATTTTATCTCCTGAAGCGAGAAAAAAATCAGTGGAAATAAAAGACATGTTTATTGATATTGGAGCTTCAAGCCGAGAAGAAGCCTTGGAATGGGGTGTAATCCCGGGAGATATGATCGTACCTCATTTTGAATTTACGGTCATGAACAATGAAAAATTCTTACTGGCGAAGGCCTGGGACAACCGTATCGGCTGTGCGATTGCAATTGATGTGTTAAGAAACTTACAAAATACAGATCATCCAAACATTGTGTATGGCGTCGGAACCGTGCAGGAGGAAGTTGGCCTGAGGGGAGCGAAAACGGCTGCGCATACCATTCAGCCTGATCTTGCGTTTGGTGTTGATGTAGGAATAGCAGGAGACACGCCTGGCATTTCCGAGAAGGAAGCGCAAAGCAAAATGGGCAAAGGCCCGCAGATTATCGTTTACGATGCATCCATGGTCTCTCACAAAGGCTTGCGCGATGTAGTTGTCTCCACCGCAGAGGAAGCAGGCATTCCGTACCAGTTTGATGCCATTGCCGGCGGCGGAACAGATTCGGGAGCTATCCATTTGACGGCAAATGGCGTTCCTGCGCTCTCCATTACCATTGCAACCCGCTACATTCATACTCACGCGGCCATGCTGCACCGTGACGATTATGAAAACGCTGTAAAATTAATTACAGAAGTCATTAAGAAGTTAGACCGGCAAACGGTTGATGAGATTACGTACCAATAAAGATACGGAGGAATCCGCCTGTTGAGGCGGGTTCTGTTTTTTTGTCTGTACAAATTGTGGCAGAGTGACTACAATAAAGAAGATACCGAAAATTTCCTGAACTAGATGATATACGATACGCAGCTCATTTGTAAGGAAGGGAGGATCAAACAATATTATTTGTAAGCGCTTTCTAATTTAAAGGAGGTTGGAAAATGTTGAAAAATAAAAAAACATGGAAACGTTTCTTTCACTTATCTAGTGCCGCTCTGGCTGCAGGTTTGATATTCACTTCTGCTGCTCCCGCAGAGGCCGCATTTTGGGGTGCATCTAACGAGCTGCTTCACGACCCGACTATGATCAAAGAGGGGAGCTCATGGTATGCGTTAGGAACAGGGCTTAATGAAGAACGGGGACTGCGGGTTTTGAAGTCTTCGGATGCTAAAAACTGGACCGTCCAAAAATCTATTTTCAGCACACCGCTATCGTGGTGGTCCAATTATGTGCCGAATTACGAGAAAAACCAGTGGGCGCCGGATATCCAATACTATAACGGAAAGTACTGGCTGTATTATTCAGTTTCCTCTTTTGGAAACAATACATCTGCCATCGGACTGGCATCCTCAACGAGCATCAGTTCGGGGAACTGGAAAGACGAAGGCTTGGTCATCCGTTCGACAAGCTCCAATAATTATAACGCGATTGATCCGGAGTTGACATTTGACAAGGATGGCAACCCGTGGCTTGCATTCGGCTCGTTTTGGAGCGGAATTAAGCTGACAAAGCTTGATAAAAGTACGATGAAGCCTACAGGCTCGCTCTATTCGATTGCAGCCAGGCCGAATAATAACGGGGCGCTGGAAGCTCCTACTCTTACGTATCAAAATGGCTATTACTATTTAATGGTTTCATTTGATAAATGTTGTAACGGGGTAAACAGTACGTACAAAATTGCTTATGGAAGATCTAAAAGCATTACAGGGCCTTATCTTGATAAAAGCGGGAAAAGCATGCTTGATGGCGGGGGCACCATTTTGGATTCCGGCAACGACCAATGGAAAGGCCCTGGCGGTCAGGATATTGTAAACGGAAACATTCTTGTTCGTCATGCCTATGACGCCAATGACAACGGCACTCCGAAGCTTCTCATCAATGATTTGAATTGGAGTTCGGGCTGGCCGTCCTATTAAACGAAAAAGCCGGGAGATCTGTCCCCGGCTTTTTTTAAAAGAAAAGATTGACAGTCTAATAGTCAATTACTATAATAAAGTTGTTCGTACAAATTAATAGATATCAATTAATTTATTGTCATTAGTACGTATCTTTTGTTATGTTTGAAAGCGTTTTATTTTATAGGGAAAGGGGCAGTTTACATGCTTCAGACAAAGGATTATGAATTCTGGTTTGTAACAGGAAGCCAGCACCTATACGGGGAAGAGACGCTGGAACTGGTGGATCAGCATGCGAAAAGCATTTGTGAGGGGCTCAGCGGGGTTTCTTCCAGATATAAAATTACGCATAAGCCCGTCGTCACTTCATCCGAAACCATCAGACAGCTCTTAAGAGAAGCGGAGTACAGTGAGACATGCGCCGGCATCATTACCTGGATGCACACATTTTCTCCCGCAAAAATGTGGATAGAAGGCCTTTCTTCTTATCAAAAACCGCTTATGCATCTGCATACTCAATATAATCGCGATATTCCGTGGGGTACGATTGACATGGATTTTATGAACAGCAACCAATCCGCACACGGCGATCGTGAGTATGGTTACATCAACTCGAGAATGGGGCTGAGCCGAAAAATCGTTGCCGGCTATTGGGATGATGAAGAAGTGAAGAAAGAAATATCCCAGTGGATGGATACGGCGGCTGCATTAAATGAAAGCAGACACATTAAGGTAGCCAGATTCGGAGATAACATGCGTCACGTCGCGGTAACAGACGGAGACAAGGTAGGGGCGCATATTCAATTTGGCTGGCAAGTTGACGGATATGGCATCGGAGACCTTGTTGAAGTGATGAACCGAATTACGGACGACGAGGTTGACACGCTTTATGCGGAGTATGACAGGCTTTATGCCATCAGCGAGGAAACAAAACGCGACGAAGCAAAGGTAGCGTCGATTAAAGAACAGGCGAAAATTGAACTTGGCTTAACCGCTTTTCTTGAACAAGGCGGATACTCAGCTTTTACGACATCGTTTGAAGTGCTGCACGGAATGAAACAGCTGCCGGGACTTGCCGTTCAGCGCTTGATGGAGAAAGGCTACGGGTTCGCAGGTGAAGGAGATTGGAAGACAGCGGCTCTTGTACGGATGATGAAAATCATGGCTCAAGGAAAAAGAACGTCCTTCATGGAAGATTATACGTATCATTTTGAACCGGGAAATGAAATGATTCTGGGCTCGCACATGCTTGAAGTGTGTCCGACTGTCGCTTTGGATCAGCCGAAAATTGAGGTTCATCCGCTTTCTATCGGCGGAAAAGAGGACCCTGCACGTTTTGTATTTAATGGCATCAGCGGTTCAGCCATTCAAGCAAGCCTTGTTGATATTGGTGGGCGTTTCCGTCTTGTTTTGAATGAAGTCAACGGACAGGAAATTGAAAAAGACATGCCGAATCTGCCGGTGGCCCGTGTTCTCTGGAAGCCGGAGCCGTCATTGAAAACAGCGGCGGAGGCATGGATTTTAGCCGGCGGCGCACACCACACCTGCTTGTCTTATGAACTGACAGTGGAGCAAATGCTCGATTGGGCGGAAATGGCGGGCATCGAAAGTGTTCTCATTTCCCGTGATACGACAATTCACAAGCTGAAACACGAATTAAAATGGAACGAGGCGCTTTACCGGCTTCAAAAGTAGAGAGGGGGATGTCACTTGGCTTACACAATAGGGGTTGATTTTGGAACTTTATCAGGAAGAGCGGTGCTCGTTCATGTCGAAACAGGGGAGGAACTGGCGTCTGCTGTGAAAGAATACAGGCATGCGGTCATTGATACCGTGCTTCCAAAAACGGGTCATAAGCTGCCGCGGGACTGGGCGCTGCAGGATCCGGCTGATTACCTTGAAGTCTTGGAAACAACCATTCCGTCTTTACTCGAACAGACGGACGTTGAACCGAAAGACATTATCGGGATCGGTATTGATTTTACGGCATGTACGATCCTGCCAGTTGACAGTACAGGGCAGCCGTTATGCATGCTGCCGGAATATGAAGAGGAGCCGCACAGCTATGTGAAGCTCTGGAAGCATCATGCGGCCCAAAAGCATGCTGATCGGCTCAATCAAATCGCGGAAGAAGAAGGAGAAGCTTTTTTACAGCGGTACGGTGGAAAAATTTCATCAGAATGGATGATTCCGAAGGTCATGCAGATTGCCGAAGAAGCGCCTCACATTTATGAAGCGGCTGACCGGATTATCGAGGCTGCAGACTGGATCGTGTACCAGCTGTGCGGCTCGCTTAAGCGAAGCAACTGTACTGCAGGGTATAAAGCAATTTGGAGTGAAAAAGCGGGATATCCGTCAGAAGATTTCTTTGGCAAATTAAATCCTTTAATGAAAACGATTACAAATGACAAATTAGCGGGTTCTATTCATTCAGTAGGGGAAAAAGCCGGCGGACTGACTGAAAAAATGGCACAGCTTACAGGCCTTCTTCCGGGTACGGCTGTTGCGGTTGCCAATGTTGATGCTCATGTTTCCGTGCCAGCGGTCGGCATCACAGAGCCAGGAAAAATGCTGATGATTATGGGAACTTCAACGTGCCATGTTCTTCTGGGCGATGAGGTACAAATCGTGCCGGGTATGTGCGGAGTCGTGGACAACGGAATTCTCCCGGGCTACGCGGGATATGAAGCCGGGCAGTCCTGTGTCGGCGATCATTTTGACTGGTTTGTTAAAACATGTGTCCCGCAAGCGTATCGAGAGGAAGCAGAGGAAAAAAACATTGGCGTTCATGAGCTGCTGAGTGAGAAGGCAAATCTTCAAGCGCCGGGTGAAAGCGGCCTGCTTGCTTTAGATTGGTGGAATGGAAACCGTTCAACCCTTGTTGATGCTGATTTAACTGGGATGCTGCTTGGCATGACGCTGCTGACGAAGCCTGAAGAGATTTATAGAGCATTAGTTGAAGCGACAGCTTACGGAACCCGGATGATTATCGAAACGTTCAAAGAAAGCGGGGTTCCGATTGAGGAGCTGTACGCAGCCGGTGGAATTGCAGAGAAAAACCCGTTTGTCATGCAGATTTATGCTGATGTGACAAACATGGACATTAAAATCTCTGGTTCCCCGCAAGCCCCTGCCTTAGGATCTGCCATTTTCGGCGCGCTTGCCGCCGGTAAAGAAAACGGCGGATACGACGACATCAAAGAGGCGGCGGCGCACATGGGAAAACTGAAAGATATATCTTATACGCCGAACGCCGAAAACGCCGCGGTGTATGAAAAATTGTACGCTGAATATAAAGAGCTGGTTCACTATTTTGGTAAAGAAAACCATGTCATGAAACGTCTGAAAACAATTAAAAATTTTCAATTTTCATCTGCCGTCAAAAAGAATTCATAAAGGGTGATGGAGCATGCTTGAAACATTAAAAAAAGAAGTGCTGGCTGCCAACCTGAAGCTTCAAGAGCATCAGCTGGTAACCTTTACGTGGGGAAATGTCAGCGGTATTGACCGTGAAAAAGAAAGAATTGTCATCAAACCAAGCGGAGTCGAATACAGCGACCTGACAGCTGATGACTTGGTTGTTTTGAATCTTGAAGGAGAGGTCGTCGAAGGCTCGCTCAAGCCTTCATCAGATACACCTACTCATGTTTATTTGTACAAAGCCTTTCCGAACATCGGGGGAATTGTCCATACCCATTCCCAATGGGCGACAAGCTGGGCGCAATCGGGCAGAGACATACCGCCTTTAGGCACGACCCATGCTGATTACTTTGACAGTGCGATTCCGTGTACAAGAGAAATGTACGATGAAGAAATCATTCATGACTACGAACTGAATACAGGGAAAGTCATAGCGGAAACTTTTCAGCATCATAACTACGAACAGGTTCCGGGTGTGCTTGTGAATAATCACGGCCCGTTCTGCTGGGGCACGGACGCCTTAAATGCCATTCATAACGCCGTTGTATTAGAAACGGTTGCGGAAATGGCCTATCACTCCATTATGTTGAACAAGGATGTAAATCCAATTAATACAGTCCTTCATGAAAAGCATTTTTATCGAAAACACGGAGCAAATGCGTATTATGGCCAGTCATGATTCCGCTGTGTCACCGGCCGGCATTCTGATTGACTTGGACGGTACTGTATTCAGAGGAAATGAATTGATTGAAGGGGCAAGGGAAGCGATCAATACACTCCGAGAAATGGGGAAGAAAATCGTCTTTTTGAGCAATCGGGGGAATATCTCCCGTGCCATGTGCAGAAAAAAACTTCTCGGCGCGGGGATAGAGGCGGATGTAAGCGATATTGTTCTGTCTTCAAGTGTCACAGCAGCTTTTCTGAAAAACCATTATCGTTTTGCAAAGGTGTGGGTGCTTGGAGAACAAGGCTTGGTTGACGAGCTGAGGCTGGCCGGCGTGCAGCACGCGAACGAACCGAAGGAAGCGGATTGGCTCGTGATCTCCCTTCATGAAACGCTCACGTACAAAGATTTAAATCAAGCCTTTCAAGCGGCCGCAGGCGGAGCTCGTATCATTGCTACGAACAAAGACCGCTCTTTTCCAAATGAAGACGGCAATGCCATCGATGTGGCCGGAATGATTGGGGCGATAGAGGCTTCCGCTCAAGCGAAAACGGAGTTTGTTGTCGGAAAGCCGTCATGGCTGATGGCGGAGGCTGCATGTACAGCAATGGGGCTGTCCGCACATGAATGCATGATTATCGGAGACAGCATTGAATCAGACATTGCGATGGGGAAGCTTTATGGCATGAAAAGCGCCTTAGTGCTTACTGGTTCTGCGAAACCGGGTGAAAAGCGTGTGTACACACCGGATTATGTGCTGGAGTCTATTAAGGATGTAACCAAATTAGCTGAGGAGGGGATTCTGTTATGAATCGTATCGCAGCTGACGTTCAGCGTGCTTTTGAACAAGCCGGAGAAAAGACGTTTCCTATCGAAATGGAAGAAATTGCTCTCGAAAAACAAGCAGCTGATTCGCTTTTAGAGTATGTAAAAAGAAAAAAACACAAACAGGTCGTCCTAGTCTGTGACTCGAATACACATCGCATTGCAGGAATTGATTTGGAAGACCGTTTGAATCAAGAAGGATTCCAGGCCGAGTGCCTAATCATTCCGGAAAATGAAGCCGGGGATGTGACGGCTGATGAACGGTCTCTCATTCATGTACTGATCCATATGAAAAAAACAACGGATGTCATGATCGCAGTCGGTTCGGGCACGATTCATGATATTGTGCGCTTCTCAGCGTTTCAGAGGGATTTGCCGTTTATTTCTTATCCGACTGCTCCATCTGTAGACGGATTTACATCAGCCGGGGCACCGCTTATTTTATACGGTACGAAGACAACCATCCAAACGAAGGCGCCGTCCGCGCTGTTCGCTGATCTGGATCTATTAAAAGCAGCACCCCAGTTAATGGTGGCGGCTGGATTTGGCGACATGCTCGGTAAAATCACGTCTTTAGCTGATTGGGAGATATCCCGCCATCTTGCCGGCGAGCCTTATTCGCCAGCAGGGGCTAAGATCGTTCAGGAGGCACTTGATGCCTGTATCGAACACACAGAAGACATTGCGATGAAAACGGAAACAGGCATACAGGTTTTAATGGAATCTTTAATTGTGTCGGGGCTTGTCATGCTGGCTTTAGATCATTCCCGCCCGGCATCAGGGGGAGAGCATCATATTTCCCATTGGATTGAGATGGAATTAATGGAGAAAAACCGGCCTCAGATTCTCCATGGGGCAAAGGTGGGCTGTGCCGCTGTGTTATTAACTGACACATACAGAAAGCTCGCCCAGGATGACGGGCTGAACGAATTTTCTCCGCGCCAGCGGCAAGCCATTCAATCGGCTTATGAAACGCTCCCAGAAGGAGAAGTATTGGCCAATTGGCTGAGATCAGCCGGAGGCCCTGCGTTTTTTGACGAAATCGGTGTCGGACAGGATTCCGTCAAGAATGCCTTCAGACACGCGCACACCTTAAGAGACCGCTGCACCGGATTAAGAATCATCAATGAAAACAAAACGCTGATCAATCATGGTCTATATGAATAGCCCGCACCTTGAATGGAAGGGGTAACGCAAATGAAAAAAATGACTGCCTGTTTTCTTGTGCTCATGATGCTGCTGACATTATGCATTGCTGGGTGTTCAGCAGAAAGATCATCCGGAAAATCGGGTGAAACCGAACTGACCTTTTGGACATTTAACGGACTTCATGAGCAGTTTTATGTGGAAATGGTGAAGGAATGGAACAAAAAATATCCTGACCGCAAAATTAAACTGAATACGGTCGTTTATCCATATGGGCAAATGCACGATAATTTGTCTATCTCCTTAATCGCGGGAGAAGGCGTCCCTGATATTGCCGATGTCGAATTGGCTCGTTTTTCAAACTTTTTGAAGGGCTCTGATATCCCGCTTGCCGACTTGACTCCGCTGATTGAAAAGGACCGAGATAAATTCGTTGAGGCACGGCTTACCCTGTACAGCAAAAACGGCAAGCTTTACGGGCTGGATACGCATGTAGGGACGACAGTGATGTTTTATAACATGGATGTGATGAAAAAAGCCGGCGTCGATCCTGATGATATTAAAACATGGGATGATTACCATAAAGCCGGGCAGAAAGTGCGCAAAGTAACCGGAAAGCCGATGGGAACGGTGGAAACAAATGATTCCGGAACGTTCTTATCCATGATTTCACAGCAAAACTCAGGCTATTTTGATAAAAATGGCAAGCTGATCCTCAATAATGACACCAATGTAAAAACACTTCAATATTTAAAGGACATGATTAATGATAAAACGATGATTGCCGCACCAGGCGGCGGGCATCATAGTGAAGAATATTACGGCTTTATGAACCAAGGCGGAGCAGCGTCGGTTCTGATGCCGATTTGGTATATGGGAAGATTCATAGATTATATGCCTGACCTGAAAGGGAAGATTGCCATCCGGCCGCTCCCGGCATGGAAAGAAGGAGGCGACCGTTCGGCAGGTTTGGGCGGTACGGCAACTGTTGTACCGAAGCAATCCAAGCATGTTGAGTTAGCAAAAGAGTTTTTGGCCTTTGCGAAGGGTTCTAAAGAAGGGAACAAAAAGCTTTGGAGCGTACTCGGGTTTGACCCGCTTCGCTGGGATGTCTGGAGCTCCAACGAATTGAAAGAGAAAAACAAATACACGGAATACTTCCAAAACGGAACAGGTATTTTTTCTATGCTGCTCGATATCAAGGATGAAATCAATCCGATATATTTACATGAGGATTTTGCCAAGGCTTCAGACCTTGTCAACAGAAGTGTATTGTTCGACGCACTTAAATCTCAGCAAAAAACGCCTAAACAAGCCTTGGACAGAGCGGCAGGTGAACTGAAACAGAAATAGAATCCCATTCAAAAAGTGAAAGCGGGGAGGTTCTCATGAAACCTGTGAAAACGGGAACGGTTCATCCCGTTCCTTCAGCTGAGAAACAATCAGGCTGGCGAGATTTATTTTATTCGAAAAAAGCGGCGCCCTATCTGTTTACTGCGCCATTCGTTTTATCCTTTCTCGTATTCTTTCTATACCCCATCATTAGTGTCTTCATCATGAGCTTTCAAAGAATTTTGCCGGGAGAGGTGTCGTTTGTCGGATTGTCTAATTATACAGCACTAAACAACCCGACGTTCTATACAGCCCTTTGGAATACGCTGGAATACACCTTTTGGACGCTGATTGTGCTGATTCCTGTTCCTTTGCTTCTGGCCATATTCCTGAATTCAAAGCTGGTCAAATTCAGAAATATATTCAAATCAGCGCTATTCATTCCGGCACTGACTTCTACAATTGTGGCGGGGATCATTTTTCGGCTGATCTTCGGAGAAATGGAAACATCGCTGGCCAATTCCATCTTACTTAAACTAGGCTTTTCACCTCAGAACTGGATGAACAATGAGCATACCGGCATGTTTTTAATGGTGCTGCTTGCTTCGTGGAGATGGATGGGAATCAACATCCTTTACTTTTTGGCCGGTTTGCAAAATGTGCCGAAAGAGCTGTACGAAGCCGCCGATATTGACGGCGCGAATACGATGAAAAAATTCCGGCACATTACGCTGCCGTTTCTCAAGCCAGTAACCGTATATGTGCTGACCATCAGCATCATCGGCGGATTCAGGATGTTTGAGGAAAGCTACGTCCTTTGGCAAAATAATTCCCCGGGTAATATCGGTCTGACGCTTGTCGGATATTTGTATCAGCAGGGGCTTGCCTACAACGAAATGGGATACGGAGCGGCCATCGGCATTGTGCTTTTGATTGTGATACTTGTTGTCAGCCTGATTTCATTAAAGCTGTCAGGCTCGTTTAAGGGGGAGGGATAAATGTTGCGGCACAGTCCTCAGTTTAGCGTTTACAGAATCGCACTAACCCTGTTTTTTATTATGCTGAGCCTATTGTATATTTTTCCGATTTTCTGTTTGCTTTTAGGATCATTAAAGCCGTCATCTGAGCTTTTGCGTGTGGGGCTGAATCTTGATATTGATCCAAAAGTGATGAGTTTTGATAACTACACATTTCTGTTTAATGGCGGCAGCATTTATTTCAAATGGTTTTTTAACAGTCTTGTGCTCGGACTTTTTACAACCGTGCTCACTCTGTTTTTTTCTTCGATGATCGGGTACGGGCTTGCGGTTTATGATTTTAAGGGCAGAAATATCATCTTTGTTCTTGTGCTGATTATTATGATGGTTCCGCTGGAAGTGATGATGCTTCCGTTGTTTAAGCTTACCGTCGGATTGCATTTGATTGATTCGTATACGGGTGTCATATTGCCGTTCATCGTTTCGCCTGTTGCTGTTTTCTTTTTCAGGCAGTATGCGCTTGGTTTGCCAAGAGATCTGCTGGACTCTGCAAGAATGGACGGCTGTACGGAATTCGGCATCTTTTTCAGGATTATGGCACCGCTGATGAAACCGGCTTTCGGCGCGATGATTATCCTCCAGTCCTTAAACAGCTGGAACAACTTCTTATGGCCGCTGATTGTGCTTCGTTCGAAAGAAATGTTTACGCTTCCAATTGGGCTGTCCAGCTTGCTGAGCCCTTACGGAAACAACTATGACATGCTCATATCCGGCTCAGTATTTGCGATTTTGCCGGTGATTATCATTTTCTTGTTTTTCCAAAAGTACTTTATCTCCGGCCTGACAGTAGGCGGAGTCAAAGGTTAAAAAGGGAGGAAACGTGTGATGAAAAAAGCGCGAATGATTGTAGACAAAGAATATAAAATCGGTGAAGTAGACAAACGGATTTATGGATCGTTTATCGAACATATGGGGCGTGCGGTATATGAAGGCATATATGAGCCAGATCACCCTGAAGCGGATGAAGACGGGTTTAGAAAGGATGTCCAGTCGCTGATCAAAGAATTGCAGGTTCCGATCATCCGCTATCCGGGCGGAAACTTTTTATCCGGATACAACTGGGAGGACGGTGTCGGTCCTGTAGAAAACCGCCCAAGACGGCTTGACTTGGCATGGCAAACGACAGAAACCAATGAAGTGGGAACAAATGAATTTTTATCTTGGGCAAAAAAGGTCAACACTGAAGTCAACATGGCCGTCAACCTTGGTACTAGAGGCATAGATGCTGCCCGCAATCTCGTTGAATACTGCAACCACCCGAAAGGCTCGTACTGGAGTGATTTAAGAAGATCACATGGCTATGAACAGCCATACGGCATCAAGACATGGTGCCTGGGTAACGAAATGGATGGCCCGTGGCAGATCGGCCACAAAACAGCTGACGAATACGGACGGCTTGCCGCGGAGACGGCAAAGGTCATGAAATGGGTTGACCCATCAATTGAACTTGTTGCCTGCGGCAGCTCAAACAGCGGCATGCCGACCTTTATCGATTGGGAAGCAAAGGTACTGGAGCATACGTACGAGCATGTCGACTATATTTCTCTCCATACGTATTACGGAAACCGGGATAACAATCTGCCAAACTACTTGGCCCGTTCCATGGATCTGGATCATTTTATCAAATCCGTCGCTGCAACCTGTGACTATGTAAAAGCAAAAACACGCAGCAAGAAAACAATCAATCTCTCTCTGGATGAATGGAACGTTTGGTACCACTCAAATGAGGCTGATAAAAAAGTAGAACCGTGGATTACTGCGCGGCCAATTTTAGAGGATATTTATAATTTTGAAGATGCCTTATTGGTCGGCTCTCTGCTCATTACAATGCTTCAGCACGCAGACCGTGTGAAAATCGCGTGTCTTGCACAGCTTGTAAATGTCATCGCGCCGATCATGACGGAAAAAGGTGGAGAAGCGTGGAGACAGCCGATTTTCTATCCATACATGCATGCTTCTGTTTACGGAAGAGGCGAGTCGCTGAAACCGCTTATTTCTTCTCCGAAGTATGACTGCTCAGATTTTACTGATGTGCCTTATGTTGATGCCGCTGTTGTGTACTCCGAAGAGGAAGAAACACTCACCATTTTTGCGGTAAACAAAGCTGAGGATCAGATGGAGACGGAGATTTCGCTCAGAGGCTTTGAATCCTATCAAATCGCAGAGCACATCGTACTCGAGCATCAGGATATTAAAGCGACAAACCAGCATAACAGAAAAAATGTCGTCCCGCATTCCAACGGAACATCGTCTGTCAGCGAAAACGGCCTAACCGCGCATTTCACGCCGCTTTCCTGGAATGTGATCCGCTTGAAAAAACAGTCATAAAGCGAAACAAAACCGGAGAGCTCTCTCCGGTTTTTCTTTTTTTTCTTAGTAGATATGGTTCAGTACCTTGTAATGTTCAGTAGTGGATGTTACCATATAGATAAGTGATGGGAAAAATAAACAAAATTGACCAGCCGCAGGGAGGATCTTATGATGAATGCTCAATTCAAAAAGGGAGCATTAGAGCTATGTGTACTTGTATTAATATCCGAAAAAGACCAATACGGATATGAGCTTTCTCAAAACATTTCCAGGCACATGGCGATTGCTGAAGGCACCTTATATCCTCTTCTCAGAAGACTGACGAAAGAAGAGTATTTAGAAACATATATGGCGCCGTCTTCCGAAGGGCCTGCCAGAAAATATTACACGATGTCAAAGCTTGGTTTCATGCGAATGAAACTGCTGCTGGCAGAATGGGATCAATTCACAGCATCTGTCAATCAAATCATTGATGCGGCAAGGGGAGGAGAACGATGAATCAAGAACAGTTTTTACAGGAGTTAAGTAAAGCGTTAAAGCCGCTTTCTGAAGAAGAACGGAATGAGATCTTATTTGATTTTGAAGAACATATTACCGAAGGGGTGAAAGAAGGCAGGCCGGAAGCGAACATCATCAGGGAACTCGGCTCCCCAAAACAAATTGCAAAGGAATTGGTGCCAGATGTGACGGAAACTGCTCCAGCAGTGCAGCGCCCTAAGAAGAACCTCTTTCAGATGGCATGTTCAGCAGCAGCGATAAGCATCTTGAATTTGATTTTTGTGCTGGGACCAGCTCTTGGCATTTTTGGAGTGTACGTGGGTTTCTGTGGGGCTGCGCTTGCACTTTCTGTATCACCAATTATGTTTGTCGGCATGGTGATGTTTCAAATGAATACGCACATGATGCTGGAGTTCTTTTTATCGCTCATGTTTGGCAGTCTGGGACTGCTATCTTGTATAGGGCTGTGGCATTTAGGAAAGCTGCTGTATAGCGTGAGTTTACGATATATCAGATATAATTTAAAGCTGGTGACGGGGGCGCAGACATGAAAAAAATCATAATAGGATTGATCGCAGTATTTGCAGTCGGGGTAATCGGTGCGGTCATCTCTGCAGCTGCCTCGGATTTTACAAAAGAAGAGGTGAAAGCTGCCGAAACATATGATCCTGCAGATATTAAAAAAATTGAGGTAACAACGAGCTCGATGAATGCAGAGGTCAAAAGCGGGCAAACGGATGATATTCAGGTAGCTGCTGAAGGACAAGTCAGTGATAAAAGCAAAAAGCTGTTCGATGTGACCCAAGATGGTAAATCATTAACAATTAATCAAATAGCACGCGAGAATTTCATCTCTTTTATACCGTGGGGCAGCGAAAAGGATATGAAAATCACAATCACGATTCCGGAAAAGAAGTATGATGAGGTAACCGTAACGACAACCTCTGGCGATATTCTGATAGAAAATGCGCAAACGGATCAATCAGCTGCTGACTCTACATCAGGAAATATTGAGCTGAAGCATACACGCATCGAAAACGAGCTGACGCTAAAAACAACGAGCGGAGATGTTCAAACTGATCAAAATTCATTCGGCCAAGGTGAGGTAAAGACAACAAGCGGATCAATAAAAAGCAGCCACACAACAGCTGAAAAGGTGAACTATAAGACAACTTCCGGGGATATTGATCTTCTCCAGGATCATCAGAACGAAGAGGTCGACATCGTCACTACGAGCGGAAGTGTGTCAGTAGAGTATCAGAAAGAACCTGCATCTTTGGCAGTGGATTTTCAGGCTGACTCAGGTGATACCGAGGTCAATCTCGACCACATCCTGTATAAAGAAAAATCAGAGCACCGTATTGTAGGTTATGTAGGTGATAGCCCCTCTAACCGTTTAAAAGTTCGCACAACCTCTGGAGACATTGAACTAAACTAACTGCCTCAAGCCGGCCCATTCCAGCCGGCTTTTTTGTATAGGAAAAAATGACCGCTTTTCACCATGAAATTGTGATATATTTATGAAAAACAGCAAAGGGGATGGGAGAAAATGAATGCGGTTACAATTGTGATAGCGTCAATGTGCATTTTGGCTATCGCCTATCGTTTATACGGAACATTTATGATGGTGAAGGTTCTCAAAGTGAATGATGACAAGCCGACGCCTGCTCACACGCTTGAGGATGGAAAAGATTATGTGCCTACAAATAAATGGGTTTCGTTCGGCCATCATTTTGCGGCAATCGCAGCGGCTGGGCCGTTGGTCGGACCGATTCTGGCGGCGCAGTTCGGCTATTTGCCGGGGTTGTTATGGCTGTTAATCGGGGCGGTAATAGGGGGAGCCGTCCATGATATTGTTGTGCTGTTTGCCTCGATGCGCAAAAATGGAAAATCGCTGTCAGAAGTAGCGAAGGACGAGCTCGGCCCTGTTGCCGGCTTTTGCACGGGACTGTCCATGCTGTTTATTATCACGATTACGATGGCGGGCCTGTCGATGGTTGTGCTGCACGCGCTTGAACGCAATCCATGGGGAACATTTGCGGTAGGGATTACGATTCCGATTGCGATGGGCGTGGGCTTATTTTATAAGAAAACAGGAAATTTAAAGCTTGCGTCAACGATCGGCTTTCTCTTTTTAATGGCAGGAGTTTTTATCGGCCCATGGGTGCAGACTACCGCGCTCGGTGACTTTTTAACGCTAGATACGAAAACGCTTGCAATAGCGCTCCCAGTTTATGCGTTCTTTGCAGCGGCGCTTCCCGTTTGGCTGCTGCTCGCACCGCGTGATTATTTAAGCAGCTTTATGAAAATCGGTGTTTTTATCGCTTTGATTGCAGGAGTGTTTGTGGTCAATCCATCCATCCCGTTTCCTGCGTTTACAGAATTCGTAAAAGGCGGCGGACCGGTGCTGGCAGGGCCTGTTTGGCCGTTCATTTCAATAACCATCGCCTGCGGTGCGATCTCGGGATTCCATGCCTTTGTCGGTTCAGGTACGACGCCGAAAATGCTGAATAAATGGAGTGATATGAAGCCGGTTGCGTTTGGTGCAATGCTTGTCGAGTGTCTTGTCGGCATCATGGCGCTGATTGCAGCGACCGCCTTGCAGCCTGCTGATTACTTTGCGATTAACAGTACGCCTGAGGTTTTCCGCACGCTCGGTATGGATGTCGTCCATTTGCCTGAATTGAGCAGGGAAATCGGTTTGGACCTAGAAGGAAGAACAGGGGGAGCCGTTACGCTTGCGGTGGGAATGACTTATATTTTTACGGAAATGCCGTTTTTCAGCCATTTGGCCTCATATTTTTTCCAATTTGTCATTATGTTTGAAGCTGTATTTATTTTAACAGCGATTGACGCAGGGACACGTGTTGCCCGTTATTTGATCCAGGATTTCTTTGGAGAGGCGTATAAACCGCTGAAGAAAACAGACTGGATTCCGGGATCCGTATTTGCCAGCGCACTTGCCTGCTTTATGTGGGGCTATTTGCTGTATTCAGGGGATATCGGTTCCATTTGGGCGCTGTTTGGCGTGTCCAATCAGCTGATGGCTTCAGTTGGGCTGATTATCGGAGCGACTATAGTGCTGAAAATCGCTGATAAACGCCGTTACATTCTTACCTGCCTCATCCCGCTTGCCTATTTATATGTCACTGTCAATTATGCAGGCTATTGGATGGTCCGTAATGTTTATCTCAATCCTGAAGCAGCAGGCTACAGTGTATTGAATGGCGTATTATCGATCATCATGCTGCTGTTAGGCTTCATTATTATCGTGGCGGCTGTGAAAAAATGGGCGCAGATGTGGAGAGATCCGAGCTTAAGGATGGAAGCTTCTATCCCGGGGTAGAAAGGCTAATGAAAATGTTGAGGAGGATTGGGAATGAATCTATCAATGAAATATCTTATTCTATACGTATCAGACAGCAAGCGGGCCATTCATTTTTATCGGGATATTTTAGGACTGCCGATTCGTGCTGAACATGGAACGTATGTCGAATTTGAAACAGGATCTACGATATTGGCGCTTAATACGCGAGAAAGTGCCAGAGAAATCACGCGGCTAGACATTCCAAATACATCTGCTTCAAACACATTTGAGATCGGATTTGTCACTGCAAACGTAGAAGAGGTTATTAAAAGGGTAAGAGAACAAGGTGTCACGATTATTGGGGAGCCAAAAGTGAAGCCATGGGGGCAGACGGTCGCCTATATTGCTGACCCGGATGGACATTATATTGAAATTTGCAGTCCGATGGAATAAAGAACAAGCCCAAAACAATTTCTGTTTTGGGCTTTCTTATGATGTTTTGTGTCCAGTTGCTTCCAGCAGCAAATCAGCTAGATGAACGGCTTTGACTTTACCGCTTAGTCCCTCGCGCTCAATGCCGAGCTTCATCTGCAGCAGGCAACCTGGATTTGCTGTCACAATGACGATCGCTTCGGTTGCTTTGACGGCAGCCATTTTACTGTCCAGTATTTTCATAGACATTTCAGCTTCCACGATGTTATAAATTCCCGCTGATCCGCAGCAGCTGTCTGCTTTCTCCATTTCTCTGAATTCGGCTCCCTTGATGCTTTGAAGAAGCTGGCGGGGCTCAAGCGACGTATGCATCACATTTCTTAGATGGCATGAATCTTGATAGGTAATGACCTGCGGTGTCTCGAGCGCTAAGTCCATTTGATGAAAATCGAGTTCAACCAAAACGGATGAAAAATCTTTCAGCTTCTGAACAAATGCAGCGGCCCGCTCCGACCACTCGGGGTCATCCTTCAGCAAATGATCATATTCAGTGAGAAAGGCTCCGCATCCTCCTGCGTTTGTAATGACAGCATCCACGTCTAACGCTTCAAAAGCAGCGATATTTTGTTTCGCGAGCTCTTTCCCCGCGTTTTTTTCACCGCTGTGCCCATGCAGTGCCCCACAGCAAGCCTGTTCAGGCGGGATGACAATGTCGCAGCCTGCCAACTGAAGCAGCTTCAGTGTGGCATTGTTGGTCGGTAAAAACATTGTATCCATTAGGCAGCCCGAAAAAAAGGCGACCCGTTTTTTCATGGGGCGAATTGACGGCAGTAAATGCGGCCGATGCTTCATATCTTTACTTTTAGGAACATTAGGTAGAACAGCTTCCATCGTCCGCAAGTGCTCAGGCAGGACGCGAAGCATACCGGTTCTACGCACAGCGGTTTGCAGTCCTGACCGCTGATACAAACCGATAAGGCTTACTGCTGAGCGCATGCGATCTTGATGCGGAAACAGCTCATGAAAAGCCGCCTTTCGCATGACACGTGCGCTGAGCGAGTGTTTTTTATTTTGGTGGATAATATCTCTGGCTTCCTCAAGCAGCTGTCCGTATTTCACGCCTGACGGGCATACAGGTTCACAGGCGCGGCAGCCGAGGCAAAGTGAAAGCGAACGTTCGACATCTTCATCCGGTTCAATCATACCGTCAGCTACGGCTCTCATTAAGGCGATGCGCCCACGCGGAGAGTGAGTTTCCTGAAACCCCGATTCAATATAGGTCGGGCAGGAAGGAAGACAGAAGCCGCAGCGCATACAATTCAAAAGCTCGCCTTCATCCATACGCTCTTTGAACTCATCTTGGATCTGTTTCATTTCTTTATTTGTTGTCATCTTTCCGTCACCACACGTTTTCTGGCGTCTTTCGCAAACACTTTGCCCGGATTTAATATGTTACCGGGATCAAATGCGGCTTTCATCGCTTTCATCGCGGCAATCCCTTCTTTTTTCAGCTTCATCTCCAAGTAGGGCGCTTTCATGGCCCCGACCCCGTGCTCTCCGGTAATCGTGCCGCCAAGTTCAATCGCTTTCTCAAAAATCTCGGCAAAAGCCTGTTCGACACGTTCCATTTCATCCTCATTTCTTATGTCTGTCGTGCATGTCGGGTGAAGGTTTCCATCTCCAGCATGGCCAAAGGTACAAATGGAAATATCATATTTAGCAGCAATAACATTAATCGCTTTAACCATATTGGCGATTTCTGAGCGAGGAACGGTCGCGTCCTCTAAAATGGTTGTCGGCTTGAGGCGGGCAAGGGCAGAAAGTGCAGAACGCCGGGCTTCAGTCAGGGCAAATGCTTCCTCCTCGGTTTGAGCGGTCTGAACGGAAACAGCATCGCCTTTTTTGCAGATCGCCTCAATCTTTTCCATATCCCGTGCAACGGTTTCAAGCGGCCCGTCTTGCTCAATTAACAGAACGGCCTTTGCGTTTGTCGGAAGTCCGATTTTGGCATAATCCTCAATGACCAAAAGTGTAGGCTGGTCGAGAAATTCCAGCGTGGCGGGTATAATTTTTGCGGCAATAATGTCTGATACTGTTTGGGCAGCTGCGTCGATGTTTTCATAAAGAGCAAGCAGCGTCTTCTTTGTTTCCGGCTTTGGAACGAGTTTGACGATGGCTTCTGTCACGATGCCGAGTGTTCCTTCTGAGCCGACAAAAAGGCGTGTGAGATCGTATCCGGCCACATCCTTTGCGAGTTTTCCGCCGGTGCGGATGATGTCTCCATTTGCGAGCACAATCTCCAGTCCAATAACATAGTCGCGAGTGACGCCGTATTTTAATCCGCGGAGCCCACCGGAATTTTCATTGATGTTTCCGCCTATGGTGGATATTTTCATAGAACTCGGGTCAGGAGGATAAAACAAACCTTTGCTTTCAACTGCGCGGATCATATCCAGCGTAATGACGCCCGGCTGGACTGTGGCGGTCAAATTTTCTTCATCAATCTCAAGAATCCGGTTCATATGCTTAAAGAGAAGAACTAGTCCGCCTTCAGTCGGGCACGTGCCGCCGCACAGGTTTGTCCCTGATCCTCTTGGAACGATCGGCACTTGATGTTCGCTGCAAATTGCTAAAATTCGTGATACTTCATCTGTATTCCTCGGTGCAATCACGGCATCAGGCATAGACTGAAACTGCGGCGTCGCATCATATGAATAGACGAGACGGCCGGCATTGGAGTCATCAAAGTTTTCCGGTCCGACAATTCGGATCAGCTGTTCTTTTACAGTTTTGGTGATCATTTTACCATCCCTCTTTCGAAAAAGCGCTTTCATTCTATTGTAAAAGAATTATAGAAAAGCTTCCATAGAGTAACATACAAAAGAAACTACAACTCTCTCTATTTTGTATCTTGATCTAAAAAATAGAGTGCCATTTATCGTGACAGCCTTAGACGACGTTGGTAAAGCAATATATGCATGTCTTTTGCTGTTTGTTTCAAGGACATATCGTTTATATCGCCAATATTATTAAGTCCGTATACGTCGTGAATCACTATGATAGCCGTCGGCTTTGTTACAGGGAAGTGGCTGAACATGTATCCGACGAAACTGCGGTTATCAATGCCTGCCATTCAGGTTAGAGCGGAACGGGGAACATCGTCCATTCTCAGCGCCGCAGAGGGCCTCAAGCTCATAGCATTTGCCCAGTTGTCCACTAGACGACGGAGTGATAACCGTTAAGCTGCCGTTGAAGCTATTAGCTCAGTTTTATGATGAATGAAAAAGCCTGCAGAGGGAACTGCAGGCTTTATTTTTTAGTTTCTAGCGTACTTTTTTTGGAACATAATCAGGAAAGTCTGTCACAATTCCATCCACGCCAGCTTTTAAAAGCGGAGACACTTCATCACGGGAGCGGACGGTCCAAGGGGTAATTTTCATGCCGAGCGCATGAATCCTCGGCACAAGCGTAGGATCAGCGGTCACATTTTTTAAGTTGGTGTTCACATATTTGGCATAGCCGGAAAATTCCTTGAGTTTTGCATCTGTTAAGTCCGCCGCTTTTGACGTTAAAACACCTGTCGGCATTGATGGAAGCAGCTGATGAATTTTGTAAACAGAGTTAAAATCAAACGATTGCACAATGATTTTTCCGTTTTTAGGCTTATCCATTCTCCGTTCTTTCAATGCTGCTGATACTTTTTCTTCGATTCCCGGATAGCGTGCAGGCTCTTTCAATTCGATCAGCATTCCGATCTTCCCTTTATACCGGTCAAGCACTTCTTCAAATGTCGGAATGCGTTCCCCGGCGAACTGCGGAGCGAAGAAGCTGCCTGCATCAAGCTTGCGCAGCTCGGCGAGCGTCAAATTCTTTACGGCAACCGGCAGCTCTGAGTCAATGTCTGTCGTACGGTTTACGGTCGTATCATGGATGATGACAAGCTCCCCATCCTTGGACATTTGAACATCCAGCTCGATATAATCCGCTTTCATCTGAAGCGCCTTTTCAAAGGCAGCCATCGTGTTTTCAGGCGCATATCCTGAAGCGCCTCTGTGAGCAATGATATCGACTTTTTTAGGCTTGGCCGCCGGCTCTTCTGCCTCCGCATTCGGTGCAAACAGGGCTGATCCGATGGAAATCCCGATCAGTGAAGAGAACATCAATTTTTTTAATACAGCTGACACATCATCCACTCCCCTTTTATTTGCTTTTCTCTTGCCAAATTATAGGTTTGCTCTGTTAAGATTATGTTTCAACAGTCTTTCATTTTCATAAATTTCCTGATAAACAAAAAAGACCCTTTAGCAGAGATCTTTTTTGGATATACCAGCGTGTACATGCAATTTTGTCTATATCTCGGTCCAGCTTTATATTGGCGTCATAAAGCGCTTTTGAAACATAGGCTTGTACTTCGCGTTTTCAGCCTTCGTTTTTGTTTGCCTTATCGCAGGCACTTCAGAAAAACCGGTGAAAGACCAGCAGACAAAAGATTCGCCGCCATTTTTTCATCCGGTTTGAACTCTTTCTATTTCTTATGTATCATTTATTTTCCTCATTCAATACAGTAATAGATTGCATTTTTTATTAAAAAGTATAAATCGAATAAAAGTTCTTCAGCAATGATTTTTTACTGTTGATAACGGGAAAAACTTTCTCATCATGTTTCTGTTATATAAGAAAAAACCGGGCGCTGTCACCCGGTTTCATGAGTCTTATTGGGCGGGTTTTAATCCGCCTTCAAGCGTTTTTAGCATTTCGTTTTTCTCACTTTCGGATGCGTGCTGCCAGATAACCTCGAATAAAACGCCGAGCCCTGGAAGCATTTTTTCTTCACCGCTTTGAATCGCATCCACGATTGTATGTTCAAGCTGCTCCTGATTATTGCCGGTTACATTGGCAATGACGGCATGACGCAAATTAAGATCCATATAAAACGCTCCTTTTCCTAAAATGTAATACGTATATTCTAACCCTGCATCTGGTTTATTATGTGCTGTTCTTGCGATATAATAACATCATGTTAAAAAAAGGAGAGCCACACAGACAGTGAAACAAATAGAATCGGCAAAAAACCAAAAAGTGAAGGATTGGAAAAAGCTTCACACAAAAAAAGAACGAACAAAAACGAATACATTTCTGATAGAGGGAGAACATCTTGTTGAAGAGGCGTTGAAGAGCCCGGGCACGGTAAAAGAAATCCTTATAAAGGATGAAACGAAAATTCCGTCAGATCTTGATGTGAGCATCCAGTGCTACGTGCTGAGTGAAGATGCATTTTCAGCTGTTACTGAAACCGAAACGCCGCAGCAGATTGCCGCTGTGTGCCATATGCCTGAAGAAAAACTGGCGTCGCCTCAGCGGGTGCTACTGATTGACGCTGTTCAAGATCCGGGAAACCTCGGCACGATGATTCGGACGGCTGATGCGGCTGGTTTAGATGCGGTTGTGCTCGGTGACGGCACGGCGGACGCTTATAACGGAAAAACACTGCGATCTGCGCAAGGATCTCACTTTCATATTCCTGTGGTGAGAAGAAACCTGCATACATATGTGGATGAATTGAAGGCAGAGGGCGTAAAAGTGTATGGCACGGCGCTGCAAAACGGGGCGCCTTACCGGGACATGTCCCAGGCTGAATTCTTTGCACTCATTGTAGGAAATGAAGGGGCAGGGGTGAATGCCGCCTTGCTGGAAAAAACGGATTTGAACCTGTATGTGCCGCTTTACGGACAGGCTGAATCACTGAACGTTGCCATTGCTGCTGCCATCCTCGTGTATCACTTGCGAGGATAGTGTTGCGCCAAGCGAAGGATTTCTCTATAATAGAACATAATATTTCAAAAACCGTGACAGAGGACCTCAATTTCTGATCAACTGCTTTCCAGGGAGAAAATGCCGCTGACTGAGAGCATTTTTAACGCAGCCAGAAATTGGCTTCACCTCTTGAGTTGTCACCGGGACCGCGCACTGCGCGTAAAGGTGAACCGGAATCTGATTCCGTTATGTCAATGAAGCTGACGACAGCATCAGTCTGTCTGAAATAAGGGTGGTACCGCGGCCACAACTCGTCCCTTGTACAAGGGACGGGTTTTTTTTGTTTTCCAAAGACATATAACGGTTTGTTTACATAAAAGGAGGATGCAAAATGGAAGAAAAGCTAAAACAGCTGGAACAAGAAGCTTTAGAACAAGTAGAAGCGGCAAGCTCATTAAAGGTTGTCAATGATATTCGGGTGCAATATCTCGGAAAAAAAGGGCCGATTACAGAAGTGCTGCGCGGAATGGGCAAACTTTCTGCTGAGGAACGTCCGAAAATGGGCGCGCTCGCGAATGAAGTAAGAGAGCGTATCGCCAATGCGATTGCTGTCAAAAACGAGAAGCTTGAGGAAGAGGAAATGAAGCAGAAGCTTGCTGGACAGACAATCGACGTCACGCTGCCTGGGAACCCTGTCGCAGTCGGAGGCCGCCATCCGCTCACTGTTGTCATTGAAGAAATTGAAGATTTATTTATCGGTATGGGCTACACAGTCGAGGAAGGACCTGAGGTTGAAACGGATTACTACAACTTCGAATCACTCAATCTGCCGAAAGAACACCCTGCGCGCGATATGCAGGACAGCTTTTACATCACAGAGGAAACTTTGATGAGAACGCAAACTTCTCCTGTGCAAACACGGACGATGGAAAAGCATGGAGGCAAAGGGCCGGTTAAAATCATTTGTCCGGGTAAAGTATATCGACGCGATAACGACGATGCGACGCACTCTCACCAATTTATGCAAATTGAAGGGCTTGTTGTTGACAAAAACATCAGCATGAGTGATTTAAAAGGAACACTTGAACTCGTTGCGAAAACAATGTTCGGGCAAGACCGTGAAATCAGACTCCGCCCAAGCTTCTTCCCGTTTACTGAGCCTTCAGTAGAAGTAGACGTGACATGCTTTAAGTGCGGAGGAAACGGCTGCTCAGTATGTAAAGGAACAGGCTGGATCGAGATCCTCGGCGCCGGCATGGTTCACCCGAACGTACTGAGAATGGCTGGCTTTGATCCGAAGGAATATCAGGGCTTCGCATTCGGAATGGGTGTTGAGCGCATCGCGATGCTGAAATACGGCATTGATGATATCCGCCACTTCTATACAAATGATGTCAGATTTATTTCGCAGTTTAAACAGGCGTAAGAGGAGGATGCTAGGATGTTTGTTTCTTATAAATGGTTAGAGGATTATGTTGATATAAAAGGCATGGAACCGGCTGTTCTTGCTGAGAAAATTACAAGAGCCGGTATCGAAGTTGAAGGAATTGAATACAAAGGGGAAGGCATCAAAGGCGTTGTCATCGGCCACGTGCTGGAGCGTGAGCAGCATCCGAATGCTGATAAGCTGAATAAGTGCCTTGTGGATATTGGAGCGGATGCACCTGTACAAATCATTTGCGGCGCGCCGAATGTGGATAAAGGGCAAAAAGTCGCAGTTGCAACAGTCGGAGCGGTGCTTCCGGGCAATTTCAAAATCAAAAAAGCAAAGCTTCGCGGTGAAGAATCTAACGGCATGATCTGTTCTTTACAAGAGCTTGGCATTGAAAGCAAGCTTGTGGCGAAAGAGTATGCGGAAGGCATTTTCGTATTCCCGAATGCTGCTGAAACAGGGAGCGATGCCTTAGCGGCTTTACAGCTTGACGATGCGATTCTTGAGCTTGGTTTAACGCCAAACCGCGCGGATGCCATGAACATGCTTGGTGTTGCTTACGAGGTTGCAGCGATTTTAGATACAGAGGTAAAACTTCCGCAAACGGATTATCCGGCTGCTTCAGAACAAGCGTCTGATTACATCGCTGTCAAAGTCGAAGATCAAGAAGCGAACCCGCTGTACACTGCAAAAATCATTAAAAACGTCACGATCGCTCCGTCACCGCTTTGGATGCAGACGAAGCTGATGAATGCAGGCATTCGCCCGCACAACAACGTCGTCGACATCACAAACTTTGTCCTGTTGGAATACGGACAGCCGCTTCACGCATTTGATTATGACAGATTCGGCTCCAAGGAAGTTGTAGTAAGAAAAGCAGCTGAAAATGAAACGATCGTAACCCTTGATGATCAAGAACGAAAGCTTTCTGCCGATCACCTTGTTATTACGAACGGAACGAAAGCGCAAGCCGTTGCCGGTGTCATGGGAGGAGCAGAGTCAGAAGTTCAGGAAGATACGAAAACGATTTTGCTGGAGGCTGCGTATTTCAATGGACAGACAGTTCGCAAGGCTTCCAAAGACCTTGGTTTGAGAAGTGAATCAAGCGTAAGATTTGAAAAAGGCATTGATCCGGCCCGCGTGCGTCTTGCAGCAGAACGGGCTGCACAACTGATCCATCTGTATGCCGGCGGTGAAGTGCTCACTGGCACGATTGAGGAAGATCATCTGACAATCGAAGCAAATAACATTCATGTATCTGCTGACAAAGTGAGCAGCGTTCTCGGCATGACAATCAGCAAAGAAGAACTCATCAGCATTTACAAGCGTCTCGGTTTTACTGTCGGTGAAGCGAATGAACTTCTCGTTGTGACAGTACCATCACGCCGCGGTGACATTACAATTGAAGAGGATTTAATTGAAGAAGCGGCAAGACTGTACGGCTACGATAACATTCCGTCCACGCTTCCTGAGACAGCGGGAACAACAGGCGGATTAACGCCATATCAGGCAAAACGCCGTAAGGTCAGACGTTTTCTTGAAGGCGCAGGCTTGTCACAAGCCATCACGTACTCACTGACAAACGAGAAGAAAGCGGCAGCGTTTGCGATTGAAAAATCATTGAACACTGTGCTTGCGCTTCCAATGAGTGAAGAAAGAAGCATTCTCAGACACAGTCTTGTTCCTAATCTGCTTGAGTCCGTCTCTTACAATCTGGCGAGACAGACTGACTCAGTCGCACTGTACGAAGTCGGCTCCGTTTTCCTGACGAAGGAAGAGGATACAAAACCTGTTGAAACAGAACGTGTGGCAGGAGCTGTTACCGGATTATGGCGCAAGCAGCTGTGGCAGGGCGAGAAAAAACCGGTTGATTTCTTTGTCGCCAAAGGAATTGTGGAAGGGCTGTTAGACAAACTGAACGTCCTCGACAGCATTGAATTTGTTCAATCTGAACGCAAACAGCTGCACCCGGGCAGAACAGCGAACATTCTATTGAATGGTTCTCTTATCGGCTTCATCGGCCAAGTCCATCCTTCATTGGAAAAAGAACTGGATATAAAAGAGACATACGTGTTTGAGCTTGATCTTCATGCACTGCTCGCAGCGGATACAGCGCCGCTTGTTTACACGGCGATTCCAAAATATCCGTCTGTGACACGTGATATCGCGCTTGTAACAAATAAATCCGTCACAAGCGGCCAGCTCGAAAGCGTGATTAAAGAGGCTGGCGGCAAGCTTCTGAAAGAAGTATCCGTCTTTGACGTATACGAAGGCGAGCATATGGAGGAAGGCAAAAAGTCAGTCGCTTTCTCACTTCAATATGTCAACCCTGAACAAACACTGACTGAAGAAGAAGTGACAAAGGCGCACAGCAAAGTGTTGAAAGCGTTAGAAGACACATATCAGGCTGTTTTGAGAGGCTAAGAAAAAAGCTTGCAGATTTCTCTGCAAGCTTTTTTCTATGAGCGTTTTTTATCAGCAAGGCGCTGCGCTTTCTGTGTATTGGCAAAATGAAGTTTTGTAAAGGTTCTGAGAGCGGATGCCCCTTTTTTGAGGATCAGCTTGGCTGCCGCTTCATCCACGTGCGGGCCGGCCCCTTTCGGAAGTGTCATTCCTGCCTCACGTGACAGTTTATCCATTTCCATTAAAAACGAATATCTTGCAATGATTGAAGCAGCAGCGACTGACAAGTGAATGCCTTCAGCCTTTGTGCTGAAATAGGTCCGCTCCCTCACAATGTCTCTGCCCTTCAAATGATTGAAGTAGACGCCTGGCTCAGCGAATTGATCAATCAAAATGGCCTCAGGCTTTGCCCCATCCATTTTTCTTAACAAATGGGTGATGGCTTGATTGTGCAGCAAAGCTTTCATTTTCCCTTGGCTCATGCCTTTTTCCTGCATGCTGTTGTACTTTTCATTCTTTAAAACCAACAAGCTGTATGGAATGGTTTTGATCAGGTTTCGGGCAATCTCAATGATTTGCGGATCCTTTAAGTCTTTAGAGTCCTTAACACCGAGTTCCTTCATTAAAGGAAGCATCGTTTTGTCGACGTACGCGCATACAACTGTCATTGGGCCAAAGTAATCTCCGGTTCCGACCTCGTCAGAGCCGATAACAGACATGCCGGCGATATCTGCCGGAGGGGCATAACGGGGATCAGCCAGCTTTTTGGCCGTTTTCTTCTTTTCCTGCGGCTCTGCTGTTCCCCAGCGCGCGGATTCTGCCGCTGCGTTTTTGCCTTGAAACAAGACCTTGCCGGATTGATATGCTGTAATGGTACAGCCTGGCGGTTTCGCCTGAAAAACGGCTCCCTGCGGAACAGAGGCAGTAAGCGAACCGCTGTACGTCGTTTTCATTTGGTCAATAGCAGACAACGATACTTTTATCACAGAATGGGACACGTAATAATCTCCTTTTTTTACACTTTTCGCTGTATATACCAGTGTATCATAACAGCGGGGGCTCGTCTTTCCATTCATTTAATAAACGTGTTATGATAAGAACTAGGATTCTCGCGGAATGGAGGAGAAACGTTGTCTGACGGCAAAAAAACAAAAACAACCGTTGACATTTACGGCCAGCACTTCACGATTGTCGGTGAAGAAAGCAGAGCCCATATGAGGTATGTCGCCGGAATTGTTGATGATAAAATGAGAGAAATCAATGAAAAAAATCCATACCTTGATATAAATAAACTTGCAGTGCTGACAGCGGTAAATGTGGTGCACGATTATGTTAAATTACAAGAGAAATATGAGAAACTGGAGCGTCAGCTTAAAGAAAAGGATTGAACAACTATGCTAGATATCATCATCTTAATCTTGCTCCTGATGGGGACTTTACTGGGGTTAAAACGCGGTTTTATCCTGCAGTTTATCCGCTTGACGAGCTTTATTTTATCGATCGCCTTTGCGGCTTTATTCTATAAAAATGTGGCGCCGCATTTAAAGTGGATTCCCGCACCAGACTTTTCAGCGGGACAGCCGGCTCTTTCTTTTTTTACGGGAAATTTGGAAGCGGCCTACTATAATGCGATTGCGTTTATCGTTTTATTTATCATCGCTAAAATCTTACTGAGAATCATCGGCTCATTCCTGAGTATTGTCGCCGGCATTCCGGTGATCAAACAAATCAACCAGGTGCTGGGCGCCGTTCTCGGTTTTCTAGAAGTCTATTTATTTACATTTGTGCTGCTGTATGTCGCATCCGTGCTTCCGGTAGATGCTTTGCAGCAAATGATGGGGCAATCGTCTCTCGCAAATGTGATCATTAACCATACACCGTATTTGTCAGGGCTTTTAGAAGAGCTGTGGACACAGTACGGGGCATAAAAACTTCTCTTGTCCGGAGAAGTTTTTTTCGAGTATGATGGAAACATATGTGAACGTCTGGGGGTTATTGTATGCATAAAAAAGACATTATCCGGCTGCTTGAAACCATTGCAGTCTACATGGAACTCAAAGGGGACAACCCGTTTAAAGTATCCGCCTTCCGAAAAGCAGCGGCAGCCCTGGAACAGGACGACCGCAGCTTATCAGAAATGGACGATATGATGTCGCTGTCCGGCATTGGAAAAGGAACGTACAGCGTCATTAAAGAGTATATAGATGAAGGAAAGTCAAGCACGCTCGAATCGCTGCAGAAAGAAGTGCCGGAAGGGCTCGTGCCTTTATTGAAGCTGCCGGGGCTCGGCGGCAAAAAAATCGCAAAGCTGTATAAAGAGCTCGGCGTACATGATGCAGAATCCCTGAAGGAAGCCTGTGAACAGCAAAAGGTACAAGGTCTTGCGGGCTTCGGCAAAAAATCAGAAGAAAAAATATTGCAGGCGCTCGGAGAAGCCGGAAAACAGCCTGAACGGTTCCCGATTGGCTACGCCCTCCGGATCGCCCGGGACATTGAAGAGCACCTTTCTCAATTTACGGATATCATCAAATTTTCTCGTGCCGGAAGTCTCCGCAGAGCGCGGGAAACGGTGAAGGATCTGGATTATATCATTGCCACAGATTACCCGGCTGAAGTAAGAGAGCAGCTTCTTGCACTGCCAAACATCAAAAGCGTGATCGCGAGCGGAGATACGAAGGTATCTGTCATCCTTTCCTTTGAATATGAAACAAGCGTCGATTTCCGTCTTGTGACGGAAGAGCAGTTTCCGACAACACTTCATCATTTTACGGGATCAAAGGATCACAATATTAAGATGCGCCAAATCGCGAAAGAACGCGGCGAGCGGATCAGTGAATACGGTGTCGAGACAGTTGAAACCGGAGACATCAAAACATTTCCGAGTGAACGTGAATTTTATGCGCACTTCGGCCTTCCGCTGATTCCGCCGGAGCTCCGTGAAAGCGGGAAAGAAGTGGAAACCTACAGGGACAGCATTGAACTGATAGAGCCCGGGCAAATCAAAGGAGATCTCCACATGCACTCAACGTGGAGCGATGGTGCATTTTCGATCAGAGAGATGGCTGAAGCATGCATGAATAAAGGCTATCAATATATGGCGATTACCGATCACTCGCAATATTTAAAGGTCGCCAACGGGCTGACTGCAGAAAGACTAAAGCAGCAGGCAAAAGAAATTGACGTGCTCAATGCGGAATTCAAGAATTTCCGTATCTTGAAAGGTGTCGAGATGGATATCCTGCCTGATGGCACGCTTGATTATGATGACGACGTGCTGGCGGAAATGGATATCGTCATTGCATCGATTCATTCCAGCTTTAATCAGCCGGAACACGTCATTATGAAACGGCTTGAGACGGCACTGGCCAACAAGCATGTTGACATTATCGCACATCCGACCGGACGCCTGATCGGCAGACGGGCCGGTTACGAAATTGATATTGACAAGCTTATTGAGCTTGCGAAGAAAACAAATACGGCGCTTGAACTCAACGCCAACCCTGCGCGTCTCGATCTGCGCACAGAACATTTAATCAAAGCAAACGAACAAGGGGTTACATTGGTGATTAATACTGATGCCCATAATATTGAGATGTTAGAAGATATGAAAACCGGCGTTACTGCCGCGCGCAAAGGATGGACGGAAACGAAAAACGTTCTGAATGCCCGATCGCTTGAAGACGTAGAGGCATTTCTGAAGCGCAACGATTAAGTAAGGAGGCTCACACAATCGTGCAGCAAAAAGTATTATCAGCTCTTGAATTTCATAAAGTGAAAGAACAGGTTATTGAGCATGCCGCTTCATCGCTCGGAAAAGAAATGCTTCTCGAGCTTAAGCCTTCTGCTTCTATAGACGAAATCAAAAAACAGCTGGATGAAGTAGACGAAGCTTCTGCCATTATCAGGCTGAGAGGCCAGGCGCCATTTGGCGGCCTTACTGATATCAGAGGAGCGTTAAGACGGGCGGAAATCGGCAGCGTTCTCAGTCCCTCAGAATTCACTGAAATCTCAGGCCTGCTTTATGCAGTTAAACAAATGAAACATTTTATTAGCCAAATGGCTGAAGATGGCGTGGACATTCCGCTGATCCATCAGCATGCTGAACAGCTTATCACGCTGTCCGATTTAGAGCGGGACATTAATTCCTGCATCGATGATCATGGAGAAGTGCTTGATCACGCGTCGGAAACATTAAGAGGAATCCGCACACAGCTCAGAACACTTGAATCGAGAATCAGAGACCGGTTAGAGTCAATGCTGCGCTCCTCTTCCGCCTCAAAAATGCTGTCTGATACGATCGTTACGATTCGGAATGACCGCTTTGTGATCCCGGTCAAACAAGAGTACAGATCAAGCTACGGAGGAATTGTGCACGACACTTCTTCCTCAGGTGCAACACTGTTCATTGAACCACAGGCAATTGTAGATATGAACAACTCGCTTCAGCAGGCGAAAGTGAAAGAAAAACAAGAAATTGAACGGATTTTGCGCGTGCTGACAGAGCAAACGGCTGAACACACAGAAGAGCTCTTTCTAGATTTGCGCGTACTGCAGACGCTTGACTTTATTTTTGCAAAAGCAAGGTACGCAAAAGCGGTCAAAGCGACAAAACCGATCATGAACGACAACGGCTTTGTCCGTTTGAAAAAAGCCCGCCATCCATTGCTTCCGCCTGATCAGGTGGTTGCCAATGACATCGAGCTTGGCGGCGATTTTTCAACCATTGTCATTACAGGGCCAAACACCGGGGGGAAAACAGTCACCCTTAAAACGTTAGGCCTGTTAACCTTGATGGCGCAATCCGGTCTTCATATTCCGGCGGATGAAGGATCAGAAGCCGCGGTATTTGAGCATGTATTCGCTGATATCGGCGATGAACAGTCGATTGAGCAAAGCTTAAGTACGTTCTCATCCCATATGGTGAACATTGTCGGCATTTTAGAACAGGTCAATGAAAACAGCCTAGTGCTCTTCGATGAACTGGGCGCAGGGACAGACCCGCAAGAAGGGGCGGCCCTCGCTATGAGCATCTTGGATGACGTACATCGCACTAATGCAAGAGTGTTAGCAACGACGCACTATCCGGAATTGAAGGCGTACGGCTATAACAGAGAAGGCGTGATGAATGCCAGCGTGGAATTTGACATCGAAACGCTGTCGCCGACCTATAAACTTTTAATTGGTGTGCCGGGACGAAGCAACGCCTTCGAAATTTCAAAACGCCTTGGGCTCCCGAACCATATCATCGGGCAGGCGAAATCAGAAATGACAGCCGAGCATAACGAAGTCGATACGATGATTGCGTCGCTGGAACAAAGCAAAAAACGTGCGGAAGAAGAGCTTTCTGAGACAGAATCAATCAGAAAAGAAGCAGAAAAACTGCATAAAGAGCTGCAGCAGCAAATCATCGAGCTCAACAGCAAAAAAGACAAAATGCTCGAGGAGGCTGAACAGCAAGCGGCTGAAAAAGTAAAAGCGGCAATGAAAGAAGCCGAAGACATTATTCATGAATTGCGCTCAATAAAAGAAGAACACAAATCCTTCAAGGATCACGAGCTGATCAACGCGAAGAAACGGTTAGAAGGCGCAGTTCCTACTTTTGAAAAGTCCAAAAAACCGGAAAAAACGAAAACGCAAAAACGTGACTTCAAGCCAGGTGATGAGGTGAAAGTCCTCACCTTCGGGCAAAAAGGAACACTGCTTGAAAAAACCGGCGGCAATGAGTGGAATGTTCAAATCGGCATATTAAAAATGAAAGTAAAAGAAAAAGACCTGGAGTTTATCAAATCAGCTCCGGAACCAAAAAAAGAAAAAATCATTACGGCGGTCAAGGGAAAGGATTATCATGTATCACTTGAACTTGATCTTCGCGGTGAACGCTATGAAAATGCCCTGAGCCGTGTTGAAAAATACTTGGACGATGCAGTATTAGCCGGATATCCAAGAGTGTCAATCATCCACGGAAAAGGAACCGGCGCTTTAAGAAAAGGCGTGCAGGATCTTCTGAAAAACCACCGCAGCGTCAAAAGCTCCCGTTTCGGTGAAGCAGGTGAGGGAGGATCAGGCGTTACGGTTGTTGAACTAAAATAAAAGGGAGTATGGCCATGAGTGATTTTTGGGAAAACGAGCTTGTGGAAATCGCGGCGTATTACAGTGTCGCGGTTCTCTGCCTCGTCCTCTTTTTGACTGTGTTTGAGCTGGTCACGGCTTATAAAAACTGGGAAGAGATTCAAAAAGGAAATCTTGCGGTGGCAATGGCGACCGGCGGAAAAATTTTAGGAATCGCAAACGTATTTCAGCATTCCATCTCCCAGCACAATTCTCTGCTGCAAATGATCGGCTGGGGCGTTTACGGATTTGTTATGCTTCTGCTAAGCTACTTTATTTTTGAGTTTTTGACTCCGCGATTTAAAATTGATAAGGAAATCGAGAATGATAACCGGGCTGTCGGCTTTATCTCATTTGTCATTTCTGTCGGGCTTTCATTTGTTGTGGCAGCCGGAATATAAGGGGACGGAGAATAGATGGAAAAGCTTGCAAAAATACTGCTCGCCGCGGCGGGAATCTTTTTGTTGATTGGTCTTATATATCTGTTTATATTTTGAGAAAAAGAAAGATTTTCCTTTCTTTTTCTTTTTTTTGCCGTCCATCTGCTATAATAGTAGGGTGAACTCTAAAACCGAAAGGGGAGGTTTTATGCAGTCTCAAAAGCCGTGGCTAGCCGAGTATCCCGAAGATATCCCGCATGAGCTTCCGTTGCCGACCCAAACCCTGCAATCCATCCTGACAGACTCCGCCGCACGATTCCCTGACAAAACCGCAATATCTTTTTATGGAAAAAAACTCACCTTTCATGACATTCTGACGGATGCTCTTAAACTCGCAGCTTTTTTGCAGGGCAATGGCCTGCAAAAAGGAGACAGAGTGGCTGTCATGCTGCCCAATTGCCCGCAAACAGTGATTTCTTATTATGGCGTTTTGTTTGCCGGTGGCATTGTGGTGCAGACGAATCCGCTCTATACCGAGCACGAGCTTGAATACCAGCTGAGAGATGCTGAGGCAAGCGTGATCATCACCTTAGATTTGCTTTTCCCGAAGGCAATAAAAATGAAAACGTTATCAATTGTGGAGCAGATTTTGATCACCAGCGTAAAAGATTATTTGCCTTTTCCGAAGAATATTCTTTACCCGCTGACGCAGAAACAAAAAGTGCACATCGACTTTGACAGAAAAGATCACATTCACATGTTCGCTTCCAGCATGAAGGAGGAAAAAACTGAGCTCTTGACAATCCCGAAGATCGATCCTGAACATGATATCGCTGTCCTCCAATATACAGGAGGAACAACGGGGGCTCCAAAAGGAGTCATGCTCACGCACCAAAACATTTTGGCCAATACTGAAATGTGCTCCGCTTGGATGTACGATGTGAAGGAAGGGGCTGAAAAAGTGCTGGGCATCGTCCCGTTTTTTCACGTATACGGACTGACGGCAGTGATGAATTATTCGATTAAACTAGGCTTCGAAATGATTCTTCTTCCTAAGTTTGATCCGCTCGAAACGCTGAAAATCATCGACAAACAAAAACCGACTCTCTTTCCGGGTGCACCGACAATTTACATTGGCCTTTTGCATCACCCCGAATTGCAGCATTATGATCTGTCATCCATTAAAAGCTGTCTTAGCGGCTCAGCCGCACTCCCTGTGGAGGTAAAGCAGAAATTTGAAAAGGTGACTGGCGGAAAGCTTGTGGAAGGCTACGGCTTGTCTGAGGCATCCCCAGTGACACATGCCAATTTTATCTGGGGGAAAAACAAGCCGGGCAGTATTGGCTGTCCTTGGCCGAGTACTGACGCAGCGATCTATTCGGAAGAGACGGGTGAGCATGCCGCTCCATATGAGCATGGAGAAATCATTGTAAAAGGTCCGCAAGTCATGAAAGGATATTGGAACAAACCGGAGGAAACTGCCGCTGTACTGAGAGACGGCTGGCTGTTTACCGGAGACATGGGCTATATGGATGAAGAGGGCTTTTTCTATATTGCCGACAGGAAGAAGGATATCATCATCGCGGGCGGCTACAATATTTATCCGCGTGAAGTAGAAGAAGCACTTTATGAACATGAAGCCATCCAGGAAATTGTCGTTACCGGTGTGCCTGATTCCTATAGAGGAGAAACAGTAAAAGCATTTGTCGTGTTAAAGAAAGGCGCAAAAGCCGATGCAGAGGAACTGGACACTTTTGCGAGATCCCGCCTCGCTCCCTACAAGGTGCCGAAAGCCTATGAATTCAGAAAAGAGCTGCCGAAAACGGCAGTCGGAAAAATTTTAAGAAGGCGTTTACTTGAAGAAGAAGCCGAAAATCATCATGTCAAATAACAAATGACATAAGAAAAAGAGAATACATGCGAATAAACTTGACAAAGTCGAAAATCCTTTTTATCATGAAATTATGAATGAATAGTCATTCATTTCTATAGGAAGGAACGATGAACATTGAAGCAAAAACGGCCAAAGTATATGCAGATTATTGATGCAGCAGTAGAAGTTATTGCGGAAAACGGCTACCACCAGTCACAGGTATCCAAAATTGCCAAACAAGCCGGAGTGGCGGACGGCACCATCTACCTCTATTTCAAAAACAAAGAAGACATTTTAATTTCTCTTTTCAAAGAAAAAATGGGCCAATTTATTGAGCGGATGGAAGAGGACATAAAAGAAAAGACAACAGCGAAAGAGAAACTGGCGCTTGTGATTTCAAAGCATTTTTCCCTTTTAGCGGATGATCATAATCTCGCGATTGTCACTCAGCTTGAGCTCCGCCAGTCAAACTTGGAGCTGCGCCAGAAAATCAATGAAATATTAAAAGGCTACTTAAATATTTTGGATAGTATTTTGATGGAAGGTATACAATCAGGCGAATTAAAAGAAGGCCTCGATGTCCGCCTCGCCCGGCAGATGATTTTTGGAACGATTGACGAAACCGTGACAACTTGGGTGATGAATGACCAAAAGTACGATCTCGCTGCCTTGTCAGACAGCGTTTTAGAATTGTTGGTGTCCGGAATTCACAATAAGTAAAGGGGTTCTGTCCTATGAATGCAATTTCACTAGCGGTTGATCAATTTGTGGCAGTCTTGACGATCCACAATCCGCCGGCAAATGCGCTTTCCAGCCGGATATTAGAAGAGCTGTCCTCCTGTCTTGATCAATGTGAGACAGATGCAGGCGTACGAAGCATTATCATTCACGGTGAGGGAAGATTTTTCTCAGCCGGGGCTGATATTAAAGAATTTACATCGCTTAAAGGCAATGAGGATTCCTCACTGCTGGCTGAGCGCGGCCAGCAGCTAATGGAAAGAATTGAAGGCTTCCCAAAACCGATTATCGCGGCAATTCACGGTGCTGCTCTTGGAGGCGGGCTGGAGCTTGCGATGGCTTGTCATATCAGAATTGCGGCAGAAGACGCTAAGCTGGGGCTACCGGAACTTAACCTCGGTATCATACCGGGTTTTGCGGGAACACAGCGTCTTCCGAGATATGTCGGTACAGCCAAAGCACTAGAGCTCATCGGATCAGGAGAACCGATATCCGGAAGAGAAGCGCTTAATCTCGGACTTGTGTCAATTGGAGCAAAAGATGAAGCAGAAGTGTTTGAAAAAGCAAAGGCACTTGCCGCTAAGTTTGCAGAAAAAAGCCCGCAAACGCTGGCATCTCTGCTTGAGCTTCTATATTCCAATAAGGTGTATTCCTATGAAGGCAGCTTAAAGCTTGAAGCAAAACGGTTTGGAGAAGCATTTGAGTCAGAGGACGCCAAAGAAGGCATCCAGGCATTTCTCGAAAAAAGAAAGCCTCAGTTCAAAGGCGAATAAAAGGGGATATGATCATGAATCTATTTGTACTGATGAAACGGACGTTTGACACAGAAGAAAAAATCGTCATTGAAGCAGGAAAGATTCAGGACGACGGAGCGGAATGGATCATTAATCCATACGATGAGTACGCGATAGAAGAAGCCATCCAGCTGAAGGAAAAGCACGGCGGCACGATCACCGCCGTCACTGTCGGCGGCGAAGAAGCGGAGAAAGAATTGCGCACTGCTCTTGCCATGGGATGTGACCAAGCCGTTTTAATCAACATAGAAGATGATCTCGAGGAGCCCGACCAATATTCCATTTCTCAAGTTTTATACCACTATATGAAGGATCAGGAGTTTGATTTAATTCTCGGCGGAAATGTTGCCATTGACGGAGGTTCCGGACAAGTAGCGCCTCGGCTTGCCGAGCTACTGGACATTCCGTGCATCACAACGATCACCAAACTCGAAATCAGCGGCACTGATGCAGAAGCAGAAAGGGACGTCGAAGGTGATGTTGAAAAAATCAAAACAACACTTCCATTGCTTGTCACAGCTCAGCAGGGCTTAAACGAACCGCGCTACCCATCGCTTCCGGGAATTATGAAGGCCAAGAAAAAACCGCTTGAAGAGCTAGAACTTGATGACCTTGATCTGGACGAAGAGGATGCCGAACCTAAGATGAAAACCATTGAACGTTTTCTGCCGCCGAAAAAAGAAGCCGGGAAGCTTCTCCAAGGTGAGCCTGCCGAACAGGCAAAAGAGCTCGTCTCATTGCTCCGCAGCGAAGCTAAAGTCATTTAAAGCTTGGACATTCAAAGAAACAGGGGGATGTTAGAATGGGAAAAAAAGTGATCGTACTCGGAGAAATTCGCGATGGAGAATTGCGGAATGTCACCTTTGAAGCATTAGCTGCAGGAAGAACCATTTCAGGCGATGGGGAAGTCATCGGTGTTCTCATCGGAGAAAATGTACAAAGCGTTGCACAAGAGCTTATCCATTACGGAGCCGATAAAGTTCTCACAGCCGAGGACCCGAAGCTGAAAGCATACACGGCAGACGGATACAGCCAGGTCATGAGGGCCATTATTGACCAAGAAAAACCCGATTCAGTCATATGCGGGCACACGGCAATGGGCAAAGACCTTTCACCGAAGCTCGCGGCCCGGCTGCAAACAGGCTTAATTTCTGATGCTACAGATGTAAGCGTTACCGGAGAGAATGTCGTGTTCACGCGGCCGATTTACTCGGGGAAAGCATTTGAACGCGTCATTTCAACCGATCCGCTGATTTTTGCAACGATTCGCCCTAATAATATTCAAGCTTCAGAAAAAGACGCCAGCAGGTCGGGGAATATCGAAAGCGTTGATGTTTCTCTTACCGACCTCCGCACCGTTATCCAAGAAGTCGTGAAAAAAACAGCGGACGGCGTTGATCTCTCCGAAGCCAAAATTATCGTTGCAGGCGGCCGCGGAGTCAAAAGCAAGGAAGGATTTCAGCCGCTGCAAGAGCTTGCCGAGGTGCTGGGGGCCGCAGTCGGGGCATCTCGCGGGGCGTGTGACGCTGATTATTGCGATTACGCTCTCCAAATCGGGCAGACCGGGAAAGTCGTTACCCCGGATTTGTACATTGCCTGCGGCATTTCCGGCGCCATCCAGCATTTGGCCGGCATGTCAAACAGCAAGGTGATAGTCGCCATCAATAAAGACCCTGAAGCGGATATCTTTAAAATAGCGGATTACGGCATCGTAGGCGATTTATTTGAAGTCGTCCCGTTATTAACTGAGGAATTCAAACAATTAAATATACACTCGTAAAGAAAACCCCGGACTGCTGAAGTTCGGGGTTTTTATATTTTTGAATACATACGTACAAATATAAATTTTAGGAAAAATGTCGTTGACATGTACGAACATATATAATATGGTTACTTTAAAAGCGCTTACATTCATGCTGACTCCTCAGGCAAAAGACAGATCACATATTTGACTGTGGTGCTTTTCATATTTGTATGAAAGGAATGATCATGCATGTCTGAACATCAAGCAGTGATCCAAACAGATATTGTAAAAGGAACCATTAACAAAAATATATACGGTCATTTTGCGGAACATTTAGGAAGAGGGATTTATGAGGGGATTTGGGTCGGAACGGACTCGAACATTCCTAACATAAACGGAATACGAAAGGATGTGCTGGAAGCGCTCAAACAGCTGAATATTCCTGTCCTCAGGTGGCCGGGCGGGTGTTTTGCGGACGAATACCATTGGGCAAATGGTGTCGGTGACCGTAAGACGATGCTTAACACGCACTGGGGCGGTACAATTGAATCAAATGAATTCGGAACGCATGAATTTATGATGCTTTGCGAGCTGCTTGAATGCGAGCCTTATATTTGCGGCAATGTCGGAAGCGGAACGGTTCAGGAAATGGCGGAATGGATCGAGTATATGACGTTTGAAGAAGGCACGCCGATGTCAGACTGGAGAAAACAAAACGGAAGAGAGGAGCCTTGGAAGCTGACATATTTCGGCGTAGGCAATGAAAACTGGGGCTGCGGCGGCAACATGCATCCTGAATACTACGCAGATCTATACCGGCGTTTTCAAACCTATGTCCGCAATTACAGCGGGAATGAACTATACAAAATTGCAGGCGGCGCAAATGTGGACGATTTTCATTGGACGGACGTGCTCATGAAAAAAGCCGCTGGCTTGATGGATGGATTGAGTCTTCATTATTACACGATTCCGGGTGATTTCTGGAAAGGCAAAGGATCAGCCACAGATTTCACGGAGGATGAATGGTTCATTACGATGAAAAAAGCCAAATACATCGATGAATTGATTCAAAAACACGGCACGATTATGGACCGGTACGATCCAGAGCAGCGGGTCGGGCTGATTATTGATGAATGGGGCACGTGGTTTGATCCTGAGCCAGGCACGAACCCTGGTTTCCTGTATCAGCAAAACACCATTCGTGATGCACTGGTGGCGGCTTCTCATTTCCACATTTTCCATCAGCATTGCCGCCGAGTGCAAATGACCAATATCGCCCAAACCGTAAACGTTCTTCAAGCGATGATTTTGACTGAGGGAGAGCGGATGCTTTTGACACCGACGTACCATGTATTTGAGATGTTTAAGGTACACCAGGACGCCTCTCTTTTAGACACTGAAACAACGTCTGCTGACTATGAATGGAAGGGTGAAACGCTGCCGCAAATCAGTATTTCAGCCTCAAAACATGCAGAAGGCGATATCAATATCACGATCTGCAACATCGATCACCAAAACAAAGCGGAGGCTGAGATCGAGCTGAGGGGTCTTCACAAGGCAGCGGACCATTCCGGAATCATTCTGACGGCTGACAAAATGAATGCACATAACACGTTTGACGATCCTCATCACGTCAAACCGGAATCTTTCAGCCAATACACGCTCAACAAAAACAAACTGAAAGTAAAACTCCCGCCAATGTCAGTCGTCTTACTCACGCTGCGTGCTGATTCTTGAGCGAGCTAGAGCGCCGGAGCTTCATGCCGGCGCTCTTTTTCATGTTTTAAAACAGCTCCGGCAGGGCATGGTAAAGGTACATGACAGTGAAGAGGAGATGTTATTCTATGCTTCGTACTATTCTAATGATCATCGGGGCGATTGTAGTCATTGGGGCCATTATCAGATTCGTGTTTTAATGCAAAGTGACATAGCCCATTCAATCCAGATAAACATGAGTAAACCGATTGTGATCAGGAAAAAATAATTTATAAGCATTTAAATAGCGTGAACGAATGGGAGATGCTATACTAAAAATCATCATTTCACAATTGGAGGAATTCAATAATGGCTATCGTAAAAGCAACTGATCAATCTTTCTCAGCTGAAACAAGCGAAGGCGTCGTACTGGCTGATTTCTGGGCACCTTGGTGCGGACCTTGTAAAATGATTGCACCTGTTCTTGAAGAATTGGATCAAGAAATGGGCGACAAACTAAAAATCGTAAAAATCGATGTAGATGAGAACCAAGAAACAGCCGGCAAATACGGCGTTATGAGCATCCCGACACTTCTTGTCTTAAAAGATGGAGAAGTTGTTGAAACATCTGTCGGCTTCAAACCGAAAGAAGCGCTTCAAGAGCTTGTAAACAAACATCTTTAATTTTCGGCTGCTTACATGCCAGAGCGATTCCAATTGAGGGATCGCTTTTTTTATTCGCTAATCGTGAACCATGGAGAAAAACACCTGTTCGTGTTAAACTGGAAGCAAAGGACTAAATTTAAGGAAGGGTAACATATGAACAAACAACTGAAAGAAAAACTCGCCCTCCTTCCCGATCAGCCCGGGTGTTATCTCATGAAGGACCGGCAGCAGACTGTGATCTACGTAGGAAAAGCAAAAGTGCTGAAAAACAGAGTGCGCTCCTACTTCACCGGTTCTCATGATGCGAAAACACAAAGGCTTGTGACGGAAATCGAGGATTTTGAATATATCGTGACGTCCTCCAATCTTGAAGCGCTTATTTTAGAAATGAACCTGATCAAAAAGCATGATCCGAAATACAACGTCATGCTGAAAGACGACAAAACCTATCCTTTCATAAAACTCACCCATGAACGCCACCCAAGGCTGATTGTCACCCGCAATGTCAAAAAAGACAAAGGGCGCTATTTCGGGCCGTACCCGAATGTACAGGCCGCAAGGGAAACAAAAAAACTGCTCGACCGTCTGTACCCTCTCAGAAAATGCTCCAAGCTGCCGGACAGAGTGTGCCTCTACTATCATCTGGGCCAATGTCTCGCTCCGTGCGTAAAGGACATTTCCGAAGAGACGAACAGAGAACTGGTTGAGAGCATTACCCGTTTCTTAAAGGGCGGCTATAACGACGTTAAAAAAGAGCTTGAAGAGAAAATGCTTGAGGCGGCTGAGAATCTTGAATTTGAACGGGCAAAGGAGCTTCGTGACCAAATTGCCCATATCGAATCAACGATGGAAAAACAAAAAATGACGATGAATGACTTAGTCGACCGTGATGTATTCGCTTACGCTTATGATAAAGGCTGGATGTGCGTACAGGTCTTTTTTATCCGCCAAGGAAAGCTCATTGAACGCGATGTCAGCATGTTCCCGCTCTATCAGGAAGCAGATGAAGAGTTTCTTACGTTCATCGGGCAGTTCTATTCAAAAAACAACCACTTCCTTCCAAAGGAAATTTTAGTTCCGGACAGCGTTGATCAATCCATGATCGAACAGCTGCTGGAAACAAACGTCCACCAGCCAAAAAAAGGCTCGAAAAAAGAACTGCTTATGCTGGCCCATAAAAACGCGAAAATCGCGCTGAAAGAAAAATTCTCCTTAATCGAACGGGACGAGGAGCGCTCAATCGGGGCTGTGCATAAACTCGGTGAAGCACTGAATATTTATACTCCGCACAGAATTGAAGCGTTTGATAACTCAAACATACAGGGGACAAACCCGGTTTCCGCGATGATCGTGTTTATCGACGGCAAACCGAACAAAAGGGAATACCGCAAATATAAAATCAAAACCGTTACGGGACCGGATGATTACGGCTCAATGAGAGAGGTCGTTAGAAGACGCTATACGAGAGTGCTTCGCGAAAATCTGCCGCTGCCTGATCTGATCATTATTGACGGAGGAAAAGGGCAGATCAACGCTGCAAGGGATGTCATTGAAAATGAACTTGGCTTGGATATCCCAATCGCCGGTTTAGCCAAAGACGAAAAACACAGAACTTCAAATTTATTAATCGGAGATCCGCTGGAGACGGTGTATTTGGAACGAAACAGTCAGGAATTTTACCTCCTGCAGCGCATTCAGGACGAGGTGCACCGTTTTGCGATCAGTTTTCACAGGCAAATCCGCGGAAAAAGCGCGTTTCAATCCGTATTGGACGACATCCCGGGTATCGGAGAGAAAAGAAAGAAAATGCTGTTAAAGCATTTCGGTTCGGTTAAAAAAATGAAGGAAGCAAGCCTTGAGGACATCCAAAAAGCGGGTGTTCCCGCAGCGGCAGCTCAGCTGCTTTACGACAAATTGCAAAAATAATGTTGTCCTTTTAAAAAAGATCTGATAAAATGTGAACTAATTTCATAGTTAGATCGTGTTATATGGTGAAGATAGAGGTGCGAACTTCAAGAGTAAGCCTTTGGAGAAAGATGGATTCTGTGAAAAAGGCTGAAAGGGGAGCGTCGCCGAAGCAAATAAAACCCCATCGATATTATTTGCTGGCCGTGCATTGAATAAATGTAAGGCTGTCAAGAAATCATTTTCTTGGAGGGCTATCTCGTTGTTCATAATCATTCATGATGATTAATTGTAAGCAATGAGAGCAATTCCTCTCGTTGCTTTTTTTATTGTGGACAAAGCGCTCTTTCTCCTCACCCGCACGAACCAAAATGTAAAGGGTGGTCATACATGGGTCTTATTGTACAAAAATTCGGAGGTACTTCCGTCGGCTCAGTCGAAAAAATTCAAAATGCTGCAAACCGCGCGATTGCAGAAAAACAGAAGGGCCATCAAGTCGTTGTTGTCGTTTCAGCTATGGGGAAATCCACTGACGAATTGGTCGGCCTTGCAAAAGCAATTTCTGACCAGCCGAGCAGACGAGAAATGGATATGCTGCTGGCGACGGGCGAGCAGGTCACCATTTCCTTGCTTTCAATGGCGCTGCAGGAAAAAGGCTATGACGCTGTGTCCTATACTGGCTGGCAGGCGGGAATCCGTACGGAAGCCGTTCACGGAAACGCCAGGATCACAGATATCGACACTTCGGTTTTAGCAGACCAGCTTGAGCAAGGAAAAATTGTCATTGTCGCAGGATTCCAAGGCATGACAGAGGATTGCGAAATCACGACATTGGGCCGGGGCGGTTCAGATACAACTGCAGTTGCTTTGGCTGCCGCATTAAAAGCGGATAAATGTGACATATACACGGACGTGCCCGGCGTGTTTACTACCGATCCGCGCTATGTGAAATCAGCGAGAAAACTTGCCGGTATCTCATACGATGAAATGCTTGAGCTTGCCAATTTGGGCGCCGGCGTTCTTCATCCGAGAGCTGTTGAATTCGCGAAAAATTACCAAGTGCCTTTAGAAGTGCGTTCAAGTACAGAAACAGAAGCGGGAACATTAATTGAGGAGGAATCATCCATGGAGCAAAATTTAATTGTCAGAGGCATTGCGTTCGAAGACCAAATCACAAGGGTAACCATTTATGGGCTGACTGGCGGCCTGACAACCCTGTCTACTATTTTTACAACACTTGCCAAAAGAAACATTAACGTCGATATCATTATCCAAACGCAGGCTGGAGACAATCAGACCGGAATTTCCTTCTCTGTTAAAACAGAAGACGCAGACCAAACCGTTGCGGTGCTTGAAGAATATAAAGACGCGCTTGAATTCGAGAAAATCGAGACAGAAAGCAAATTGGCCAAAGTATCCATTGTCGGATCCGGCATGGTCTCAAACCCTGGTGTAGCGGCTGAAATGTTTGCTGTACTGGCGGAAAAAAACATATTAATCAAAATGGTCAGCACATCTGAAATCAAAGTATCAACAGTCGTAAGCGAAAATGACATGGTGAAAGCGGTCGAAGCGCTGCACGATGCATTTGAGCTTTCAAAACATCCTTCAGCTGTGTAATGACAATCAAAAAGGCGGGACTATGCAGTCACCGCCTTTTTGATTACACTGGGTCTTTCATATCCCATTTCACAGTCAGAACCACCTTATCGGCTCTCTTTTTCACTTGTTCATATGATTCAGCAATCTGGTCATTCATCAATTGAATTTGTTCAGCAATAAAACCAGCTTCCAGCTGAAAGCATGGCTCTTTCTGATGTTTAAGCCGGTTGGAAATGATCGGCCCTTCAAGTTCAAATTCAAGCTCCTGTTTTTTAGCGCTTACGTTGGTGAGGGTTCCCCAGCCCGCTTCTTCAAAGAAGGCCGGAAATTCCTCCCATGATTCAAGAGGAAACTTACGGGCGAGATGTTTCCCTGCCCAATACATCATGGAAGAGTAATCTTGGCCAAGCATATCTGGGAGAACAATCTCTCGTATTAGTTCGTAGGCATAGGCATTCATTTCAATTTCTTTTAGGTTGTCAATAGATGCTTCAAATTTAGACTTCATATCTGTCTCCCCTCTCTCCTTGGTATATTATAGCCCAAACAGGGGGGAGGATTACAGAATGATCCTATAATTCTTATGAAAAATTAAACAGAAACATATATTGATAAAATAAAATTTTTAAATCAACTATTCAATTCGGAAAATTATAATTTATGTACGCGTTTTCTTGACGCCCTTTTGAGGGAGGAGTAAAATGAAATTGTCAATAAATCTTAATAAAGTGCTTACAATTGAAAGAAGTGGGGGAAGAGATTTAGCACATTTCGCACTTATCAAACAGGGGGTAAAGTAATGTCTGGGAACAGAGAGTTTTATTTTCGAAGATTGCATTCCTTGCTTGGCGTCATACCGGTCGGCATCTTTCTCATTCAGCATTTAGTCGTCAACCAGTTTGCCGCAAGGGGCGCTGAAGCATTCAATAGTGCTGCTCATTTTATGGATAGTCTGCCTTTCAGGTATGCCTTGGAAATTTTTATTATCTTCTTACCATTAATTTATCATGCAGTTTATGGTGTGTACATAGCGTTTACTGCAAAAAATAACGCAGGCCAATACAGCTATATGAGAAACTGGCTCTTCGTCCTGCAGCGTGTAACCGGTATCATCACCCTCATTTTCGTGAGCTGGCACGTGTGGGAAACCCGTATTGCCGCACAAATGGGCGCTGAGGTCAATTTCGACATGATGGCGAATATTTTGAGCTCTCCGGCTATGCTTGGCTTTTACATTGTCGGTGTTTTATCAACAATTTTCCACTTCTCGAACGGTTTATGGTCTTTCGCTGTTACATGGGGCATCACGGTAACGCCTCGTTCTCAAAGAATTTCGACATACGTTACGCTGATCATTTTTGTTGCACTGTCTTACGTAGGCTTAAAAGCGATTTTTGCATTTGTATAAGAGTACTAGATTACTAGAGGGAGAGGGGCTATCATGAGTCAATCAAGCATTATCGTAGTCGGCGGGGGTCTTGCCGGCCTCATGGCGACAATTAAAGCAGCGGAATCGGGAATGGCGGTTAAGCTGTTTTCCATCGTTCCTGTCAAACGTTCTCATTCGGTTTGTGCGCAAGGCGGCATAAACGGAGCGGTCAATACAAAAGGGGAAGGTGACTCTCCGTGGGAACATTTTGATGACACTGTATACGGAGGAGACTTTCTCGCAAACCAGCCGCCGGTTAAAGCGATGTGTGAAGCGGCGCCTTCTATTATCCACTTATTAGACCGGATGGGCGTCATGTTTAACCGGACGCCTGAAGGGCTGCTTGATTTCCGCCGATTCGGGGGTACACAGCACCACAGAACAGCTTATGCGGGTGCGACGACGGGACAGCAGCTGCTTTACGCACTGGACGAGCAAGTGCGCAGATACGAAGTTGCGGGTCTGGTTACAAAATACGAAGGCTGGGAATTCCTTGGCGCTGTATTAGATGATGACAGAACCTGCCGCGGAATTGTTGCGCAAAACCTGACAAACATGCAAATTGAATCCTTTCGTTCAGACGCTGTCATCATGGCAACGGGCGGACCGGGAATCATTTTTGGAAAATCGACTAACTCCATGATTAATACAGGGTCTGCTGCGTCGATCGTTTATCAGCAGGGAGCGTATTATGCAAACGGAGAATTTATTCAAATCCACCCGACAGCCATACCGGGCGATGACAAACTAAGACTGATGAGTGAATCAGCGCGCGGTGAAGGCGGACGCGTGTGGACATATAAAGACGGGAAGCCGTGGTATTTCTTAGAGGAAAAATATCCGGCTTATGGAAACTTGGTGCCGCGTGATATAGCGACACGCGAAATATTTGATGTGTGCGTCAACCAGAAGCTCGGCATTAACGGCGAAAACATGGTATATCTCGATCTGTCTCATAAAGATCCGAAAGAGCTTGATATCAAGCTTGGCGGCATCATTGAGATTTATGAGAAATTCATGGGAGACGACCCGCGGAAGCTTCCGATGAAAATCTTCCCGGCAGTCCATTATTCAATGGGCGGTTTATGGGTGGATTACGATCAAATGACAAACATCCCGGGACTCTTTGCAGCCGGGGAATGTGATTACTCTATGCACGGCGGCAACCGCTTGGGGGCAAACTCCCTGCTCTCCGCGATTTACGGAGGAATGGTGGCCGGACCGAATGCGGTGAAATATGTAAACGGCTTAGAATCTTCAGCAGAAGACATGTCTTCATCTTTATTCGACGCTCACGTTAAAAAAGAAGAAGAAAAATGGGCTGAGATTATGAGTATGGACGGAACCGAAAATGCCTATGTTCTTCACAAAGAGCTTGGGGAGTGGATGACGGCGAACGTCACAGTTGTCCGCCATAACGACAAACTATTGAAAACGGATGACAAAATTCAGGAATTAATGGAGCGGTTTAAAAAGATCAACATCAATGACACAACAAAATGGAGCAACCAGGGGGCAATGTTCACACGCCAGTTCTCGAACATGCTTCAGCTTGCAAGGGTGATTACCCTTGGCGCATACAACCGAAATGAAAGCCGGGGCGCCCATTATAAACCGGATTATCCTGAACGTAATGATGATGAATGGCTCAAAACAACAATGGCTAAACATGTAAGCCCGTATGAAGCGCCGGAATTTGAGTATCAGGATGTTGATGTATCACTGATAACGCCTCGGAAACGGGATTACTCGAAGAAGAAGGTGGCGAAAAAATCATGAGTGAACAAAAAACCATACGATTTATTATCACACGTCAAGATACAGCTGACAGCACGCCTTACGATGAAGAATTTGAGGTTCCATACCGCCCGAACCTGAACGTCATTTCCGCTCTGATGGAAATTCGCCGGAATCCGGTTAACGTGAAAGGTGAAAAGACAACCCCTGTCACATGGGATATGAACTGTCTTGAAGAAGTATGCGGCGCATGTTCAATGGTCATAAACGGAAAGCCCCGCCAGTCTTGTACGGCACTTATCGACCAGCTTGAACAGCCGATCCGCTTAAAACCAATGAAAACATTCCCGGTCGTGCGTGATTTGCAGGTTGACCGAAGCAGAATGTTTGATTCATTGAAAAAGGTAAAAGCGTGGATACCGATTGACGGTACTTACGATTTAGGACCGGGACCGAGAATGCCGGAAAAACGCCGTCAATGGGCATATGAATTATCAAAATGCATGACGTGCGGCGTCTGCCTCGAAGCCTGCCCGAATGTGAACAGCAAATCGAAGTTCATGGGGCCAGCACCGATGTCTCAGGTCCGCCTGTTTAACGCACATCCGACAGGCGCCATGAATAAATCTGACCGATTAGAAGCACTGATGGATGAAGGCGGCCTTGCAGATTGCGGCAACTCGCAAAACTGCGTTCAATCCTGTCCGAAAGGCATCCCGCTCACTACATCCATTGCAGCCTTGAACAGAGATACAAACTTACAAGCGTTCCGCAATTTCTTCGGAAGCGACAGAGTATAAGAAGAAAAAACCTCTTCCGCATGGGAGAGGTTTTTTTAACAATAAGGAGATGAATAAAGATGAAGCTTCCCGCTTATATTGATATGCCGTTCCAAGAATGGAAAACATCCTTTTCTTTTTTTAATGAAGTATCCGTGCGATTTTCCGAGACGGACATGTTTGGACATATGAATAATGTAACGCCTTTTATATACTTTGAGGAGGCACGGATTTCTTATTTTAAAAAGCTGAATATGATGAATGAAAACAAACAGACAATGACGGTCGTGGCAAGCCAGCAATGCGATTATTTGCGCCAAGTCATGCCTTATGAAGAGCTGCGCATCTATGTGAAAACAAGCGCTGTCGGCAGCTCATCTCTTACCCTGCATTATCTCGGAGAGAACCGCAATGGCGAGCCTTGCTTTACTGGAGCAGTTGTGATGGTCCAAGTCTCAAAGGATAGCGGCAAGGCTGTCAGCTGGACGGATGAGGAAAAACAAACCCTTCTCCATACACCATAAACTAATTCTCTTGTAAACGTCACCTCCTTTGCCCTTCTTACATATGATATCTCGACTATATCAAAACCCATTCGTTTTTGATTCGCTCTCACCTTAGCAAGGAGGGTTACAATACTTGAAGGAGAAAGAATTTCAATCGAAGCCGCTGCTAACGAAAAGAGAAAGAGAAGTGTTCGAATTGCTCGTTCAAGATAAGACAACAAAGGAAATTGCAAGCGAGCTATTTATCAGTGAGAAAACCGTTCGAAACCATATTTCAAATGCCATGCAGAAATTAGGTGTGAAAGGGCGTTCGCAAGCCGTTGTTGAGCTTCTTAGAATGGGTGAGCTAGAGCTTTAATCCTTGCCGGTATTCCTTCTTTTCAGGAAGGAGCCGGTTATTGCTGTTTGGTTAGTTCGAAACCATATTTGGAATGCTATGCAAAACTTGGATGGCAAGGCGTAAAACAAATTTTTCTATTTGATGTTGTTTGCCTAAAGTCCTCTATTTCTCTCCAGCGAGTCTTGCATTTTCTTCAAAAAAGAAGGAAAATAGACACGGAACGCTTTTGTGCGTAAGAGATCCTTGAGTGAGGGATGGACAAATGACATCAAAACCTTTGGAGCATGTTGCGGATATTGAAAAGTCACTCCGCCACATTGCCGCGATCATTAAGCAAAAAGGACGAGAAATCCTTAACCAATATGCGATTACGCCGCCGCAATTTGTCGGCCTGCAATGGCTTTATGAATTAGGAGATATGACAATCGGCGAATTATCGGGCAAAATGTATTTAGCATGCAGCACGACAACGGACTTAATCGACCGCATGCAAAAAAATGAGCTTGTTGAGCGGGTCAAGGACCCGGCGGACAGACGTGTTGTTCGGATACATTTGCTGCCTGAAGGAGAACGGATTATCCAAGAGGTCATTACCAAAAGGCAGGAATATCTGCGTGATATGTTCGAAACGTTTACAGATGAAGAAATAGCCATCTTCGAAAAGTCATTGATGAAACTGCAGCATGAAATGAAGAGAAAATGAGGCGATTTTGTTGGAACAACCAATAGGAGTCATTGATTCCGGGGTTGGCGGTTTAACCGTTGCAAAGGAAATCATGAGACAGCTACCAAAAGAAAATATTATCTACGTCGGGGATACGAAACGGTGTCCATATGGGCCGCGTCCTGAAGAAGAAGTCCTTCAATATACGTGGGAGCTGACGAATTATTTACTCGATAACCACCACATCAAAATGCTCGTGATCGCCTGCAACACAGCAACAGCGATCGCATTGGAAGATATCCAGCGCAGTGTCGGTATACCTGTGGTCGGAGTGATCCAGCCGGGTGCGAGAGCAGCGATAAAAGTAACGGAAAATCAGCATATCGGTGTCATCGGTACTGAGAATACGATTAAGAGCAATGCGTACGAAGAGGCGCTTTTGGCATTAAATCCTGATCTAAAGGTTGAGAACCTAGCCTGCCCTCTGCTTGTGCCTTTTGTGGAAAGCGGGAAGTTTCTTGACAAAACAGCAGACGAGATTGTCAAAACATCGCTATATCCGTTAAAAGACACATCGATTGATACGCTGATTTTAGGCTGCACCCACTATCCTATTTTAAAAGAATCCATTCAGAGATATATGGGAGAGCACGTAAACATTATTTCGTCCGGCGATGAAACAGCAAGGGAAGTCAGCACGATTCTCTCATATAAAGGGCTGCTGAACCAGTCTCCGATTGTTCCGGATCATCAGTTCCTGACAACAGGAGCACGTGATCAGTTTGCAAAAATTGCAGATGACTGGTTTGGCCATGAGGTGGGCTATGTGGAATGCATCTCACTGCAAGAACCGATTAGAAGATAGTTTTCTCCCGCAACGGCATGTTGCGGGTTTTTTTCTGTTTTGCCGGAATTCTTCGGTCTATTTCCTAATAAGGCTCGTATACATAATAGTACAAACAGCCTTAGGAGGGAAAAGTATGCTGAAAAAAGGACCTGCAGTCATTGGTGCCACTTGTCTCACCTCTGCCTTGCTTTTATCCGGATGCGGTTTGTTTCAATCTGATAAGGCAGCAGAGGAAATTGATCCGCCTCAAGACGTTACATACGTGAACGATGAAGCGGGGGCCAATTCAAATACAACAGCAACCGAAAAAACAGAAAGTGAAAAAAATGATACCGCCAAAGCGGATCAAGCCTCATCTACAGTCATGAGGGAGCTTTATCTCATTGATAAAAACGGGTATGTCGTTGCGCAAACGCTGCCCCTTCCGAAAAGTGAAGGCACGGCCAAACAGGCGCTTGAATACCTCGTTCAGGGCGGACCTGTGTCAGAAATTCTTCCGAATGGTTTCAGAGCCGTATTGCCGGCTGACACAACCGTTAACGTTGACATCAAAAAAGATGGGACAGCAATAGCTGATTTCTCTAGTGAATTTAAAAATTATAAGAAGGAAGACGAACAGAAAATCGTTCAATCTGTGACATGGACACTTACGCAATTCAGTTCGATAGATAAAGTGAAGCTGAGAATAAACGGGCATGAACTAAAGGAGATGCCTGTAGGCGGCACGCCGATCTCAGATGATTTAAGCCGAAAAGACGGGATTAACATGGAAACATCTGGGGTGAATGATCTCACTGCAACACATCCGCTCACAGTTTATTATTTGGCGGAAAACGAAGACAGTGAGTACTACGTTCCGGTGACGAAACGGATCGACAATTCAGAAAAAGACGACATCACAGCGGCGATCAATGAATTGGCCAAAGGCCCAAGCAAGGTGAGCGGGCTGTTAACAGACTTCAGTGAAGATGTAAAGCTGGTCAGTAAACCGAAAATCAAAGACGGACGGGTGACGTTAGATTTCAATCAATCTATATTCGGCAGCGCCGATGAAAAGACGAAGATGATTTCTTCAGAAGTGCTGAATAGCATTGTGCTGACGTTAACGGAGCAACCGGAAGTAAAAAGTGTCTCTGTTAAAGTAAACGGGAAATCAGAGCTTGTAAATGAAAAAGGCGAAAAGCTCACAGAACCGGTCTCCAGACCTTCTCAAGTGAATACGGGTAGTTTTTAAATTGGGATTTTTGATATACTAGAAAGAAAGAGGTTAGCGTTCCGGCTGCCTCTTTCTTTATTCAATTCCGGGACAAAAATGGTTTATGTACATACAATCGGAGGTAAAACATGAGACATGACGGAAGACAACATGATGAGCTGCGTCCAATCACATTCGATTTGGATTTTATCAGCCATCCGGAAGGTTCTGTTCTAATAACAGCAGGAAATACAAAAGTAATCTGCAACGCGTCTGTTGAGGACCGCGTGCCGCCTTTTTTGCGGGGCGGAGGAAAAGGCTGGATTACAGCTGAATACAGCATGCTGCCGCGGGCAACAAACCAAAGAACAATTAGAGAATCTTCTAAGGGGAAAATTTCCGGCAGAACAATGGAGATTCAACGCCTGATCGGCCGCGCGCTTCGGGCAGTCGTAGATTTAGAAAAGCTCGGTGAACGGACGATTTGGATTGACTGTGATGTCATTCAGGCTGATGGCGGGACAAGAACCGCTTCCATTACAGGTGCATTTCTTGCTATGGCGATTGCGATTGGCAAGCTGATCAAAGCGGGAACGATCAAGACAAATCCGATCACTGATTTTCTTGCTGCGATCTCTGTCGGAATTGATAAGGAACAGGGAATTTTGTTAGATTTAAATTATGAAGAAGATTCTTCCGCTGAAGTTGACATGAATGTCATTATGACTGGCAGCGGCCGTTTTGTAGAGCTGCAGGGAACCGGGGAAGAGGCGACTTTTTCAAGGGAGGATCTGAACGGTCTTCTCGGTCTTGCAGAAAAAGGCATTCAGGAACTGGTTGACAAGCAAAAAGAAGAGCTGGGTGATTCTCTGCCAGAACTGAAATAAAGACAGAAAGGCTTGATCATCATGAAAGAAGCAATTATTGCGACACATAATCCAGGAAAAGTGAAGGAATTCAAAGAAATCCTTGAGCCAAAAGGCTATGATGTCAAATCTTTAGCTGAAATTGGATTCACAGAAGAAATTGAGGAAACAGGCCATACGTTTGAAGAAAATGCCATTTTGAAAGCTCAAGCTGTTGCCAAAGCAGTGAACAAAATGGTGATTGCGGACGACTCCGGTCTGTCCATCGATAATCTTGGAGGCAGACCAGGCGTTTATTCCGCCCGCTATGCAGGGGAGCAGAAAGACGACCAGGCAAATATCGCTAAAGTTCTCAGCGAGCTGAAAGGAATCGAAAAAGAACAGCGCACGGCCCGTTTCCGGTGCGCGCTGGCTGTGAGTATCCCAGGAGAAGAAACAAAAACAGTCGAAGGCCATGTTGAAGGGTATATTGCTGAAGAACCGAGAGGAGAATACGGCTTTGGCTATGACCCGATCTTTATTGTGAAAGATAAAGATAAGACAATGGCCGAACTGACAAGTGATGAAAAAAATAAAATCAGCCATAGGGCTGACGCGCTTAAAAAGCTGTCTAAGCTTTTGGAGGCATAAGGAGGAAGCTTGTACATGAACGTGCTGATTATCAGTGACAGCCATGGGCTTGAAGAAGAACTCCAAACCATTGCGAAACGGCATGAAGCAGAAGTTGATCTCATGATTCATTGCGGAGACTCTGAGCTTGAAACCGGGCATCCGGCATTGGATCCTTATGCGGTTGTAAAAGGCAATTGTGATTTTACGGGCGATTTTAAGGACGAGCTTCTTCTGACTGCCGGTTCAAAAAAAATACTGGTCACGCACGGCCACCTTCACGGTATAAAACAGACCTTGTTAAACGTATACTATCGTGCAGAGGAGCTCGGAGCGGATATTATCTGTTTCGGGCATTCGCACATCGCGGGAAGCGAAGTGCTGCGCGGAAAACTGATGATTAATCCAGGCAGCATCCGGCTTCCGAGGGTGCGCAGGACAGAAAGCTATGCTATACTAACATTAGAAAATGATGCTGCGACAGTGCGTTTTTACGACCAAGCAGGCCATGAAATTGAGGATCTGCAAAACCAGGTCACACTATAAAAAAGTCATGAGGAAGAAAATTTTCTTCCTCATGAAAAAAATTCTAAAAAACCGTTGACTTATTGTTGCATCCCATATATAATAAATCTTGTCGCTGATAGTTAAAGCGAAAAACAAAAAACAAAACATGTCCCAGTAGCTCAGCTGGATAGAGCAACGGCCTTCTAAGCCGTCGGTCGGGAGTTCGAATCTCTCCTGGGACGTACCAAAAGAAAAACCTCAAACCCTTTAAGGATTTGAGGTTTTTTGTTGTTGATTTATGATCTTTTATTTATTATTTAACGGATCATCATCCAAGTCGTCAACTTTTCCTTCTTTATTCAAGCGAGGCTCTTCTTTCTTCACAGTTTCAGAAATATGCTCGTTTTCTTCAACAGTGCGTTTTCCGACAACCACTTCATCAGTGACAACCGGTTTTTTAGTCACTTCTAGCTTTTCTTCAACGATTGGCACTCTGATCTCTTCCGAATCGTTGACAGGAGAAGCGTCCGCTTTATTTTCATCCACTGGGCGGCGTTCGACATAAATTTCATCGTGTCTCACCGGGATGTCCATATCTCTTTGTTCTGTTTTCACTTCTTTTCCTATCTCTACTTCTCCAGTTTGAACGTCTTCCTTATCGACTTTCAACTGTTCTTCCCGCAGCGGCATTGTTTTTTCTTCTTTCGTTGTATAATCCGCCATTTCATTTGTGCTTGAAAAGCCGCCTGAAAGGGCATTGCCGTTATCGATAGGAGCATTTACATCTGCATCTGTCTCAACGGCCACAAGGAGTTTGCCGTCATCCAAATCTTCTTGGTACTTGTCTATTTCGTTAGTGGTGATATCCAAATCGGATAATGCTTTGCTGTGTGCGGCGGTATCATCCATTGTGAAATAATCTTTCAGTTTATCGAAAAAAGATTCAGATTCGCCCTCACGTGCATCAATGGCCTGATTGACTTCTGTTCCTGTGCGTGTTTCAAGATAATCTGTATCTCGCCGGCTTGTCACAACAGAGATGTCGTCAGAATCATAGCCTTTTGTTAATAAGCCTTCAATCGCTGCAATGGTTTCTTGCGGAGTTTCGTATACACCAACTATACTTTTCATATTAATCTCCTCCTTTATCAATTTTCATTTTATCGTTCATGTCGTTTGTAATTCCCGATGCTCTTTAAAATAAACAAGATTGAAAACATCCGAGTTTTTTAGAGAAAACTTTTATTATAGAATTTCCTGAAAAATGAATATACAGGAAAAGATATGAAAAAAACCAAAGTCATGCCGATATTTGTTATGTGAAATTAATTAAATAAAGGGAGTGCTTTCTTTTGAAAAAATGGTTCATTGTTTTTTTCTTGTTCGTTATTACGTTGTTTCAATCGCTTCAAACAGTTAGCGCGGAAACAGTTGAATGGAAAGAAAGAGCAGATTTGCCTGAGCCGCGTGTCGGTGCAAGCAGTGGTGTGGTAGATGGAAAGATATATGTGATAGGTGGCGGGACGGAAAAACCGGGTAATTATGGTAACCAAACGTTTGTCTATGATCCTAAAACAAATGAATGGACAAGAAAAGCCGATATGCCCACGGAGAGGGGAGGAGCTGCGACTGTTACAGTTGACGGTAAAATTTATGTCATGGGTGGAAGGTCAAACGATGGAGTTGTAAAGACAGTAGAAGTATATGATCCAAAAAAAGATTCGTGGGAAAAATCGGATGATCTCCCCTTTGAAAATAAGGTTCCAGCCTATAGGATTTATGCAGAAGCTATCGGAAAGAAAATATATGTTGTAGCCTATGAGAATTCAAGCTATGCAACGACTTACAGTTACGATCTCGAAACGAAAAAATGGCAGAAAAAACAGAATTTAAATTATGAAGTAACCGGAGCAGTAACCGGAGCTTCTACAGCAGTAATTGATAATAAACTATATATTCTTGGCGGAACTCATTATATACCCCAAATCGTTTATGTTTATGATCCAGAAAAAGACACATGGTTAGAAAATGGTAAAGGATTCACAGCAGGGTATTATTCTGCTCTTGCTTACAAAGGAAAAATTCTGATGACTGGAGGGGTAAACCGAATTAAGGTGTACGATCCTAAAAGTCAATCAGCTACAGCGGTAAAAAACCCTAAAGCCCCCTACAGAATGGCTCATTCTTCTGCCGTCATTGATGATACTCTTTACGTAATCGGTGGAAGAGAGGAAACATCCAGTTTTACTGGAAGTGCAGCCTCTAAATTTAAATCAGTAATGTCAATTTCATTGAAGGATTTAAACATACCATCCGATTCAGAGGAAACTCCGGGAGATAAGGATAAAGGATCAACAACCCCTTCTGAAGGCAATTCAGGAGATAAGGACAAAGGATCAACAACACCTTCTGAGGATAAACCAGCAGAAGATGGAGACGCCCTCCTTGTTATCACAATGGTAAACGGTTTGCAAAAAGAATATCAACTGTCTATGAAAGAAGTGAACGGATTTCTCAAATGGTACAAGCAGCGTGATGCTGGAGAGGGACCAGGCTTTTATGAAATAGATGAGCATGACAACAACAAAGGGCCTTTTGAAAGTAAAAAGGATTATGTTGTGTTTAAAAACATTTTAATGTATGAAGTAAATAAATATAAATAAAATCATACAGAAACCATCCAGTGCAATGCTGGATGGTTTTGTTGACTTACTCTATTAAATTTTAACAGGAAAAACTGATGAAATTTATATAAGAGATAGACAGACCTCCCCCTGCACTTATCTACCCTCATAAAAACGCCTCACAGCTTCTTCGTCATAAACACACTGTTTGGATCTTCAACATAGTCAGCAAACGGTTCACAGTACTGAAAACCGAAGCTTTCATACAATTTTCTTGCCGGCTCAAATGAAGCCATTGAACCCGTTTCTAAGCTTAGCCGCTCATAGCCTCGCTTTGCAGCCTCTTCTATGATGTGCTGAAGAACTTGTTTGGCAACGCCTTTTCTTAAATGGGATGCAGACGTGCGCATTGATTTGATTTCTCCGTGCCGGCTGTCCAGTTCTTTAAGCGCTCCGCAGCCGGCTAGTTCATCACTCTCCCAGGCGCTCCAAAATGTTACTTCAGGCGCTCTAAGCCTTTCTAAACCTAAGGCGTGGATGCTTTCTGGCGGGGACATGAGTGTCATGCTATGTAAATGCTCATTAACAAGTGAGATCACCTGGTGTCCAGTTACATCATCTATTTTTATATACAATTCCATTTCCTCCTCAGATACTTGTAGGTTTGCCAGCACATATTTCCATTTCATGTTAATCATATTTCGTCCTGTTTTCCAAGTATAAAGACAGAAAATCTGACAGTATGGATCATTCTCTAGAATGATTTGATTTGAAAAAGGCGTTTTAAAGCAAAAAAAGAGGCCGAATTTAAATGTTCGGCCTCTATTGTCATCTTTAATATCGAAACCCTCCGTGTGCGCCTGCTCCGCCGAATCCGCCGACGTGTGTCGCCGGGATACTGAAACCGCCGCCATGGCCGCTATAGCCAGCACCTGCAAATTGCTGCCCGTAAAATCCTGAAGCATATGGATAGGAGGAGTACATAGCAGAGGGAGTGCTTATCGGGCTGTATGCCTGGCTGTACGGCTGACCGTATCCATAACCTCCGAATGGCTGATGGCTTTGCTGGTAAAAGGCAGGGGCAGTAGGGTAATACGGTTGCGGAAAGCTGGGAAAGCCTGCGGGGAATCCTTGCATATCTGCTAATGATTTATTCATTGTATCACCTTTTCTTTGCAAGATACCATCAATGTATGCCGGAGGAATAATGGAAGTGCCTATCCGAATTAAAAGGGTTTGCAAGGCGATCTGTCAGGTTGCATCCTATATCCAAATGATAGAATGTTATAAAATATGACATGTTTATATGATATTGAAAAATTCTGGTGTATCCTTGATAGATTAATGAAAAAATTATAAAAACTTTTAACATTTGCGATTCCTTATGCATCAATAATGAAAGCGTATACAATATAGATTGATTAATCAAAATTGTCTAATAATTTTAAAAAATGCTGTTGACACTGCGTCCAAAGCGGCGTAATATGAGTTCAACAAAAGATAAACGCAAGCTTCACAAGCAAAAATGATCGCAATATGATTCTGAAAAGTGAAAAAACAAACGACTTCCTTGAACAGCTCTAAGCTGTTCCGGAGACTGAATATCAAAAGCGCAGATGAGGATAAGTAGCCTTGATAAAGCTTTCCACAGAGAACCGGGTTAGCTGAGAACCGGCGAAGCTTTACAAGGTGAACTCGCCTCAGAGTGCCAGTCTGAAATGATAGTAGGACTTGGCCGGGTGAACTTGATTCACTCGTTATTAAAGCGGATAGAAATATCCATGAGACGGCCGATTTAACAGGTCGTAAACAAGGGTGGTACCGCGGAAAGAAGAGCCTTTTCGCCCCTTTTAGCTATCGCATTCACTGCGCGGCTGATTGTGGGCGGAAGGGCTTTTTTTATTGAATAATCAGCTATCAAGCTAATAAAAAAGATGATCTTTAGAGGATGAAAATCCAAAAGGAGGAACTAAAATGGGGACTAATGTACAGGTGGATTCAGCATCTGCCAAATGTACACAGACGATGAGCGGAGCGTTAATGCTGATTGAATCATTAAAGAAAGAAAAAGTAGAAATGATATTCGGTTATCCGGGCGGAGCTGTACTGCCGATCTACGATAAGCTGTACAATTCAGGAATGGTACATATCCTTCCCAGACACGAGCAAGGCGCCATTCATGCAGCGGAAGGATACGCGAGAGTTTCTGGTAAACCAGGGGTCGTTATTGCGACATCAGGTCCGGGAGCGACAAACCTTGTTACTGGACTTGCGGATGCCATGATTGATTCACTGCCTTTAGTCGTCTTTACAGGACAGGTGGCAACCTCCGTTATCGGAAGCGATGCTTTTCAGGAAGCGGACATTTTAGGAATTACAATGCCGGTTACAAAACACAGCTATCAGGTCCGCCAGCCGGAAGATCTGCCGCGCATCATTAAAGAAGCATTCCATATTGCGACAACGGGAAGACCGGGACCTGTACTAATCGATATTCCAAAAGATGTTGCAGCAATTGAAGGGGAATTCAGCTATGATCATGAGATGAATCTCCCGGGATACCAGCCGACAACAGAGCCGAATTATTTGCAGATCCGCAAGCTTGTGGAAGCCGTGAGCAGCGCAAAGAAACCGGTGATCCTGGCGGGTGCGGGCGTACTGCACGGAAAAGCGTCAGAAGAATTAAAAAATTATGTCGAGCAGCAGCAGATCCCTGTGGCACACACCCTTTTGGGGCTGGGAGGCTTTCCGGCTGACCATCCGCTTTTTCTGGGGATGGCGGGGATGCACGGTACTTACACAGCCAATATGGCCCTTCATGATTGCGATCTTTTAATCAGTATCGGCGCACGTTTTGATGACCGCGTCACAGGAAACCTGAAGCACTTTGCAAGAAACGCAAAAATTGCCCACATCGATATTGATCCGGCTGAAATCGGAAAAATCATGAAAACACAGATTCCGGTTGTCGGCGACAGCAAAGTTGTCCTGCAAGAGCTGATCAAACAAAACGGCAAACAAGGCGATTCAAGCGAATGGAAAAAACAGCTCGCCGAATGGAAAGAAGAGTACCCGCTCTGGTACGTAGATAATGAAGAAGAAGGCTTTAAACCTCAGAAATTGATTGAATATATTCATCAATTTACAAAAGGCGAGGCTATTATCGCAACGGATGTCGGCCAGCATCAAATGTGGTCAGCGCAATTCTATCCGTTCCAAAAAGCAGATAAATGGGTCACATCAGGTGGACTTGGAACGATGGGATTCGGCCTTCCGGCAGCGATCGGTGCACAGCTTGCAGATAAAGATGCTACTGTAGTCGCGGTTCTCGGAGACGGTGGTTTTCAAATGACGCTCCAAGAGCTCGATGTCATTCGCGAATTGAATCTTCCGGTCAAAGTCGTGATTTTAAATAACGCTTGTCTCGGAATGGTCAGACAGTGGCAGGAAATCTTCTATGAAGAACGCTATTCAGAATCTAAATTTGCTTCTCAGCCTGACTTCGTCAAATTGTCAGAAGCATACAGCATTAAAGGCATTAGAATTTCATCAGAAGCAGAAGCGAAAGATAAGCTGGAAGAGGCATTAACATCAAAAGAACCGGTTGTCATTGACGTGCGGGTTGCCAGAGAAGAAAAAGTATTCCCGATGGTGGCTCCGGGGAAAGGGCTGCATGAAATGGTGGGGGTGAAACCTTGAAAAGAATTATCACATTGACTGTGGTGAACCGTTCCGGCGTGTTAAACCGGATCACCGGTCTATTCACTAAAAGACATTACAACATTGAAAGCATTACAGTTGGACACACAGAAACAACCGGCGTTTCCAGAATCACCTTTGTCGTTCACGTTGAAGGAGAAAATGATGTTGAACAGTTGACGAAACAGCTCAACAAACAGATTGATGTGCTAAAAGTCACCGACATCACGAATCAATCGATTGTCCAGAGGGAACTGGCCTTAATCAAGGTCGTATCTGCACCGTCAACGAGATCAGAGATTAATGGAATCATAGAACCATTCAGAGCCTCTGTCGTTGATGTCAGCAGAGACAGCATCGTTGTTCAGGTGACAGGCGAATCTAACAAAATTGAAGCGCTTATTGAATTGTTAAAACCTTATGGCATTAAAGAAATCGCGAGAACAGGTACAACGGCTTTTGCGAGGGGAACCCAGCAAAAGGCGTCATCCAATAAAACAATATCTATTGTATAAAACATAACAAGGGAGAGATTGAAATGGTAAAAGTATATTATAACGGTGATATCAAAGAGAACGTGTTGGCTGGAAAAACAGTAGCGGTTATCGGGTACGGTTCGCAAGGTCACGCACATGCCCTGAACCTTAAAGAAAGCGGAGTTGACGTAATCGTTGGTGTTAGACAAGGAAAATCTTTCACTCAAGCCCAAGAAGATGGACATAAAGTATTTTCAGTAAAAGAAGCGGCAGCTCAAGCCGAAATCATCATGGTTCTGCTTCCGGATGAACAGCAGCAAAAAGTATACGAAGCTGAAATCAAAGATGAATTGACAGCTGGAAAATCATTGGTGTTCGCTCACGGATTTAACGTTCATTTCCATCAAATTGTTCCTCCGGCAGATGTAGATGTATTCTTGGTAGCACCTAAAGGTCCGGGTCACTTGGTAAGAAGAACATATGAGCAAGGAGCTGGCGTACCGGCATTGTTCGCGATTTATCAAGATGTGACTGGAGAAGCAAGAGACAAAGCCCTTGCATATGCAAAAGGAATCGGGGGCGCAAGAGCGGGCGTTTTGGAAACGACATTTAAAGAAGAAACAGAAACAGATTTGTTCGGTGAGCAAGCAGTTCTTTGCGGCGGATTGAGCGCGCTCGTGAAAGCTGGATTCGAAACATTAACTGAAGCAGGTTATCAGCCTGAACTTGCATACTTTGAGTGTCTTCACGAGCTGAAATTAATCGTAGACCTTATGTACGAAGAAGGCTTGGCAGGAATGAGATATTCAATATCTGACACAGCACAGTGGGGAGATTTCGTATCAGGACCTCGCGTTGTTGATGCTAAAGTCAAAGAATCTATGAAAGAAGTACTAAAAGATATCCAAAACGGTACATTCGCAAAAGAGTGGATCGTCGAAAACCAAGTAAACCGTCCTCGTTTCAACGCCATCAATGCGAGCGAGAACGAACATCAAATCGAAGTTGTTGGAAGAAAGCTTCGTGAAATGATGCCATTTGTGAAACAAGGCAAGAAGAAGGAAGCGGTGGTCTCCGTTGCGCAAAATTAATTTTTTCGACACGACGCTTCGTGATGGTGAACAGTCCCCTGGCGTGAACTTAAATACTCAGGAGAAACTTGCCATAGCAAAGCAGCTCGAAAGACTCGGGGCAGATATCATTGAAGCGGGGTTTCCCGCTTCGTCCCGAGGTGACTTTTCAGCTGTTCAGGAAATTGCAAGAACCATTAAAAATTGTTCAGTAACTGGTCTTGCCCGTTGCGTAAAAGGTGATATTGATGCTGCTTGGGAAGCGTTAAAGGACGGTGCTCACCCGAGAATTCACGTATTTATCGCCACGTCGGACATTCATTTGAAACACAAGCTGAAAATGACTCGTGAACAAGTGATTGAAAGAGCAGTGGAAATGGTGAAATACGCAAAAGAACGCTTTCCGGTTGTGCAATGGTCAGCTGAAGATGCCTGCCGGACTGAACTGCCGTTTTTAGCGGAAATCGTCGAGAAAGTCATTGACGCAGGTGCCAGTGTTATCAATCTTCCGGATACGGTCGGCTACCTGGCACCAGCGGAATACGGAAATATCTTTAAATATATGAAGGAAAACGTTCCGAACATTCACAAAGCAAAGCTTTCGGCCCACTGTCATGATGATTTGGGAATGGCAGTCGCAAACTCTCTTGCTGCCATTGAAAATGGTGCTGATCAAATCGAATGTGCTGTGAACGGAATCGGTGAAAGAGCCGGAAACGCGGCATTAGAGGAAATTGCCGTTGCCCTCCATATCAGAAAAGATTTCTATCAGGTTGAAACAGGCATTACATTGAACGAGATTAAGCGAACGAGCGATTTAGTAAGCAAGCTGACAGGTATGGCTGTTCCGCGGAATAAAGCGGTTGTAGGCGATAATGCCTTTGCTCATGAATCAGGTATTCACCAGGACGGCTTCTTAAAAGAAAAGTCTACTTATGAAATTATTTCACCGGAGCTTGTCGGTGTAACAGCAGATGCGCTTGTCCTAGGGAAACATTCCGGACGCCACGCATTTAAAGACCGGCTGACTGCTTTAGGATTCCAATTTGATAGTGACGAGATTAATAAATTCTTTACGATGTTTAAAGAGTTGACTGAGAAGAAAAAAGAAATTACTGATGAGGATCTTGTTTCTCTTATTTTAGAAGAAAAAGTAACAGACCGCAAGATTGGGTATGAATTTCTTTCCCTGCAAGTGCATTACGGAACAAGTCAGGTTCCTACGGCTACACTTTCTTTGAAAAACCAAGAAAACGCAGAGCTTATTCAAGAAGCGGCAACTGGAGCCGGAAGCGTAGAAGCGATCTACAACACGCTTGAGCGCTGCATCGATAAAGACGTGGAGCTCTTGGACTACCGCATTCAGTCTAACAGAAAAGGCGAAGACGCATTTGCCCAGGTGTATGTAAGAGTTTTGGTGAACGGAAAAGAATCAGCAGGGCGGGGCATAGCGCAAGACGTATTAGAAGCATCAGCGAAAGCCTATTTGAACGCAGTCAACCGTCAATTGGTTTTCCAGTCAAATATGAGCGGACTTAAAAACCATACAGCTGTCGGATCATAAAAGAAAGGAGAACGGTTAACTTGAAGAAACGTATTGCTCTATTGCCCGGAGACGGGATCGGCCCTGAAGTATTAGAATCAGCGACAGACGTACTGAAAAGTGTTGCCGAACGCTTTAATCATGAATTTGAATTTGAATATGGCCTGATTGGAGGGGCGGCGATTGATGAACATAACAACCCCCTCCCGGAGGAAACCGTTGCCGCTTGTAAAAATGCCGACGCTATATTGCTTGGCGCTGTCGGCGGACCGAAATGGGATCAAAATCCTTCGGAGCTGAGACCGGAAAAAGGGCTGCTCAGCATCAGAAAACAGCTTGATTTGTTTGCGAATTTGCGGCCTGTGAAGGTGTTTGATAGCCTTTCTGACGCTTCACCTTTGAAAAAAGAATATATAGATAACGTTGATTTTGTTATCGTCCGTGAGCTGACAGGCGGCTTGTATTTCGGCCAGCCGAGCAAACGCTATGTAAACACTGAAGGTGAGCAGGAAGCTGTAGACACGCTGTTTTATAAGCGGACGGAAATTGAACGCGTGATCAGAGAGGGCTTTAAAATGGCGGCAGCCAGAAAAGGCAAGGTAACCTCTGTTGATAAAGCGAACGTTCTTGAATCAAGCAGACTGTGGCGTGACGTGGCTGAGGACGTTGCAAAAGACTTTCCTGATGTGAAGCTGGAGCACATGCTTGTGGATAACGCGGCCATGCAGCTGATTTATGCACCGAATCAATTTGATGTCGTGGTGACTGAAAACATGTTCGGTGATATTTTAAGCGATGAAGCGTCCATGCTTACAGGCTCACTCGGAATGCTCCCGTCAGCCAGCCTATCAAGTTCAGGTCTTCATCTGTTTGAGCCTGTTCATGGCTCCGCGCCTGACATAGCCGGCAAAGGGATGGCAAATCCATTCGCGGCCATATTGTCAGCGGCAATGCTTTTGAGAACATCTTTCGGGCTTGAAGAGGAAGCGAAAGCTGTAGAAGATGCGGTCAACAAAGTCTTAACTTCCGGAAAAAGAACAAGAGACTTGGCGCGAGGCGAAGAGTTTAGCAGCACTCAGGCCATTACAGAGGAAGTCAAGGCAGCAATAATGAGTGAAAATACAATTTCTAATATGTGACAGCTTACGTTAAGCGGTCTTAGTTCATAGGTAGAGGGAGGAAATAATAGATGATGCCTCGAACAATCATCGAAAAGATTTGGGATCAGCATATTGTAAAACATGGTGAGGGAAAACCGGATCTTCTCTATATTGATTTGCATCTTATTCATGAGGTGACGTCTCCTCAGGCATTTGAAGGGTTGAGACAAAAGGGAAGAAAGGTCAGAAGACCCCAGAACACGTTTGCGACAATGGACCACAACATCCCGACCGTCAATCGTTTTGAGATAAAGGATGAAGTGGCGAAACGCCAAGTGACGGCGCTTGAACGAAACTGTGAAGAATTTGGTGTGCGCCTTGCCGATCTTCACAGTGTGGATCAAGGGATTGTCCATGTGGTCGGTCCTGAACTGGGCTTAACGCTTCCAGGGAAAACGATTGTATGCGGCGACAGCCATACATCAACCCATGGCGCATTCGGCGCTCTTGCATTTGGAATCGGGACGAGTGAAGTTGAACATGTCCTTTCTACACAGACACTTTGGCAGCAACGTCCGAAAACACTTGAAGTGCGAGTAGACGGAACACTTCAAAAAGGGGTAACGGCAAAGGATGTCATTCTTGCTGTCATCGGCAAATACGGGGTGAAATTCGGCACTGGCTACGTCATTGAATACACTGGGGAAGTATTCAGAAATATGACGATGGATGAACGAATGACCGTTTGTAACATGTCAATCGAAGCAGGGGCAAGAGCAGGTTTGATTGCACCTGACGAGGTGACATTTGAATATTGCAAAAACCGCAAGTATACGCCAAAAGGCGAAGAATTTGACAAAGCCGTAGAGGAATGGAGGGCGCTGCGCACAGATCCGGGCGCTGCTTACGATAAATCTATCGTTCTTGACGGCAACGAAATTTCTCCGATGGTGACATGGGGCATCAACCCGGGAATGGTTCTTCCTGTCGATTCAGAAGTTCCTGCGCCGGAAAGCTTTTCCGCAGAAGATGACAAAAAAGAAGCGATTCGAGCTTATGAATATATGGGGTTGACCCCTCATCAGAAAATTGAAGACATTAAAGTGGAGCATGTATTTATCGGTTCCTGCACAAATTCCCGCATGACTGACCTTCGCCAGGCTGCTGATATGATCAAGGGGAAGAAGGTAGCTGATAGCGTAAGAGCCATCGTTGTTCCCGGATCTCAAAGCGTGAAGCTTCAGGCTGAAAAAGAAGGGCTTGACCAGATTTTCTTGGAAGCTGGATTTGAATGGAGAGAGTCAGGCTGCAGCATGTGTTTGAGCATGAATAATGATGTTGTTCCTGAGGGAGAGCGCTGTGCGTCAACCTCTAACCGCAACTTCGAGGGCAGACAAGGAAAAGGTGCAAGAACACATCTCGTCAGCCCGGCAATGGCTGCGATGGCTGCCATTCACGGACACTTCATCGATGTCAGAAAGTTTTATCAGGAAAAAACAGTTGTGTAAGGAGTGCGCGAGATGGAACCTTTGAAAACACATACGGGGAAAGCAGCCGTATTAAATCGAATCAATGTTGACACAGACCAGATTATTCCTAAACAATTTTTGAAGAGGATTGAAAGAACAGGCTACGGCCGTTTTGCATTCTTTGACTGGAGATATGATGAGAAAGGTGAGCCGAACCCTGAATTTGAATTAAACCAGCCTGCTTATCAAGGCGCTTCCATTTTAATAGCGGGAGAAAACTTCGGCTGCGGGTCATCGCGTGAACACGCTCCGTGGGCGCTTGATGATTATGGGTTTAAAATTATCATTGCACCATCATTTGCTGATATTTTCCACCAAAACTGCTTTAAAAACGGTATGCTGCCTATCCGCATGCCATATGACAATTGGAAAAAGCTTGTCGGCCAGTATGAAAACCAGTCATTGCAAATGACTGTTGACCTTGAAAATCAGCTAATTCATGAAAGTGAAGGCAATCAAATTTCATTCGAAGTTGATCCGCATTGGAAAGAGATGCTCATCAACGGCTATGATGAAATTTCATTAACGCTTTTGCTTGAAGATGAAATCAAGCAATTTGAATCACAAAGAAGCTCTTGGCTTCAAGCCTAAAAAGCAGCCGGATTTGTCCGGCGGCTTTTTTTGCCTGGTGAAACCTTTCATTTCTTGTGTTTGTTCACAGGTGTTGATACACTTGAACAAAATAAATGCCTGAAAGGAATATAGGTATGACGCATGACAAGAAGAACGCAAAAATTATTCCTTTTCCTCATCTGAAAGACCGTCTTGTGGAAAAAGGGATGGCATCACTAAAGGAAAAAAAGTATCAAGAAGCACTTGAGCTGTTTTCGGAAGCGATGAAATATGATGATACTGAATCCGATCTTCACTTAGGGATGGCCATCTGCTTTTTAGAGCTGGGTGAGTTGGAAGAGGCAAAAAGTGTCTGCGAGAAGATGCTAAAAGAAGGCTATGGCCATTATTTTACGGTTTTGCAGGTGTACATGACCATCTTAATTCAGCTCAAAAAATACGAAGAAGTCAAAAGCACCATTGAAGCCGTTTTGGAAGAAAATCAGCTCCCTGCGGAAAGTGCAGAGCAATTTTATAAACTGCTTGATTTCAGCCGGAAAATGACCGACCCGGAACGTGAGGACGAGGCTTGGGCCGAGGAATATGAGGATACAATTGATACTGAGAAAGTGCTGGCAAGCCCTGAGGAGCAAATGAATTTAATTCATTCCTTAAAAGACCGCAATATAGCGAAGTATACAGGCCTGCTCAAAACAATCCTTCAAGACCCCTTAGCTCACCCGATTATCAAAACGATGATTGTTATGCTATTGGCCGAGCACGAGTACAGCAAACCCGTGCACATTACTAAATTTGGCGAGTCTTTGACAATTGAACCGTCTGAGATTGTCCCGCCTGATGCCGCTCCGATTTTACAAAATGTTCTCCGTGTACTGGATGAGACGCTTGGAAATGAAAATCCTACATTATATGTGGCAGTAGAAGAACTGTGGAGAAGACATTTGTACGTTTTATATCCATTCCAGCCGAAATTGCTGTCGGCCGATCTTTGGGCGGCTGCCCTGCATAAAGTCGGTTACGAAATGCACGGAATTGAAATTGAAAAGGAAGAACTTCATATGATGTATGAGTTTACAGACCGAGAACTCGATGAAGCGTGCACAATGATAAAAGATATTGAAGAAATTTCTTATTTGTAAATCGCGCCATATAGTTGAAAGCGCTATGTGTTATGTTATAATATAATGGTTGTATTTGTGTATAACGGGTTATAAGAAATACGGTTGGACAGGCTTTGCAGTTCATTATTAACAGCTATACATAATGATTCTGATCTTTGGCAGCTTTGTTTTTGTTGGACGAAGCCGAATGATTGCTTTAGAATGGAAGACCGACACAACCTGAATAGATTTTTGGAGGGAAACACATGTCTGTAAAATGGGAAAAACAAGAAGGCAACGAAGGCGTTTTAACGGTTGAAGTTGATGCTGAAACGTTTAAAACAGCACTTGATGATGCATTTAAAAAAGTAGTAAAACAAGTTTCAATTCCTGGATTCCGTAAAGGTAAAATTCCTCGCGGATTATTCGAACAGCGCTTTGGCGTAGAAGCTCTTTACCAAGATGCTTTGGATATTCTTCTTCCTGTAGAATACCCTAAAGCGGTTGAAGAAGCTGGAATCGAGCCTGTAGACCGTCCTGAAATCGATGTTGAAAAAATCGAAAAAGGCGAAAGCTTAATCTTCACTGCGAAAGTAACTGTAAAACCTGAAGTGAAGCTTGGCGACTACAAAGGCCTAGGCATTGAAAAAGACGACACAGCTGTAACTGACGAAGATGTTCAAAACGAACTCAAAACGCTTCAAGAACGTCAAGCTGAGCTTGTTGTAAAAGAAGAAGGCGCTGTTGAAGAAGGAAACACAGTTGTTCTTGATTTCGAAGGATTTGTTGACGGTGAAGCATTCGAAGGCGGAAAAGCTGAGAACTACTCTCTAGAAGTAGGTTCTGGTTCATTCATCCCTGGCTTCGAAGATCAGTTAGTCGGCCTTGAAGCAGGTGCTGAGAAGGATGTTGAAGTGACATTCCCTGAAGAGTATCACGCTGAAGAGCTTGCAGGCAAACCGGCTGTGTTCAAAGTGAAAATTCACGAAATCAAAGCGAAAGAGCTTCCTGAGCTTGACGATGAATTCGCAAAAGATATCGATGAAGAAGTGGAAACACTTGCTGAACTAACTGAAAAAACAAAGAAACGTTTAGAAGAAGCAAAAGAAAACGAAGCTGATGCTAAATTGCGTGAAGAGCTTGTTCTGAAAGCTTCTGAAAATGCTGAAATCGATGTGCCTCAAGCAATGGTTGACACTGAGCTTGACCGCATGCTGAAAGAATTCGAACAGCGTCTGCAAATGCAAGGCATGAACCTTGAGCTTTACACTCAATTCTCAGGCCAAGATGAAGCTGCGTTAAAGGAGCAAATGAAAGAAGATGCTGAAAAACGCGTAAAATCTAACCTGACTCTTGAGGCGATCGCGAAAGCGGAAAACCTTGAAGTATCAGATGAGGAAGTTGATGCTGAGCTTACTAAAATGGCTGAAGCATACAACATGCCTGTTGAAAATATTAAACAAGCCATCGGTTCTACTGACGCGATGAAAGAAGATTTAAAAGTTCGCAAAGCAATTGATTTTCTTGTAGAAAACCGTTAATATGGTGCATAATAATAGTAATAATAAAACAGGGCGCGAATGATTCGTGCCTTGTTTTGTACAATTATGATTTATCTCTTTTTCTTGGGGCAAGATAGTTAATGCAGGGCTGTTTTTTGTCATACATATAGAATGTGCAAGTCAGAAACACATTGTTACCGTCTTTTTGGAAAGTATGGTAAAATGCAATACATACTCGTTCGTTTCAAGAATCATTTTCTTTTGCTCTGCCGGTAAAAGAAAAAGTGAGACAAGATTAAGGGGTGAAAGAATGTTTAAATTTAACGAGGAAAAAGGACAATTAAAATGCTCGTTCTGTGGAAAAACACAAGATCAGGTTCGTAAGCTTGTTGCCGGACCTGGTGTATATATATGTGACGAATGTATCGAACTCTGCACTGAAATTGTAGAGGAAGAACTCGGAACAGAAGAAGAAGTAGAATTTAAAGACGTACCGAAGCCTCAGGAAATCCGCGAAATTCTGAATGAATATGTTATCGGCCAGGATCAAGCGAAGAAATCACTCGCTGTTGCTGTGTATAACCACTATAAGCGCATTAACTCCAACAGCAAGGTTGATGATGTTGAGCTTTCGAAAAGTAATATTTCATTAATCGGCCCTACAGGAAGCGGTAAAACCCTTTTGGCTCAAACATTGGCTCGTATTTTAAATGTGCCGTTTGCGATTGCGGACGCTACGTCTTTGACTGAAGCTGGATACGTGGGGGAAGATGTAGAGAATATTCTCTTGAAGCTCATTCAAGCTGCTGATTATGATGTGGAAAAAGCAGAAAAAGGCATTATCTATATCGATGAAATCGATAAAGTGGCAAGAAAATCAGAAAACCCGTCTATTACACGTGACGTGTCAGGTGAAGGTGTACAGCAGGCATTGCTTAAAATTCTTGAGGGTACAGTGGCAAGCGTGCCGCCTCAAGGAGGACGTAAGCATCCTCATCAAGAATTCATCCAAATTGACACAACAAATATTTTGTTCATTTGCGGCGGTGCTTTCGATGGTATCGAACAAATCATCAAACGCCGTTTAGGCCAAAAAGTGATTGGATTCGGTGGAGACAATAAAGCTGCTGATCTTGAGAAAGAAGATCTTCTCTCAAAAGTGCTTCCTGAAGACTTGCTCCGCTTCGGGTTAATTCCTGAATTTATCGGACGTCTTCCGGTTATTGCAAGTCTTGAAAAGCTCGACGAAGAAGCGTTGGTTGCGATCTTAACAAAACCGAAAAACGCTCTTGTTAAGCAATTCAAGAAAATGCTTGAGCTTGACAATGTAGAGCTTGAGTTTGAAGAAGAAGCGCTTTCTGAAATTGCTAAAAAAGCAATTGAACGCAAGACTGGAGCACGTGGACTCCGCTCTATCATTGAAGGTATCATGCTTGATGTGATGTTTGAGTTGCCTTCTCGTGATGACATTGAAAAATGTGTGATTACTGGGGCAACTGTGACACATGGAGAGCCACCTCGCCTCTTATTAAAAGACGGCACTGAGGTAAGCCAAGATAAAACATCTGCATAAAGTTAAGCGCGAACCTCCTGAATGGTGACATTCAGGAGGTTTTTTTGTCATGCAATCTCTTCCAGAAAAACGTTTATTCCCGCCTTCTGTGGGAGATACTAGCAATCAGAGGAATGAATTGGATACATAAATTGTTTTTCAGGAGGGACCATCATGAGTTGGACAGGGATCGCGTTATTTATTCAGCTGTTTTTTGGGATCATCATTGGTTTGTATTTTTGGAATTTGCTTAAAAATCAAAGGACACAAAAGGTCACGATAGATAAGGAATCAAAGAAGGAAATGGAGCAGCTTCGGAAAATGCGCGCTATCAGCTTGTCCGAGCCATTATCTGAAAAGGTCCGCCCCAAAAGCTTTCAAGATATCGTCGGACAGGAAGATGGCATTAAAGCTTTAAAGGCGGCTTTATGCGGGCCGAATCCTCAGCATGTCATTGTCTATGGACCTCCGGGCGTCGGAAAAACAGCTGCTGCACGGCTTGTGTTAGAAGAAGCAAAAAAACATAAACAATCGCCGTTTAAAGAGCAGGCTGTTTTTGTGGAACTTGATGCGACAACAGCACGTTTTGATGAGAGAGGAATTGCCGATCCGCTCATCGGCTCTGTCCATGACCCCATATACCAAGGGGCCGGAGCAATGGGGCAGGCGGGGATTCCGCAGCCGAAGCAGGGAGCTGTTACCCATGCCCACGGCGGTGTGCTGTTTATTGATGAAATAGGGGAACTGCATCCTATTCAAATGAATAAAATGCTGAAGGTCCTTGAGGACAGAAAAGTCTTTTTAGACAGTGCGTATTACAGCGAGGAAAACACACAAATCCCGAATCATATTCACGATATTTTTCAAAATGGGCTGCCGGCAGATTTTCGCCTGATTGGCGCGACGACAAGAATGCCGAACGAAATTCCGCCAGCTATCCGATCCCGCTGTTTAGAGGTGTTTTTCCGCGAGCTTGAAAAGGATGAGCTGAAAACAGTTGCCAAAACAGCAGCGGATAAAATTGAAAAAAACATTTCTGATGAGAGTCTGGACCTGCTGACCAGCTATACGCGGAACGGGCGCGAAGCCGTTAACATGATTCAAATCGCCGCAGGGATGGCAGTGACGGAGAATCGGAAAGACATTACGATTGAAGATATTGAATGGGTTATCCATTCCAGCCAGCTTACTCCTAAGCACGAGCAGAAAATCGGCGCCGAACCGCAAGTTGGCATTGTAAATGGGCTTGCAGTATATGGGCCTAACAGCGGATCGCTTCTGGAAATCGAAGTAAGTGTAACCGCTGCTCACGATAAAGGATCAATTAATATTACAGGAATAGCTGAGGAAGAAAGCATCGGCAGCCAATCAAAATCAATCCGGCGAAAAAGCATGGCGAAGGGCTCGGTTGAAAACGTGTTAACCGTGCTCCGGACAATGGGAATGAACCCGTCTGATTATGATATTCACATCAATTTCCCAGGAGGGATTCCGATTGACGGACCGTCGGCAGGCATCGCGATGGCAGCGGGAATTTTCTCGGCGATTCACAAAATCCCAATTGACAATACCGTTGCCATGACGGGCGAAATCAGCCTGAACGGTCTTGTAAAGCCCATTGGAGGCGTCATTCCGAAAATAAAAGCGGCCAAGCAGTCCGGTGCGAAAAAAGTGATTATCCCATATGAAAATCAGCAGGCGATCTTAAAGCAGATTGACGGAATCACGATTATTGCAGTGAAGACGTTCCAGGAAGTGCTTGATGAAATTTTAGTGAACCCGCCAACAGAACAAAAACCGTTTAATATTGAAATCAATAAAGAATCCGTTTAAACCCTATTTTTATAATAGGGTTTTTTTCATGAAGGACATCTTTTCCTTTTTCATATCAGAAAGAAAGGGTATACTACGAGGAGACTGTTTTATAGAAAATGGAACCATGCCGTTTATTGTACAAGGATGAAAAAGTTGTATTATAATGGTTCATACTAAAGTCACGGAGGTGTCAGTCACATGGCAGAAGAATTAAAACGCAGCATCCCGCTCCTCCCTTTAAGAGGTTTATTAGTGTACCCGACGATGGTTTTGCACTTAGATGTAGGACGTGACAAGTCGGTTCAGGCCCTTGAACAGGCAATGATGCATGACCATATGATATTTTTAGCCACTCAGCAGGATATTTCGATAGACGAACCAGGTGAAGACGAGATTTTTACTGTCGGCACTTATACAAAAATTAAGCAAATGCTGAAGCTTCCGAACGGTACGATTCGTGTGTTGGTTGAGGGCCTCAAGCGCGCCCAAATCGTCAAATACAATGAGCATGAGGATTACACGTCGGTCGACATTCAGCTGATTCATGAAGATGATTCAAAAGATACAGAAGACGAAGCATTGATGCGGACTTTGTTAGACCACTTTGATCAGTACATAAAAATTTCTAAAAAAATCTCGGCTGAAACTTACGCTGCGGTTACTGATATCGAAGAGCCAGGGAGAATGGCAGACATCGTTGCTTCTCACCTGCCCCTTAAGCTAAAGGATAAGCAGGATATCTTAGAAACAGCTGACGTCAAAGACAGACTGAACAAGGTCATTGATTTTATCAATAATGAAAAAGAAGTGCTGGAAATCGAGAAAAAAATAGGCCAGCGCGTCAAACGTTCGATGGAGCGCACGCAGAAGGAATACTACTTGCGTGAACAAATGAAGGCGATTCAAAAAGAGCTTGGCGATAAAGAAGGTAAAACAGGCGAAGTTCAAACGCTAACGGAAAAAATTGAAGAAGCAGGCATGCCTGACCATGTGAAGGAAACCGCACTTAAGGAATTGAACAGATACGAAAAAATTCCGTCAAGTTCTGCGGAAAGCTCTGTGATACGCAACTATATCGACTGGCTAATCGCTCTCCCGTGGACGGATGAGACAGATGATAAGCTTGATTTGAAAGAGGCAGGACGTCTATTAGATGACGAGCATCACGGACTTGAAAAAGTGAAAGAACGTATCTTAGAATATTTGGCTGTCCAGAAGCTGACAAAATCCCTTAAAGGCCCGATTCTCTGCTTGGCAGGACCTCCAGGTGTCGGAAAAACATCTTTAGCCAAATCAATTGCAAAAAGTTTGGGGCGCGAATTCGTCAGAATCTCACTCGGCGGAGTGCGAGACGAATCAGAGATCCGCGGACACAGACGGACCTATGTTGGAGCAATGCCTGGACGCATTATTCAAGGGATGAAAAAAGCCGGCAAGCTGAATCCGGTCTTCTTATTAGACGAAATTGACAAAATGTCATCTGATTTCAGAGGCGACCCGTCATCTGCTATGCTTGAAGTGCTTGATCCGGAGCAAAACAGCACTTTCAGTGATCACTATATTGAAGAAACCTTTGATTTATCAAAAGTGTTGTTTATTGCAACGGCAAACAATTTGGCTACGATCCCGGGTCCGCTCAGAGACAGAATGGAAATTATTAATATTGCGGGTTACACAGAAGTAGAAAAACTCGAAATCGTGAAAGACCACCTGCTTCCAAAGCAAATCAAGGAACACGGGCTGAAGAAAAGCAACCTGCAGCTGCGTGACCAGGCGATTCTTGATATTATCCGCTACTATACGAGAGAAGCGGGTGTGAGAAGCCTTGAACGCCAGCTTGCCGCGATTTGCCGTAAGGCTGCAAAAGCCATTGTTGCTGAAGAGAGAAAACGAATTACGGTCAATGAGAAGAATCTTCAGGACTTTATCGGAAAACGCATTTTCAGATACGGACAAGCTGAAACAGAAGATCAGGTTGGTGTAGTTACAGGGCTTGCCTATACAACCGTCGGCGGAGATACGCTGTCGATTGAAGTATCGCTTTCTCCGGGGAAAGGGAAATTGATCCTGACAGGAAAGCTCGGAGATGTCATGAGAGAGTCAGCTCAGGCAGCATTCAGCTATGTGCGTTCAAAAACAGAAGAACTTGGCATTGAACCTGACTTTCATGAGAAGTATGATATTCATATACATGTACCTGAGGGTGCGGTGCCTAAAGATGGTCCGTCAGCCGGTATTACGATGGCGACAGCGCTTGTTTCTGCTTTAACGGGACGTGCCGTTTCGCGTGAGGTCGGCATGACTGGGGAAATTACGCTTCGCGGGCGCGTGCTGCCGATCGGTGGATTGAAGGAAAAAGCGCTTGGCGCACATAGAGCGGGATTAACGACCATTATTGCGCCTAAAGAGAATGAAAAAGATATAGAGGATATTCCTGAAAGCGTCAGAGAGGGGCTCACATTTATATTGGCGTCCCACTTAGACGAAGTTTTGGAACATGCCTTAGTAGGAGAGAAGAAATGAAAGTCACAAAGTCAGAAATCGTGATCAGTGCAGTTAAGCCGGAACAGTATCCTGAGGGCGGGCTTCCGGAAATTGCACTGGCCGGAAGATCGAACGTGGGAAAATCGTCTTTTATCAATTCATTAATCAATCGCAAAAATCTTGCGAGAACATCATCTAAACCGGGAAAAACACAAACGCTCAATTTCTACATTATCAATGATGCGCTGCATTTTGTGGATGTACCGGGTTACGGTTTTGCCAAAGTGTCAAAATCCGAGCGTGAAGCTTGGGGCAGAATGATTGAAACCTACATCACGACACGCGAGGAATTGAAAGCAGTGGTCCAGATCGTTGATTTGCGGCATGCGCCGTCTAATGATGATGTGCAAATGTATGAATTCTTAAAGTATTACGGCATTCCTGTTATTGTTATCGCTACAAAGGCAGATAAGATCCCGAAAGGAAAATGGGACAAACATGCGAAGGTTGTCCGACAGACATTAAATATTGATCCGGAAGACGAGCTGATTCTCTTCTCCTCAGAAACGAAAAAGGGGAAAGACGAAGCTTGGGGAGCGATCAAAAAAATGATAAACCGGTAGAGAAAACTCTCTGCCGGTTTTATTTATCGTATAGATTTTTTCCGTTTTATCAATAATAACAATAAACTGACTCCAATAAAGACAAATGGCCAATACTCTTTAAGAAGCGCAGTCGGAATACGCGCAGATTCTAGCCATGCCATAATTTGTTTGAAAAAGTACAAAAACAGGGAAAAACAAATCATCGATACAGCTTCATATACATATTCTTTTTTCTGAACGGTTGACACCAAAAGCGAGAAGCCGATTATAAATACGAGCATTTCAAAATCATCCGGCCACCATGGCCATTTCGGCTTGGCGAAAAAGTGCAAGCCGATCTCGAAAAGAACCAAACCGATAAAGAAGTGTGGTGTAACGGCTTCTTTTTTTCCTTGATATACAAAGGCTGCGCCTAACAGCATGAGGAGAACAGGCCATTGATCCTGCCCTGAAAACAGTTCGGCTTGGCCGCTTTCAAGCCATGCATATACAGAAGCGGCAAGCAGCAGACAAGGGAATAAAATTGATTTTTGTTTCATGCATATCACCTTCTTGTTTTTTAGAGCTGATGTGTAGTAAATTTCTGCTGTTTTTGGTATTGTCAATAGGAATGCTTCTATTCCGTGAAGCTTTTTCTAATATAGCATAAGAATTTTAAAATCTGTTCACAATTTGTGAAAGAAACTATGTTATAATTATTATAAATAATGAGTTCTATGTTAGAATGATTATAAATAAAGATTGGGTGTTGGGGGTGTAATTAAGGCGATGCATATACTTGTTGTGGGAGTAGATTATAAATCCGCCCCTATTGAGATACGTGAAAAAGTAAGCTTTCAGCCGAATGAGCTGGCAGAAGCGATGGTGCAGCTGAAGGAAGAGAAAAGCATTCTTGAAAACATCATTGTTTCCACATGCAATCGCACTGAAATTTATGCGGTAGTCGACCAGCTCCATACCGGCCGTTATTATATAAAAAAGTTTTTAGCTGATTGGTTTCAATTAAGCAAAGAAGAACTGTCGCCGTTTTTAACATTTTACGAAAGCGATGCGGCTGTTGAGCATTTATTCCGCGTAGCCTGCGGACTTGATTCTATGGTGATTGGTGAAACGCAGATTCTCGGCCAGGTGCGCGACAGCTTTAAAACAGCTCAGCAAGAAAAAACGATCGGGACTATTTTTAATGAGCTGTTTAAGCAGGCCGTTACAGTGGGCAAACGGACTCATGCTGAAACAGACATTGGCTCAAATGCAGTGTCAGTAAGCTATGCAGCAGTTGAACTTGCTAAAAAAATCTTCGGAAACCTTTCAAGCAAGCACATATTGATTCTTGGTGCGGGAAAAATGGGCGAGCTTGCTGCGGAAAACCTGCACGGACAGGGAATAGGCAAGGTCACTGTCATTAACCGAACATACTTGAAAGCGAAGGAGCTTGCAGACCGTTTCTCCGGTGAAGCGAGAAGCTTGAATCAGCTTGAAAGCGCGCTTGCGGAAGCTGATATCCTCATCAGTTCAACCGGTGCAAGTGATTTTGTCGTGTCCAAAGAGATGATGGAAAACGCGAATAAGCTTCGCAAGGGACGTCCGCTGTTTATGGTGGACATTGCCGTGCCTAGAGACCTTGATCCTGCGCTGAATGATCTTGAAGGTGTTTTCCTTTATGATATCGACGATCTCGAAGGCATTGTAGAAGCGAACATGAAGGAGCGGAGAGAAACCGCTGAAAAAGTTGAACTGTTAATTGAAGAAACCATTGTGGAGTTCAAACAATGGCTGAATACACTTGGTGTTGTGCCGGTTATCTCCGCATTGCGCGAAAAGGCGCTTGCGATTCAGTCAGAAACAATGGACAGCATCGAGCGGAAGCTGCCTCACTTAAGCACAAGAGAGAAAAAACTGTTGAACAAACACACCAAAAGTATCATTAACCAAATGCTGCGTGATCCGATCTTAAAGGTGAAAGAGCTTGCGGCAGATGCTGATTCTGAAGAAAAGCTGGCCTTGTTTATGCAGATTTTTGATATTGAAGAAGCTGCGGGCCGTCAAATGATGAAAACTGTTGAAAGCAGCCAAAAGGTCCATTCTTTTAAGAATGCTGAATCAAAAGCGGGCTTTGCCCCACTTGTAAGTGAGTGAATGCTGAATGATTGATACTGCAATGGCAAGACTTAATGAGGGAACAATCGTCATTTATGCATTAAGTGTACTCTTTTATTTTATAGATTTTCTTCAACACAACCGGAAGGCTGGAAAAATGGCCTTCTGGTTGCTTTCTATTGTCTGGACTCTGCAAACCGTCTATTTGGCCTATTTTATGTGGGTGACGGGGCGGTTTCCGGTATTAAATGTGACGGAGGCGCTTTATTTTTATGCCTGGGTGCTTGTCACGCTGTCACTTGTACTGACAAAGCTTTTACGAGTTGACTTTATTGTGTTTTTTACAAATGTAATAGGGTTTTCTATGATCGCCATTCATACATTTTCACCGACAGAGCAGCAGTCTGCCGCTTTTTCCGGGCAGCTTGTATCTGAGCTTTTGGTGATTCATATTACAATGGCGATTCTTTCATACGGCGCTTTTTCCCTTTCTTTCGTTTTTTCTGTGTTATATATGTTTCAATATCATTTGCTGAAAAAGAAAAAGTGGGGAAAATGGCTGTTGAGAATAGAAGATTTGTCTAAGCTTGATTATATGGCGTATGTCCTGAATGTCATCGGAGTCCCGATGCTATTGCTGAGTTTGATTCTCGGCGTCATTTGGGCGTATGTCTCACTAGAAACGCTGTATTGGTTCGACGCCAAAGTGCTTGGTTCGTTTGTCGTCCTGCTGCTGTACAGCTATTATCTTTATATCAGGCTGATTAAAGAGCTGCAAGGAAAGGTCGCAGCATTGTGGAATACGGCTTGTTTTCTCGTGCTGATGATCAATTATTTCCTGCTTGGAAGCCTGTCGCAATTCCATTGGTTTAGTTAAATGATGTCCCAAGCAGATTCGGGAGGAAAGAAAACGATGAGAACAATAAAAGTAGGTTCAAGACGGAGCAAACTCGCTATGACTCAAACAAAATGGGTTATTCAAAAACTGAAGGAAATCAATCCTTCATTTGCCTTTGAAATCAAAGAAATCGTGACAAAGGGCGACCGGATCGTCGATGTTACGCTCTCAAAAGTGGGCGGAAAAGGGCTGTTTGTCAAAGAGATTGAACAAGCGCTTTTGAACGAAGACATTGATATGGCGGTGCACAGCATGAAGGATATGCCTGCTGTTTTGCCTGAAGGCCTTGTGATCGGCTGTATTCCTGAACGGGAAGACCCGCGTGATGCCCTTATTTCAAAGAATCACGTAAAGCTTTCAGAAATGAAGGAAGGCGCTGTCATTGGCACAAGCAGTTTAAGAAGAAGCGCGCAGCTTTTGATTGAGCGCCCTGACATTACAATTAAATGGATTAGAGGTAATATAGATACGAGACTTAAAAAGCTGGAAACTGAGGATTATGACGCAATTATATTAGCTGCTGCCGGACTTTCCAGAATGGGCTGGAAGCAAGATGTTGTAACCGAATTCCTAGAGCCTGACCGCTGTTTGCCTGCTGTGGGCCAGGGAGCATTGGCGATTGAGTGCAGAGAATCGGATGAAGAGCTATTGGCGTTGTTTTCTCAGTTTACGGATGAGTATACAAAACGGACTGTGTTGGCGGAACGTGCTTATTTAAACGCGATGGAGGGAGGATGCCAGGTTCCGATTGCAGGCTACTCAGTGTTAAACGAGCAGGATGAAATTGAATTGACAGGGCTTGTCACTTCTCCTGACGGCAAGATCATTTTTAAAGAAACTGTCACCGGAAACGATCCAGAGGAAGTCGGAAAGCGTTGTGCCGCTCTTATGGCTGACAAAGGAGCCAAAGAATTAATTGATCGTGTCAAACGGGAGCTTGATGAGGATGGAAAATGATTTTCCGCTGAAAGGAAAAACAGTGCTTGTCACACGGAATAAGGCGCAGGCAAAATCGTTTCAGCAAAAAGTGGAGGCACTTGGCGGAAAAGCGGTTTTGACCTCTTTGATTACGTTTCGCCGCGCTTTGCCGAATGATCTTGCAAAACAGGTGAAAGAGGATCTTGCCGCGCCCGGCTGGCTTGTTTTTACAAGTGTGAACGGAGTAGACTTCTTTTTTTCTTATCTAAAGGAAAATCAGCTCATTCTGCCAGCGCATAAAAAAATTGCGGCTGTCGGTGAAAAAACGGCTTGCCGTTTGGAAACGCATAACGTATCGGTTGATGTGATGCCTAAGGACTATATTGCTGAACAGTTGGCGGAGGCCCTTAAGCAGCATGCTGAACAGGCGGAACGAATTACCGTGGTTAAAGGCAATTTATCACGTGATGTGATAAAACAGGAGCTTGTCCCGCTCGGTTTTGAAGTGAAGGAATGGGTTGTTTACGAAACGATTCCGGATGAAGAAGGCATCGAGGCACTGATAGAGGCCGCGAGTCAATATTCATTTGACTATGTGACATTTACGAGTTCATCAACCGTACATACGTTTATGCATGTCTTGGGAGAAGAATTGAAAAAGTGGAAGGCGAACAGAGCGGCCTGTATCAGCATCGGACCTTTAACAAGGGACGCTCTGCTGACGTATGACATCACATCGCATATGCCTGATACATTTACAATAGATGGCATGCTTGAGTTAATGTGCAGCATGTCAAGAGAGGAAGAGAGAATATGAGTCAATCATTTAACAGACACCGCCGTCTGCGGTCATCAAAAGCAATGAGAGAGATGGTGAAAGAAACGCGTTTGCATCCATCTGATTTTATTTATCCGATTTTTGTCGTTGAAGGGCTGGAAGGCAAAAAAGCTGTTCCGTCAATGCCTGATGTTTACCATGTATCATTAGATCTATTGAAGGATGAAGTGGCGGAGCTGGTTAAACTGGGCATTCAATCTGTCATCGTGTTCGGCATCCCGGAAGAAAAAGATGATTGCGGAACGCAAGCGTACCATGATCACGGCATCGTTCAAAAAGCCATCACAGAAATTAAAAAACACTTCCCTGAGATGGTTGTAGTCGCTGATACATGCTTATGCGAATATACAGACCACGGCCATTGCGGACTTGTCAAAGACGGGGTCATCCTCAATGATGCATCACTTGAGCTTTTAGCCCAGACAGCTGTCAGCCAAGCGAAAGCAGGTGCTGATATCATTGCGCCTTCAAACATGATGGACGGATTTGTTACAGTGATCAGAGAAGCGCTTGATAAAGAAGGGTTCGTCAATATTCCAATCATGTCTTATGCTGTGAAATATTCAAGTGAGTTTTACGGTCCGTTTCGTGATGCAGCAAACAGCACGCCGCAATTCGGGGACCGCAAAACATATCAGATGGACCCTGCCAACCGTATGGAAGCACTCCGCGAAGCACAATCAGATGTCGAGGAAGGCGCGGACTTTTTGATTGTCAAACCTTCGCTTTCCTATATGGATATCATGCGTGACGTGAAAAATGAGTTTACTTTGCCGCTCGTCGCTTATAATGTAAGCGGAGAGTATTCTATGGTGAAGGCTGCAGCGCAGAACGGCTGGATCAAAGAAAAAGAAATTGTGTTGGAAATTTTGACAAGCATGAAGCGTGCAGGTGCCGACCTGATTATTACGTATCATGCCAAAGACGCAGCGAAATGGCTTGCAGAGTAATTTTATTCAGTTGACAGGAGTTGAGGCAGATGAGAAGCTATGAAAAATCAAAAGTGGCTTTTAAAGAAGCGCAAAAACTCATGCCGGGCGGTGTGAACAGTCCCGTTCGCGCATTTAAATCGGTAGACATGGACCCGATTTTTATGGAGCGCGGAAAAGGCTCAAAAATCTTTGATATTGACGGGAATGAATATATTGACTACGTCTTGTCATGGGGGCCTTTAATTTTAGGGCATACAAATGACCGCGTCGTAGAGGGCCTCAAAAAAGTGGCTGAATACGGGACAAGCTTCGGTGCTCCGACTGAGGTGGAAAATGAATTGGCGAAGCTCGTCATTGACCGAGTGCCGTCAGTAGAAATTGTACGGATGGTCAGCTCGGGAACCGAGGCGACCATGAGTGCCCTCCGTTTGGCAAGAGGCTATACAGGCCGCAACAAGATTTTAAAATTTGAGGGCTGCTATCACGGGCACGGTGATTCCCTCTTGATTAAAGCCGGTTCAGGAGTGGCCACTCTCGGTCTGCCTGACAGCCCTGGTGTGCCTGAAGGCATTGCGAAAAACACCATCACCGTACCGTACAATGATTTAGAAAGTGTAAAGCTTGCTTTCCAGCAATTCGGTGAAGACATTGCGGGAGTTATTGTAGAGCCGGTTGCCGGAAATATGGGAGTTGTTCCGCCGCAAGAAGGCTTCCTGCAAGGGCTGCGTGATATCACTGAGCAATACGGTTCCCTGCTGATTTTTGATGAAGTCATGACAGGCTTCCGGGTCGATTATAATTGTGCTCAAGGGTACTTTGGCGTAACGCCTGATCTGACTTGTTTAGGAAAAGTTATCGGGGGCGGACTTCCTGTCGGTGCTTATGGCGGCAAGGCTGAAATCATGGAGCAGATCGCTCCGAGCGGTCCGATTTATCAGGCCGGCACATTGTCAGGCAACCCGCTCGCGATGACGGCTGGCTTAGAAACATTGAAGCAGCTGACACCTGAATCCTACAAGAATTTCATCAAAAAAGGCGACAGGCTGGAACAAGGCATTTCAAAGGCCGCCGAGGCTCACGGCATTCCGCATACCTTTAACCGCGCAGGTTCAATGATCGGCTTCTTCTTTACAAACGAACCTGTCATCAATTATGAAACAGCCAAAGCATCTGATTTGAAGCTGTTTGCTAACTATTATAAAGGCATGGCAAATGAAGGTGTATTCCTTCCGCCATCACAATTCGAAGGCCTTTTTCTTTCAACGGCTCACACTGAGGAAGATATTGAAAAAACAATCCAGGCAGCTGAGAAAGTATTTGCTGAGATCAGCCGCGGATAAGAGTGAAAACCGGTATCAAGGACATCCTTGTACCGGTTTTTTTCTGTGCTCGCCCACTCATAATTTCCCCAGTTCATACATACACCTTTAGTGACATCTAATTTTAAGGATTAGATGAAAGGAGGATACGAACTTGCCGCAAAATCATCGATTGCAATTTTCTGTAGAAGAATCGATCTGTTTCCAAAAAGGACAGGAAGTTTCTGAACTGCTTTCTATTTCATTAGATCCTGACATTAGGGTTCAGGAAGTAAATGATTATGTATCAATCAGAGGATCGCTTGAACTTACAGGTGAGTACAACATAGATCAAAACAAACATATCGAAGAGTTTTATACTGATAAGCGGTTTGTTGAAGAAGTCAGAAAGAGAGAGGATGGAAGCGCAGAACTGACTCACTGTTTTCCTGTGGATATTACCATTCCGAAAAATAAAGTGAGTCATTTACAGGATGTCTTCGTCTTTATTGACGCATTTGACTATCAATTAACGGATTCTCGCATTTTAACGATTCAAGCTGATTTAGCGATCGAAGGGCTTTTGGATGATACGGCAGACAAAGAACCGGAGATTCCTCTATATGAGGCTCCTGCGGCATTCAGAGAGGAAGAGATTTCAGAGCCGCCGATACAAAGTGCAGCAGAAACGGGTTTACCTTCGGCAGCGGAAGCAGTTTTGCAGGATGAACCTCCAGCCGAACCGCCAGAACTTTTTGTCTCGAAAGCGGGCCTCCGTGAAGAACTGGAAACAGAAAAAGCAGAATCTGCGCCGCCGGAATCAGTCGCTTTAGAATCAGAGGCGCGAAAAAATCTGAAAGAGGAAGCCGAGCCGCCAGAGCTTCTGGTGCAGGAAGCAGAGAGTCGTGAAGAATCGGAAACAGAAGAAGCTGAGCCAGAAGCTGATGCTTCAGAAATAGAGAATCAAGAGATCGTTAAAGCAGAAAATGAAACGCCAGAGCCAGCAGCTGCAATAGCAGATGTTCGTGAAGAAGCGGACCCTCCAGCGGAGGCTGATCTTCGTAAAGATTCTGGAGCAGAAGGATCGCCTGCTTTGGAAGCTGAACTACATGCAGAGACTGTGATTGCAGAGGAGAAAGCAGAAACTCCAGTGTCTCCTATTCTTGAATATGCGTTGCGCCAAGAGGCTCAAAATGAGGAAGCGGCTCAACCGGAGCACGCTGAGCCTGCATTCCGTCAAGAAGAGAAAGAAGCAGCTCAACCGGAAGACGCTGAGCCTGCATTCCGTCAAGAAGAGAAAGAAGCAGCTCAACCGGAGCACGCTGAGCCTGCATTCCGTCAAGAAGCAGAAGAAGCGGCTCAACCGGAGCACGCTGAGCCCGCACTCCGTCAAGAAGCAGAAGAAGCGGCTCAACCGGAGCACGCTGAGCCCGCACTCCGTCAAGAAGAGAAAGAAGCGGCTCAACCGGAGCACGCTGAGCCCGCACTCCGTCATGAAGCGGAAGAAGCGGCTCAATCGGAGCATGCCGAGCCTGCACTACGTCATGAAGAGAAAGAAGCGGCTCAACCGGAAGACGCTGAGCCCGCACTCCGTCAAGAAGCGGAAGAAACGGCTCAACCGAAACACACTGAGCCTGCGTTTCGTCAAAAAGAGAAAGAAGCGCCTCAACTGGAGCACGCTGAGCCTGCACTACGTCAAGAAGAGAAAGAAACAGCTCAACCAGAACATGCTGAACCTGCGCTTCGTCAAGAAGCGGAAGAAGCTCTGGAGGCTGAATCTCAGGCCATTCTAGAGAAGAAAACAGCCCCAGCTCCATATATGGAGAATGACGAAACCGCTTTACAGCTTCATTTCAAGCAAAAAGCAAGCTCGGAGGAGGCACCTCAAGAAGAGTCTGCACCGGCATACCGCACCTTCCTGCCCGAACATGAAGAGGAGGATTCTTTTTATTCAGCGCCTAAGCTGCTGGAAGAGGAAGAACAAGGGGAAGAAAGCTTTGAAATTGAAGTGAGAAAAATACCACCGGCTGAAGAGCCTGAGGAAGAAACAGCTCTTCAATCCTTCCAGCTGCCTGATACCTCAGAGACTGAAAGGAAGGAAGCGAATGCTGTTCCTAGGGTTGCTCCTGCTGCTGAAACGAAAGAACCTCAAACAAAGGAAAGTGATAATTCTCTTTATTTAACAAAACTTTTTACGAGAGAAGAGGATGAGTTTTCGAGAATGAAAATATGCATTGTTCAGCAGGAAGATACGATCGAACGTTTATGCGAACGGTATGAAATCACATCCCAGCAGCTGATCAGAATGAATTCTTTAGCCTTGGACGATGAATTGAAAGCAGGGCAGATCCTCTATATTCCTCAATATAACAACAGCCATGCATAAGCCGTAAGCGATCGGAAAATGTGGTGAATGGAATGGAAGATACCCAATCGGTTCTTCAGAAATACGGACTGACTGCTCAATTTATTGAGCCTGTCAGTCCTCGTGTGTGGAAAGTGTATACAGACTATGGTGTATTTGCCCTGAAAAAATTGAAATCGGTTCGCAGCAAACAGTTTACAGATCATATGGTGGCGATTGAGGAAAAAGGTTTTCGTTCATTTGTTCCCGTTTACAGAACAAATAGCGGTGAGTTTTTCTCAGAAGGTATACAATCCGGAGATTCCTATTATTTAATGCCTTGGCTTCAATTTGACCAGGAGGAAGAACGGGATCAGAAACATGCTTATTTATTTAGAGAAACAGCCCGCCTTCACGAGAGAACCGCGCAGGAAATAAAGATCAGACGTGATGATATTGAACGTTATTACGGACAAACGAAAAAAAAGTGGGAACATGATAAAATTTTTTATGAACAGTTTGTAGACAGAGCGGAGAAGGAATGGTACCTTTCCCCTTTTGGACTTCAGGCCGTAACCTATTTTTCAGAAACCATTTCGGCGGTGAATTTTGCGCTGGAGCGCTTGGAGGACTGGTATGAGTCGGCAAAAGAGAAGGGTGACTCAAGGGTTGTGATGAACCACGGCAGCCTGTCCATTCACCATTTTCTGTATAATGATACAGGGACCGGGTATTTCACAAACTTCGAAAGAGCGTCTGTCGGCCCGCCGCAAAACGACTTACTCGGCTTTTATACAAAAATGTTCAGAGGCATTCCGAAAGCTTGTCCGGAATGCGTTGAATGGTTTTATGCATACACGAAATCATTCCCTTTGCGTGAAGCGGAAGTCAGTCTTTTTCTCGGCTATATGGCATTTCCGGCAGCCATGTACAAGGTGCTGAACCGTTATCAAACCGGGAAAAGACAGGATGAAAAAAATGAATGTACGCAATTATTAAAGGCTTATTGGCAAATGAAAAATATAGAGCCGTTTGTGATGAAAATTCATCAGACTGAACAAGAGAAAAAATTCCAGGCTGAAAACGAGTCCACGTCTTAATGGCGCGGACTTGTTTGTTTATATCCATTCTAAATGAAGAGCACAAGCTAAAAAGATTAGGATTGCGAGCAGCAAAACATCAAAGGTTGTCGGAAAGAAAATGGTTCTGATTCCTTGAAAAATCGTAATGGGAATAATCACTTGTGCGGATACAAGCCGAATTTGCCTGACCCACGGCGGCAGGGAATAAGAGCTGAAACGTTTCTTCACGGTGCATCCTCCTCTACGCATTTACAAGCATCATATGTATACTTGGTCAATAGGTGCCTGCCCATCTTGTATAGGAAGCAGTATTTTTGGAAAAGATGATTGACGAATCAAAAACACTTTTACTATAATAAAGAACATAAATAAAGTATATAATGAGCTGATAGATACACCGCTTAGAACGGGAAGAGTACAAGAAAGACGCATGCAGAGAGAGAAGCCGCTTGCTGAAAGGCTTCTTATGTTGTCTGATTGGAAGGTCGCCCGGGAGCATAATTTCTTGAAAGAAGAGTAGAGAAATTCGGGAAACACCCGTTATCCGTTATAAGTGCATGAACTGATAAAGTTCGTGAAAAAAGGTGGTACCGCGAAAGAGCTTTTTCGTCCTTTTCCCAAGGATGAAGAGCTCTTTTTTCGTTCTCAGCCATTTTTAAACATGTTGGAGGGTTATGATGGAAACGAATGAACAAACAATGCCGACGAAATACGATCCGGCAGCTGTTGAGAAAGACCGATATGATTTTTGGCTAAAAGGCAAATTTTTCGAAGCGGGCAGTGACCAGACAAAAGAGCCGTACTCTGTTGTTATTCCGCCGCCAAACGTAACAGGAAGACTTCACCTTGGCCACGCGTGGGACACAACGCTGCAAGACATTGTAACAAGAATGAAACGCATGCAGGGCTATGATGTGCTGTGGCTTCCGGGTATGGACCACGCCGGCATTGCGACACAGGCTAAAGTGGAAGCGAAACTTCGTGAAGAAGGCAAATCCCGCTATGATCTTGGCCGCGAGAAATTCCTCGAAGAAACGTGGAAGTGGAAGGAAGAGTATGCGGACTTTATTCGCAGCCAGTGGGCGAAATTAGGGCTTGGCCTTGATTATTCCCGTGAACGTTTTACACTGGATGAGGGCTTAAGCAAAGCAGTTCGCGAAGTATTCGTTAAGCTTTATGAAAAAGGCCTGATTTACAGAGGTGAATATATTATTAACTGGGACCCTGCGACAAAAACAGCTTTATCTGACATTGAGGTCATTTACAAGGATGTTCAGGGCGCGTTCTATCATATGAGCTATCCGCTCGCTGACGGTTCAGGTTCAATTGAAATTGCAACGACACGTCCTGAAACGATGCTCGGTGATACAGCGGTTGCAGTTCATCCTGAAGATGAGCGCTATAAGCATCTTATCGGAAAAACGGTGATCCTGCCGATTGTAAATCGTGAAATTCCGATTGTCGGTGATGACTACGTTGATATGGAATTTGGTTCAGGTGCGGTGAAAATTACGCCTGCTCATGATCCGAACGACTTCGAGCTTGGCAACCGCCATAACTTAGAACGCATTCTTGTCATGAATGAAGACGGCACAATGAACGAAAATGCGCTGCAATATCAAGGCATGGATCGCTTCGAATGCCGCAAAAAGCTTGTTAAAGATTTACAGGAGGCAGGCGTTCTCTTCAAAATCGAGGATCATATGCATTCTGTCGGCCATAGTGAACGAAGCGGGGCTGTAGTTGAGCCTTATCTTTCTACCCAATGGTTTGTGCGCATGCAGCCGCTTGCTGATGAAGCGATTGAGTTGCAAAAGAAAGAAGAAAAAGTCAACTTTGTGCCTGACCGTTTCGAAAAAACGTATTTACACTGGATGGAAAACATCCGCGACTGGTGTATTTCCCGTCAGTTGTGGTGGGGCCACCGTATTCCTGCTTGGTATCATAAAGAAACAGGTGAGCTATATGTCGGGCTTGAAGCGCCTGAGGACAGCGAAAATTGGGAACAGGATTCAGACGTACTGGATACATGGTTCAGTTCTGCGCTCTGGCCTTTCTCCACTATGGGCTGGCCTGATATAACGGCTGAAGACTTTAAACGCTACTATCCGACTGACGTTCTCGTGACAGGGTACGACATCATTTTCTTCTGGGTGTCACGCATGATTTTCCAAGGCATTGAATTTACAGGCGAGCGCCCGTTCAAAGATGTTTTAATCCATGGCTTAATCCGTGACGAGCAAGGCCGAAAAATGAGTAAATCTCTTGGCAACGGTGTCGATCCAATGGATGTCATTGACAAGTACGGAGCCGATTCTCTACGTTATTTCCTTGCGACTGGAAGCTCTCCTGGCCAAGATCTGCGCTTCAGCTATGAAAAAGTGGAATCGACTTGGAATTTTGCCAATAAAATTTGGAATGCCTCCCGTTTTGCATTAATGAACATGGACGGCATGACATACGATGAACTTGATCTGTCAGGCGAAAAATCAGTAGCTGACAAGTGGATTTTAACGCGATTAAATGAAACGATTGAGCATGTGACTCAGCTTGCTGATCGATATGAATTTGGTGAAGTCGGACGCCATTTATATAACTTTATTTGGGACGATTTCTGTGATTGGTATATTGAAATGGCGAAGCTTCCGCTTTACGGAGAAGACGAAGCGGCTAAGAAAACAACTCGTTCCATCCTTGCTTACGTACTGGATCAAACGATGCGCCTGCTCCATCCGTTTATGCCATTCTTAACGGAGGAAATTTGGCAGCACCTTCCTCATCAAGGGGAATCGATTACAGTAAGTCAATGGCCTGTTGTAGTACCGGAGCATACCGATACTGAAGCGGCAACTGACATGAAGCTTCTTGTTGAGCTGATCCGTTCTGTGCGTAATATCCGCAGTGAAGTCAATACGCCAATGAGCAAGCAGGTTGAACTGTATATTAAAACAAGCACAGACGAAATAGCAGCCCGTCTCGAAGCGAACCGTTCATATGTTGAACGCTTTACGAATCCGAGCGTGCTAAAAATCGGCACGGGTATCGAGACTGTTGATAAAGCGATGACGGCTGTTGTCTCAGGAGCAGAGGTTATTCTTCCGCTTGAAGGCTTAATTAATATTGATGAAGAAATTGCCCGTCTGCAAAAAGAATTCGATAAGCTGACGAAAGAAGTCGAGCGCGTCCAAAAGAAACTTGGAAATGAAGGATTTATAAAAAAAGCGCCTGCGCACGTAATTGATGAAGAACGTGAAAAAGAAAAAGATTATGTGGCAAAGCGTGACGCTGTTCAAAAACGAATGGCTGAGCTGAAGGGCTAATGAAAAGCCGGGGCGGTTTCTAGAGGAAACCGCCTTGTCTTATAAAAGAGGGGATTATCATTGTTTACTGCATATGAAGAAGCGCGCAGCTGGATTCACGGGCGGCTGAAATTCGGAGTCAAGCCCGGACTCGGCCGAATGGAGCAGCTGATGGCGCGGTTAGGGCATCCTGAAAAGAAAATCCGTGCGTTCCACGTCGCAGGAACAAACGGTAAAGGATCAACTGTCGCTTTTATCCGTTCTATGGTGCAAGAAGCCGGATATACGGTTGGAACGTTTACGTCACCTTATATCATTACGTTTAATGAACGGATCAGTGTTAACGGGACACCGATTTCAGATGAGGAATGGACAGCACTCGTCAATCAGATTAAACCGCACGTTGAAGCGCTTGATCAAACGGAATACGGACAGCCGACAGAATTTGAAATTATGACGGCATGTGCATTTTTATATTTTGCAGAGTTTCATAAGGTCGACTTTGTTATTTTTGAAACAGGTCTGGGGGGGAGATTTGACTCTACGAATGTAGTTGAACCGCTTTTAACTGTGATCACAAGCATTGGACACGACCATATGAACATTTTGGGAAACACCATTGAAGAAATTGCTGGGGAAAAGGCCGGAATTATTAAAGAAGGTATACCAATTGTTACAGCTGTTACTCAGCCGGAAGCCTTACAGGTTATTCGTCATGAAGCTGAACGACATGCTGCGCCGTTCCAGTCACTACATGATACATGTGTTATTTTCAATGAAGAGGCTCTGCCTGCGGGAGAACAGTTTTCATTCAAAACGGCTGAGAAGTGTTATGAAGATATTCGGACATCTCTGATCGGCACACATCAAAGACAAAATGCGGCTTTGTCCATTTTGGCTGCCGAGTGGCTTAATAGAGAGAACATTGCCCGTATCAGTGATGAGGCGTTAAGAAGCGGGCTTGTAAAGGCTGCTTGGCCGGGGCGGTTAGAGCTTGTTCAGGAACATCCACCGGTATACTTAGACGGTGCGCATAACGAAGAAGGTGTTGAGAAGTTAGCGGAAACGATGAAACAGCGTTTCCCTGATTCCCGCATTTCTGTGGTGTTTAGCGCGTTAAAGGACAAACCGTATCAAAACATGATTAAGAGACTGGAAACCATAGCGCATGCGATTCATTTTGCTTCTTTTGATTTCCCGCGTGCTTCTCTTGCAAAAGATCTCTATGATGCAAGTAAAATCAGCAATAAAAGCTGGAGTGAAGATCCGGGTGATGTGCTCGAATTCATAGAAAACAAAAAGGACTCAAATGAAATTGTGCTGATTACCGGATCACTTTATTTTATTTCTGACATTCGCAAAAGGTTGAAATAAAGGCGTCCAGCCCCGGCAGTATCGAAAATGAGATTCTGCCGGGGTTTTTATGTGTAAAATTGAATATTCCCGATTAGAGTTCAGCCCGCTCACTTTGCTACAATCCATACCAGTATCTTGTAAAGGTGTGTTGTCTATGCTTCTCATTCTTTTTCTCCTCGGGCTGATTCTTGGTTCATTTTATTATACGGCCGGGTGCCGTATCCCCGTACATATATCCATTATCACGCCCCGTTCGGCATGCTCGTTTTGTCGGCGGACATTAACCGCGGCAGAATTAATTCCCATCCTGTCATTCCTTTTCCAAAGGGGCAAATGTAAAAGCTGCGGACATAGAATTTCTTTTATGTATCCCGCGGCAGAGCTTGTGACAGCGTGTTTATTTGCCGCTGCAGAAATACGCTTTGGCTCATCTCCGGAACTATTTCCTGCTGTTGTGTTTATCTCTCTTCTCATCATTGTTGCAGTGACAGATATTCATTTTATGCTGATTCCAAATCGAATCTTGATTTTCTTTCTTCCCTTTTTGGCGGCAGCAAGATTGATTTCTCCGCTTGATTCCTGGTATGTCAGCCTGTTAGGTGCGGCCGCCGGATTTCTTTTCCTGACCTTAATTGCCGCAATCACCCATGGAGGAATAGGGGGAGGAGATATTAAATTGTTTGCGGTGATTGGCTTTATGCTTGGTGTGAAAATGCTGGCAGCTGCCTTTTTCTTTTCTGTTTTGATAGGTGCATTGTATGGAGCGGCAACTGTCCTGACTGGAAGACTCGCCAAAAGGCAGCCGCTTCCCTTTGCCCCCGCAATTGCGGCAGGGAGCATTTTAGCCTATTTATACGGTGACTCTATCATTTCTTTTTATATGAAAATGGCATTGGGCTGACCGCTGAAAAATTTGACGAACGTTTTTTGGACAAGACGACAAAAGTCTTGTTCTTTTTTTTTTCGCCTGTGCTAAAGTGTGTAGCATGAAAAGCCGACAAGAACGGTCAAGCAAATGAAGGGAGGAAGCGGAATTGAAAAAAAGGAAGAATAAAAAAAACAGTAAAGCCGCAGAAAAAGCCCTCAAGGTGACGATTAATGGAAAAGAAGAGACGGTTTACGAACAAGAAACGCCTGAGAATGAGACGGATAAAAACATGACATTTTCAAATTGGGAGGAAAAGAGAAGGGCAGAACAGGAGGTCGCAGCATCCCATGAACATCCCGATGAAGATGAATTTAACTGGGATTCAGAAGAGGACAAGGTGTTTAAAGAGGATCCAAAAGTCGTTCCGCCTTATCAAAAGAAAAAAACAAAGCTGTATGCAAAAGGAAAGGCCGGGGCGGCCAAACCGGTAAAAAGAGTGGCGGCGACGATTGCCTTTGCAGCTGTCATAGGTACCGGATTAGGCTTATTCGCGTTGAACATCTCGGGCAATAAAGAAGCGTCAGCACCAGCCTCTTTAGATGATTCCCTGGGCAGCCAAACGGCAAAAGCCGGAGATACTTCTGCTGATAAACAAAGCTCAGGCGCAGAAAAACAGGCGGCACCAGCTGAAGGTACATATAAAACGTACGCTGTACAAGCCGGAAAATTCTCAAATGAAAAGGGTGCCGAAACGTTAACAGAACAACTGACCGAAAAAGGTTATTCCGCCGTGTCACTGTCAAAGGATGACGGGTATACGTATGTCATCGCAGGCTTAGCCAGTGATAAGGACGTGTCACAGCAGTTAGGGCAGCTTTTAATCGACAGCGATTTTGAAGCCTGGGGCGGCAAGGAGCTTTCCTTATCAATAGAGTCAGATATGACAGATTCCTTCAAGGAAACAGCGGAGCTTGCAGCAAAGGCGATTCTCGGCGAAGACATTACAAAAGCGAGTGTAGAGAAAATAGAAAAGTCGCTTGGTGAAACAAAAGCATCAGAAGCAGGAGAGAAAAAAGCGATTTTGCAGGCATTAAAGGAATTAGAGGACCCAAATGCTGAAGCTGGATGGAAGGCTCAGCAGCAGCTATTAGCCGTCATTAAATAAGAGAAAGTGCCTGAGCCTTCGTCCTTTAGTGACAGGCTTTTTTTATTTTGTCATGAAAAAGTTATTTTTCTGAAATTGTGACAAGCCTCGTGATTTGGTAGGATAAACGAGTATCTTTTTTTCTTAAGCAAACCCTGAAAGGATGACGAACATGACTAAGCCGCTAATACTTGCATCACAATCTCCGCGCAGGAAAGAACTCCTCGATCTTCTCCAGCTGCCCTACTCCATTATTGTCAGTGAAGTAGAGGAAAAATTAAATCGAAACTTTTCACCTGAAGAAAACGTCCAATGGTTGGCAAAACAAAAAGCTAAGGCTGTAGCTGATCTCCACCCGCATGCAATTGTTATCGGCGCTGATACAATGGTATGCCTGGACGGCGAATGCCTCGGTAAACCGAAAGATCAAGAAGAAACTGCTTCTATGCTGCGGAGGCTTTCAGGCCGAAGTCATTCAGTAGTTACCGCGGTCAGCATACAAGCCGAAAATCACAGCGAGACTTTTTATGATAAGACAGAAGTTACGTTTTGGCCCCTCAATGAAGAAGAGATTTGGACTTATATAGAAACAAAAGAGCCGATGGATAAAGCAGGTGCATACGGCATCCAAGGAAGAGGCGCGCTTTTTGTAAAGAAAATAGACGGAGATTATTATTCAGTCATGGGCCTTCCTATATCAAAAACGGTGAGAGTTCTTCGCCATTTTAATATAAAGGCATGACGGTTCTATAAACGGGAAGGGAAAGAAAAGGAGTGCTTGATCATACACGATCTGCCATTAAAACTCAGAGATTTCCCAACGAAAGAAAAGCCAAGAGAGCGGCTCCTGAAAGTCGGAGCCGAGAACTTAGCGAATCATGAACTATTGGCTATATTGTTACGGACAGGCACTAAACACGAATCTGTTATGGATCTGTCAAACCGGTTGCTTCGCTCTTTTGACGGACTTCGATTGCTGAAAGAAGCATCGGTTGAAGAGCTGTCGAGCATCCGGGGAATCGGTATGGTAAAAGCGGTTCAAATACTGGCGGCAGTTGAGCTTGGAAGCCGTATTCATAAATTAGCCAACGAAGAACATTTCGTCATTCGCTCCCCGGAAGACGGCGCAAATCTTGTCATGGAGGATATGCGCTTTTTAACCCAGGAGCATTTTGTCTGTTTATACTTAAATACAAAAAACCAAGTCATCCATAAACGCACCGTATTTATCGGAAGTCTGAATTCATCTATTGTCCATCCGCGAGAGGTGTTTAAAGAAGCATTTAAACGATCTGCCGCTTCCTTTATCTGTGTTCATAATCATCCTTCTGGAGATCCGACGCCGAGCAGGGAAGATATTGAAGTGACAAGACGGCTGTTTGAATGCGGAAACTTGATTGGCATCGAGCTGCTTGACCATTTGGTGATCGGGGACAAAAAATTTGTGAGTTTAAAGGAAAAAGGATATTTGTAACACTTTTTTTTTCGTCGAATTAAGCTATAATAGAGTTTATGAGTTTTTCCCTTTAGGGTATTTTTGCTTTAAGAAAGGAAGATACATACATATGTTTGGAATTGGTGCAAGAGACCTTGGTATAGATCTTGGAACTGCGAATACGCTTGTTTTTGTAAAAGGAAAAGGAATTGTTGTGAGAGAGCCGTCAGTTGTCGCTTTGCAAACGGATACGAAGTCGATTGTTGCTGTCGGAAATGATGCGAAAAATATGATCGGACGGACACCGGGCAACGTGGTGGCACTTCGCCCGATGAAAGACGGCGTTATCGCTGATTATGAAACAACGGCGACGATGATGAAATATTACATCAATCAGGCCATTAAAAATAAAGGCATGTTTGCCAGAAAACCATATGTGATGGTTTGTGTGCCTTCAGGCATTACGGCTGTTGAGGAACGCGCTGTCATTGATGCGACAAGACAGGCAGGAGCGCGTGACGCGTATCCGATTGAAGAGCCGTTTGCCGCAGCAATAGGAGCCAATCTGCCAGTTTGGGAACCGACTGGAAGCATGGTTGTCGATATCGGAGGCGGTACGACAGAGGTTGCGATTATTTCCCTCGGAGGCATTGTAACGTCTCAATCGATCCGCGTAGCCGGTGATGAGATGGATGATGCGATTATCAACTACATCAGAAAAACGTACAACCTGATGATCGGTGACCGTACGGCTGAAGCGATTAAAATGGAGATCGGATCTGCAGAAGCTCCTGAAGAATCTGATAAAATGGAAATCCGCGGACGCGATTTACTGACAGGTCTGCCGAAAACAATCGAAATTACAGGAAAAGAAATTTCTAACGCTCTGCGCGACACTGTATCTACGATTGTTGAAGCAGTGAAGAGCACACTTGAAAAAACACCGCCTGAGCTTGCAGCAGATATTATGGACAGAGGTATTGTGTTAACCGGCGGGGGAGCGCTTCTTCGCAATTTGGATAAAGTCATCAGTGAAGAAACGAAAATGCCGGTCCTTATCGCCGAAGACCCGCTTGATTGTGTAGCGATCGGAACAGGGAAAGCACTGGAGCACATCCATCTTTTCAAAGGGAAAACTAGATAATCGGGAGTTCAATAGAAGAGGTGTAACACGATGCCGAATAAACGGTTAATGCTATTACTTCTGTGTATTATCATATTGGTGGCTATGATTGGATTTTCGCTGAAGGGCGGCCGCAATACCACCTGGCCTGAGAAAGTGATCGGCGATACGACGGGAGTATTTCAAAATATTTTTCATACACCTGCCGAATTTTTTGCAGGGATATTTGAGAACATTAATGATTTAAAAAACACATACAAAGAAAACGAACGTCTGAGAGAAAAGCTTGACGGACAGACACAATATGAAGCCAAGCTTCAAGAACTTGAAGAAGAAAACAAATCCTTGCGTGACGAGCTTGGTCATGTCAAATCGATTAAAGATTACAAGCCAATTTTAGCGACAGTCATTGCCAGAAGCCCTGATAATTGGGCGAAACAGGTCACCATTAATAAGGGGACTCAGCAAAACGTAGCGAAAGATATGGCTGTAACAAACGAAAAAGGCGCATTAATCGGCAAGATCAAAAGCTCCGGCCTTAACAATTTTACGTCTACTGTTCAGCTTTTAAGTGATACTGACCGCAATAACAGAGTCGCGACGAAAATTTCCGGGAAAAAAGGCAGCAAAGGCTACGGCTTGATCGAAGGATATGATAAAGAGAAAAAACGTCTTAAGATGACAATTATTGAGCGTAAGGATAAACAAGACGTGAAAAAAGGCGATCTAATTGAAACATCAGGCACAGGCGGTGTTTTCCCAGAGGGGCTGACAATCGGTGAAGTGACTGATATCGAGTCAGATTCCTATGGATTAACGAAAGTTGCTTATGTAAAACCTGCTGCTGACCTTACCGATTTAAATAATGTGATCGTTGTTAACCGTGATGTGCCGACTGTCGATACAGAGGAGGAAGGATCGTGAAACGTTTCCTTCTCCCTTTCGTTATGATGCTTGTTTTTTCTGCGGAAAGCATTTTTACCGATCTGGTGCATTTTCCGTTCGTTACTGATGATCAGGTGCTTGTCCCGCGTTTTCTGATGCTTGTGCTGATATTTATGTCGGCTTTCATCAACCAAAAACACGCGATGATTTACGGATTTATTTTTGGGCTTCTATATGACATGAACTATACAAGTCTATTAGGCGTTTATATGTTTGGTTTTGCAGGGTTATGCTATTTGGCTTCAAAAGCGTTTAAAGTGCTGCATACAAACGCATTTGTGGTGATATTAATAGCAGTTCTCGCTGTCAGCGTGCTCGAATTTTACGTATTCGGCATTCAGTCGTTGATTCATAAAGATATCATGACGTTTAACGGGTTTGTGCTTGACCGGTTTATACCGACAATTTTATTAAATATTGCAGCCGCTCTTATTCTGGTTCTGCCATTTAGATTGTTTTTTATGAGTCTAAAGAAAGAATTGAGAGATGAGTAAAAAGGATTTTATCTTTTTTTGACGAAATGAGTATGTTGTTGAGGTGAATATTGTGAAGACCAAAAAGCAGCAATATGTAACAATAAAAGGAACAAAGAATGGATTAACATTGCATCTGGATGATGCGTGTTCTTTTGATGAGCTTCTCGATGGTCTTCAGAATATGCTGTCAATCGAACAATATACGGATGGAAAAGGCCAGAAAATCAGCGTTCATGTTAAGCTGGGGAATCGCTTTTTATATAAGGAGCAAGAGGAACAGCTGACCGAATTGATTGCGTCAAAGAAAGATTTGTTTGTTCATTCTATTGACAGCGAAGTCATTACTAAAAAAGAAGCACAGCGTATGAAAGAGGAAGCTGAAATTATTTCTGTTTCAAAAATTGTCCGTTCAGGCCAAGTGCTGCAGGTGAAAGGCGACTTGCTCCTGATCGGTGACGTGAATCCCGGCGGAACAGTTATGGCCGGAGGGAACATTTTTGTTCTGGGTTCACTGAAAGGAATCGCGCACGCCGGATTCAACGGAAATAATCAAGCGGTCATCGCCGCCTCTGAAATGCTGCCGACACAATTAAGAATCAATCACGTGTTAAATCGCTCCCCAGACCACATTCAAAAAGGGAACGAAATGGAATGTGCTTATTTAGATACAGACGGAAATATGGTCATTGAACGCCTTCAACATTTGGCTCATTTAAGACCTGATCTAACAAGGCTTGAGGGAGGAATGTGAATTGGGTGAGGCTATCGTAATAACTTCGGGAAAAGGCGGAGTAGGTAAAACGACAACATCTGCTAACCTCGGTACCGCCTTAGCCATTTTAGGGAAGCGTGTATGCTTATTAGATACTGATATAGGGCTGCGCAACCTTGATGTTGTAATGGGTCTTGAAAATAGAATTATTTACGATCTTGTAGACGTTGTAGAGGGAAGATGCAAAATGCATCAGGCGCTCGTAAAAGACAAACGTTTCGATGATCTGCTCTATTTAATGCCCGCTGCTCAAACGAGTGATAAGACAGCCGTTGTTCCTGAACAAATTAAAAATATGGTCCAACAGCTCAAACAGGAATTTGACTATGTCATCATAGACTGCCCTGCCGGAATTGAGCAAGGATACAAAAATGCCGTTTCCGGAGCTGATAAAGCGATTGTGGTCACAACGCCTGAAATCTCAGCTGTTCGTGATGCTGACCGTATTATAGGGCTGCTGGAGCAAGAGGAAAATATTGAACCGCCGCGGCTCGTTGTAAACAGAATCAGAAATCACCTGATGAAAAACGGTGACACGATGGATATCGACGAAATCGTACAGCATTTGTCGATCGATTTGCTCGGAATCGTGGCTGATGATGATGAAGTCATAAAAGCTTCCAACCATGGCGAACCGATTGCAATGGACCCGAAAAACCGTGCTTCCATCGCATATCGCAATATTGCCCGCCGCATCTTAGGTGAATCGGTTCCTTTACAGTTGCTTGAAGAGCAAAACAAAGGAATGATGGCCAAGATTAAATCATTTTTCGGAGTAAGGTCTTAATGTGATAGAATCAAAGAGAAGAATCTGACAAAGCAATTGCTGTGTCAGGTTTTTTTGTTTTTGTCTGCTTTGTTCCTGACTAAATCGAATAATTGCCATGGACAAGACATATGATGTACAAACCCAACGAATGCAAAGGATGATGGCAATGAGTCACAGAGCAGATGAAATCAGAAAACGATTAGAGAAAAGAAGAAAACAGCTTTCCGGCTCAAAACGTTTCTCTCAGACAGTTTCTGAAAAGCAAAAACCCCCGTCTTGGGTAATGGTAACGGACCAGGAAAAGCACGGAACTCTTCCGGTCTATGAAGATAACATTTCAACATTCAATGGAAAACACCCTTTGGTTAAAACAGATTCAATTATCCTGAAATGTCTTCTGTCGGCCTGCCTTGTTCTCGTTTCCGCCATAGCCTATAAAACAAACATTGGGCCTGTCAGTCAGATGAAACCCATTGTTGCCAAAACCTTCGAAACTGAATTTCAATTTGCCTCAGCAAGCCATTGGTTTGAAACGAAATTTGGCAATCCGCTCGCTTTTCTGGCTCCTGAACATAAAAATAAGGAACAGCAGGTTGAAGTGGGCCAAGACCTGGTCGCGCCTGCATCCGGGAAAGTACAGCAGGATTTTCAGGACAACGGGGAAGGGATTAAAGTCGAAACAAGCAGCGATACAATTGATAGCATAAAAGAAGGCTATGTAGTTGAAGTCAGCAAAGACAGCTTGACGGGACTGACAGTTAAGGTGCAGCATGCTGACAATACCTATAGTATTTATGGCGAGCTCAAAAATGTGGATGTTGCTTTATATGATTTTGTAGATAAAGGAAAAAAGCTCGGCTCAATTAAACTTGATGATCATAATAAAGGGGTCTATTATTTTGCCATGAAAGACGGCGATAAATTTATTGATCCGATACAGGTGATTTCATTTGAATAAATGGCTTGACCTTATCTTAAAGATTCATGTGCATCCTTTTCTTTGGATTATCGCGGCGCTCGGGTTGCTCACAGGCCATATAAAAGCATTATTATGTCTGCTCCTGATTGTGCTGGTCCATGAGCTGGGGCATGCTGCTCTGGCCGTGTTTTTTTCCTGGAGAATCAAGCGTGTTTTTTTGCTGCCGTTTGGCGGAACGGTGGAAGTGGAAGAACACGGGAATCGGCCGTTAAAGGAAGAGTTTGCGGTGATTATTGCCGGCCCTCTTCAGCACATCTGGCTTCAGCTTGCTGCCTGGATGCTAGCAGAATTCTCAGTGATTCATCAGCACACCTTTGAACTCTTCACCTTTTATAATCTTTCTATTTTATTTGTGAATCTGCTGCCGATCTGGCCGCTTGATGGCGGAAAACTGTTGTTTTTGCTGTTTTCCAAGCAGTTGCCTTTTCAAAAGGCTCACCGGCTCAATTTAAAAACGTCGCTCTGCTTCTGTCTGCTGCTCGGGTGCTGGGTTTTATTTGTGATTCCTCTGCAAATCAGCGCATGGGTTTTGTTTGTCTTTCTGGCTGTTTCTTTGTTTGAGGAATACAGACAAAGGCATTATATCCATGTGAGATTTCTCCTTGAAAGGTATTACGGAAAAAACCGTGAGCTTGAAAAACTGTTGCCGTTGACAGTAAAGGCAGAGGATAAAGTCTATCATGTGATGGCCGAGTTCAAACGCGGCTGTAAACACCCGATTATCATAGAGAAATCAGGCGAAAAGCTCAGCCAGCTTGACGAGAATGAAGTGCTCCATGCTTACTTTGCCGATAAGCGGACGAATTCCTCCATGGAGGAATTGCTGCTGCCTTACTAAAATTGATTGACAAACACCTTGTATTTTGGTATATTTTTTAATGTTATGGATGTAGCACCATTGCTACAACCGCTCAGTACAGGTGTTAAGAGCTTTTACAGCCCCCTGGTATCTGGCGAGTCTTAGTCTAATAGGAGGTGCAGAGAATGTACGCAATCATTAAAACAGGCGGTAAACAAATTAAAGTTGAAGAAGGCCAAACTGTTTACATCGAGAAACTTGCTGCTGAAGCAGGCGAAACAGTTACTTTTGAAGACGTTTTGTTTGTTGGCGGAGACAATGTGAAAGTCGGCAACCCTACAGTTGAAGGCGCAACAGTAACGGCTAAAGTTGAAAAACAAGGCCGCGCGAAAAAAATCACTGTTTTCAGATACAAAGCAAAGAAAAACGTTCATAAAAAACAAGGTCATCGTCAGCCTTACACTAAAGTGACGATCGAAAAAATCAACGCGTAAGCATGATTCAGGCAACAATCAGAAGGTCCCGTACTGACAAAAGCTTATTGTCTTTTGAAATGACGGGCCACGCCGACTTTGCTGAACATGGACAAGATCTTGTTTGTGCCGGAGTGACAGCCGTTGTGTTTGGAGCCGTTAACGCGGTTATTGTGCTCGCGGGCTTCGAGCCGCTTCTTGATATAGGGGAGGACGGGGGTTATTTTTACTTTGAATTCCCTGAATCTCTTGATCCGGAGGCGCGTCAAAAAGCTCAGCTGCTGATTGAAGGCATGATTGTTTCGCTTGAGACAATCGAACGGGATTACAAAGATAACTTGCGTGTGACCACAAACATAATATAGGAGGTGAGCTACATGCTTAGATTAGATCTTCAGTTTTTCGCTTCTAAAAAAGGAGTAGGTTCTACAAAGAACGGACGTGACTCTGAGGCTAAACGTTTAGGTGCTAAACGTGCTGACGGTCAATTCGTAACAGGCGGTTCTATCCTTTACCGTCAACGCGGAACAAAAATTTACCCAGGTGAAAACGTGGGCCGCGGCGGAGATGACACTCTATTTGCGAAAATCGACGGAACTGTTAAATTCGAACGTTTTGGTCGTGACCGCAAAAAAGTGAGCGTATATCCTGTAGCTCAATAATGATTCAAAAACTCCGGTCGATGATGACTGGAGTTTTTTTTGCAATATGCGGAGTAAACACCAAGAATGAAATGCAGAGTATGTGCGAGCAGACCCCGCCAAGAATGAGAAGAAACATCTCAAACCCACTGGATATGTTCCCCAAGCAGTAATACATAAAATGTTCTGCCTGGCTGCAAATCAACCATAGTCAGAAAAAAGGAACATGATATTTCTGGGAAAAACATTTGTTTTTCTAACAAAGCCTTCTCTGTTATAATTCATAATACACACTTATACAGACTCCTAAATAAGAAATTAAATGATTGGGAGTGCGAAAATGAAGGATGTTTCAAAAAATCAAGAAGAAAATATAAGCGACACGGCATTAACAAACGAACTGATTCATCTGCTCGGCCATTCCCGGCATGACTGGATGAATAAGCTGCAGCTGATTAAAGGAAACTTAAGCTTGCAGAAGTATGACCGCGTCTTTGAAATGATTGAAGAAATGGTTATAGACGCAAAGCACGAATCAAAGCTCTCAAACCTGAAAACACCGCATTTGGCGTTTGATTTTCTTACGTTTAATTGGAAAACCCATTATATGACGCTTGAATATGAAGTTCTTGGAGAAATTAAGGATTTGTCGGCTTATGATCAAAAGCTGGCGAAACTGATGAGAAAGCTGTTTTATCTGTTTGATCAAGCAGTCAGCAGAGAGAGCGAAAATCATTTAACGGTTTCGCTACAAACGGATCATCCTGACAGACAGCTGATTCTGTACCTTGATTTTCACGGCGCCTTTGCCGATCCATCTGCTTTTGATGATATTCGGCAGAATGGATATGAGGGCGTTGATATCATGCGTTTTGAGATCACAAGTCACGAATGTCTGATTGAAATTGGGTTGGACTAGCGGAGTTTTTAACGGTTTAGAACGGAGGACATTATGTTTGTAGATCAGGTCAAAGTATATGTAAAAGGCGGCGACGGAGGCAACGGGATGGTTGCGTTTCGCCGTGAAAAATATGTGCCGAAAGGCGGCCCTGCCGGCGGTGACGGAGGAAAGGGAGGAGACGTCGTTTTTGAAGTGGATGAAGGTCTCCGCACCCTGATGGATTTTAGATACAAAAAACATTTTAAAGCGATTCGCGGCGAGCATGGCATGTCCAAAAACCAGCACGGGCGAAATGCTGATGATATGGTCATTAAAGTTCCGCCAGGCACCGTTGTGACAGACGATGATACAAAGCAGGTCATCGCTGATTTAACAGAGCACGGACAGCAGGCTGTCATTGCAAGGGGCGGAAGAGGCGGAAGAGGTAATTCCCGCTTTGCTACACCGGCTAATCCCGCACCTCAGCTTTCAGAAAACGGCGAGCCGGGAAAAGAGCGCTACGTTGTTCTTGAATTAAAAGTGCTTGCGGATGTCGGACTTGTCGGATTCCCGAGTGTTGGAAAATCCACTTTACTGTCTGTTGTCTCATCTGCAAAGCCGAAAATTGCGGATTATCACTTTACAACGCTTGTCCCGAATCTCGGAATGGTTGAAACGGATGATGGACGCAGCTTTGTTATGGCCGATTTACCGGGACTGATTGAAGGCGCACACCAAGGCGTCGGACTTGGCCACCAGTTTTTGCGCCATATCGAACGGACACGGGTTATCGTTCACGTCATTGACATGTCGGGCTTAGAAGGCCGCGATCCGTATGAGGATTATGTGACGATTAACGAGGAGCTAAGCGAGTACAATCTGCGTCTCACGGAGCGTCCGCAAATTATCGTTGCAAATAAAATGGACATGCCGCAGGCTGCGGAAAATCTTGAAGCCTTTAAAGAAAAGCTGACAGATGATTACCCGGTATTCCCGATCAGTGCGGTGACAAGAGAAGGCCTTCGTGAGCTTCTGTTTGAAGTCGCCAATCAGCTTGAGAACACGCCGGAATTCCCGCTGTATGACGAGGAAGAGCTTACACAAAACCGTGTCATGTACACGATCGAAAATGAAGAAGTGCCGTTTAACATTACACGCGATCCAGACGGTGTATTTGTGCTCTCAGGAGACAGCCTTGAGCGGTTATTCAAGATGACTGATTTCTCACGTGATGAATCGGTTAAACGGTTTGCAAGACAAATGCGCGGAATGGGTGTTGATGAAGCACTCAGAGAACGCGGAGCCAAGGATGGAGATATTATCAGGCTTCTGGAGTTCGAATTTGAATTTATTGATTAATGATGGCAGAAAGGAGAGCCTGGATGTCAGGCTCTCTATTTTAAAGGGGGGGTGCAAATGAAAGAGGAGACATTTTATCTTGTCCGTGAAGATGTATTGCCCGATGCGATGAGAAAAACATTGGAAGTCAAAAAGCTGCTTGATCGAAAAAAAGCAGATTCAGTAGCAGATGCCGTTCAAAAGGTCGATTTAAGCAGAAGTGCGTTTTATAAATACAGAGATGCTGTTTTTCCATTCTACACTATGGTTAAAGAACAAATTATCACACTTTTCTTTCATTTGGAGGATAGGTCAGGTGCGTTATCCCAGCTCCTGCAGGCGGTAGCGGATTCTGGAAGCAACGTTCTTTCCATTCACCAGACCATTCCGCTTCAAGGGAGAGCAAATGTGACACTGTCTATCAGTACGTCTGCCATGGAAGAGGACATTCATACGTTAATGAATAAGCTCAGGAAGTTTGATTTTGTAGAAAAGGTTGAAATATTAGGTTCAGGTGCATAAGGGAGAGAATATCGTCATGAAAGTCGGTTACTTAGGTCCAGCAGCTACATTCACACATCTAGCAGTCAGTTCTTGTTTTCAAAACGGCGCCGAACATGTTGCTTACCGAACCATACCGGAGTGTATAGATGCGGCAGTTGCAGGCGAAGTTGATTTCGCTTTTGTTCCTTTAGAGAATGCATTAGAAGGATCAGTAAATTTAACGATAGACTATTTAATACATGAACAGCCCTTGCCAATCGTGGGTGAAATGACATTGCCGATTCATCAGCACTTGCTTGTCCATCCTTCAAGAGAGAGTGCATGGAAAGAGCTTGACAAAATTTACTCGCACTCACACGCGATTGCGCAATGCCATAAATTTCTCCATCGTCAATTTCCTTCTGTTCCATATGAATACGCCAATTCAACCGGGGCGGCAGCAAAATTTGTCAGTGACCATCCCGAGCTGAATATCGGGGTAATTGCCAATGACATGGCAGCTTCTACATACGAATTAAAAATTGTGAAACGAGATATACAGGATTATAGGGATAATCATACGAGATTTGTTATCCTGTCTCCTGATGAAAACATTTCATTTGAAGTGAATTCAAAATTGAGTTCAAGGCCCAAAACGACCCTGATGGTAATGCTTCCGCAGGATGAATCAGGGGCGCTGCACAGAGTGCTGTCTGCTTTTTCTTGGAGAAACTTAAACTTGTCAAAGATTGAGTCACGTCCGACTAAAACCGGATTAGGCCATTATTTCTTTATTATTGATATTGAGAAAGCGTTTGATGAGGTATTGATTCCAGGCGCCATGCAGGAGCTCGAAGCACTCGGCTGCAAAGTAAAGCTTCTAGGTGCATATCAGTCCTACCAATTATAAAAAAGCCCAATAAGGGCTTTTTTTAGTCTTTAATTAAAATACCTGCTTCCTCGAGTGCTTGACAGGCTTGGTCGATGCGGTGTTCATCGGGTGCTGTCAGTGTATGGAGATGCACGCCATCAGTCAGCTGTGATAAATAGGCGGCATTTGTTGAATTGATTTTTTCAATGAAATTGCTAACTTCTTTCCGGGTGCCTACTTGGATGGCTGCAGTTAAATCTCCGTATACGGGATGCTCGATTTTTACGTTTTTTACTGTAACACCTTCGTCCACGATGAGCTGCAGTTCCTCTTCTGTCCGTTCAGGACTGTGCAGACAAGCAATGATTCTTTCGGCCTGCTGATGCTGCTGAGTGGCTGCATCCATGTATACATATCCTTGGCTTGTGGCGATAATCGGTTCATTTTTCGCTTTCAAGAGAGATATGTCCTGTACAATAACCTGTCTTGAAACGTTCGCTTTTTTTGCGAGTTCTCCTCCTGTCAGCGGTGATGTGGATTCCTTCAGCCACAGAAGAAGCTGGTCACGCCTGTTGGCGCCCATAAGCTTTAATTCTTCGGTCAATATCGAATTCTCCTTTCTTTTGTTCCCAAAGCGCTGTAAACGTATGTAATAACTTATCCAGCTGTTCAGCTGTTGTATGCCTTCCAAAAGAGATGCGGATAAATTGCAGGGCTTCTTGTTCTGTTTTTCTTAATGCTTTCATCGTTGCAGACGGGCCGTGATAACCGGCAGAACAAGCGCTGCCCGTTGAAATGCAGATATTACTCCGATTACATTCTAACATAACATATTGTCCTTCATATGAGTGAAAAAAACACCCAACAATATGCGGAAGACATTCCGTTTGTGCAGCGTCTGCCGCAAGGGTTACAGGGAGAGAGCGAATACTGATTTGGTCTAAAAAGTATGTTCTTAATGTCTTATTGCGGGATATCTGTTTATCCATTTCGCTTATGATTAGCTCCGCAGCGGCAGTAAAGGCTCCGATTCCGGGGACATTCACGGTGCCGGCTCTGAATCCATGTTCGTGAGTGATGAGAGGATAAACGGGTTTCCAAGGGACATTTGGCCGAATATAGACTGCACCAACTCCTTTAGGGCCGTGGACTTTATGGCTGGACACTGAGAGTGCATCCACCCCTAGCTCTTCTGTATTGATCGGGATTTTTCCAAACGTTTGAACAGCGTCGCAATGAAGAAGAATATCTCTATTGTGGAGGTATGAAGACAGACGTTGGATGGGCTGAATAATCCCGGTTTCAGAATTTGCATGCTGAATAGATACCAGGCCCGTTTCCGGACGGATATGAGCTGCCAATATTTCCTCGGTAATAAGCCCGTATTCATCCGGTTCAATGATTGTTACATCAAATCCATGCTGTTCCAGAAAAGCAGCACAGCTATGAATGGACTGATGCTCCATGGCAGTCGTAATGAAATGTCTTTTTGTTTTTGGCAGGCCGTTTAGCAATGATTGAATGGCCAGAAAATTGGATTCAGTGCCGCCGCTTGTAAAATAAATACCGCTTGCTTCTCCGCCAATGATATTGGCGATTTTTTCACGGCAGTACTCCAGTATGTGCTTTGCTTTTCCACCTGCATCATGCAGGCTGCTGGCATTTCCGTACATATCCATGCTGAGCTTCTGATATACGTTAAGGGCTTCCTTACAAATAGGCGTTGTCGCTGCATAATCTAAATAAATCATCCGGTCTTCCTCCATCCGTTCTCCATAAAAAACTCTTGAGTTTATTTTATCCTTGTGTAAATATAGGTGTCAAGACAGGTGTAAACAACAGGAGGGTTGACATATGTCTAAAAAGACGATTGCAGTCATCGGTTCAGGGGCGGCGGCACTTTCTTTAGCGTCAGCTTTCCCGCCCTCATATGAAGTGACTGTCATCACTAAAAAAAGCGTCAAAAATAGCAACTCTGTCTATGCGCAAGGCGGCATTGCTGCCGCTTATGCAAAAGGTGACTCGATTGAAGCCCATTTGGAGGATACGTTATATGCAGGATGCGGACATAACGATCTTGGTATTGCAGCAGACGTTTTACATGATGGAAAAATCATGATTCAAAGCCTATTGGAGAGTGAATTTCCATTCGACCGCAATGAACAAGGCGATGTTTGTCTTGGCAGAGAAGGAGCTCACTCATACAACCGTATTTTTCATGCAGGCGGAGACGCAACAGGCAGACTGCTTGTTGATTATTTGCTGAAACAGATCGACAGCAAAATCGAGTTAATCGAGCATGAAACAGCGGCAGATTTGCTTGTTGAAAATGGACGCTGTATCGGCGTCATGACAAAAGACAGTCAGGGGCAGATCAAGGTAAGACATGCGGATGAAGTTGTGCTGGCGGCTGGCGGATGCGGGAGCCTGTTTCTTCACCATACGAACGATTCATCTGTCACAGGTGACGGCCTTTCTTTAGCTTACCGGGCCGGAGCGGAATTAACTGATTTAGAGTTTACCCAGTTTCACCCGACACTGCTTGTGAAAAATGGTGTTTCTTATGGGCTTGTTTCAGAAGCAGTCAGAGGGGAAGGCGGATGTTTAGTTGACGAAAATGGCCGCCGCGTTATGGCTGGACGACATCCTTTAGGTGACTTGGCTCCAAGGGACATCGTCTCACGGGTTATTCATGAAGAAATGGCAAAAGGAAACCGCGTTTACATCGACTGCAGTGCGATTTCTTATTTCGAAGCACGTTTCCCTACCATCACCGCTATTTGTGAAAAAGCAGGGGTTGATATAAAAAGTGGAAAAATACCTGTTGCTCCGGGAATGCACTTCTTGATGGGAGGGGTTTTGGTTAATTGCTGGGGGGAAACGACAGTGCCGGGGCTTTATGCGATTGGAGAGACCGCATGTACTGGTTTACATGGAGCCAACCGGCTTGCGAGCAATTCCTTGTTGGAGGCGCTGGTGTTTGGAAAAAGAGCAGCAGAGCATATTATGCAAAAACCGGTTTATAACAGGCAATATCAAACATCGTCGGAAATCAGCGTAATCTACAAGGTGCCGAATATAGAGGTGTACGAATTGCAAAGCAGAATGACAAGCCACATGTCTATCTTGAGGGAACAAGGCAGTCTGATTGAGCTGAGCAACTGGCTTCATATGCTGCCGTATCAGGAAATAAATGTGAAGGATATCACAATACCTCAGCTGGAGCTTTCTCATTTATGGCAGGCTGCAAAGCTGATGACATCTTCTGCGCTTTTGCGGGAGGAAAGCAGAGGGGCTCACTTCCGCACCGATTTTCCTCAAGCTGATGTCCGCTGGCAAGGAAGACAAATTGTCCATACAAAAAAGGGAACGAAGATAAGAAAAAAAGAGGGGATTTGGAAAAATGAATCATTTACAGCTAAAAAAATTGCTGAATCACTTTTTTCTTGAGGATATAGGAATGGGGGATCTTACATCGCAGTCTATCTTTGGAGAACAGAGCTGTGAAGCTGAGATTGTTGCAAAGTCAGACGGTATCTTTGCAGGAGCTTCGGTGATAAAAGAAGGCTTTGCTTTATTAGATGAAAATGTTCAAATCATTTTACACAAAACAGATGGGGACATGTTGCGAAAAGGTGAAGTGATTGCCGTGTTACGCGGTCCGGCGGCTGCGCTTCTGTCAGGAGAGCGGGTCGTATTAAATCTTATTCAGAGGCTGTCAGGAATTGCGACGATGACAAGGGAGGCAGTCCGTAGGCTGGATGATGAACAGATTAAGATTTGTGACACGAGAAAAACAACACCGGGGCTGAGAATGCTGGAAAAATACGCTGTCAGAGCGGGTGGCGGATATAATCATCGGTTCGGCTTGTATGACGGCATCATGATTAAAGACAATCATATTGCAGCATGCGGCTCTATTTTAAAGGCATGCCAAAAAGCTCGTCAGGCCGTGGGGCATATGGTAAATATCGAGGTGGAAATTGAAACGGAGGAACAACTGCGGGAAGCAATTGAAGCAGGCGCAGATGTTATTATGTTTGACAACTGCCCGCCTGAGACGGTCCGTCATTTTGCAACTCTCACACCGGACCATATAAAAACTGAAGCTTCGGGCGGGATTACGTTAAAATCTTTGCCTGCTTTTAAAGGGACGGGCGTGAATTATATTTCATTAGGGTTTTTGACTCATTCCGTCAAAAGTTTAGATATCAGCATGGATGTTACATTATCAAATGAATCTGCGGAGGAATGCCGTTATGTCAATTCTTGATGTGATAAAACGATCGAATGATATGATGCCTGAAGGTTACAAAGGAATGTCGAGAAAGGATATGGAAACTCGTGTTGCCGCGATTAAGAAAAAGTTCGGCCGCAGGCTCTTTATACCGGGCCATCATTATCAAAAAGATGAAGTGATACAATTTGCTGACCAAACAGGCGATTCCCTGCAACTGGCCCAAATTGCGGAAAAAAACAAAGAAGCGGATTATATTGTTTTTTGTGGCGTGCACTTTATGGCAGAGACCGCTGATATGCTGACAGGCAAGGAACAAACGGTCATCCTGCCTGATATGAGAGCAGGGTGTTCTATGGCCGACATGGCTGACATGCAGCAGACCAATAGGGCGTGGGAGAAGCTTCAGCATATATTTGGAGATACGATCATACCTTTAACTTATGTGAACTCCACTGCGGAGATCAAGGCTTTTGTCGGTAAGCATGGAGGAGCGACTGTGACTTCTTCGAATGCGAAAAAAGTGCTTACATGGGCGTTTACACAGAAAAAACGAATTTTATTTTTGCCTGATCAGCATTTAGGGAGAAATACGGCTTATGATCTGGATATCGCGCTTGAGGATATGGCTGTGTGGGATCCGATAAAAGATGAATTAGTAGCTGAATCTGAGCATAAGAATGTGAAAGTGATTTTGTGGAAAGGGCACTGCTCTGTTCACGAAAAATTCACCGCAAAAAATATCCAAGATGTGAGGGACCGTGATCCTGACATTCGGATCATTGTGCATCCGGAGTGTTCACATGAAGTCGTGACACTAAGTGACGACAGCGGATCAACAAAATATATTATTGATACAATCAACCAGGCTCCGGCGGGAAGCAAGTGGGCAATCGGAACAGAAATGAATCTTGTCCAGCGGATTATTCACGATCACCCTGATAAACAAATCGAATCACTCAATCCTGACATGTGCCCGTGTCTGACAATGAACCGAATTGATTTGCCGCATTTGCTGTGGTCTTTGGATCAAATAGATAAAGGAGAACCTTCGGGCGTGATCAAGGTGCCAAAAGCCATTCAGCAAGATGCCCTCCTTGCCCTGAATCGAATGCTTTCGATCACGTAAATCAGAAATATTTCCCCTCCTGTACTCATAACTTCTTTTGTTCAGGCATATGTTGTGAAGAAACATATTGTAATCACAGCTGAACTGTTCACGTTTTGCATAGGAGGGGAAAACGTTGAAAATCCATATCGTTCAAAAAGGCGATTCGCTCTTGAAAATAGCTGAAAAGTACGGAGTTGATATTGAGGAAGTGAAGAAGCTTAATACACAGCTCAGCAATCCAGACTTAATCATGCCTGGAATGAAAATAAAAGTGCCGTCTGAAGGTGTCCCGGTCAGAAAAGAGCCAAAAGCGGGCAAAAGTCCGGCGCCCGGGAATGTGAAGCAAGATCATCCATATGCGAAAGAGAAGCCTAAATCCGTTGTCGATGTAGAGGACACAAAGCCGAAAGAAAAGAAGTCTGTGCCGTATGTCCCGCCGATGCCTAATTTGCAGGAAGATGTGTATCCTGAAGCTGATGTGAACGATTATTATGATATGAAACAGCTTTTCCAGCCTTGGTCGCCCCCTAAACCGGAGGAGCCGAAAAAACATCATGACGGAAATATGGATCATATGTATCACATGCAAGACCAAGATCAATTTCCACAACAGGAGGCTATGAGTAATATGGAAAATGCAAATTATCCGAATATGCCTAATATGCCAAAGGCGCCAGAGGTAGGCGGTATGGAAGAAGAAAACGTTCATCACACAGTTCCGAATATGCCGGCTGTTCAGCCTTATCATCATTATCCGGCTCATTTCGTGCCATGTCCGGTTCCTGTTTCACCAATTCTTCCAGGGTCAGGATTATGCTACCCGTACTATCCGGCACAAGCTTATCCAATGTATCAGCCACATGGATACCAGCCAAGCTTTGTATCGCCTCAGTATGATCCGGGTCAATATGATAACCAGTATCATGAAAACAGCCATCACGGACATTTCGGTTCATACGGAGCGCCTCAATACGCATCTCCGGCTTATGGATCTCCGTATGGACATATGCCGTATGGCCCTTATTATGGCACTCCTCAAGTGATGGGTGCATACCAGCCGGCTGCAGCCCCAGGATACATGCCATACAAAGATCATGACGACTGCGGCTGTGACGATGATCATCAGCCATATTACTCCGCACCTGGCTATTCCGGACACGGAGCTTATGGAACCCCTAATATCCCATACGGCGGAGCGAATCCAAATCCGTATGCGGCCGGAGCTTCTATGCCAATGGCGAATCAGCCTTCTGTAAATCAAATGTTTGGCCGGCCGGAAGAAGAAAATGAGTGATTGTTCGGAACGATGTAAATCGTTCCTTTTTTTTGTTTAGGCGCAGATCACTGTCAAATGGACAGAACTGACACGCTTAACATTCCCCTCAACCGCACAAGATAAAAACGAGCAAACATGCTCAATTCGTCCACGGGGGGTTTTTCCATTGGGTAAAAAAATGATGATCGCAAGCTTGATTCTAATGACAGCAGGCTTAACAGCATGCGGAGCAAACGATAATGCTCAGAATGATACACGCAATAACGGCAATACCCGTCCAATCGGATATTATACAAATGAAAACGATGCTGACAGACAGGGAGAAGGAATGGTCGACAATGACGGTCCTGTTACTGAATTAATGGAGGACCAGAACGGCGGTAACCAAAACACCACGAATGTGAATAACCGTGACCGTGTTACTGCTGACGATCGCGTTCCTTTGGCAACCGATGGAACATATAACAACACGAATAACAGAAACATGAATCGGAACGCGACGAACAACGGATATGATAACCAAGAAAACAGAAGACTGGCTGCAAAAATTGCCAACCGTGTGAAACAAGTGAAAAACGTCAATGACACACAAGTGATGGTAACGGATGACCGAGTAGTCGTCGCAGTCAGAAGCCATACAGATTTCACAAAGTCCGACAGGGGTAACGTTGCAAAAGCGGCGCGCAACTATGCGAATGGCCGTGACGTCCAAGTGTCCACAGATAAAGGACTGTTCAGAAGACTTCATAAAATGAACGCCCGCTAAGGATGAAGGCTGCCGGAAGTGATGTTCGGCAGCCTTTTTCATTGCATCAGCGAACAATACCCATTAAAGTGTACATAGAAAATGTAAAAGAAGGTGAAAACATGGCAGGCCATTCTAAGTGGAAAAACATCCAAAAAAGAAAAAATGCGCAGGATGCAAAGCGCGGAAAAATATTTATGAAGCTTGCGAAAGAAATCTATGTGGCAGCGAAAGAAGGCGGAGCTGATCCTGAAGCAAATTCAGCATTGCGTCTTGTCATCGAAAAAGCAAAAGGCGCCAATATGCCGAATGAAAATATAGACCGTGCCATTAAAAAAGCTGCGGGGAGCTTAGATGGAAGCAGCTATGAGGAAATCACCTATGAAGGCTATGGCCCATCAGGGATTGCCGTGATGGTTGAATGTGTTACAGATAACAAAAACCGAACGGCCTCAAATGTGCGGACAGCGTTTAATAAAAATGGCGGAAGTCTGGGAGAAAGCGGATGTGTTGCCTTTTTATTTGAACGGAAAGGATTCATTGCAATCGACCGTACAGATCGGCAAATAGAAGAAGATGAGCTCATGCTTGATGTGCTGGAAGCAGGGGGAGAAGAGCTGCAGACTGAAGAAGACCAATATGAGGTATTAACAGAGCCCGATCGTTTTGAAGAGGTAAAAACAGCTCTCAAATCGAAATATCCAATTTCTTCGGCAGAGGTGACCATGCTTCCGAAAACCTATGCAGATGCCGATGATCAGGCTGTTGAGAAGCTGGAAAAATTGATCAGCATCCTTGAGGATGACGATGATGTTCAAGAAGTGTATACCAATTATCGCTCATAAAAAACCGGCACGATGTCATATCGGGCCGGTTTTTGTATATTCAAGAGACACGCTCATTTTCATGTGTGTATTCTTTCTCCCAGAAATCAGCGTTTTTGATCCCCAGCGCTTTCGGATCAAAGACCGGGTCTAAGCCCTGCTTCTTTTGGCGCTCGTAATCCTTTAAAGCGAGAAGCGCCGGTTTGGCTAGCAGCACAATTGCAATGACATTCAGCCATACCATAATGCCGAGCCCTGCATCGCCTAATGCCCAAGCAAGAGAAGCGGTTTTCACAGTTCCATAGAACGTCGCGGCTAAAATAATCAGTTTTAAGCCAAGCATTGCCCATTTGCTTTCTCTGCCTCGGGCTAAATAAGCGATATTTGTTTCTGCGATGTAGTAATACGCCATAATTGTTGTAAATGCGAAGAAGAATAATGCGATGGCAACAAAGCCTGCACCGAATCCGGGAAGAACATTGTCAATGGCCGCTTGTGTGAAACCTGGCCCCGCCTCTACGCCTTTAAGTTGATGGACGATAAAGGAACCATCTGCAGCCTGAGTATTGTACATGCCTGTAAACAAGATCATGAAAGCTGTAGCGGAACATACAAATAACGTGTCAATATAAACAGAAAATGCCTGAACCAGCCCCTGCTTGACCGGGTGGGAAACTTCTGCAGCGGCCGCCGGATGCGGGCCTGTTCCCTGGCCGGCTTCATTTGAGTAAATGCCTCGTTTGACACCCCAAGAAATTGCCATGCCGATTAGGCCGCCAAAAGCGGAATCTAAAGCAAAAGCGCTTTTGAAAATCAATGAGATCACAGCAGGCAATTCAGAAACATTCATGACAATAATGATCAAAGACAGCAGGATATAGCCAATGGCCATAAACGGAACAATCATCTGCGCGGCACTGGCAATTCGTTTGACGCCGCCAAAAATGATAAACCCTAGTAATAAAACGAGAACACAGCCCGTAATGGCAGGAGAGATGCCGAATGCATTTTTGACGCCAGCCGCAATGGAGTTGGACTGTACGCCCGGCATCAGAAGGGCCATTGCAATAAGGGCAGCAGCGGCAAAAAAGACGGCAAACCACTTAATGCCTAAGCCTTTTTCAATATAATAAGCTGGACCGCCTCGATATTGGCCGCCTTGTTTCACTTTGTAAATTTGGGCAAGAGTGGACTCAACAAAGGCACTCGCCGCACCGATAAAGGCAATCGCCCACATCCAGAACACCGCACCGGGTCCGCCGAATGCAATTGCTGTCGCCACACCCGCAATGTTTCCTGTCCCTACTCGTCCGGACAGCGCAATCGATAATGCTTGAAAAGAAGAAACGCCGGCTTCAGAGCTCTTTCCTTTGAACATCAGAACAATCATTTCTTTCAAATGTCTGACTTGTAAAAAACGGGTCATAATAGAAAAGATTAATCCAATTCCCAATAAAATATAAATGACGGGGGTACTCCATAAGACCGCGTTTAAACTAGCAACAAAATCTGCCATCAAGCTTCCTCCTCACTTCATTTCGAATACATGTATAAAAAGGATTTTGGGCTAATCGAACTATTTCTACAATCGATTTGTCACATTATATGACCGGTAATTATCAATAAGAAGAGGAAGGAAAAAAGAAAAAACGCCGCGTATTGATTACGCTGCGTTGTTCTAAATTTCACCACATATCAGGTTTATACTATCTTTACATTTCCTTAAAATTCCCTCAATAAAGCGGTGGTATGATGAAATAAAACAAATAAAGGGTGAGGGGAGACAGAAATGGAGAAAACGTATTGTCATTCCAGCGAGAAAGGCACAGAAGCGGTCTATTTAACTGTGAGAGGCTATCGAATTAAGCTGTCGCCTGAACAAATGAAACTGATTTCTGCCGTCAGAAAGTAAAAATATATGAACGAAGGCAGCCGCTTGTGCGGCTGCCTTTTTAATTTAAGAATATTTTCTTTTCCGCTGTGCGAAATGTTTTTGGAACCAATCTTTCTTATATAAAAATGCGATGATCTCCAGCCAAAAACCCGGAATCTTTTTAGGGAATATCGGTTTTTTGTAGAGTGCGTGATAAGCTGATTTTAAATCGTCCCACTGGGTGCACGTTTTTGTTTGTTCGAATCTTGCAACATCAATCACCCGCACTGCCCCGGTTTCTGTCAGAATCAGATTCCGCAAATGAATGTCTGACGGGTTCAGGCCGGCTGCCCGGGCATCAGAAAGTGCTTCTTCAACCTGCTGAATCATGTCATCACTGATCGCAATGCCTTTCTTCAGACAGTTATAAAAGGTTTCGCCTTTAATATATTCCATGAGAATAAATGAATCACCAGTTTCGTAAATGTCAGGGTAGAATGCGGACCCGGCTAATTTTTCATAGATCGCGGCTTCTTTGACGGCTGTCGCTTGATACTCCGGAAAAAATACTTTCAGCGCCATTTTTCGATCGCCTTCTGTTAAGGCAAACACATAGGCGCTTCTTCCCTTGCCGATTAGTGTTAATTCCTCAGATTTTTCTTTGACTTTATCAAATCTGCTGTTCTTGCGGTATATGACTGAATGGGCCAGTGCCTCTGCTTTTGTCAGCATTTCATTCACCTTCTTTGCTCTATTTTATGCAGTTGTTTATAGGAAAATCATAAACTGTTCAGGAAAAAGAGCCTAATTCTAGTGTATCTGGTCTTGAAGAAGAAGGCTACCTATAAGCATTAATTGTGATAAAAGAGACATAGAGCGATCATTTCCATTCTTGAAAAGCGCTTACAAATGGGATAGTATTAATTTAAAATAAAGCGCTTTCGTGAATATTCAAGGGGGAACTAGCCATGACAAAACAGATTGTGACAGGGATTATCGGTGCAGGGCGCATCGGCAAACTTCATGTTCAAAATATACGCCGGATTCCTCATATGAAAATAAAAGCAGTCTCTGATATTCAGGTAAGCCGTATAAAAAGCTGGGCCGACAGTCATCAGATTGAATACATAACCTCTGATTATCGTGAGTTATTACATGACCCGGATATTGACGCTGTTTTTATTTGCTCACCGACAGCCGTACATGCACAGATGATAAGAGAAGCAGCCGAGGCAAAAAAGCATATTTTTTGTGAGAAGCCCGTCAGTTTCTGTCTCGACGAAACAAAAGAAGCGCTTGCGGCTGTCCGGAAACACGGGGTTGCACTCCAAGTCGGATTCAACCGCCGTTTTGATCCTCATTTTAAGAAAATCAAAACAATTGTTGAAAATGGTGAAATCGGTACGCCTCATTTATTAAAAATCACGTCGCGGGACCCAGAGCCCCCGAATATAGATTATGTCCGTACTTCAGGCGGCTTGTTTATGGATATGTCGATCCATGATTTTGATATGGCCAGGTATATTATGGGAAATGAAGTGACGGAAGTGTATGCAAAAGGGGCGGCTCTGGTGAATCCCTCTTTTGCAGAGCTGGGCGATATTGATACGGCTGTCATTACACTGACTTTTGAAAACGGTGCCATGGCTGTGATTGACAACAGCCGCCAAGCTGTGTATGGATATGACCAGCGGGTCGAGGTTTTCGGAACGAAAGGCTCTGCAGCGGCGGACAACAGCAGGCCGACGACGGTTGAAGTGTCAACTGCTGATTTTGTGATGAAGGATAAACCGCATTTCTTTTTCCTTGAACGTTATAAGGATGCGTATGAGGAGGAGATTCTTCGGTTTGCAGAAGCGATCGAAACAAACCGGGAAACTGCCTGCACCGGCAATGACGGTTTTCAGGCGGAACGGATCGCCAGAGCGGCACAGCAATCGCTTGCTTTTGGCATGCCTGTCAGTATTGAGCATACTGAAAAAAAGTCGCATTTTGACCAAACGGGATTACAATTCAGCAAGCTTGGGTATAGAACCTCCATTGATACTTTAGAAAAAAAGTAGGCGGTGGAGAAAATGAATACAGGACATGCTAAAGGAAATGTTTTGAATAAAATCGGAATTCCTTCTCACATGGTTTGGGGTTATATTGGCGTTGTCATCTTTATGGTTGGAGACGGGCTCGAACAAGGCTGGCTGTCTCCTTTTCTCGTTGATCATGGTCTCAGCATGCAGCAATCCGCATCGTTATTTACCATGTACGGCATTGCTGTCACCATCTCGGCTTGGCTTTCAGGCACGTTTGTCCAAACTTGGGGGCCAAGAAAAACGATGACTGTCGGCTTGCTTGCATTTATCCTCGGTTCGGCCGCTTTTATCGGCTGGGCGATTCCTCATATGCATTATCCGGCACTCTTAGGCAGCTATGCACTTAGAGGCTTAGGATATCCGCTGTTTGCATACTCTTTTCTCGTGTGGGTGTCATACAGCACCTCTCATCATATTCTCGGAAAAGCCGTCGGCTGGTTTTGGTTTATGTTTACGTGCGGCCTTAACGTGCTCGGGCCGTTCTATTCCAGCTATGCGGTTCCGGTCTTTGGAGAAATCAATACGCTTTGGAGCGCTTTACTGTTTGTGGCGGCAGGCGGATTCCTCGCCCTGTTTTTTAACAAAGATAAATTTACACCGGTACAAAAACAAGATCAGCCGAAATGGAAAGAACTGTCGAAGGCATTTACAATTATGTTTGAAAACCCTAAAGTCGGCATCGGCGGTGTGGTCAAGACGATTAATGCTATAGGACAATTCGGATTTGCCATCTTTCTCCCTACTTATTTAGCGCGTTACGGGTATTCCGTTTCGGAATGGCTGCAAATATGGGGGACGCTGTTTTTTGTGAATATTGTGTTTAATCTCATTTTCGGTGCAGTCGGAGATAAACTTGGCTGGCGCAATACCGTGATGTGGTTTGGCGGTGTCGGGTGCGGGATTTTTACTCTGGCGCTTTATTACACGCCTCAGTTGATCGGGCATCAGTATTGGGTGCTGATGATTATCGCTTGCTGTTACGGTGCGGCATTGGCTGGCTACGTGCCATTAAGCGCGCTTTTGCCGACGCTTGCACCTGATAATAAAGGTGCTGCCATGTCAGTGTTGAATCTGGGATCTGGTTTATGTGCGTTTATCGCGCCGGGCATCGTAAGTCTTTTCATTGGACCGCTCGGTGCAGGCGGGGTTATTTGGATCTTTGCGTTATTGTATTTTTTCAGCGCTTTTCTGACACAATTCTTGACGATTTCTGAGAAAAGTGCCGATATGTATACGGAGGAACGGTTTGTCAGAGAAAACGTGCAAACAAATTTTGAGAAAACGGTTAAGCAGTAGCCTCTTTGGTCAAACTAGTCATAAACGTGTGCAAAGAGGTGTAGAGGGTGAAACGATTCAGCACGGCGTATCTTTTGCTGGGCATTCTTTGCTCAGTAGTAGCATTTCTAATAGGTGCTCCTCCCCGCGCGCTTGGGGCGGAAGTGGAGCACTATGAACCGCTGCAGGTGCATGTGCAGCTTGAGAAAGTGTACTTGGACGGAGATGTCAGCATTGAACATAAACGTGAAAAAGTGCTTTCTATGGATGATTTTTGGGCAGCCTATGCCGGCTGGACGCTTGTCGAACAAAAAAAGGGATATGTGCTCTTCAGGAAGCAAATGGACGATATTTCTCCGCTCAGTAAGGTAAATGGGTATATCGGTGTATCGGACAATGGAGTGATCTCCACTTTTCATGGTCGGCCTGAGTCAGCTTCCGAACCGATTCAGTCTTTTTTTCAAATTGATCTAGAAAGGCTGGAAAGCCATATGCAAAAAAATCTGCTGAAAGGCATTCCATTTCGGACAAAAGCGGAGTTTGAGGATGTCATAGAACATATAAAGACATACAGCGGATAACGTCCGCTGATTGAAGACATGTAATCATGTCTTTTTTTTCGTGGGAGAATGAGAGAGAAGCGAACGTATGTTAACTTTTCTATAAGACTTTGGCTGTTTTTATGGTACAATGAAGAACAGTCAAAGAGGTGAATTTGCGTGATCGAATTTGTTAAAGGCACGATTGATTATGTATCTCCCCAATATATTGTGATAGAGAACGGCGGCATTGGCTATCAGATTTTCACGCCGAATCCGTTTATATATAAGGAGAGAAACCAAGAAACGATTTTTACGTACCATCATATCAGAGAGGATGCTTTTTCGCTCTACGGTTTTTCAACAAGAGAGGAGAAGGCGCTCTTTACAAAACTTTTAAACGTGACCGGAATCGGTCCAAAAGGCGCACTCGCCATCTTGGGCTCAGGTGATCCGGGAGCGGTAATCCAAGCGATTGAAAATGAAGATGAAGCCTTTTTGGTCAAGTTTCCTGGTGTAGGAAAGAAAACCGCGCGCCAGATTATTCTTGACTTAAAAGGAAAACTCGCTGATGTTGTGCCTGAAATGATTGAAAATCTGTTTAATCATGAAGAAAGGCTTGAAAAACAAACAGCAGAAACAGCTCTCGAAGAAGCGCTAGAGGCCCTCAGGGTTCTCGGATATGCTGAAAAAGAAATTAAAAAGGTGCTTCCTCACTTAAAAGAAGATACTGGACTCACAACAGACCAATATGTGAAAAAAGCATTACAAAAACTATTGAAGTAAGGTGATGTTCATGGATGAACGGCTCGTCTCAAGTGAAGCAGACAACCATGAATCAGTGATAGAGCAAAGCCTGAGGCCGCAAAATTTGGCGCAGTATATTGGGCAGCATAAGGTGAAAGAAAATTTGCGAGTGTTTATAGATGCGGCAAAAATGAGACAGGAGACGCTTGATCATGTTCTTCTGTACGGGCCGCCCGGACTCGGGAAAACAACTCTTGCTTCCATCGTTGCCAATGAAATGGGAGTGGAATTGCGTACGACATCTGGGCCTGCGATTGAAAGGCCTGGTGATCTGGCTGCCATATTAACGGCGCTGGAGCCGGGAGATGTATTATTTATTGATGAAATACATAGGCTTCATAGATCGATTGAAGAGGTGCTATATCCTGCGATGGAAGACTTTTGTCTGGATATTGTGATCGGTAAAGGCCCTTCTGCCCGCTCGGTCCGGCTCGATCTTCCTCCTTTTACGCTGGTAGGCGCAACGACGAGGGTAGGGCTTTTGACGTCGCCGTTAAGAGATCGATTCGGCGTAATGTCTCGCCTTGAGTACTATACGCAAGAAGAGCTGGCGGACATTGTCACAAGAACTGCTGATGTATTCGAAGTTGAAATTGATAAACCGTCTGCTCTCGAAATCGCGAGGCGATCAAGAGGGACGCCCCGCGTAGCGAACCGCCTGCTGAGAAGGGTCCGGGATTTCGCTCAGGTACTGGGTGACAGCCGGATCACGGAAGAGATTTCACAGGATGCGCTGGAACGGCTGCAGGTTGACCGTCTCGGTTTGGATCATATTGATCACAAGCTGCTGATGGGCATGATCGAAAAATTTAACGGCGGCCCGGTGGGTCTCGATACCATTTCAGCCACGATTGGCGAAGAACCGCATACGATTGAAGACGTGTACGAACCGTACCTCCTGCAAATCGGATTTATTCAAAGAACGCCGCGGGGAAGGATCGTGACACCGGCCGTTTATCATCATTTCCAAATGGAGGCTCCCCGATATGACTGAATTCCCTAAGATCATTATGATTCTTGGAGCTGTTTTGCTTATCATCGGAGCAGTATTGCATTTTGTCGGCAAGATGCCGGGAGATATTTTTGTGAAAAAAGGAAATGTCACGTTTTTCTTCCCGGTTGTCACTTGTATCATCATAAGTGTGGTATTATCAATTTTGCTTAATCTTTTCGGCAGAATGAAATAACAAAAGACTAGAATAAAGGTGAAATTATCATGAAAGTCGATTTATTTGATTTTGAATTACCGGAACGTTTAATTGCACAAGTGCCGTTGGAGCAGCGTGATGCTTCAAGGCTGATGGTGCTTGATAAACATACAGGAGAGCTGACTGACAGCTCGTTTAAACACATTATCAGCTTCTTTAAAGAAGGAGATTGTCTTGTACTGAACAATACCCGTGTGCTGCCTGCACGGTTATTCGGCACAAAAGAGGATACCGGCGCGAAAGTGGAACTGCTTTTGCTGAAACAGGAAGCTGGTGACAGGTGGGAAACACTTGCCAAACCGGCGAAACGAGTAAAAAAAGGAACCGTTGTGACATTTGGAGACGGAAGGTTGAAGGCTGTCTGCACGGAAGAGCTTGAGCATGGCGGCAGAAGAATGGAATTCCAGTATGACGGTATTTTCTACGAAGTGCTGGAATCCCTTGGAGAGATGCCGCTCCCGCCATATATTAAAGAACAGCTTGATGACAGAGAGCGCTACCAGACCGTGTATTCTAAAGAAATCGGCTCTGCGGCCGCGCCTACTGCAGGCCTTCACTTCACGGAAGAAATCTTGCAGCAATTGAAAGACAAAGGTGTGCAAATCGAGTTCATCACTCTGCACGTAGGCCTTGGAACGTTTCGCCCTGTGAGTGCCGATGATGTTGAAGAGCATAATATGCATGCGGAGTTTTATCAAATGTCAGAAGAAACGGCTGCAGCCTTAAACAAAGTAAGGGAAAATGGCGGCCGGATTATTTCCGTCGGCACGACATCGACACGCACGCTTGAAACGATTGCCGGGGAACATGACGGGCAATTTAAAGCTTCAAGCGGCTGGACATCTATTTTTATATATCCGGGCTATGAATTTAAAGCCATTGACGGAATGATTACAAACTTCCATTTGCCGAAATCGTCATTGATTATGCTGGTGAGCGCGCTTGCTGGTAGAGAAAACGTTCTGCGCGCTTATAATCATGCGGTGGAAGAGGAATACCGTTTCTTCAGCTTCGGAGACGCGATGCTGATTTTATAATTTAAGAACAGGAGGCCTCATCAAAAGTGGCTGAACAACCAATACGCTATGAATTTATAAAAGAATGTAAACAAACAGGAGCGCGGCTGGGCATAGTGCATACTCCACACGGCTCCTTTGAAACACCAGTTTTTATGCCGGTTGGCACACTGGCGACAGTCAAAACGATGTCACCTGAAGAGCTGAAAGCAATGGATGCGGGCATTATTTTAAGCAACACTTATCACCTATGGCTCCGCCCGGGTCACGATATTGTCAAAGAAGCGGGCGGGCTCCATAAATTTATGAACTGGGACCGCGCGATTTTAACAGATTCAGGCGGTTTTCAGGTCTTTTCTCTAAGCAAGTTTCGTAATATAGAGGAAGAGGGCGTTCATTTCCGCAATCATTTAAATGGAGACAAGCTGTTTTTATCTCCGGAAAAAGCGATGGAGATCCAAAACACACTCGGCTCTGATATTATGATGGCGTTTGACGAATGCCCGCCATATCCGGCAGAGTACGATTATATGAAGCGGTCAGTTGAACGGACAAGCCGCTGGGCGGAACGCTGCCTGAATGCCCACAACCGTCAGGATGAACAGGGGCTGTTTGGTATTGTACAAGGCGGAGAATATGAAGATCTGCGCACACAAAGCGCGAAGGACTTGATTTCTCTTGATTTCCCGGGATATGCTATAGGCGGATTATCTGTCGGTGAACCGAAGGATGTCATGAACCGTGTGCTCGAGTTTACAACACCGCTTTTGCCGAAGGATAAACCGAGATATCTGATGGGCGTCGGTTCTCCGGACGCGCTGATCGACGGAGCGATCCGCGGGGTCGACATGTTTGACTGTGTGCTGCCTACCCGGATTGCAAGAAACGGCACTGTGTTTACAGCTGAAGGCCGTCTCAATATGAAAAATGCGAAATTTGAAAGAGACTTCCGTCCGATTGATGAAGAGTGCGGTTGCTATACATGTAAAAACTATACTCGCGCGTATATCAGACACTTGATCCGCTGCAATGAGACATTCGGCCTTCGATTAACAACTTACCATAACCTTCATTTTCTGTTACACTTAATGGAGCAGGTAAGACAGGCTATTCGCGAGGATCGTCTGGGTGATTTCCGAGAAGAGTTCTTTGAGCGTTACGGCTACAACAAGCCAAATGCGAAAAGCTTCTAAATAAAAATGAAAAACAAGCTTACAGAAAGGGGTGAAAATCATGACAGGCACTTTAGGTACATTGGTTCCTATTATTTTAATGTTTGCGGTCCTTTACTTCTTGCTGATTCGTCCTCAGCAAAAACAGCAAAAGGCAGTACGCCGAATGCAGGAGGAACTGAAAAAAGGCGATTCAGTAGTGACAATCGGGGGATTGCACGGTACTGTTGACTCTATCGACGAAAGCAAAGTCGTAATTAAGACTGGTGAAAACACACGTCTTACGTTCGACCGCCGCGCGATCAGAGAAGTTTCTGCTGCTGAATAACAGCAGGAGCTATACATAGCAAACAAAAAAGAGCGGGTGAGTGAGCCCGCTCTTTTTTATGTGGAAGATCTGTTTCCCCTCATGTTCACGCCGAAAATCCCGCCCAGCATGCACACCCCTAAAAATCCAAGATGGAAGAGCAGCTGTTCCGCTGTAAATGTCTTTCCGAATCCTAAATACTGAAACAATAAAATAATCAGAGAAAAGCTTAAGGCAGTCAATGCCCCGATCATCCAGCCTCTTTCCTTCCCTTTACCGCCAGAAATGAACCCGCCGATGAACAAAGAAAGAAATGAGATGGCGGTAATCAGCCAGTTAAATGATGACTCTTCCAGCGAGGTTGCCGTCAGTAAAAGTGAAACGGCTAAACTCGTCAGGAGCATGGCTGAGAAAATGGCGATTAAGCCGTAAAGAATGCCTTTTCCAACTTGTTTCGTTTCCTCCATGAATGTCTCCTCTCTGCCTGTATTAAAAGGCTTCTGTTCTTTTTGAACAAAGCCGCCAGACATGCTGGTGGCTCGTCTTTGTAAAAATGTATTCCCCTATCCCATGAATTAGACGTAAAAGCTTTATGAAATACGATCGGTTTTCCTTACATAAATTGTTCGTTTTGTTGCAACCTATAATGAGTTGGAGGTGCATGATGGAAGAGCTTCTCACTATTACGTTTCGCACAGTCATATTGTATTTTGTGATATTGGTCATTTTTCGTTTCATGGGCAAACGGGAGATCGGGGAGCTTAGCATTTTAGATCTCGTTGTCTTTATCATGATGGCTGAAATTGCCGTTTTAGCCATAGAAAACGTAGAAGATCATCTATTTCATACCATTTTGCCAATGCTTGTATTAATGATCATCCAAGTGACTTTGGCATACTTTTCTTTAAAAAACCGAAAAGTCCGCCAGCTTCTTGACGGAAAGCCGACCATTATTATTAAATATGGGAAAATTGACGAAGACGCCATGAAATCACAGCGTTATAATTTTGATGATTTAATGGTTCAGCTCAGAGAAAATAATATCGACAGAGTAACTGATGTATCATTTGCTATTTTAGAGCCGTCAGGCAAACTGACTGTTGTAAAGAAAGAAAACAGCGGAGAGCATCGGCAGCTCGAAATGCCGCTTATTATAGACGGCTCTATTCAAACAGAAAACCTGTCCAGAATTGACAAAGACAAACAGTGGTTGCTTGAATCACTAAGAAAACACGGACATGCAAATCCTTCAGATATTTCATTTTGCTCGTTTACTGACGGTGAGTTATTTATAGATGAAAAAGATGGGCACCGCACATGACCTTTAGCGGACGATCAGACGTCCGATAATAGGAATGCGGCGAAGCTCATCTTTTTTAATTAAACGGAAAACGAGCAGGAGGATGATATAGATGGCAGCACTTATCGCAATCCATCCGGCGACATTCACAGCCTCGGACGATCCAAAGCTTACATATTGTTTGATGGCGGAGCTGGTGAATCCGCAAATTACAATAACAGCGAAGCTGAGCGCGTACTCCTTGATTTTGATACTGATCGGCAGCACCTTGCTTACGGTCGCCGCGTGCAAAAGCGTGACGAGCACCATGCCTGTCACAATGGCTAATGCCGCGCCCATAATGCCGAGAGACGGCCTAGTGGCGAGGGCAAAAATAAGACCGGTTTTGACAAGCGCTCCGATTAAGCTGTTCATCATCGCAGCCCCTGCTAAATTAAGCGCCTGCAGCACAGCTTGAAGAGGACCCTGGAAATAATAAAGCAGAAAAAACGGGGCCATCACTTTTATAAATACAGCTGCGCCAGAGGAACCGTACATCACCTTCATCAGCTCATCCGCAAATACAAATAAAATGACAACTGAAATGCCTCCGCTAAGCAGACACAGACGCATGGCCTGTTCCAAGCGGTATTCCACCACCTGCAATTTTTTCTGCTCCATTCCTTCACTGATCGCAGGAACAAGCGCGGTCGATAAAGAATATGTAATAAAGCTGGGCAGAGTCAGCAGGGTCATGGCAAAGCCGGTCAGCTCCCCGTATTGCTTTGTAGCGGCAACTGTCGCCACACCGGCGATAGCAAGGCTTTGAGCGACGACAATCGGCTCGAAAAACCAAGAGAGATTGCCGATAAAGCGGCTTCCGGTCGTCGGAAGGGACACGCTCATTAATTGGGAAAATGTTTGTTTTCCGTTTTTAATCGACTGGAAAAAGTGCTTTCTGATTTTAATTGTCTTTTTATATTTAAAACAAACAAATAAATACAGAAGTGACGCCAGCTCCCCTGCGACCGAGGATAGCATTGCCCCCGCTGCGGCGTATTCAATTCCGTAAGGGAGAAAAATCGTCGTACAGACAGCGACGAGTGAAATGCGGACGACCTGTTCAAGGACTTGGGACACAGCAAGCGGGTTCATATTCTGTTTTCCTTGAAAGTATCCCCTCAGCACACTTGATATGGCGATAATCGGCACAACCGGCGTAATGGCCAGAAGCGGATACAGTGTTCTTTTATCTGTCAGCATCGTTTCAGCCATAACCGGGGCGAAAAACAGAAACAGCGGTGTGAAAATCAGGCTGAGCACTCCTGTGATGGTCAGAGACATGACTAAAATATTTTTTGTTTTTTGATGGTCTCCGCGCGCGCTGGCTTCAGCGACAAGCTTGCTGATCGCGACCGGCAGACCGAATTGAGTTAATGTAGTGGCCAAGAAGAAGGTAGGCGCCGCCATCATGTAAAGCCCGACTCCTTCTTCACCGATAAAACGGGCGATAACCACCCGGTTGACAAACCCGAGCATTCTTGTAACCATTCCTGCTGCGATAAGAATAAGAGTGCCCCTTAAAAACGTCTGTTTCGCCATTTTTACCCCCTGCCTTCTCAAACTACCTGTAATCATATACAATAAAGATATGCGTATATATCGTCCAAGCATGACAAGTCTTCTTGAAAAACAATAAAAAAGGAGCGTGGAAATACATGGAGAAGCATCCTGCTGATCTATATAAAGACCACGTCAGGCCGTTTCTTTACAGCAAACTGGAAGAGTTTAAGATTCTCGGGTATGATGATGTTGAACTCGAAAGTTTGTGGTCATACTTAACAGGTAAGAAGTGGAAAAAGAAAACGGAACTGCACATTTATGAAATGACGAGCGATATTTTATCAGTAAAAATTGGCGAATTTATGAACTATGCAACTGTTGAGTCATTTAAAACGTCTAATTGGCTGGGCAGTGAAGAAGGCCAGGAAGCATTGGAAGAACTGCTGAGATAGCAGGTTGATTCGCACAGGTTTAAGGGAGGATATACATAATGAAAAAAGGACGCTTGATTGCGTTTTTCCTTTTCGTTTTATTGATCGGCACGGGCTTGGGCTACTTTACGAAGCCCGCCGCGAACAATATTACATTAGGATTGGATTTGCAAGGCGGATTTGAGGTGCTGTATGATGTACAGCCCGTAAAAAAAGGTGACAAAATCACAAAAGACGTTCTGGTCAGCACAGTAGAGGCATTGAACCGCAGGGCCAATGTTCTCGGTGTCAGCGAACCGAACATCCAAATTGAAGGAAATGACCGGATTCGCGTTCAGCTCGCTGGGGTGACAAACCAAAACAGAGCGCGTGAAATCTTAGCCACTGAAGCGCAGCTTTCTTTCAGAGATACAAATGATAAGGAATTGCTGAATGGCTCTGACCTCGTCGAAAACGGGGCTAAACAAACATATGACGCCAAAACAAATGAACCGATTGTCAGCATTAAATTGAAGGATGCTGATAAATTCGGCGAAGTGACCAAAAAGGTCATGAAAATGGCGCCAAATAACCAGCTTGTCATTTGGATGGATTACGAAAAAGGGGACTCCTTTAAAAAAGAAGTTCAAAAAGAACATCCTAAATATGTATCAGCTCCAAATGTAAGTCAGGAATTGAACACAACAGACGTTACAATTGAAGGACAGTTTACTGTTCAAGAAGCAAAAGATTTAGCCAGCATTTTAAACGCCGGCGCGCTTCCTGTGAAACTGACTGAAAAATATTCAACATCAGTAGGTGCACAATTCGGCCAGCAGGCGCTCCATGAGACGGTGTTTGCCGGTATTGTCGGTATCGCAATTATTTTCTTATTTATGCTTTTCTATTACCGCCTGCCGGGATTTATTGCGGTAATTACACTATCGGTTTATATCTATATTACACTCCAGGTCTTTGACTGGATGAATGCTGTGCTCACGCTTCCGGGAATTGCCGCCCTCATTTTAGGTGTCGGGATGGCTGTCGATGCCAACATCATCACCTATGAGCGGATTAAAGAAGAGCTCAAGCTAGGAAAGTCAGTTCGCTCTGCCTTTCGTTCAGGAAACAGACGGTCATTCGCGACGATTCTTGATGCGAATGTTACAACGATTATTGCGGCCGTTGTGCTCTTCATCTTTGGGACAAGCTCTGTAAAAGGGTTTGCGACGATGCTGATTCTGTCGATTTTGACAAGCTTTATCACTGCCGTTTTCTTATCAAGATTTCTCCTTGCTCTCCTTGTGGAAAGCAGATGGCTTGATCGGAAAAAAGGCTGGTTCGGCGTCAACAAGAAATACATTATGAATATTCAGGATACAGATGAAAATACAGAGCCGCATACGCCGTTCCAAAAATGGGACTTCACGAGCAAACGCAAATATTTCTTTATCATCTCGAGTGCAATCACAATTGCTGGGATTATTATCCTGCTTGTGTTTAAATTGAATCTGGGAATTGACTTTGCGAGCGGTGCACGGATTGAAGTCCAAAGTGACCATAAGCTGACAACAGAGCAGGTGGAGAAAGATTTTGAATCCCTTGGCATGGACCCTGACACCATTGTTCTGTCAGGCGAAAAGAAAAATATCGGTGTTGCCCGTTTTGTTGGAGTGCCAGATAAAGAGACGATTGCCAAAGTAAAAACGCACTTTAAAGACAAATACGGGACAGAGCCAAATGTCAGCACAGTTTCACCGACAGTCGGTAAAGAGCTGGCGAGAAATGCTCTGTACGCACTTGCTATAGCTTCTATTGGAATCATTATTTACGTTTCGATCCGATTCGAATATAGAATGGCGATCGCCGCGATAGCTTCACTGCTATATGACGCATTCTTTATTGTCACGGTTTTCAGTATTACTAGGCTGGAGGTAGATGTTACGTTCATCGCTGCTATACTGACGATTATCGGGTATTCGATTAACGATACAATCGTTACCTTTGATAGGATTCGCGAGCATATGAAGAAGCGCAAGCCGAAAACATTTGCCGACCTCAACCATATTGTAAACCTGAGTCTGCAGCAAACCTTTACACGTTCAATTAATACTGTATTAACTGTCGTGATTGTTGTAGTGACACTGCTCATCTTTGGAGCATCTTCGATTACAAACTTCTCAGTCGCTTTATTGGTTGGACTGTTAACAGGCGTTTATTCCTCTCTCTACATTGCCGCACAAATTTGGCTTGTATGGAAAGGAAAAGAACTGAAAAAAGATTCGGTGCAATAAAAAATTCAGGCTGTCCTTTGCAGGGCAGCCTGTTTTTTGAAGTTTCGTTGAACTTAAAATAGACATTTGCTATAATGACATACACTTACATTTACACATATAAATGGTATTAAGCGTGTTTGTGACTGGTTTTCAGATATGTAGGAGGGTTTATATTATGAAGGTTCGCGAATCGCAGCTGCCGGGCATAGGGCATAAAGTTGAGATCATTACTAGAAATCGCGATAAAATTTCAATTATCATTCATCATGACGGCCGGAGGGAGCTGTACTATTTTGATGAAAATGATCATGAAGAATGTGTTGCCTCCGTGCAGTTTGATGACGCTGAAGCGAGGCAGATTTCTGCAATTCTCGGCGGAATGGCATATAAACCGAAAGTATTAGAAAGGGTCGAGGCAGCTCTTGATGATTTAATCATAGAGTGGTGTAAAGCAGAGACGGGCGCGCCTGCCATTCATCATACAATTGGTGATTTGGATGCGAGGCAGGAGTATCATGTGACGGTCATCGCGATTATTAAGAAGAACCAGGATAAACAACTAAATCCGGGATCTGAAACAGTCATTGATGAAGGTGATACACTTGTGATGTCCGGTGATGGAAACGGACTGAAGAGACTAATCCGGGAAAAATTAACCGCAAAAGAGGCTTGAACGACGTCAAGTCATGTTTAAAATCAGTTCTGACAGGGAAAGTTACCTCAGGTAAATAAACTTTGGGGGATAGAAAATGAATAAACAATGGACAATCATTTTCGCACTTATTTTTACCTTAATTGTCGCTATTTTTGCAGTCATTAATGTAAGATCCGTAGAAGTTGATTACCTGTTTGGCAGATCGGAGTGGCCGCTCATTCTTGTCATTTTAGGCTCAGTTTTAATGGGCGCGCTGATCGTATTTTCTGCCGGCATTTTTCAGGTGATGAAATTAAAGCGGGAAATAAAAGCGTTGCGGAAAGAAAACAAAACAGCACAAGAGACGATACATAAACAAGAAGATACACTGTATGCTGAACAGAACGACATGCAGGATGCATCAACCGGACTTGAGAAAAAAGACTAGTTTTCGAATAATATTTGAAACCCCTCAGCCTGCTCTAGTATAATAGGGTGGTTGAGGGGTGAATTTATGTTAGCGTCAAAAATGCGATGGGAAATCCAGCGACCAGATCAGGATAAGGTCAAATCACTCACAGAACAATTGCATATAACACCTCTTGTTGCGTCCCTGCTTGTAAAAAGAGGCTTTGATACGGCAGAAAGCGCAAGGCTGTTTTTACATACAAAGGATGCCGATTTTTATGATCCTTTCGAAATGAAGGGCATGAAAGAAGCGGTTGATCGTATAAAACAAGCGATTTCACAACAAGAACAGATTATGATATATGGCGATTATGACGCCGATGGGGTTACCAGTACGTCAGTGATGCTTCACACACTGCAAAAGCTGTCGGCTCAAGTTGATTTTTATATACCTGACCGCTTTAAAGAAGGATATGGCCCTAATGAACAGGCGTTTCGTTCGATTAAAGAACGGGGCTTCTCTCTGATTATTACAGTTGATACAGGGATTGCCGCTGTACATGAAGCGAAGGTGGCAAAGGAACTTGGGCTGGATGTCATTATTACCGATCACCATGAGCCGGGACCGGAGCTTCCGAATGTCCATGCGATCGTCCACCCGAAGCAGCCTGGCTGCACCTACCCGTTTAAAGAACTTGCCGGAGTTGGGGTCGCGTTTAAGCTCGCCCACGCTTTATTGGGCGAACTCCCGGATGAACTGCTTGACTTGGCGGCAATCGGCACCATTGCCGATCTTGTCCCGTTGCATGACGAAAATAGATTAATTGCAACACTAGGACTTGAAAGGCTTCGTCGGACGAATCGACTGGGCTTAAAAGAGCTGGTCAAGCTGTCAGGCGGAGACATCGGAGAAGCGAACGAAGAAACTGTCGGGTTCCAGATAGCACCAAGGCTGAATGCCGTCGGACGAATCGAACAAGCGGATCCCGCTGTTCATTTGCTCATGTCAGAGGATTCGTTTGAAGCGGAAGAGCTTGCCGCTGAAATTGACCAGCTGAACAAAGAGCGCCAAAAAATGGTCAGTAAAATGACGGATGAAGCGATTGAAATGGTTGAGCAGCAAGGTCTCGATCAAACTGCAATCGTCGTGGCCAAATCCGGGTGGAATCCAGGAGTTGTGGGGATTGTGGCTTCAAAGCTTGTGGACCGTTTCTACCGTCCGGCCATTGTGCTTGGCATTGATGAAGAAAAAGGGATCGCTAAAGGCTCGGCCCGAAGCATTAGAGGCTTTAACTTATTCGAGAGCCTTTCAGAGTGCAGAGATATTCTTCCTCATTTCGGGGGCCACCCAATGGCTGCGGGGATGACGCTGAATGCCGAAGATGTGCCGGATTTGCGGAACAGGCTGAATGAAATAGCAGACAACACGCTTACGGAAGAAGATTTTATTCCTGTACAGGAAGTCGATCTTGTCTGCGGTGTCGAGGACATTACAGTTGAAAGCATCACAGAAATGAACCTGCTGTCCCCATTTGGCATGCTGAACCCAAAACCGCACGTTCTCGTAGAAAACGCTGTGCTGGAAGATGTCCGCAAGATCGGCGCTAATAAAAATCATGTGAAAATGACGGTCAGAAACGAGTCGTCTCAGCTTGATTGCGTCGGTTTTAATAAAGGTGAGCTCGAAGAAGGCATTGTCCCGGGTTCAAGAATTTCAATTGTCGGTGAGATGTCTATCAACGAATGGAACAATAGAAAAAAACCGCAGCTAATGATTAAGGATGCCGCTGTTTCTGAATGGCAGCTGTTTGATTTAAGGGGAAAACGGATGTGGGAAGACACAGTTTCCGTCCTTCCATCTGCTAAACGGGCCATTGTCTCTTTCAAAGAAGACTCAACAACACTTCTTCAGACTGAAGACCTTCGCCGTGAAGTGCACGTCATCAGCTCTGAAGATCAAGCGAAGGCGTTTGACCTTGATGGTGCATATATTGTATTGCTGGATCCGCCGCCTTCGTTGGACATGCTCGCACGTTTGCTGGAAGGCAAGGCGCCTGAGCGGATATATTTCATTTTTCTCAATCAAGAGGACCACTTTTTATCAACATTTCCTGCAAGGGACCACTTTAAGTGGTATTATGCGTTCTTGCTGAAAAGAGGCGCTTTTGACGTAAAAAAACACGGTTCAGAGCTTGCGAGACATAAAGGCTGGTCCGTTGAAACAATCAATTTCATGACAAAGGTGTTTTTTGATCTAGGTTTTGTTAAAATAGAGAATGGTGTGCTGTCTGTGGTTAGCGGAGTAAAGAAACGCGACTTAACAGACTCACAAACATATCAGGCGAAACAGCAGCTGATGGAACTGGATCAAAAGCTGAATTATTCTTCTGCTGAAGAGCTGAAGGAATGGCTGAATAAGCTGATGAAACAAGATTCAGAGGCTTATGAAAGTACGAGGAGGACATAAAACAGATGGATTTAAAACAATACGTAACAATTGTACCGGATTACCCGAAAGAGGGCGTGCAATTTAAAGATATTACGACATTGATGGATAAAGGCGACGTATACCGCTATGCCACAGACCAAATTGTTGAATATGCGAAAGAAAAGCAAATTGATTTGGTCGTCGGCCCTGAAGCGCGCGGCTTTATTATCGGCTGTCCCGTTGCTTACGCGCTTGGCGTAGGTTTTGCGCCGGTCCGCAAAGAAGGCAAATTGCCTCGTGAAGTGATCAAAGTGGACTATGGCTTGGAATACGGAAAAGACGTATTAACGATCCACAAAGATGCGATTAAACCGGGTCAGCGTGTGCTTATTACAGATGACTTGCTTGCGACAGGCGGCACAATTGAAGCAACAATCAAACTTGTTGAAGAGCTTGGCGGCATTGTTGCTGGTATCGCTTTCTTAATCGAGCTTTCTTACCTTGACGGCAGAAAGAAGCTTGAAGATTATGACATATTAACATTGATGAAATACTAAAGGTAATCGCATAACGAAAAAAGCACTCCATGTCAGGGTGCTTTTTTCCTATTGTTTTGCAATTATTTTATATAATATTTGGCTATTTGAACTTCTGCTCTTTACATCTTTCGTTTTTTTCTTGATAATAAACTACAATACAGTTTACATTCTAAAAAAGGTGATTCCATGGCGAACGAACAAGTATTGACTGCCGAGCAAGTTATAGATAAAGCGCGTAGCTATCTATCTGATGAGCATATCGCATTTGTCGAAAAAGCATATCTGTACGCTGAAGATGCTCATCGCGAGCAATACCGCAAATCGGGCGAGCCATATATTATTCATCCGATTCAGGTTGCGGGGATTCTCGTTGATCTTGAAATGGACCCTTCCACAATCGCGGGGGGATTTCTGCACGATGTCGTGGAAGATACAGATGTGACGCTCGATGACCTGAAAGAAGCATTTTCCGAAGAAGTGGCAATGCTTGTGGACGGCGTAACGAAACTCGGTAAAATTAAATATAAATCTCAAGAGGAACAACAGGCGGAAAATCATCGCAAAATGTTTGTCGCTATGGCTCAAGATATCCGGGTCATACTGATCAAGCTGGCCGATCGTCTCCACAATATGCGGACGCTGAAACATCTGCCTCAGGAAAAACAGCGGAGAATTTCCAATGAAACACTGGAGATTTTTGCTCCATTGGCGCATCGTCTCGGGATTTCAAAAATTAAGTGGGAATTGGAAGATACGGCGCTCCGTTATTTGAATCCTCAGCAATATTACAGAATTGTCAACCTCATGAAGAAAAAACGCGCAGAACGTGAGCTTTATGTCGATGAGGTTGTCAATGAAGTGAAGAAACGTGTCGAAGAAGTGAACATCAAGGCTGACTTCTCGGGACGTCCGAAACATATTTACAGCATCTATCGAAAAATGGTGCTGCAAAATAAGCAATTCAACGAAATTTACGATTTGCTGGCTGTCCGCATTCTTGTGAATAGCATAAAGGACTGCTACGCGGTGCTCGGCATCATTCACACATGCTGGAAGCCGATGCCCGGCAGATTCAAAGATTATATCGCAATGCCGAAGCCGAATATGTATCAATCGCTTCATACAACGGTTATCGGGCCTAAAGGCGATCCGCTGGAAGTGCAGATCCGCACCTTTGAAATGCATGAAATTGCGGAATACGGGGTTGCGGCTCACTGGGCTTATAAAGAAGGGAAAGCGGCCAATGAAGGCGCAACCTTTGAGAAAAAGCTTTCTTGGTTCCGTGAAATTTTGGAATTCCAAAATGAATCAACAGATGCAGAAGAATTTATGGAATCGCTCAAAATCGATTTGTTTTCTGACATGGTGTATGTTTTTACGCCGAAAGGAGATGTAATCGAGCTTCCGTCCGGTTCTGTTCCGATTGATTTTTCTTACCGGATTCACTCGGAAATCGGCAATAAAACAATCGGTGCCAAAGTAAACGGAAAAATGGTAACGCTGGACCATAAGCTTCGGACAGGTGATATCGTTGAAATTCTCACTTCTAAGCATTCCTACGGTCCGAGCCAGGATTGGGTGAAGCTTGCCCAAACATCCCAGGCGAAGCATAAGATCCGTCAATTCTTTAAGAAACAGCGGCGCGAAGAAAATGTCGAAAAAGGCCGTGAACTGGTCGAAAAAGAAATTAAAAATTTGGATTTTGAAGTGAAGGATGTCTTAACGCCGGAAAATATCCAGAAGGTTGCTGACAAGTTTAATTTCTCAAATGAAGAGGATATGTACGCAGCGGTCGGCTACAACGGCATTACAGCCTTACAGGTGGCAAACCGCCTGACGGAAAAAGAGAGAAAGCAGCGCGATCAGGAAGAGCAGGAAAAGATCGTTCAAGAAGTCAATGCGGAACCTAAACCATATCCGCAGGGCAGAAAACGGGAAGCGGGCGTTCGTGTCAAGGGCATCGACAATCTTCTTGTCCGTTTATCAAAATGCTGTAATCCTGTACCGGGTGACGATATTGTCGGATTTATCACAAAAGGCAGAGGGGTTTCGGTCCATCGTGAAGACTGTCCGAATGTCAAAACGAATGAAGCCCAGGAGCGGCTGATCCCGGTAGAGTGGGAACATGAGTCACAGGTTCAAAAGCGCAAGGAATACAATGTTGAGATAGAGATTCTTGGATATGACCGCCGCGGATTGCTGAACGAGGTGCTTCAGGCTGTAAATGAAACGAAAACAAATATTTCATCTGTTTCTGGCAAATCGGATCGCAATAAAGTGGCAACCATTCATATGGCGATTTTTATTCAGAACATTAATCACTTGCACAAAGTCGTCGAGCGTATTAAACAGATTAGAGATATCTATTCTGTGCGCCGCGTCATGAACTAAAGGGGTTAGAAAATGAAATTAGTTGTTCAGCGAGTAACAGAAGCAAGCGTTACAGTGGATGAAGAGGTCGTCGGCCAAATTGGACAAGGCATCATGGTGCTGGTCGGCATCACTCACGATGATACAGAAGAGGATGCAGCTTATTTAGCCGATAAAGTTGTACATCTTCGTATTTTCGATGACAGTGAAGGAAAAATGAATCTGTCTCTTTTAGATATAGGAGGAGAGATTTTATCTGTCTCACAGTTTACGCTTTACGGAGATACGAGAAAAGGGCGCCGTCCGAACTACATGAACGCCGCCAAACCTGATAAAGCTTTAGGTCTTTATGAAAAATGGAACGACCTGCTTCGCGAAAAAGGAATCAAAGTCGAGACCGGAACGTTTGGAGCGATGATGGATGTTCAGCTTACAAACTCCGGACCCGTCACGCTCATTATGGATTCAAAATAAAAAGCTGCCAAAAGGCAGCTTTTTTTATTGGAAATATTTCTCTAGTCCGCTTTCAATCCCGTCTGTAACTTTTTCTTGGTATGAATTGCTATGTACAATGGCTTCTTCCTGCGGATGGCTTACATATCCCAGCTCATACAGCATAGCGGGCTGTCTATTTTCCCGAAGCACATAATAATCTCCGAATAATACGCCGCGGTCAGGAATGGAAGAACGCTTCACCACTTCAGAGTGTACATCTGATGCCAGTTCCTCATCTTTGGCAGGACTGTAGTAGTAAGCAGTGCTGCCTCTCGTGGAAGTATCCGCATAGCTGTCATAGTGAATGCTGATAAATGCGTCAGCGTTGCGATAGTGAGACGTAGAGACACGTGACTGTAAGCTGACAAAGGTATCATCCTGGCGTGTCACATACACATCGGCTCCAGCTGATCTGAGTTTGCTGGCGAGCAGTTTTGCCGTTTTGATCGTCAGGTTTTTCTCGAATTTACCCGAATAGCCGATTGTTCCGCTGTCTTTTCCTCCGTGTCCCGGGTCAACAATAATCGTTTTATTGTTCAGAGAACCGTTTCCGGACGGGGAATCAGAGACAGGGGATTCACCTGCTTCTTCTGCGCTTTTAGACGTTTGGACCACCCAATTGGCTACATAACCAGTCTGCCCGTTATCAAGCTTAATCTCATACCAGCTGCCCTTTGAACCTGTAATGGTGAACGAATCGCCTTTGGCAGCACGTTCAACGATCGAAGCTGATGTAGATGCATCACTTCTTACATTCGTTCCTCCGTATACAATATAGGCTTTTTTAGCGGGGGATGAACTGCCGGCATTAGCCGAACTTTCAGCTGGATCAGAACTAGTTAAAAGGTAATGGCTTGCAACCCAGCCTTTCAGCCCATTCACCTCGATGTGAGCCCAGCCGTTTTTCTCGTTGAGAACCGTAAGCTTCATTCCACGATCGAGTTTCGTTATAATCGCTGCGTCATGTGAGGCGGAGGCTCTTACATTTAGTGAAGATACACCGACCGTGCCCGTTGAAGCACCGGAAGATTCGGTTTGGGCACTCTTTGAAGACGCTGAACTGCTGCGGCCTGATGTAACATATTCAGATGAAACCCATCCGGTGGCATTTTGATAGGATATCTTGATCCATCCCGAATCTTTATCAATGACAGACGCTTGGCTGCCTTGCGGGAATTTGCCGATGACTTCGTATGAAGTGCCCGGTCCGGTTCTCATCCGCAGATCGGGGTCTGTTGATGTTACAGTATCACTGCTTTCCGAGGAGCTTGTGCCGGCTTGGTCTTCCTTTGTAATAAGCCAGGAGACCACCCATCCTTTTTCTCCGGAACCAAGTTGTATCTGCACCCAGTCTCCATCTTCCTTTAAAATCGGATAGCGCTCTCCTTTTTTCGCTTCCGCTGTAATCCCGTAGCTAAGCCCCGGACCGCTTCTGACGTTCATTTCATCTGTTGCAATGACCGCTTCTCCTTGAGCGGCTGTAACGGAGGAAAGTGGCGGGAAAAGCGCCCCCGCGAAAATAATAGATACAATAAGAACAAAGTATTTCTTGCTCATTGTGTCCTCCTTTCTGATGATCATTAAAAAAGCATTCTTGCTTATTATCGTAAAGTCCTTTCTGATTTTTAAATAAAAATAAAATGATTTGTTTATACTAGGCATAAATACAATCAAAAAGGTGTGCAAATCATGAAATATCATCCAAAAATGGGACGTGCATTTCACGACGGTGAAGCAAATCTGCATTACAGCGATCACGCAGATCCCGAAACGACCGGTTATCTTACTGAAACAGCATCTGAATTTGGTCTTATGTCTAAAGAAGCAGCGATGAGGAAAAACAACCGGAATAAAGCTTGACAGAGAACCCCAATCCCATTATTATAATAGAAATTGAGTACATAGCAAATGATGAAAGATTTGAACCAATAATGGAGAAGAGTAGGTCAGATTGCATGGCTAGAGAGGAACCGCCCCAGGCTGAAAGCGGATCCCATTGCGTCTTTCTCGAAACAACACTCCGGAGGTTTCCTGCTGAACGCGTTAATCCCGTCATTAGGCAGTGAACGTGAACCTGCGTTAAAGGATCGAGCGGGAATATGAACATATTCCAACTAGGGTGGCACCACGGGTATAACTCTCGTCCCTACTATACATGTATAGTAGGGACGAGAGTTTTTTTCATTTTCATCATGAACGATCATTGTATATTTTATAAGGAATACATAAGGAGGTCTACATATGGGATATAGCATTCCTAGAGGAACACAGGATATTCTGCCTGGAGAATCAGATCGCTGGCAGTTTGTTGAACAAATTATGAGAGACACTTGCCGCACTTATCAATATAAAGAAATTCGCACACCGATTTTTGAGCATACAGAACTGTTTGCCAGAGGTGTCGGTGAATCGACGGATATCGTGCAAAAAGAAATGTATACCTTTCAGGACCGAAAAGGCAGAAGCCTGACGCTTCGGCCAGAGGGAACAGCAGCCGCGGTTCGTGCTTTTAATGAAAACAAGCTATTCGCAAATCCTGTACAGCCGACAAAGCTTTATTATGTCGGACCGATGTTCCGTTACGAACGTCCGCAGACGGGCCGCTACCGCCAGTTTTATCAGTTTGGAATTGAAGCGATCGGCTCGAAAGACCCTGCAATCGATGCCGAAGTAATGGCGCTTGCGATGAGTATTTATCAAAAAGCAGGTTTGCAAAACGTTAAGCTTGTCATAAACAGCCTCGGCGACCAAGAAAGCCGCAAAAGCTACAGAGAAGCGCTCGTAAAACATTTTGAGCCTCGCATTGAAGAGTTTTGTTCAGACTGCCAGTCACGGCTGCACACAAACCCGCTCAGAATCTTGGACTGCAAAAAAGATCGCGATCATGAGCTGATGAAAACGGCACCTTCAATTCTGACATATTTAAATGAAGAATCAGCCGCTTATTTTGAGAAAGTGAAACAATACTTAAACGATCTTGGCATTTCGTATGAAATTGACCCTAACCTTGTGAGAGGGCTGGATTATTACAACCATACCGCATTTGAAATTATGAGCAATGCGGAGGGCTTTGGCGCGATTACGACACTTGCCGGCGGCGGACGCTACGACGGACTTGTCGAACAAATCGGCGGTCCTGAAGCGCCGGGCATCGGATTTGCGATGAGCATTGAACGCCTGCTTGCCGCAATTGATGCTGAAAAAAGAGAGCTGCCTGTTGATCAGGGAATCGACTGCTATATCGTCACACTCGGCGAAAAAGCCAAGGATTATTCTGTTTCATTGGTGTACAAACTGAGAGAAGCAGGCATTTCCAGCGAAATCGATTATGAAAATAAGAAAATGAAAGGCCAGTTTAAAACAGCTGACCGCCTGAATGCCAGATTTATTGCGATTTTGGGTGAAGATGAGCTGGCCCAAAATAAAATCAATGTTAAGGATGCACAGACGGGCGAACAGATTGAAGTGGCACTTGATGAATTTATACATGTGATGAAGGCAAACCAAAAGGGATAAGGAGTGGAATGTATTGTTTGGAAGAACATATTATTGCGGCGATATAACTGAAAAAGCAATCGGTGAATCTGTAACGCTAAAAGGCTGGGTCCAAAAAAGACGGGATCTCGGCGGATTGATTTTTATTGACTTGCGTGACCGTACAGGAATTGTTCAAGTCGTGTTTAACCCTGATGTGTCAAAAGAAGCACTAGCTATTGCGGAAGGCATCAGAAACGAATACGTGCTTGATATTCAAGGAAAAGTGGTGGCGCGTGAAGAAGGCACAGTCAATACGAATTTGAAAACAGGCGCGATCGAAATTCACGCCGATGGAGTGACCGTATTAAGTGCTGCAAAGACACCTCCGTTTGCGATTTCTGATCAAGCTGAAGACGTATCAGAGGACGTCCGTTTAAAACACCGTTACTTAGATTTGCGCAGACCGGCTATGTTTCAAACGATGCAGATGCGACATAACGTGACGAAAGCTGTCCGCAGCTTTTTAGATGATAACGGGTTCCTTGATATTGAAACACCGATTTTAACAAAAAGCACACCTGAGGGCGCACGTGACTACTTGGTGCCGAGCCGTGTGCACGAAGGTGAATTCTATGCGCTGCCTCAGTCTCCGCAGCTATTTAAACAGCTTCTGATGGTTTCCGGCATTGAACGCTATTATCAGATTGCCCGCTGTTTCCGCGATGAAGACTTGCGTGCAGACCGCCAGCCTGAGTTTACGCAGATCGATATTGAAATGTCCTTTATGAGCCAGGAAGACATTATGTCATTGGCTGAGGATATGATGGCAAAGATTATGCGTGAAACAAAAGGTGTGGAACTCAAGCTTCCTCTTCCTCGTATGACGTATGACGAGGCGATGAACAGTTATGGTTCGGATAAACCGGATACGCGTTTTGACATGCTTTTGACAGATGTATCTGACATTGTGAAGGACACAGAATTTAAAGTATTCTCATCAGCTGTGGCAAACGGCGGTGTGGTAAAAGCCATCAATGTAAAAGGCGGAGCTGGCGATTACTCCAGAAAAGACATCGACGCTCTTGGCGCTTTTGCAGCTAACTACGGGGCGAAAGGACTTGCCTGGGTGAAAGTTGAGGCAGACGGAGTGAAAGGCCCGATCGCCAAATTCTTTGATGAAGAAAAGCAGTCTAAGCTGATTGAAGCACTTGATGCTGCTGAAGGTGATTTGCTGCTGTTCGGAGCGGATAAATTCGAAGTTGTAGCCGCATCACTCGGCGCCCTGCGCTTAAAACTCGGGAAAGAACGAGGGCTGATTGACGAAAACCTGTTCAATTTCTTATGGGTCATCGACTGGCCGCTCTTAGAGCATGATCCGGAGGAAGGCCGTTTTTACGCAGCCCACCATCCGTTCACAATGCCTGTCCGTGAAGACCTTGAGTTGATTGAAACAGCGCCTGAAGACATGAAAGCACAAGCCTATGACCTCGTCTTAAACGGCTATGAGCTTGGCGGCGGTTCGATTCGTATTTTCGAAAAGGATATTCAGGAAAAAATGTTTGCGCTTCTCGGCTTCTCACAAGAAGAAGCAGCTGAGCAGTTCGGATTCTTACTGGAAGCATTTGAATACGGTGCTCCTCCGCATGGCGGAATCGCGCTCGGCTTAGACCGTCTCGTCATGCTTCTCGCAGGACGTACGAACCTAAGAGATACGATCGCATTCCCGAAAACCGCAAGCGCAAGCTGCCTGATGACAGAAGCGCCAGGGGAAGTAAGCGACGCCCAGCTTGATGAGCTTCATCTTTCAATCAAGAAAAAAGTTAAGAACTGAATGAGCAGTTCGATTCTTGAAAATCAAAATCGTCTGTGATATGATTTTGACAAGTTAAATAAAGTCCTGATGTGTTAGTTGTACACCTAGTTTTGACCGAACATTTTTTTGATTTGGGAGCCCGCATTTTTAAATGGCGTACATGCCTCTTTTCATTCGGTAAAGAGGACTTACAAGATTTAAAAGAGGGCACCCACCTGCTGAGAGCGGGTTCAAAACAAAGGAAAGCTGCAACGGCACTATTGGGACTTTATTTTTTGTGCGCAGAAAAAACGGCTGCTCATGGATCAGCCATGTTATAGATGAAACCCAGAATACGAATGTGGAGTGAGGTTCTTGTTACACCAGTTTTCACGCAATGAATTAGCTATCGGAAAAGAAGGCCTTGAAACGCTGAAAAACAGCACGGTTGCTGTGCTTGGGGTCGGCGGAGTCGGATCGTTCGCAGCGGAAGCTCTCGCGCGGTCAGGCGTCGGCCGCATTCTGCTTGTCGACAAAGATGATGTGGACATTACAAATGTAAACCGTCAGCTTCACGCGCTTCTTTCAACTGTCGGACAGCCGAAAGTTGATTTAATGAAAGCGCGGATCGCAGACATTAACCCTGAGTGTGAAGTGATCGCGTTAAAAATGTTCTATACGGAAGAAACGTATGAGCAATTTTTTGAATATAATCTTGACTATGTCATTGATGCGTCAGACACTATCCATTACAAAATCCATTTAATGAAAGAATGTTTGAAACGGGATATTCCGCTCATCTCCAGCATGGGTGCCGCAAATAAAACGGATCCGACACGCTTCCAAATCGCTGATATTTCAAAAACGCACACTGATCCAATTGCGAAGGTCGTCCGTACGAGATTACGCAAAGAGGGCATCAAAAAGGGCGTTCAAGTGATTTTCTCTGACGAAAGCCCGATTGTCATTCGGGAAGACGTCAGAAAAGAAGTGGGGAATGACGAAGCGGAAATCCGTAAAGCAAAAATGCCGCCGTCCTCTAATGCTTTTGTGCCGTCAGTGGCCGGTTTGATTATGGGCGGACATGTTGTCATGGATCTTTTGAAAGACATTGAAATCAAACGCGTGAAGGATAAATAACGCATAAAAACAGCCTTGATTATAGGGACTGACCCCATAATATGAGACAAATAAAAAACACCTTCTAGTTTGAAAACGG
>NZ_CATYRA010000005.1:0-294377 GCF_958411575.1 uncultured Bacillus sp.
CGATAAACTATCGGCAATTGGCTGTTTAAAAGGTGTTTTGATCCCTGTCTCGAAATCGGGGGTCAGTCCCTATACGCAAGGCTGTTTTTGTTTTATTTTCTTTTCATTAATTTGTCATATACCTGCTTTAAGGCGGATTCGAACTTTCCTGTCTGTTTCGGCTTGTAATATTGCTTGTTCTTTAAAGGATCAGGGAGATATTGCTGTTCGACCCATCCGCTGTCGTAATTGTGCGGGTATTTATAATCGATTCCTCTTCCTAATTCCTGAGCTCCTTTATAATGCGCGTCTTTTAAATGCTTCGGGACATCTCCTATTTTTCCGGCTCTGATATCTGCCAGCGCCTCATCGATTGCCAGAATGGCTGAGTTTGATTTCGGCGAGAGGCAAAGTTCAATAACTGCGTTGGCCAGCGGGATTCGCGCTTCGGGAAATCCGACCCGCTCAGCGGTCTGAATAGCGTGCAGCACTCTTGGACCAGCCTGCGGGCTTGCTAAGCCGATATCTTCATAGGCGATGACAAGCAGCCGTCTTGCGATGCTTTCCAGATCACCGGCTTCAATTAATCTTGCTAAATAGTGAAGAGCGGCGTTGGCATCAGAGCCGCGGATCGATTTTTGAAAAGCGGACAATACATCATAATGCGCGTCACCATCTTTATCGTGAGAAAAGCTCTTTTTCTGCAAACATTCTTCCGCGGTTTCCAGTGTAATATGAATCACCCCGTCGGCTGACTCCTTCGTTGACAAGACGGCCAGCTCAAGCGCATTTAAAGCGGAGCGAACATCTCCTCCGCATCCATGGGCAAAATGCTCCATTGCCTGATCATCAATAGATACAGAATATGTGCCAAGGCCCCGATGCTCATCATGAATCGCACGTTCCAGGGCTTGTTTAATCAGTTCCGGTGTTAATGGCTCAAGCTCAAAGATCTGTGTCCGGCTTCTGATCGCCGGATTAATGGCATGATACGGGTTTGCCGTGGTTGCTCCGATCAAAATGATCATCCCGTTTTCTAAATAGGGCAAAAGAAAATCTTGCTTCCCTTTATCCAGCCTGTGCACTTCATCCAGTATCAAAATCACCTGGCCTGACATTTTAGCTTCCTGGGCTACGATTTCCATATCTTTTTTATTGTTAATGACAGCATTGAGCTTTCGAAAAGCAATACTTGTTGAACCGGCGATTGCTGTTGCGATTGATGTTTTTCCAATCCCGGGCGGCCCGTACAAAATCATGGATGACAAATGTTTTGCCTGAACCATTCTGCCGATAATTTTATCTTCAGCCACCAGATGCTGCTGGCCGATAATATCCTCTATTTTTGTCGGACGCATCCGATATGCCAATGGCTTCATCATCATCTCTCCTTACTTAATTACAGGGTAACGGAAAAGCGGACATTAGAAAAGGGGAAAGGCCCGTTTCCGCCTGCCTCAATGAAAATTAGCTGAAGGTATGTTATAATAACAGTTGGTCTATTAGATAATAAACGGACGAATCATATAGAAATTACCATTATAAATGTGGAAAATCATGAAATAACAGAGGTGTTCATGTTGAAAATATCAACTAAGGGAAGATACGGTCTCACGATTATGATCGAGCTTGCAAAAAAGCATGGTGAAGGCCCGACTTCATTAAAAAGCATCGCACAGACGAATAATTTGTCCGAGCATTATTTGGAGCAGCTGGTATCGCCGCTCAGAAATGCCGGTTTAGTGAAAAGCATCAGAGGCGCATATGGCGGATATGTATTAGGCAGCGAGCCGGATGCGATTACAGCGGGGGATATTATCCGTGTACTCGAGGGGCCGATCAGTCCTGTTGAAGTGCTGGAAGACGAGGAGCCAGCCAAGCGTGAGCTCTGGATTCGCATACGGGATGCCGTGAAAGAGGTTTTAGACAGTACAACATTAGAGGATCTTGCCAGCTATACAGATGGAGAGCAAGAAGCTTATATGTTCTATATTTAGATCAGAGGTGTAAACATAATGGAACGGATTTATTTAGATCATGCCGCAACGTCTCCGATGGATGAGCGTGTGCTGGAAAAAATGATACCGCATTTCTCCGGCAATTTCGGCAATCCATCCAGTATTCATTCATTTGGTAGAGAATCTAGAAAATGGGTGGACGAAGCAAGAGCGCAGATTGCAGCAGAAATCGGAGCGGCAGAGCAGGAGATCATTTTTACAAGCGGGGGAACGGAAGCCGATAACTTGGCTATTATGGGAACCGCGCTTGCAAGAAAAGATCTGGGCAGACATATCATCACGACAAAAATTGAGCATCACGCTGTGCTTCACACATGTGAAAAACTTGAAGAAGACGGATTTGAAGTAACGTATCTAGACGTTGACCAAAATGGAAGAGTCAGTGCAAAACAGGTGAAAGAAGCACTGCGTGATGATACAATCCTTGTGACAGTGATGTATGGAAATAATGAAGTCGGGACAGTGCAGCCGATCGTTGAAATCGGTGAGCTGCTAAAGGAACACCAGTCATATTTTCATACCGATGCTGTTCAGGCATTCGGATTGCTGCCAATTGACGTAAAAAACAGCCATATTGACCTTCTGTCTGTTTCAGGGCACAAGCTCAACGGGCCAAAAGGGACAGGCTTTTTATATGCAAGTAAAGATGTGAAACTTTCCCCGCTTTTATTCGGAGGAGAGCAAGAAAGAAAACGCCGTGCCGGAACAGAAAATGTTCCCGGCATTGTCGGGCTGAAAGAAGCCATCAAGCTGTCAAGTGAAGAACGGGACGAAAAAAACGAGAAGTATCAATCGTTTAAAACAATCATTGCCGACACGCTTGAAAATGCCGGTGTGGCATTCGAGATTAACGGGGACAAAGAGCATAGTCTGCCGCATGTTCTGAATCTATATTTCCCCGGTGTATCAGTGGAAGCGCTGCTGGTGAATCTTGACATGGCGGGAGTCGCTGTCTCAAGCGGATCAGCGTGCACGGCCGGTTCAGTCCTGCCGTCACATGTTCTGACTGCCATGTTCGGAGAAGAGAGTGACCGGCTGACGGCCTCAATTCGGATCAGCTTCGGCCTCGGCAATACGGCTGAGCAAGTGAAAACTGCTGCCAAACATGTGGCTGACGTTGTAAAACGGCTCACACAATAAGGCGGCTTAGTTATTGGAGTGAATGAAATGGAAAAACGGCCGGAAGATACAAGAGTCGTTGTCGGCATGTCCGGCGGAGTAGACTCATCTGTGGCAGCCCTGCTGTTAAAAGAACAGGGCTATGATGTAATCGGAATCTTTATGAAAAACTGGGATGATACGGACGAAAACGGTTTTTGCACGGCGACAGAGGATTATGAAGATGTGATCCGCGTCTGCAACCAAATCGGAATTCCGTACTATGCCGTTAATTTTGAAAAGCAATATTACGAGAAGGTATTTCAATACTTCCTTGATGAATATAAAGCAGGCAGAACACCAAACCCGGATGTGCTGTGCAACAAAGAGATTAAATTCAAGGCATTTTTGGAGCACGCCCTGTCACTTGGCGCCGACTATTTAGCAACTGGCCACTATGCAAGGGTAGACAGAAGCGGCGGCAAAGTCAGAATGCTGCGCGGCATTGATGAAAACAAGGATCAAACGTACTTCTTGAATCAGCTGACAGAAGATACGCTAAGCAAAGTCATGTTCCCGATCGGCGAGCTTCAAAAAAGCCGTGTGCGTGAAATTGCCAAAGAAGCAGATCTTGCAACAGCGACGAAAAAAGACAGTACGGGCATCTGTTTTATCGGCGAACGCAACTTCAAAACATTCCTCAGCCAATATCTCCCTGCACAGCCGGGCGATATGATGACGATGGACGGCGAAGTAAAAGGACGCCACGACGGGTTGATGTACTACACGATCGGACAGCGTCACGGCCTTGGCATCGGCGGAAGCGGCGAGCCGTGGTTTGCGGTTGGGAAAGATCTTGAAAAAAACATTCTCTACGTGGATCAAGGGTTCCATAACCCGCTTCTTTATTCCGACAAAATCACAGCAACAAATATCAGCTGGGTTCGTTCGGATATCATGAAGGGCCAAGAGATTGCCTGCACGGCTAAATTCCGTTACCGCCAAGAAGATCATAAAGTAACGGTTCGCATGACAGGTGAGGGCGAAGCGGAAGTCATCTTTGATGAACAAGTCCGCGCTGTAACGCCTGGACAAGCCGTTGTCTTCTATGACGGTGAAGAATGCCTTGGCGGCGGAACAATTGATGATGTGTACAAAGACGAAACAAAATTGTGGTACGTATAAAAGATGAAAAACCTCAACACTGAGTTGGGGTTTTTTAATGAAAGGAAGATGGTCGGTGGATTATAATCAACTCGGTATAGAGGCGATGCAAAATGGAGATTACGAGAAAGCAGCTGAGGCATTTACAAAAGCGATTGAAGAAAATAAAGAAGACGCAATTCCATATATCAACTTTGCGAACCTGCTTTCATCTGTAAACGAGCTGGAACGGGCTTTAGCGTTTTATGATAAAGCGCTTGAATTAGACAGCAGCGCCGCCACTGCTTATTATGGAGCAGGAAATGTCTATGTCGTAAAAGAAATGTACAAAGAAGCGAAAGACATGTTTGAAAAAGCGCTTCGAGCCGGGATGGAAAACGGCGACCTGTTTTACATGCTCGGAACGGTTCTTGTCAAGCTCGAACAGCCTAAGCTTGCACTGGCTTATTTACAAAGAGCGGTCGAACTGAATGAAAATGATACGGAAGCGCGCTTTCAATTTGGGATGTGTTTAGCGAACGAGGGCATGCTGGACGAAGCGCTCAGCCAATTCGCAGTTGTAACAGAGCAAGATCCGGGCCACGCCGATGCATTTTACAATGCGGGTGTTGCTTATGCTTATAAAGAAAATCGAGAAAAAGCATTGGAAATGCTGGACAAGGCGATCGACATCCAGCCAGATCATATGCTTGCGCTTCATGCTAAAAAACTAATCGACCCATCATAACAGGCACAGGAGGAGGGAAAAGCTCGTGCAGCAGCATCCGGATCAGCTTAAACTGGAGGAAGAGCCCTATTTAAAGGGAACAGTCAACACAGTCATCTATCATAATGACACCAATTTATATACGGTTCTGAAAGTGAAAGTTACAGAGACCTCCGAAGCGATTGAAGATAAAGCCGTATCCGTGACGGGCTACTTCCCTGCGCTTCAAGAAGAAGAGACCTACACGTTTTACGGAAAGATCGTAACCCATCCAAAATTCGGGCTCCAATTTCAGGCGGAGCATTTCAAAAAGGAGATCCCGACGACTAAGGAAGGCATCATTCAATATTTATCGAGTGATTTGTTCGAGGGAATCGGCAAAAAAACAGCTGAAGAAATTGTGAAAAAGCTGGGCGACAGCGCGATTAATAAAATTTTGGCTGACGCTTCAGTGCTTTATGATGTACCGAGACTGTCAAAAAAGAAAGCTGACACGCTAGCCGGTGCGTTGCAGCAGCATCAGGGACTGGAGCAAATCATGATTTCCCTGAATCAGTTCGGCTTTGGCCCTCAGCTGTCTATGAAAATCTATCAGGCCTATGAATCCGAGACGCTTGAAAAGATTCAGGAAAACCCTTATCAGCTTGTGAAAGATGTAGAAGGGATCGGGTTTGGGAAAGCGGATGAGCTTGGCAGCAGAATGGGGCTTTCGGGTAATCATCCTGAGCGGATAAAAGCCGCGATTTTGTACACGCTTGAAACGACTTGTCTGTCAGAAGGGCATACGTACATAGAAACGGAGCAGCTGATTATCGACACCCAATCACTGTTGAACCAGTCAGCAAGGGAAGGACAGCGTATCACAGAAATGGATGCCGCTAACGCGATTATTGCCCTTGGAGAAAATAAAGACATTGTCATAGAAGACGGCCGCTGTTATTTTCCATCGCTGTTTTACGCAGAACAAAACGTTGCAAAGCGTGTGAAACATATCGCAAACCAAACTGAATATGATGACCAGTTTCCTGAATCAGAATTTCTGCTTGCTTTAGGCGAACTGGAAGAACGGATGAACGTTCAGTATGCCCCGAGCCAGAAGGAAGCGATTCAAAAAGCCCTTTCCTCACCGATGCTTCTTTTAACGGGAGGCCCAGGAACAGGGAAAACGACGGTAATCAGAGGAATTGTCGAACTGTACGGGGAGCTTCACGGCGTGTCACTAGACCCGTCAGCTTATAAAAAGGATGAAGCTTTTCCGGTTGTATTGGCCGCACCGACAGGAAGAGCGGCAAAACGAATGAGTGAATCAACGGGCCTTCCGGCAGTCACGATACACAGGCTGCTTGGTTGGAACGGCGCAGAAGGCTTCACCCATACAGAGGATCAGCCGATCGAGGGAAAGCTGTTAATTATCGATGAAGCCAGTATGCTTGATATATGGCTGGCGAACCACTTGTTCAAGGCGATCCCTGATCATATTCAAATCATCATTGTGGGAGACGAAGATCAGCTGCCTTCTGTCGGTCCGGGCCAAGTGCTGAGAGACCTTTTGGCATCCCGGGTGATTCCGACTGTGAGACTGACAGACATCTACCGCCAGGCGGAGGGGTCATCAATCGTCGAGCTTGCCCACCAGATGAAAAATGGATTGCTGCCGAACAATTTGACTGCACCTACAAAGGACCGTTCTTTTATTCGCTGCGGTGGCTCGCAAATAAAAGAAGTGGTTGAAAAGGTTGTCGCCAATGCATTGAAAAAAGGCTATACGGCAAAGGACATACAGGTTCTCGCCCCGATGTACAGAGGAAAAGCCGGCATCAATGAACTGAATATAATGCTGCAGGATATTTTAAATCCTCCTAAAGAAAAACGGAGAGAATTGAAGTTCGGAGATGTTGTCTACAGAACCGGAGATAAAATTTTGCAGCTCGTCAATCAGCCGGAAAACAATGTATTCAACGGAGATATTGGGGAAATTACGTCGATATTTTATGCGAAGGAAAATACAGAAAAAGAAGACATGGCCGTTGTTAATTTTGACGGCAATGAAATGACATTTACGAAAAAAGATTTTAACCAATTTACCCATGCGTATTGCTGCTCTATTCATAAATCGCAGGGAAGTGAATTTCCGATTGTGGTTTTGCCTGTTGTGAAAGGCTACTATAGAATGCTCAGAAGAAATCTTCTTTATACCGCGATTACGAGAGCAAAGAAATTTCTCATTTTATGCGGGGAAGAGGAGGCGCTGGAGTGGGGCGTAAAAAATAATGACGCAACTGTCAGACAGACTTCCTTGAAAAACAGGTTGTCAATACAGGTTGAGGAAATGGATGCCGAGCTTGAGGCTTTGCAAAAAGAGCTCCCGTTCAGTGTACACGATGCCAATATTGGCATGGAAGGCATTACACCATTCGATTTTATGAAAGAAGAACAGCTATAAAAAGGCTCCCGTGTTTGCGGGAGTTTTTTCATTTGCGGTGGAAGTGATTTCATCGTATGAGTCAAAGGCGCAAAGCAAAACCTAAGCCTGTTCAACAAAAGGTGGTTGATCACACTTTGAGAACATGCCATGAGATAGAAGGATTCCCAGTATACTCAGAACGAACTTCTTGTTATCTTGGGACAATTTCTGATATTTGTTTTTCTCTGAAAGGAGATTGTCTCGGGTTTATTCTTGCACAAAAACGGTTTTTGCATCATCATCATGCGCTTTTACGGGCGTGTGATATCTCTTGCATTCTTGATGACCGCATATTGGCCTCGGTCAGTACTGACCAGCTTCTGCCTCTTCCGAAGTCATGCTTCACATACGAGCAAATGAAAATGAAGCTTGTGAAATCGCAAGAGGGAGATATATTGGGGATGCTGGAAGATGTATACTTTTGTTTGGACAGGGGCATAATCGTAGCATATGAACTCTCGGACGGTTTCTTTTCTGACCTGGCGGGAAGCAAGCGCCAGATCCAAAAAGCGGATTCGCTTGTCGAGGTGCGGAAAGATGAGATCGTCCTGAACGGATAGAGGTGTGAGATATGCTTATATGCCCAAACTGCAAAAGTAAGGATATCGGGAAAATTGGCGTGAACCAATATTATTGCTGGGGCTGTTTTATTGAACTGACAGTGGCGAAAGGGAAGATTGCAACTCATCAGGTGGAAGAAGACGGAACGTTAAGCAGCTTGGATGATTTGTTTTCTGAGGATGAACGCAGCATCAATTTTTGATCATGAAGGGAGATGCGCAGGATGAATCGGACGATGACTTCTCTTTTGGCATTGGGAGCCGGGGCTCTCGTGTACCGAATGGCGACTCAATCCGATATGCTGAATAATCGAAGCATGAAGCGGATGAGAAGAAGAATAACGAAAATGTTTTAATGCGAAAAAGGATACTCTTAGGAGAGTATCCTTTTTGTTATGAGGAGAGAGAATAATTCCCACCGTTCCTCAAAAGATATAGAAGAGGTGAAAGCAGATGCTTCAAAAACCGGTGCAGCTTTTATTGTGGGTGGCAATTTGTTTGCTGGTCCTATTAACAGTTTACGTCTTTTTTATGCTTGATATGTTATGGTCGCCCTTTTGGCTCGTCATCAAAACGATCTTTATTCCCTTGATCATTTCTATTTTTATATCTTATTTATTGCTCCCGGTCACGGAGTGGCTGCACGGCAAAGGATTGCCGAGGACTTTGAGCATCCTGGTGATTTATATTCTTTTTTTTGGCGGAATTGGCTGGGCGCTGTATAAAGGGGTGCCTGTTTTAATTGTGCAGCTGACGGATTTATCAGAAAATATACCTATGTTTGCCGAAACGTATAATGGGCTCCTTCTTCATGTGCATAACCATACTGATGACTGGCCTGACGGCATGCACCATCGTGTAGATAAATTGATCCGCCAGACGGAGACGTTTTTTGCGGGAACGGTAGAAGGTGCAATCAGCGGGATCCGCAACGTGCTTGATTATTTCTTAATTGCGGCAACAATTCCTTTTCTCGTGTTTTATATGGTAAAGGATATTGAGTTGATGAAAAAGACAGTATGGTACTTGACTCCGAAGTCGTGGAGAAAGCGGGGAAGCGCCTTTTTGCGGGATGTGGATGACTCCCTTGGCGATTACATCCGCGGCCAGCTTCTGGTCTGCTTGATTCTAGGCGTGATGGCGGGCATTACGTTCTGGATATTCGGACTTCCGTATCCGTTGATCTTAGGTCTTATTTCTGGGATAACGAATGTCATACCGTATTTTGGTCCGTTTATCGGAGCGATTCCTGCGCTTTTAATTGCGATGACGATCTCAGTCAAAGCGATTCTTGTTGTGGTGATTACAGTGTTTATTCTGCAGTTTATGGAAGGGAATATCCTCAGTCCGTTCATTGTCGGCCGAAGCCTTAAAATGCATCCTGTCGTCATTATGCTTGCACTGCTTGCCGGAGGAGAGCTTGCGGGAATCGTTGGAATGATTCTGGCTGTTCCTGCGACCGCTGTTTTAAAAGTGATGATGATCCATTTTTTACGGATGAGGACGGAGCATTGACATTGGCGTGCAGCTTGTCTATAATTTCTCGTAGAATACATACGAATCTCGAGTGACGGATCTGAGTACGCCGAAGCCCTGTTAAAGAGAGAAGCTCCGTAAGCTGAAAGGAGCTTTATCAGAAGATCGGAGGAAGCTAATCCTGAGTGCAGTTAATCACTGCCGCATATCCTGCGTTACAGGGTAAAAGGTGACGGGCGAATGTTAAGGCCCGTAATCAGGGTGGTACCGCGAGACAGCTCTCGTCCCTGTGTAAACGCGTGGTTTGCATAGGGGGAGGGCTTTTTTGCTGTCACTGAAGAGAATTTCGATTTTTATAGAGGAGGTAATACAATGAAACACTTAACTTCTGCGGAAGTGCGTCAAATGTTTTTGGATTTCTTTAAAGAAAAAGGACATGCGGTAGAGCCAAGCGCGTCATTAGTGCCTCATGAGGATCCTTCACTGCTTTGGATCAACAGCGGTGTTGCGACGCTGAAAAAATATTTTGACGGCCGTGTTGTTCCGGAGAATCCAAGAATCGTAAACGCTCAAAAAGCGATCAGAACAAACGATATAGAAAATGTAGGGAAAACTGCGCGCCACCACACATTCTTTGAAATGCTCGGAAACTTTTCCATCGGCGATTATTTCAAAGAAGAAGCCATTACATGGGCGTGGGAGTTTTTAACGAGTGACAAGTGGATCGGTTTCGACCAAGAGCTTCTCTCTGTTACGGTTCACCCTGAAGATGAAGAGGCATATGAATTCTGGGCGAAAAAAATTGGTATTCCTGAGGAAAGAATTATCCGCCTGGAAGGGAACTTCTGGGACATCGGTGAAGGACCGAGCGGACCGAACACGGAGATCTTCTACGACCGCGGTGAGGCATATGGAAATGATCCAGAAGATCCGGAGCTTTACCCAGGAGGAGAAAACGACCGTTACCTGGAAGTATGGAATCTTGTGTTCTCTGAGTTCAACCATAACCCTGACGGTACGTACACGCCGCTTCCGAAGAAAAACATTGATACGGGCATGGGGCTTGAAAGAATGGTATCTGTTATCCAGAATGTCCCGACAAACTTTGATACCGATTTATTTGTTCCAATCATCAAAGCAACAGAAACCATTTCTGGTGAAATATATGGCACAGACAATGTGAAAGACACTGCGTTTAAAGTGATTGCCGACCACATCAGAACGGTTGCGTTTGCTGTCAGTGACGGAGCGCTTCCGTCAAATGAAGGCCGCGGCTATGTATTAAGACGCTTATTGCGCCGGGCTGTGCGTTATGCCAAAACGATCAACATCCACCGTCCGTTCATGTACGATTTAGTGCCGGTTGTCGCTGAAATCATGGCTGATTTCTATCCTGAAGTGAAAGAGAAATCGGATTTCATCGCAAAAGTCATCAAAAACGAGGAAGAGCGCTTCCACGAAACACTTAATGAAGGGCTTGCCATCCTGTCAGAAATGATCAAAAAAGAAAAAGACAAGGGCAGCAGCGTTATTTCAGGTGCTGATGTGTTTAAACTGTACGATACGTACGGATTCCCGGTTGAGCTGACTGAAGAATACGCAGAAGACGAGAACATGACGGTTGACCATAAAGGCTTTGAAGAAGAAATGAATCAGCAGCGTGAACGGGCAAGAAATGCTCGCCAGGATGTCGGCAGCATGCAGGTGCAGGGCGGCGCATTACGCGACGTGACCGATGAAAGCACATTTGTCGGCTACTCTCAAACAAAAGCTGATGCCAATGTCATTGTGCTTCTTCAGGACGGCCAATTCATTGATGAGGCTCATGAAGGAGAAAGCGTACAAATTATTCTTGATGAAACACCGTTCTATGCTGAAAGCGGCGGCCAAATTGGGGATAAAGGCTATCTCCGCAGCGAACAGGCAATAGTGAGAATTAAAGATGTGCAAAAAGCGCCGAACGGCCAGCATGTGCATGAAGGTGTTGTCGAGAGCGGTACTGTTCAAAAAGGTCTGCATGTTACTGCTGAAGTTGAAGACCATATGAGAAGCAGCGTCATTAAAAACCATACGGCAACGCATTTATTGCATCAGGCACTAAAAGACGTTCTTGGAACTCATGTCAATCAGGCGGGATCTCTTGTGACTGAAAACCGTCTTCGTTTTGACTTCTCGCACTTTGGCCAAGTGACAAAAGAAGAACTTGAGCAAATTGAAAGAATCGTCAACGAAAAGATCTGGGCGAGCATCCCGGTCAGCATCGACTTGAAGCCGATCGCTGAAGCAAAAGAAATGGGCGCGATGGCTCTATTCGGCGAAAAATACGGCGATATTGTCCGGGTCGTTCAAGTCGGAGGTTACAGTTTAGAGCTGTGCGGCGGCTGCCATGTCAGAAATACAGCAGAAATCGGCCTGTTTAAAATCGTTTCTGAATCTGGAATCGGAGCAGGCACAAGACGGATTGAGGCTGTAACGGGACAAGGCGCTTACGTCGAAATGAACAGCCAGATTTCAGTATTAAAGCAGGCTGCTGACGAGCTGAAAACAAATATCAAAGAAGTGCCGAAACGGGTTGCGGCTTTGCAGGCTGAACTGAAGGAAGCACAAAGAGAAAATGATACTCTTCTTGCGAAACTCGGCAACGTGGAAGCAGGAGCGATCCTGTCGAAAGTAAAAGAAGTTGACGGTGTGAGGGTGCTTGCGGAAAAAGTAAATGCAAAAGACATGAACCATCTCCGCACAATGGTGGATGAACTTAAAGCAAAGCTTGGCTCTGCAGTGATCGTGCTTGGTGCGGTACAAAACGATAAAGTCAATATCTCTGCCGGAGTCACAAAGGATCTCATTGAGAAAGGCCTACATGCAGGCAAGCTGGTCAAACAAGCTGCGGAAGTTTGCGGCGGAGGCGGCGGAGGCCGTCCGGATATGGCACAGGCAGGCGGCAAACAGCCGGAAAAATTAGAAGAAGCTTTGGCTTCTGTAGAAGATTGGGTGAAATCCGTTTTATAATTTGCCCATGTAGTGTAGAATGATGGTAAGATTAGGACCCCAGGCTGAACTTTGCCTGCGAATTTGGGAAAGAGGTGCAAAACGGTGAGCTCGTTTGATAAAACGATGAAATTTAATTTCTCCGATGATTCTGCTGAGACTAACGTAAATGAGGTGCTGATTACAGTGTATGACGCGCTTCAGGAAAAGGGCTACAATCCAATCAATCAGATTGTCGGATACTTGCTGTCAGGTGATCCCGCTTATATTCCTAGGCATCGTGACGCTCGCAATTTAATTCGCAAACTTGAAAGAGACGAATTAATCGAGGAATTGGTGAAGTCTTATTTAGAACAGCATAAAGAGGCGTAAATTAAAAATGAGAATATTAGGACTCGATTTAGGAACCAAAACACTCGGTGTTGCTCTGAGCGATGAAATGGGCTGGACTGCTCAAGGCATTGAGACCATAAAGATCAATGAAGCGGAAGGCGATTATGGTTTATCCCGTTTATCTGAACTGATAAAGGAGTATACTATAGATAAAATCGTGCTCGGCTTTCCTAAGAACATGAACGGAACAGTCGGCCCGAGAGGCGAAGCCAGCCAAACATTTGCGAAAGTGCTTGAAACAACGTACAATGTTCCTGTTGTGCTGTGGGACGAGCGTCTTACCACAATGGCGGCTGAAAAAATGCTGATTGCAGCTGATGTCAGCAGGCAAAAACGAAAAAAAGTCATTGATAAAATGGCGGCTGTCATGATTTTGCAAGGATATCTCGACAGCTTAAATTAAAGCCAGAGGTGAAGAAAATGGAACACGGCGAAAAAAATATTACAATTGTTGACGATCAAGGAAATGAACAGCTTTGTGAAGTGCTGTTTACATTTGAAAACGAAGAGTTTGGCAAGTCTTATGTACTGTACTACCCAATGGAAGCAAAAGATGACGAAGAAGTAGAAATTCTTGCTTCCAGCTTCACGCCAAACGAAGACGGTGAAAACGGTGAGCTATTCCCGATCGAAACTGACGAGGAATGGGATATGATCGAAGAAACACTAAACACGTTCTTAGCGGACGAAGACGAAGAATAAAACACCGCGCCAAAGCCGGAGCCATACTGCTCCGGCTTTTTTTCTGCTGTATCAAGGCCCCTTTCACCTTTTTTTGTAATAAATTGCCGAAATACAATGAATCATGTAGTATAAGAGCTGATGGGAGGAGACCTAATGTATATCAATCAGCAAAAAAAATCATTTTTCAATAAAAAAAGAATCATACTGTCTTCCATTATTGTGCTGCTTCTCATCATTGGCGGGGCATTTTTATATGGGAAATCATTGCTTGAACCTGTAGAAAAAGACAGTAAAACGACAGTTAACATTAACATTCCGAGCGGCTCGTCTGTTTCGGCCATCGCATCGATATTAAAGAAAAACGATGTCATAAAAAACGAGAAAGCATTTCAGTATTATGTGAAATATAAAGGTGCTTCCGGGTTTCAGGCGGGATTCTACCATCTGAATAAAGGAATGGATTTGGATGCCATTATTCATAAGCTGACAAGCGGGGCTACAAGCTACGCCTTTCAAATTACAGTAACTGAGGGAGCGCAGCTGACACAAATCGCGGCCGCTATTGCTGATGAAACGAAATACTCTAAAAAACAAATCATAGCGAAGCTGGACGATGAAACATTTATCAATCAGCTGAAGAAGGAATTCCCGGACACTGTGACAAACGAAGTTTTCAATAAAAACATTCAGCATCCGCTGGAAGGGTACCTGTTCCCGGCCACATACCCTTTTCACGATCCGGACACGTCACTTGAAGACATTATCAGGGCAATGGTCAAACAGACAAATTCTTACGTGGAAACGTACAAATCTGAAATGAAGAAAAATAAACTATCTGTGCATAAGCTGCTAACGATGGCTTCTTTGATTGAAGAAGAAGCGACTGAAAAAGCCGACCGCCATAAAATTGCGAGTGTCTTTTATAACCGCCTGAAAGAGAAAATGCCGCTCCAAACAGATCCGACCGTGCTGTACGCGGCAGGCAAGCATAAAGATCGGGTACTTTATAAGGATCTGGAAATCGATTCACCGTACAATACGTACAAAAACACAGGACTGACGCCAGGACCGATTGCCAATGCCGGCATGTCGTCATGGGAAGCGGCGCTGCATCCAGATCAAACGGACTATCTGTACTTCTTGGCCAAATCAAATGGTGAAGTCGTATTTACAAAAACGCTAAAAGAGCATAATAAAGCAAAAGAAAAATACATTACCTCAAAAAATGAGAAATAAAAGGAGAGCAAAAAGCTCTCCTTTTATTCGCTTTCCGCAAGGTTTTATGATAAAATATATCGGGTTGTTTACCGATGTATCATGATGTATTCAGAGAGTGTCCTGTGCAAAAGACTGGGGCACTCCTTTTTAGAACGGGAGGCTATTTGTTGTGACTGACCGCTATGAACAAATAAATGACTATATAGAAGCATTATTGAAGCCTCGGCCGGAAAACGTGAAGAAGCTTGAAGCATATGCTGAAGAACATCATGTCCCGATCATGGAAAAAGCGGGCATGGAGGTGCTGCTTCAAATTTTGTCTGTGAAACAGCCGAAAAAAATACTTGAAATCGGAACGGCCATTGGTTATTCCGCCATTCGAATGGCGCTGGAGCTGCCGTCTGCTGAAATATATACAATTGAACGCAATGAGAAACGGCATGAAGAAGCGGTAAACAATATCAAGGAATTTCAGCTTGATGACCGAATTCATGTTTTTTACGGAGACGCGCTTGAATTAGCCGACGCCGTTCATGTAACCGCGCCTTACGATGTCATTTTTATTGACGCTGCAAAAGGTCAGTATCAAAACTTTTTTCATTTATATGAACCGATGCTTTCACCGGACGGGGTGATTTTAACAGACAACGTGCTGTTTAAAGGTCTGGTGGCAGAGGATTACAGCAAAATAGAACCGAAAAGAAGACGCAGGCTGATAACAAAAATTGATGAATATAATCATTGGCTGATGAATCATCCCGATTATCAAACTGCGATTATTCCTGTCGGGGACGGACTTGCGATTAGTAAAAAGAAGAGGTGAACGTCATGAAAAAACCAGAGCTCTTAGTGACGCCGACGAGTACGGCGGACATTTTGCCGCTGATACAGGCGGGAGCAACTGCGTTTTTAGTTGGGGAACAGAGATACGGCTTGAGATTAGCCGGAGAATTTTCTCGTGAAGATGTAACAAAAGCTGTAGAGATTGCTCACAAAGAAGGGGCAAAAGTATACGTTGCTGTAAATGCAATTTTTCATAACGATAAAGTAGGTGAGCTTGGCGAATATCTGGCTTTCTTAGCGGAAACCGGTGTCGATGCAGCGGTATTCGGCGATCCTGCCGTGCTTATGGCTGCTCGTGAATCTGCGCCTGACCTGAAGCTTCATTGGAGCACAGAAACGACAGGCACCAACTACTATACATGCAACTACTGGGGACGAAAAGGCGCGGCGCGTTCTGTGCTTGCCAGAGAGCTAAACATGGACAGCATTGTGGAGATTAAAGAAAACGCTGAAGTCGAAATTGAAATCCACGTGCATGGAATGACGTGCATGTTCCAATCGAAGCGTTCTTTGATTGGAAACTATTTTGAATACCAGGGCAAAGTCATGGACATTGAAGGAAAGAAAAAAGAATCGGGCATGTTCTTGCATGATAAAGAACGTGATAATAAATATCCGATTTTCGAAGATGAAAACGGCACGCACATCATGAGCCCGAACGATGTGTGCATCATTGATGAGCTTGAGGAATTGATAGATGCAGGCATTGATTCTTTCAAAATTGATGGTGTCCTGAAAACGCCTGAATACCTAATAGAAGTCACCAAAATGTACAGAGAAGCGATGGATCTGTGTGTGGAAAACCGTGACGAATACGAAGCGAAAAAAGAAGACTGGATCGAACGCATAGAAAGCATCCAGCCAGTTAACAGAAAAATCGATACTGGATTCTTCTTCAAAGAAACGGTTTATTAATCAAAAGGAGGTTAAGCTATGACTGCCGTAAATGATAAAATATCCACAATCGTCAATGGGAAGCGTGTGATTACAAAAAAGCCGGAGCTTCTCGCACCTGCGGGTAATCTTGAAAAGCTGAAAATTGCTGTTCATTACGGAGCGGACGCGGTCTTTATCGGAGGACAGGAATACGGGTTGCGCTCAAATGCCGATAACTTTACGATCGAAGAAATTGCAGAAGGCGTTGAATTCGCGAAACAATATGGCGCGAAGATCTACGTAACGACAAATATTTTCGCCCATAATGAAAACATGGACGGGCTTGAAGAATACTTGAAAGCACTTGGAGACGCCAACGTTGCCGGCATCATTGTGGCAGATCCGCTTATTATCGAAACATGCCGCAGAGTGGCGCCGAATGTTGAGGTTCACTTGAGCACACAGCAGTCTCTTTCAAACTGGAAGGCTGTCCAGTTCTGGAAGGAAGAAGGCCTTGACCGCGTTGTGCTGGCACGTGAAACAAGCGCTCTCGAAATCAGAGAAATGAAAGAAAAAGTAGATATCGAAATTGAATCGTTTATTCACGGCGCGATGTGTATCGCATATTCCGGCCGCTGTGTACTAAGCAATCACATGACAGCGCGGGATTCCAACCGCGGAGGCTGCTGCCAGTCATGCCGCTGGGATTATGACCTGTATCAAACAGACGGTGCCAACGCCGTTGCTTTGTATGGTGAAGAAGATGCGCCATTTGCGATGAGTCCGAAAGATTTGAAGCTGATTGAATCTATTCCGAAAATGATCGAAATGGGCATCGACAGCTTAAAGATTGAAGGCCGCATGAAATCAATTCACTATGTAGCAACAGTTGTCAGCGTATACCGCAAAGTCATTGACGCTTATTGCGCTGATCCGGATAACTTTGTGATTCAAAAAGAATGGCTTGAAGAGCTTGATAAGTGCGCCAACCGGGACACTGCGACAGCTTTCTTTGAAGGAACGCCAGGCTATGAAGAGCAAATGTTCGGTGAGCACGCCAAAAAAACGACGTTTGATTTTGTCGGCTTAGTGCTGAATTATGATGAAGACACACAAGTGGTCACACTTCAGCAGCGCAATTTCTTCAAAAAAGGCGACGAAGTGGAATTTTTCGGTCCGGAAATCGAAAACTTTACACACACGATTGAAACCATTTGGGACGAAGACGGTAATGAGCTAGATGCTGCCCGCCATCCCCTGCAAATTGTCAAATTCAAACTAGACAAAAAGATTTATCCGAGCAACATGATGAGAAAGGGGAAGTAACACCCATGGGTAAGAATCCAGTAGTCATTGGAATCGCAGGAGGTTCCGGTTCAGGAAAAACGAGTGTCACACGGTCGATTTATGAACAATTTAAAGGACACTCGATTTTAATGATCCAGCAAGACCTTTATTATAAAGACCAAAGCCACCTTCCATTCGAAGAAAGGCTGAATACAAACTATGATCATCCGCTTGCGTTTGATAATGACTATTTAATCGAGCATATTCAGGATCTATTGAATTACCGCCCGATTGAAAAGCCGATTTACGACTATAAGCTTCACACACGTTCAGAGGAAACGGTTCACGTAGAGCCCAAGGATGTTATTATCCTTGAAGGCATTCTAGTTCTTGAAGACAAAAGGCTCCGTGATCTGATGGATATCAAGCTTTACGTTGATACAGACGCTGACTTGCGTATCATCAGACGGATTATGAGAGATATTAATGAGCGCGGCCGCTCTATTGACTCTGTCATTGAACAATATGTGTCAGTTGTCCGCCCGATGCATAACCAATTTGTCGAACCAACGAAACGATACGCTGATATTATTATCCCGGAAGGCGGACAGAATCACGTCGCAATTGATCTAATGGTCACAAAAATCCAAACCATTCTTGAACAAAACGCGATTTTGTAATACCATAGCATAGACATAAATAACTCTGACCATATTATGTATAGGCAGGAAGGGGATGTGCAAATTCCCTTCTTTCCCTGTTTATAAACGCGAAATATTTGCAGAACGACAAGATTCAGTTTAAGATAAACAGTACCTATATGGGAGAGAAGAACGAGGACTGCCCTGTGTTCTCATTCTTGTATTTTTTAGTTTATGCTCTCATACATAATCGAAGATGTTGAGGGACAACCAGAAGGAGTGAAGGGACATGGCACAAGAGAAAGTTTTTCCTATGACTGAAGAAGGAAAACAAAAACTCGAACAAGAATTAGAATATTTGAAAACGGTTAAACGCAAAGAAGTAGTAGAACGCATCAAAATTGCGAGAAGTTTCGGAGACCTTTCCGAGAACTCTGAATACGATTCAGCGAAAGAAGAGCAGGCATTCGTAGAGGGTCGTGTGACGACTCTTGAAAATATGATCCGCAACGCGAAAATCATTGAAGATGACGGCGGCTCTAACGTTGTCGGTTTAGGTAAAACCGTCACTTTCGTCGAACTGCCTGACGGTGACGAAGAGTCATATACAATCGTTGGAAGCGCTGAAGCTGATCCGTTTGAAGGAAAAATCTCAAACGATTCACCGATCGCAAAAAGCCTTCTTGGCAAAAAAGTAGATGAAGAAGTCACAGTTCAAACACCGGGCGGAGAAATGCTCGTGAAAATTGTGAAAATTTCATAATATCTGTTTAGCAAAGAAACACCTCGTCCACAATGTGGGTGAGGTGTTTTTTTATGAAGATATCGAAACGAATGAAGCTGGCAGTCATTGCTTTTTTGATCGTTTTTTTCCTGCTTCTGCTGAGGTTGGCGGAAATCCAGCTGTTTTTTACAGAATCATTTTCAAAAAAGAAAATCAATTTGATCCAGGAAAGCGTGAAACAGCGGACGGAGGAAGTACTCATTTCTGACGGAAGAGGTTCCTTTTTAGATCGAAACGGGCAGGCGCTGACCGGCAAAAGCGAGCCTGCGGTTGTTTTGTTCCCTTTTCTGCTGACGCAGGATTGGCCGATCAAAAAAGTTAGTGACATCCTCGGCATGTCTGAAGATGAACTGCACCAGACACTCGCAAAGGCGAAAAAACCGGTCATTTTGCAACAAAAGAAAATCAAAACACTTTCGAAACAATCCATCACAAAAATCAATTCTTTGAAATATCCCGGCATTTACGGCGTATATATGGAGAATGAAGACAAGCCCAGCCTTGCTTCACATACGATTGGGAGCACGAATCAAGATCCAGCGCTTCTCCGCAAGAAATATCCTGATAAGGAGAACCTTCCGATTACAACAGAAATCGGTACAACCGGTTTAGAACGGACATTTGATGAGTTTTTGCTTCCGGAACAAGACACAAAGCTTTTATATCATGTGGACGGAAAAGGAAACCCTTTGTTTGGCATGGACGTCAAATATACAGCTGAAGCCAATACATTTTATCCGCTCCAGATCAAAACAACAATCGATCAAAGCATTCAAAAAGCGATGGAGGAGGTATTGGATGAACAGGGGCTGAAAAAAGGAGGAGCTGTGCTGCTGGACATCGAAAATAGCAGTGTTTTGGGAATGGTAAGCAAACCGGATGCCGATGTCTCTCGGCAAAACACGCTTCAAAATTATATGCTGACGCCAATCTATCCCGGTTCAGTTTTTAAAACAGTCATTGCCGCAGCTGCAATCGAAAATGATACGGTGAAGCCTACTCAAACCTTTAATTGTAATTTAGACCTGTACGGGGAACCGGGCGACGACAAAGGAACCTTGTCTTTTGATGAAAGTTTTGCCCAAAGCTGCAATTACACATTTACGAGTCTTGCGGAACAATTAATGAAAAAAGACAGCTCGGTTATTGAAGACATGTCCGAAAAGCTGGCTCTCACTGATCGGGCAGGCTGGGAAGGAAAACTATATCACGAAACAGATTTCCGCCAGTTGTATAACGAAAAAAGCGGCGTGATTTGGGGGGATGAAAAAGACAAATCAGTCAAAAAAGCCATTGCGCAAACAGCGATCGGGCAGAAAAATGTAAAGGTAACGCCGCTCGAGGTAGCCAATATGATGGCGACAATTGCCCGTGGCGGAGACAAGCGGCAGGTGAAAATCGCAGAACAAATTGAATATAAAAACGGCACAACACTCGTTAAGTTTAAAGATCAGAAGCTTAAAGGAGAAACGATAGATAAATATACGGCACAGCAGCTTCAAAAAATGCTGCGGCGGGTGGTGGAATCTCCTTCCGGAACGGGCAGAAGGTTTCAGGATCTTCCGTATACTGTAGCAGGGAAGTCAGGAACAGCCCAGACAGGCAAGCTTTCAAAAGAGAAAGAAACGCTCTATGAAAAATGGTTTGCAGGTTATTTTCCGGCGGATAAGCCGAAATACGCTCTTGTCGTTTTACACATGGATACGCCGGGGGATCAGGCTCTGACAAATTCGGTGTTTTATGATATTGTTAAAAAAGTACACGAAATTGAAATCAATAAGAAATAGAACAACTTCTCAGCACATGGTAAAATATATGCTGAGCCAAGAGGGATAAAGGAGTGCAGAATTATTGAGCAATAATCAATCTCGTTATGAAAACCGTGATAAGCGCAGGAAAGCTAATTTAGTGCTTAACATTTTAATCGCAATCGTATCCATACTAATTGTCGTAGTAGCAGCTAATCTCTTCATTAACAGTCCTTCTAGCAAAGATGTCAGCAAGGATTCTGAAACAGCGCAAAAACAGGAATCTCCGGCTTCAGGAAAGACGGAAAAGAAATCGGACGAAGATATAAAAGACAGCAAGAAAGATACTTCTGACAGCGAAAAGGATTCTGAGAAGTCTTCTGATTCAGATTCCAAAAAAGATGATTCTTCTTCTAAAAGTGATGATTCTGATTCAGACTCAAGCTCAGATTCAGATGACCCGCTTAAAGACGCAAAAGTTACTGAAGGCGGCTCATCAAGCGACGTGGAAAAAACGTATGAAAATCCTGACTGGAAAGCAGTCGGAACTGAGCAGACGGGCGAACACGCCGCCACTTATGACTCAAGTTCACAAGACTGGGCTGAGATGCTAAAAGCCATTTCATATGCAACTGGTGTTTCAACAGATCACATGACGGTGCTCTGGCTCGGAAACAACGGCAGCCCTCAGGATGCCAAAGGCAAGATTTTAGACAAGACGACTGGGGATAAATATCAAGTCACGATTACATGGGTTGATGAAAAAGGCTGGAAGCCGACAAAAGTAGAGAAACTAAAATAAACAAAAGCAGCCGGTTTAGAGCCGGCTGCTTTTGTTTTAGGCCTCAGCTGCGAAGTGAACAACCGCGCTGTACAATATTCTTCCGTCTGCCACAGCAGTTTGGTGTGAAACAGATTTCACCCGGAGCATGATGGCTTTATTGTTTTCAATTTGTGTATTGATTTTCTTTTCAAGCTCCTGCAATGAAGCCGCTTCAAAAAATTCCACTTTGTCTTTTATCAAATCTAATTGAAAATTCATGTCTCGACCCTCCAGCTTTCACAAGTCATAAGAAGTATAAGCTTTTTTGCGGTAAACGCGCAATATAGATGGCATAAAATACACGAAGTGTTTTAGTACCTGCTTTCCAGAAGATGTGGTATGATAGGAACTGTTCCATCATTAATTCATAGTATGCTTATAGGAATTATAAAATATGGAGTGTGACAAATATGGGACGTGAATTTATCCCTCTCTTTGAAGATTGGGCAGCAACTTATGACCAAACAGTACAAGGTTTTGATATTCAGTATAAAGAAGCGTTCAGAGGCTACGATGATATCCTTGATGCCATTGTCAGCAGGTCTGGAACGCATGTGTTAGAATTTGGCCCTGGGACGGGGAATTTGACAGCTAAGCTGCTGGAGGCGGGCAAATCTGTATTTGGTATTGAACCGTCTCCCGCAATGCGCAAATTAGCTTCTGACAAGCTTTCAGGCAGGGCGGAAATCGTTGACGGAGACTTCCTGACATTTCCTGAACCTCCATTTCATGCTGACACAATTGTCAGTTCATATGCTTTTCATCATTTGACCGACGAAGAAAAGCGGGCTGCCATAAAGCAATATGGCAAATACCTTCACTTGCATGATAGAATAGTGTTTGCCGATACCGTCTTTGAAGATGTGCAAGCATATCAACAGGCTATTGATAAAGCCCGTTCTCAAGGCTTCTATCAGCTGGCAAATGATTTAGAGACGGAGCATTATCCTACATTGGATGCGTTGAAAGCGATGTTTACAGCTGAAGGTTTTGCAGTCCAATTCACTCAGCATAACGACTTTGTGTGGATAATGGAGGCGATCAAACGGTAAAGTGAAGGGAATGTGAGAATAGATGAAACTAGCAGTCATCGGAGCAATGGAAGAGGAAGTTACCATCCTAAGAAGCAAACTTGAACATGCAAAAACAGAAACAATCGCACACTGTGAATTTACAACAGGCGAATATGAAGGAACAGAAGTCATTCTTTTAAAGTCAGGAATTGGAAAAGTGAATGCTGCCATCAGCACAACGCTTCTGCTTGACCGTTACAAGCCTGATTATGTCATTAACACAGGCTCAGCGGGCGGATTTCATCATACACTGAATGTAGGAGATGTCGTGATTTCTACCGACGTTCGCCACCATGATGTAGATGTAACAGCCTTTGATTATGAATACGGTCAGGTTCCGGGTCTTCCGGCTGCTTATGCGGCAGATGAAAAGCTAATCAACATCACTGAAGAAGCGATTTCTGAACTAGACGGCATTCAGGTTGCAAAAGGAACAATCGCAACAGGCGATTCTTTCATGAACGATCCAAAGCGGGTTGAAGAGGTGCGTGCGAGATTTTCTGATCTGTACGCGGTTGAAATGGAGGCTGCGGCAGTGGCTCAAGTGTGCCATCAATTTAAAACGCCGTTTGTCGTCATCAGAGCGTTATCTGATATTGCAGGAAAAGAATCACATGTATCATTTGACCAATTTTTAGAGCAGGCGGCTGTCAATTCAACAGAGCTTGTGTTAAAAGTGATCAAACGAATTCATTAAAAACGGGGGAGAATTCTCCTCCGTTTTCCCTAAAAACAACCTCTATCAAGGAGGAGGACATATATGACTGTTATTACGGACATTACCGAGTTGATTGGGAACACACCGCTTCTCCGCCTGAAGAACTTTGATGTTCCTGAGGGGATCGCAGTGTATGCCAAGCTTGAAATGATGAATCCCGGCGGAAGCATCAAAGACAGACTGGGAGATATGCTGATCCGTGACGCGATGGAGTCGGGAAAGGTGAATCCCGGCGGAGTGATTATAGAAGCCACCGCAGGCAATACAGGGATCGGCCTTGCGTTGAGTGCCAGAAAATATGGGTTAAAAGCGATTTTCTGTGTCCCTGAACATTTCAGCACAGAGAAACAGCAAATTATGCAAGCGCTTGGAGCATCAATTATTCATACACCGCGTCAAGACGGAATGCAGGGAGCCATTCAAAAAGCCATTCAGCTGGAGACAGAAATTGAAAATTCTTATTGCGTTTTGCAATTTAAAAACCAAGTAAATCCATCGACTTACTATAAGACACTTGGACCTGAAATATGGGAAGCGCTTGACGGCAATATTCATACGTTCGTTGCAGGGGCAGGATCAGGGGGCACATTCGCAGGAACTGCTTCCTTCTTAAAAGAAAAAAATCCAGCAGTCAAAACAGCGATTGTCGAACCGGAGGGCTCCATTTTAAACGGAGGAGAGCCACATGCTCATAAAACAGAAGGCATTGGCATGGAGTTCATCCCCGATTATATGAATGAGAGCCATTTTGATGAGATCTACACCGTTACAGATGAGAATGCGTTTAGACTTGTGAAAGAAGCGGCAGAAAAAGAAGGTCTGCTGATCGGAAGCTCTTCAGGTGCAGCGCTTTATGCAGCATTGGAGGAAGCGAAAAAAGCATCCGCAGGAACAAACATTGTCACCGTATTTCCTGACAGCAGTGATCGATATATCAGCAAACAAATATACGAAGGAGGCATCTGATATGAAGAAAAAAACATTGATGATACATGGCGGAATTACAGGTGATGAAAAAACAGGCGCGGTTTCTGTGCCCATTTATCAAGTAAGCACGTACAAGCAGCCGAAAGCAGGACAGCATACAGGCTATGAGTATTCAAGAACGGCCAATCCGACTAGAACCGCTCTCGAAGCACTAGTGACAGAGCTGGAAGGCGGGGAAGCAGGCTATGCATTTAGTTCAGGAATGGCTGCCATTACAGCAGTTATGATGTTGTTTAACAGCGGAGATCATGTCGTGTTGACTGATGATGTGTACGGCGGAACATACCGCGTGATGACAAAGGTACTAAATCGTCTTGGCATTGAATCAACATTTGTCGATACAAGCTGCAGAGAAGAAGTTGAAAAAGCGATTCGCCCAAACACAAAAGCCATTTATATTGAGACACCGACAAACCCGCTGCTCAAAATCACCGACTTGGCACTCATGGCTGATATCGCAAAAAAAGAGGGTGTTCTGCTTATCGTCGACAATACCTTTAACACTCCTTATTTTCAGCAGCCGCTCACTTTAGGAGCTGATATTGTGCTTCACAGTGCGACAAAATATCTTGGCGGACACAGTGACGTCGTCGGCGGTTTAGTTGTGACAGCTTCGAAAGAGCTTGGCGAAGAGCTGCATTTTGTGCAAAACTCCACAGGCGGCGTCCTTGGCCCTCAAGATTCCTGGCTGTTAATAAGAGGAATCAAAACATTGGGACTCAGAATGGAAGCGATCGATCAAAATGCGCGGAAAATCGCAAGTTTTCTGGAGAATCATCCTGGTGTCCAAACGTTATATTATCCTGGTTCTTCAAATCATCCCGGACATGAGCTCGCAAAAATACAAGGGTCTGGCTTCGGTGGCATGATCTCCTTTGATATCGGCAGTGAAGAGCGGGTTGATGCATTTTTAGGGAATCTGAAACTGTTTACCATTGCTGAAAGTCTTGGCGCAGTAGAAAGCTTAATTTCTGTTCCGGCAAGAATGACACATGCCTCTATTCCGAGAGAGCGCCGGCTTGAATTAGGCATTACGGACGGATTGATTAGAATTTCTGTAGGAATTGAAGATGCGGAAGATTTACTGGAAGATATCAAGCAAGCGCTTGAAAATATATAACAAATGGATAGAATTACTTTCTCTGTAAGCTGCCAGATTATATTATAATAGTCGTATACTCTGAATCTGGCAGGTGATTCTTTTGAATAAAAATAGAATGAAATCTTTAATAGAAGACTACAAGCATTTTGCTTTTACATTGCTTGCAGTCAGCACTTTTTTATATATAGGCGCAGTTCTTCCCGATCAAGGCTTAACGCTAGGCCAGAAATCGATGATGTTTTTAGCGGATTGCGTGTTTTTAGCAGGAGCCTTCTTTTGCGTGGATCGTTCATTGATTTACAAGAAGCGTTTGGAAGAAGCCGACGAATAAAAAAACAGCCATCAACTCAGCGATGGCTGTTTTTTGTTATTTTTCCTGCAGTTCTTTTCCCATGCCTTTTAAAAACTGAAGGCCGAAGCCGACGGCTCTGTTGATATCAGGATCGTTCATTGCTTTTAAAAGATCAAGAATTCCTACTTTCTTGTCTTCTTTTAAAAAGCTTTGCGCCTGTTCAGTTCCAGCCATCACGCTTTCTAAAAGCTTTCCTGTGAACTCAGGATCTGCTTTTGTTAATGCGCCTCCGGCGGCCATCATCGTGTTGATGAGATTGGTGACAGGCTCACGCGAAACTTGGCCAAGCGCAATCTTGGCGATGTCTTCCTTCGCTCTCAGCATGCTTGTTGCCGCATCAAAAATTCCAAGTTCATTGAGTTCATTCATTAACGTCATCGTTTTAGATACGGCATCCTCATTTTCCGCCAGCAGCTCTTTCAGCTCTTCTATTTTTTCAAGCTTGATTTGTTCTGCTGTTTTTGTTTCTTTTTTGATTGTCGTAATCGGAGTGGCCATTCGTTTTCCTCCTTTCGTTTAATCAGTCAGATGGACATAGCCCGGACGGTTCCATTTTCTTTCTGCTTCGACCCCGTTTTGCGGGTGCCGTTTTTTGTTGCGCGGATTTGTTTTCGGAAGCGGCGCTGTTTCGCAGCCTCCAAGCACCTCCATGCGGACCTTCGTCTGTTTATAAGCAGGCGTGTTCGTCCGTTTATCAGCTGCAGGCCCCGTCAGGAAGTTAATCGCTGACTCTTTGTCTGTTGAGTTCATTGGCAGATAAAGTTCATTTTTCCGCACACGGTCTGTGATCAGCGCGTTTAATTTGACTGCTCCGAACGGAGAAACGAGCCGTACAAGCGAACCGTCACAAATGCCCCGCTCCTGTGCAAGTTCAGGCGAGATTTCAACAAATACATTCGGCACTTTTGCTTGAATGCCTTTCGATTTATTTGTCATGTTTCCTTCGTGGAAATGCTCCAGCATCCGGCCGTTATTGATATGAAGATCATATTCTTCCGGAAATGCCGCTGGCTCAGTCCAATCAGAAAGGGCAAAGCGGGCTTTTCTGTCAGGGAAATTAAATCCGTCTTCATACAGAAGCGGTGTGCTTTCACCAGAGTAGCTGCCCCATAGGAAGCTGTTCCAGCCTTCAAGAACCTCATAGCTTGCTTTGGCAAACAGAGGAGAAAGGCTCGCCATTTCTGAGAAAATGTCACTTGGATGGCTGTAATTCCAGTTCGCCCCTAAGCGGTTTGCCACCTCTTGAATGATCCACCAATCCGGCTTCGCGTCACCAAGTGTCGGCAGCGCCTGATATAATCGCTGCACGCGGCGTTCTGTATTGGTAAATGTTCCGTCTTTCTCAAGTGAAGGAGTAGCCGGCAAGACGACATCAGCATATTGAGCTGTTCTTGACAGGAAGATGTCCTGTACCACGAAGAAATCAAGGCTTGTTAAAATATCATGCACATGGTTCGCGTTTGAATCGACCAGTGCCATATCCTCACCGACAAGATACATAGCTTTCATTTTTCCTTCTTCAATGGCATGAAGCATTTGAATATTATCTAAACCAGGCTTTCCATCAATCTCGACACCATATGCCTCTTCAAATTTAGCGCGGGCTTTGTCATCTGTAATATGCTGATATCCCGGCAGCCAGCCAGGCAGTGTTCCCATATCGCAAGCGCCTTGTACGTTATTGTGTCCGCGCAGAGGATAAGCGCCGGCACCCGGACGGCGATAGTTGCCCGTAGCGAGAAGCAGGTTTGAAATCGCTGCTGACGTATCAGAACCGCCTGTATTTTGTGTGACACCCATTCCCCAAAGGACACAAGTTCCATCAGCGTCACGAATCATTTCGGCAATTCGAATGATGTTTTCTTTAGAAAGGCCTGTGATGCGTTCCGCATAATCAAGCGTATAAGTTTTAAGCGTTTCTTTATAATCTTCAAAGTAATTCACGTTCTCATCAATAAACGCTTGATCATGCCAGCCTTGGTCGATCATATATTTCGTAACAGCCATCAGCCAAACTTGGTCTGTGCCTTGTTTAGGGCTGATGAATAGATCAGACCGCTCAGCCATTTCATTTTTGCGCAAGTCGGCAACGATCAGTTTTTGACCGTGGAGCTTGTGCGCCCGTTTGACACGTGTAGCAAGCACAGGATGTCCTTCTGCCGGATTGGCGCCGACAATGATGACGAGACCGGCTTTGGCAATATCTTTAATCGTGCCGGCGTCACCGCCCATGCCGACAGTTCGGAACAATCCGTCTGTAGCAGGAGACTGGCAGTAGCGTGAGCAGTTATCGACGTTGTTTGTTTCAAATACCTGGCGCGCTAATTTTTGAATGACATAGTTTTCTTCATTCGTAATTTTAGAAGAAGAAATAAATCCGACAGATCCTTTGCCGTACTGCTCTTTAATCGATCCTAATCTGCTTGCGACAAGATCGAGGGCTTCTTCCCAAGAAGATTCCACAAATGCCCCGTTTTTACGGATTAAAGGTTTTGTGATCCGCTCTTCAGAATTGACGAAATCCCAGCCGAATTTCCCTTTGACACATGTAGAAATCGCGTTAACCGGAGCGTCAGAAACAGGCTGGATCTTTAAAATATCCCGTCCTTTTGTCCATACTTCAAAAGAACATCCGACACCGCAGAACGTACATACAGTTTTGGTTTTTTTCGTTCTCGTTTCACGCATTGCCGCTTCGACTTCAGAAATGGCAAAAATGCTGCCGTAATCAGGTTCAACGTTTTTCACGAGGTCAATCATCGGTTCCATGACATCCTCTTTGATGCCTGTCATAAAGCCAGCCTGCCCGAGCATTGATTTTTCCATCAGCGCATTACATGGGCATACTGTGACACACTGGCCGCAGCTGACACAAGAAGATTCATTGATCGGAACTCCCTCATCCCAAATCACGCGAGGACGTTCGCGTTCCCAGTCGATTGAGAGTGTTTCATTTACCTGAAGGTTTTGACACACCTCAACACACTGGCCGCAGGCAATACATTGGTTTGGATCATAGCGGTAAAACGGGTGAGACATATCAACCGCGCAAGAAGGGTCTTCTTTTGGCGTGTATGGGTATTTTTGATGCTCGATTCCCATCATTTCCGCTGTATTATGCAGCGTACAGTTCCCATTGTTGTTATCGCAAACTGTACAATACAGCAAGTGATTTTCAAGAAGGCGGTCCATCGCTTCGGTTTGTGCTTCTTTCACCCGACTTCCCGAAAGATCAATTGACATTCCATTTTCTGCGACCGTAGAGCATGAACGAACCAGCTTGCCGTTTGCCTCTACAATGCAAGTATCGCAAGTCTGAATCGGGTCAACCTCTGGAACGTGGCAAATCTGCGGGTACTCAATCCCGTTTTCATTTAAAATGTCTAAAATTGTGGCCCCTGCTCGTGCTTGAATTTCTGTTCCGTCAACACGGACACTGATCGACTTAACGTCCATCATACTCATATTCCCCTCCATCTTTCATTCAAGAAGTCAAAAAAAGCCATGTATAGATACACCTGTCCTTAATTCTAAGAAGGTGTAAACACACATGGCGGAATAGTTCACTAGCAAGTCTTACTAACAGACCAATCCTTGATTTTTATAAACCGATAGACTCATAACAAGATCTTATTACAAATCCATCAACACTGCTTTTATTATAAAGTGATATTTATTATAATACAATATATCAGGAAAATTTTAACCAAGTGAAATGTCCTGAGGGGAACCGGGAAAAGCCTTATGAGGAGTATCGGAAGGGGTAATCAGCATGTCTAAAAAAATTCATGAGTTCAATGATATTATTCGAAAACTTCGCAAAGAATTGTTCGGCAAAGGGCCTGAACGGATTCATACTGTATTTGTAGAAAACATGGCAGTCTCAACACTGTACGGAAATCTGAGTGCAAGCGAGCAGTTTATCGCCCGCACACCTGAAGGCAGGGAAATGGTACATGCGGCCCGGACAAGCCTGATTCAAGATCTTTATTCCAAACAAACGCCGGAAGGAATGGAGGAACTGATGGGGGCTAAGCTTGTCCATTTGTTTTCTGATATTAAAATTGAGGAAAATATCGCTGTATCTGTGTTTGTCTTTGACAAAAAAATAGATGATCAAAAAGAAGCACTGCAAGGCTAGCATATTTACCATTGACACAAATTTGTCACATTTGATATGATGTTGCTACAGTTATAGAAGGCAAAAAGCAATGGGATTGTATGCACGAACTGTATATATTCTCTTTCAATATCTTAATTCTGCTTGATATTGTTGTATGGGTATGCATACAAGTTAGGCAGCATTCAAACACCTGGTTTTACACAGGTTATTTGAGTGCTGCCTTTTTTATTGCCTTTCTGCCATAACTGTGAGAAAAGAAGAAATAATGGAGGCGTTTTAGTATGGCTTTTCGGAAACCGGATGAAATAGCGGACGCAGCAATTGAAGCAGGGGTGAAAAAAATAAAGCTTCCGCTGCCGTCCCTGCTTGTGCTGGGGTTTTTAGGAGGCGCATTTATCGCGCTCGGGTACTTGCTTGATATCAGGGTAATCGGCGACCTTCCGAAAGAATGGGGAAGCCTGTCCAGCTTGATCGGGGCTGCAGTATTTCCCGTCGGTCTGATCCTTGTGGTTCTTGCTGGCGCTGAACTGATCACAGGAAATATGATGTCCGTTGCGATGGCTTTATTTTCGAGAAAAATATCGGTAAAAGAATTGGCGGTTAACTGGGGAATCGTCACGATTATGAACCTAATCGGCGCATTGTTTGTTGCTTATTTTTTCGGGCATTTGGTTGGATTGACTGAAACAGGCCCTTATTTAGAAAAAACAATCGCCGTTGCACAAGGAAAGCTCGATATGAGCTTTGGCAAGGTTCTCGTTTCCGGCATCGGCTGTAACTGGCTTGTATGTCTTGCCGTTTGGCTTTCTTTCGGCGCTCAAGACGGAGCAGGAAAAATTCTTGGCATCTGGTTCCCAATTATGGCTTTTGTGGCAATCGGATTTCAGCACGTTGTCGCCAACATGTTTGTGATTCCCGCTGCCATTTTTGCTGGCTCGTTCACGTGGGGGCAGTTTATCGGAAACATCATTCCGGCTTTTATCGGCAATGTCATCGGCGGAGCGGTTTTTGTCGGTCTCATTTACTTTATCGCATATCATAAGAAAGACCGCTCCAGAAAAGAAATGAAGCAGGTATCATGATCAAAGGACAAATCCATTCCATGATTTGCACAATTTCCGTCCATTTTTAGAAAAAGATGTTTACAAAATGGAATTTGGTGGATATACTTACAAAGTAAGAAAAAAGCAAAGGAGGCTGAACAAAATGACAATGAGACAACGACGTCAACCTGTACGTGATACACAAGTAAAAGTTCATGGTTCATTCAGCCTGTGGAAGAGTTCGTGTCCTTCCTTAACCGATGCTTATCGCACGCATTAAATTCGGAATTAGTCGGACATACGCAACTCCCCGCAGGCAGTAGAGGCATTGGTGTCTTCTTTTGTCTGCGGTTTTTTATTTGCCCGCGGCAGAAGGAATGATGCCGCGGGTTATTTCGCTTGAAGCGGATTTGAAAGGGGGTGAGCGATATGACGATTAACCTATTCTTTTTAACGTTAACGATTAACAAACGGTTTAAAAGCCAGGAAGAATTCGAACGGGAACAGCAGATTGAGCAGATTTATGATGAAATGAAAGAGTCTCAGTTAAAGCATCTTTATTTAACAAACTGGCGCTAAAAGCAATGAAAAAGCTGAAGGAGGAGATGACATATGCTTAGAATGGAATTATTGATGCATTATACAATGGAGAAGGACCAAGTTTAGCGAAACAGCTGTCAAGAAAATGCCGGCCTGCATATGATAAATCAACGTTACGGTAAGGCAGGTGATGGCATGATGAACGATTATCAAAAAAGGCTGCCGTCGATAGGCCATGGTTATGCGTCCATGCCGCATTCCTTCAAACATGGTTATGGAAATCCATTCCGCCAGCAGAGGCTGATGGCCATGCAGCAGCATAGGCTGTATGTATTCCCTTATCATTGGCATTAGAAAGAGGGCAGAAAACATTTTGTTTTCTGCTTTTTTTGCGGAAAAAATGAAAAAGTTCAGTTCCATTGAAACATTTTTAAACACATTGCCGTCTAGTTGATATCTTTATTCCCATTTAGAAATGAAGGTGATGTTTATTTTTCGAATATAATAAATAAACATAGGAAACCAAAAGCAGGTGTTTAAAATGCTAGAAAATAGACTCTATAAACGATCGAATCTTTTGAAATTATTTTCTCGGAAATATAAGAAAACCAAAACAATTGAGCATATGATGATTGACTCTATAGACATACAAGAAAATGACAGAATTTTAGAAATTGGAGTCGGAAATGGCACTGTCTTTAAGAGCATAACCGAGAAACTGGAAAAGGGAAGCTTAAAAAGCATTGACCCTTCAAAGCGAAAGGTAAGGCAAATATCACGAGCGAACCGAAACATGGGAAAAGGGGAGATTTTTCATGGCTATCCTGAGAACATTCCCTTTGATGACCGTACCTTTAATAAAGTGTTTTCCTTACATACGGTTCAGAGCTGCACTGATATTAGGCTTGCATTAAGAGAAATATACCGGGTGCTTCAAATTGACGGCCGGTTTTACATCAGTATTGATGGAAATACTGATGTAAAAGAGAAAATGTATATTCAACTTCTGAAAGATCAGCATTTCAGGGATCTTTCTGTCATTAGGCGTGATTCTTGTCTTTGCATTGTAGCTGTTAAATAAAATCATTTCTCGGGAAATATATCCAGAGCCATCTATTGGATTTGGGTATATTTTCTTAATTTTTTATTTTTTACATATAGTTTATATTAAAATAAGTTTTTTTCATATAAACTGATAACATAAGAAAGGGTAAAGAGGTGATATCAGACAGATCGGACATTCATTATGAACAAGCGGAATGAATATTCATTCCGTAATAAATCGGAGGTTGTACCATTACATGTTATCCGCATCCAGCAGTAAATACGACATGATTATGAAAGCGTCGGTCTCACTTTTTACGGAAAGAGGATTTAATGCCACCACTATCCCTATGATAGCTGAACGAGCTCATGTGGGAACAGGAACGATCTATCGTTATTTTGACAGCAAAGAAACACTCGTCAACGTATTGTTTCAGGAAAGCATCCAGCGCTTTACGGAAAAGCTGAAGCAAGATTTTTCGGAATTGCCTGTCAGAGAAGGCTTCCACCACGTTTTTTGCTGTCTCGTTCAATTTACGAAAGAGAGTGACTATGCGCTTTTTTTTCTTGAAACGAAAAAAGACGCTCATTACTTAAATGACACAAGCAGAAATATGATAGAAAATCTGACTCATATGCTTGATGACTATTTTAACAAGGGAAAAGCAGAAGGTATAATTCGCAGCCTGCCCTCTAATGTGTTAATTGCGATTGTGTTAGGGGCATTTCTCAAGATATATCAACTCGTCCAAACGGGTGATATAGAGATGGACATAGATTTAATTACTGAATTGGAACAATGCTGCTGGGACGCCATTAAGCTTCATTCATCACAAAAATAGGAAAGGAAGATGTATTAATGAAACAGGCAAGTGCAATACCTCAGCCCAAAACATACGGACCTTTAAAAAATCTTCCGCATCTGGAAAAAGAGCAGCTTTCTCAATCCTTATGGCGGATAGCCGATGAATTGGGGCCGATTTTCCGTTTTGATTTTCCAGGGGTGTCCAGTGTTTTTGTATCCGGCCACAACCTCGTGGCTGAAGTGTGTGATGAAAGCCGCTTTGACAAAAACCTTGGCAAAGGCTTGCTAAAGGTGCGCGAATTCGGAGGAGACGGCTTATTTACAAGCTGGACGAACGAACCGAATTGGCAAAAAGCCCACCGCATTTTGCTGCCGAGTTTTAGTCAAAAAGCGATGAAAGGCTATCATTCTATGATGCTGGATATCGCAACCCAGCTGATTCAAAAATGGAGCCGGCTTAATCCTAATGAAGAAATAGATGTAGCGGACGACATGACCCGTTTGACGCTTGATACAATCGGGTTATGCGGGTTTAACTATCGCTTCAACAGCTTTTACCGTGATTCTCAGCATCCGTTTATCACCAGTATGCTCCGTGCCTTAAAAGAGGCAATGAATCAATCGAAAAGACTGGGCCTGCAAGATAAGATGATGGTGAAAACGAAGCTGCAGTTCCAAAAGGATATAGAAGTCATGAACTCCCTGGTCGATAGAATGATAGCGGAGCGAAAAGCGAATCCGGATGAAAACATTAAGGATCTTTTATCACTCATGCTTTATGCCAAAGATCCTGTAACAGGTGAAACGCTCGATGATGAAAACATCAGATACCAGATCATAACGTTTTTAATTGCAGGGCATGAAACAACAAGCGGTTTGCTTTCCTTTGCGATTTACTGTCTGCTTACACATCCGGAAAAACTGAAAAAAGCGCAAGAGGAAGCGGATCGCGTGTTAACGGATGACACGCCGGAATATAGACAAATCCAGCAGCTGAAATACATTCGGATGGTTTTAAATGAAACACTCAGGCTGTATCCAACAGCTCCGGCCTTTTCTCTCTATGCCAAGGAAGATACTGTTTTAGGCGGGGAATATCCGATCAGCAAAGGGCAGCCTGTCACCGTTTTGATTCCGAAACTGCACCGGGATCAAAACGCTTGGGGAGAGGATGCAGAAGATTTTCGTCCGGAACGGTTTGAAGACCCTTCGCGTATTCCTCACCATGCGTATAAGCCGTTTGGAAACGGGCAGCGTGCTTGTATTGGCATGCAGTTTGCTCTCCAAGAAGCGACAATGGTTCTCGGTCTTGTATTAAAGCATTTTGATGTGATGAACCATACTGGATACGAACTGAAAATCAAAGAGGCATTAACGATCAAACCGGATGACTTTAAGATTACGGTGAAACCGCGGAAAACAGCGGCAATCAATGTACAGAGAAAAGAACAGGCTGACATCAAAACAGAAACGAAGCCAAAAGAAACAAAGCCTAAACACGGCACACCATTACTCGTTCTTTACGGCTCGAATCTTGGGACAGCGGAAGGAATAGCCGGTGAACTGGCTGCTTACGGCCGCCAGATGGGTTTTACAGCCGAAACGGCTCCGCTTGATGATTATATTGGCAAGCTGCTTGAACAAGGCGCAGTCGTCATCGTTACGGCTTCTTATAATGGGGCGCCGCCTGATAATGCTGCCGGCTTTGTAGAGTGGCTGGAAGGGCTTGAGGAAGGCAGATTGAATGGTGTTTCCTATGCGGTATTCGGTTGCGGAAACCGGAGCTGGGCCAGCACGTATCAGCGGATTCCCCGCCTGATAGATGACATGATGAAAGCAAAGGGGGCATCACGTTTAACAGCGATTGGAGAAGGCGATGCCGCCGATGATTTTGAAAGCCATCGCGAGTCGTGGGAAAACCGCTTCTGGAAGGAAACGATGGAAGCATTTGCTATAAACGAAATATCTCAGAAAGAAGACAGGCCTTCATTATCAATTGCTTTTCTCAGTGAAGCGACAGAAACGCCGCTTGCCAAAGCATATGGCGCGTTTGAAGGGAATGTTTTAGAGAACCGGGAGCTCCAGACGGCTGATAGCCCGCGTTCCACCCGCCATATCGAATTGCAGATTCCTGACGCCAAAACATATAAAGAAGGCGATCATATCGGCATACTGCCAAAAAACAGCCAGAAGCTTGTTCAGCGGGTCCTCAGCCGATTCGATTTGCAGTCCAATCATGTGATAAAAATCACCGGCGGCCCTCATATGGCTCATCTTCCAATGGATCGGCCGATCAAAGTGACGGATTTATTGGCGTCCTATGTGGAGCTGCAGGACCCAGCTTCAAGGCTTCAGCTACGGGAGCTGGCTTCTTATACAGTCTGTCCGCCGCATAAAAAAGAGCTGGAACAGCTCGTTTCAGATGATGGCATTTATAAAGAGCAGGTACTGGCAAAACGTCTCACCATGCTTGATCTTTTAGAGGATTACCCTGCCTGCGAAATGCCGTTTGAGCGGTTTTTAGCACTTTTGCCATCACTAAAACCGAGATATTATTCCATTTCAAGCTCACCGAAAGTCCATGCCAATATCGTGAGCATGACAGTAGGTGTTGTTAAAGCCTCAGCCTGGAGCGGGCGAGGCGAATACCGGGGCGTCGCCTCTAATTATTTAGCAGAGCTGAATACAGGTGATGCAGCAGCCTGTTTCATCCGTACGCCGCAATCCGGATTCCAGATGCCAGATGATCCTGAAACGCCTATAATTATGGTCGGGCCGGGTACAGGAATTGCGCCATTCAGGGGCTTTATTCAGGCAAGATCTGTTTTGAAGAAGGAAGGAAGCGCGCTTGGTGAAGCTCTTTTATACTTCGGCTGCCGGCACCCCGATCATGACGATCTTTACAGAGAAGAGCTGGATCAAGCGGAACAGGATGGTTTGGTGACAATCCGCCGATGCTACTCACGCGTCGAGAACGAATCAAAAGGATATGTCCAGCACTTGCTCAAACAAGATACGCAGAAATTGATGTCACTCATTGAAAAAGGGGCTTCCATTTACGTATGCGGTGATGGATCGCAAATGGCTCCTGATGTTGAGAATTCTTTGCGTCAGGCATATGAAACTGAAAAAGGAGCAAGTGAGGAAGAATCAGCCGATTGGCTGCAAAAGCTGCAAGACCAAAAACGTTATGTAAAAGACGTTTGGACAGGAATGTAATAAAAAATAAAATCCCGCCATCAATCAGATTGGCGGGATTGCTTTGCATGTGAGAAAACCGGCACGATAATGAAATCTACTGAAAAGGATGTTATAGGGAGTATCGCGCCGGCCTTATTGTTAATATCGTCACACAAGGACAAAAGTTTAGGTTTTTTACCTTAATTTTAAAAATAAATAGTCCAATAGTCTTGTTTTGTGATTTGCACATCATTTTTTTTATATTTTGTTCTCGCCTATTCCTCAAGATGAGCCATCTGTTGAAGATCGATGTTTAAATTGGCGCTCCACATGTTTTCGGTAATGAAAGTCATGAATCAGCCGAATCGTAGGCCTGATTAACAGCAGCAAGCTCCCAATCACAAACAGCCATATCCCTGCCGACTTTAATTGGTCATAAAAAAAGAAAAAGCTCCCGACGAGAAACAAAGCACCAATGATAAAATCGTTTACTGTATAAAGAATCTTATATCGTTTTTTGAAAAAAAGTTCGTAGCGTTTCAATTCTTTGTTGATGTCATGTTCTTCATTAGCTGCCACCATCATCCCTCCATTCTATTTTGGCTTACCCTCACGTAAACGACATGTAAACATAAGAATTACCTTGGGAAATGGAGTGTCAGAGAATGATCAGCAACATTTTTAAATAGGACTTCTTTTTTTACAAAAACGATTCCATTGCCTCAACAATAAGACTTGTCAAAGCTTTAGCCCCTTGTGGAACCAAGTGTACGCCATCAGGTGTAAAGTATTCTGGATGCTGAAGAGCTTCTGTATGCCAGTCAACTAACGTAACATTTTTGTGTGCACTTGCCTGGTGCTTCAAAGATTCATTTACCTTGCTTTCCCATTGGCGAGGGACCCGGGTATTGACAAGGTAGATATGAGCCTTTGAGAAAGATTGAAGCAATTGTTCAATTTGGCTGTTTGTAAAGTAACCATTGGTTCCCAGCTCTATGATGACAGCTTTGTTCGGCTGATTAAAAGACTTGTACTCCCTTGCGAACTCCAAAGCTTGAGACATTTGTCTCCCCACCTTTCCATCAATCGTAACATGTGAAAGTGATTGACGAAGGTGTGAGGCAATATCAAGCATGACGGAATCTCCTATAGCTAACACTTCTTTATCAGCGTCTGCGGATTCTTTCTCCTGCTGGGATTGCGTGTCTTTATTTTTGCTAGTCTCTTGTCCATTATTTTTGTTTTCCTTTTGATCTTGATTGGAGTCTGTTGTCTTTTGTTCGGCATCGTTTTCCTTGTCTTTATCGACTGCAGCATTTTTTCTGTCCTCAGGTGCCTGGTTGTTGGTATCAGCGTTTGTTTCTTGTGAGCTATACGTCCATTTGGTGGGGTGCTTTTGCTCTCCGGCCAGTCCAGACAGCCCTCCCGCAAAAATAAGTACAGCGAGAATGACGAAACCAATTGACATTTTACTGAGGACAGTTGTCGTTTTCCATTCCCTGATTCTATGTATAAAAACACGGCGGAAAAAGGATCTACATCCTTGTGTCCGTATCGGCTTCTCAATAAAATGATAGGAAAGCTCGGCAAGTATAAGTGTAACAACCACCTTTAGCACGATATGCCAAAAAACAGGGTTTCCGATTTCTTGAACAGGCGTGCTTAACACAATAACAGGGTAGTGCCAAAGGTAAATACCGTAAGACCTTGTTCCAAGCCAACGGAGCGGCCTCCATGAAAGCAGATTGCCTAAAAAGCTGCTCGGATGGCAAACACATGCAATAAGGATTGCGGCGACCATGCTAATCAAAAGCATGCCGCCTCTGTAAAGAAAAGGCTCGTATTCATCTGTGAAATAGACACACAACACTAAAATACAAAATGCCGAAAATTCAGTGGCGTGCAAAGTGTGCTTCAGTTTGCTTGGCAGCCTGTTGGAAGACAGCCTTTTCATAGGCCAAACCAAAGCCAAGGCACATCCGATGAGAAGTTCAAACGAACGAGTATCTGTACCGTAATACACGCGGCTCGGATCTGCGCCGGGTTCATACAATAAGCTCATCATCACGGCTGAACAAAGCGCAAGCAATGATACCACCGCCGCCAATCTGGCGCGGCTTTTCAATATGTACATCCCAACAACCAAGAACATCGGCCATATCATATAAAATTGTTCTTCAATCGCCAGCGACCAAAGGTTTTTTAAAGGAGATGGGGAACCGAAACTATCAAAATATGATAGTTTGTGAAAAATAAACCACCAATTACTTATATAAAAGAGAGAAGAAATGGCATCTCCGCGTACAGTATGCAATAGTTCCCTATCAAACAATACAACCCAAATAACAGCAGAAAAGATCATAAGGTAAGCCGCTGGCAGAAGCCGCCGAATTCGGCGCAGCCAAAAATCCCGAAAATCAAGGCTGATATCATTTCCATGTGTCGGCAATAGAATAGATGTAATTAAATAGCCGGATAAAACAAAAAAGATATCAACTCCAATGAAGCCTCCGTTAGCCCAATTGAAGTTTAGGTGATAAGCGATAACTGATAGAACGGCAAAAGCCCGAAGGCCATCGAGCCCAGGGATGTATCGGTGATGTTGTGTCTTGTGATACATGGGTATTCCTCCAATAATGTGCAGATATTCTTGTTGTTTTTGATAGCTAGGTTACGATCTCACTTAGAGAAGAGAGAAAACATCCATCATATGAGTTGGATGTTTTTTTATATTATCGAACATAACGATCTCCCACGAGCAAGCTTGATATAACGCTGGTTGGAATTTTAAACTCGGTAACGCCCATATAGCCGGGAGCGACTTCATATTCATCAAATGAGATCACAAGTTTATGGTCTTCATTAATATAAAACGTTTGATCAGGAAGAATTGTTTTGAACGGTTCTGCATCTTCGTCAGTGAGCCAATATATTTTATTTGGATCCTCCTTCATTTGCTGTTTCATTTGTTCTTTGATGTTTTGGCTGATGACGTTGACATAGCGTTCATCTTTGAATAAGCTTTTTAATGTCAGTAAGATATCGTTCTTTTTGTCAATTGTGATATAACGGCTTTGGGTGTAAGAGGATGCTTGTGTTTTTTCAATATCTCGCCGGATAGAGAGTAAATCTGGCGTGTCTGTCACTGTCTCGTAATCACTATAAATGCTGAGATGCCCTTTTTTGTTTTTGGATGTGGACTGTATAAATTCCTTGTACAGCTGCTTGCTTTCTTTCAAGTATTTCTGGTTAATGCTGTTTTCAAGTTCTTTATTAGAAAGTCCGGATAGAGCAGGTGTTTTGACATCGATGCTCGATTGATCTTTCTCTTCTTTGATCTCAATAAAAGTGATGGCTTTGACAATCTTGCCGATGACAGGAATTCTCGACATCGCTTGAGCTGCGTCAGGGTTGATGTTGACAAGTGCAGTGAATAAAATAGCCGCCGCGACAGCTGCCGATGTCGGCCACATGACGATTCTTTTCTTTTTTGGTTCTTGCTGAAGGGCTTTTTCAACAATGATATCAAGTTCACTAGGAATCTGAACATTTTTATATTCTTCTCTTAATTGCTGCAATCTCTTATCCATTAAGAAAGATCCTCCTTCGTCAACTGAATGCGCATCAGCTTTAATGCTCTGTAGAGGCGCGTTTTGACGGTATTCGTGTTTTCTCCTGTAATTTCCGCAATTTCTTCTAATTTGAGGTCTTCAAAAAAACGCAAAATAATAATGGTTTTATAGCGGTACGGCAATTCGTCAAGCGCATCATGGAGATCAGTATCCTTGTAATGGTCTTCCTTTCCTTTGCTTAAAAACTCTATCGTTTCGTCATCCATCACTTTTAACTTTTTTTGTTTGCGCAAAAAATCAATAGCTGTCCGTACTAAAATTTTATAAAACCAGCTTTTTATCGTCTCAGGGTTTCTAACCGTTTCAACTGAGCTAAGCGCTTTTTTTATAGATTCCTGAATAATATCTAATGCGTCATCTTGATTTTTCACATAACTGAAAGCCAACCTGTAGAAATCTTGCTTATGATCAGTTATGCATGTGACAAGCAACGCTTTTGTTGTTTGTTTTTTCTTCATTGCAATAAAGGGCTCCTTTTTGAATATACGTATATCATAGGCTGTTACCTAGGATAGACGCGGAAGGCTGAAAAATAGTTTGCGCAGAATCGCATTTTTTTAAAAGAAGTAAATCAGAGCGGGGGAGTCATGCATAAAAAAACATGGCTTGTTTGTACAAGCCATGTTTTTTGGTTAAATGATGCCACACACTATTCTAAATAATGTTTTTTGAAATCCGAGTGGATAGAAAATTTGCGGCGTAACCGAATGAGATTTTCTCCAAAACTTTCTTCTAAAAGCCCTCTATGCTTTTTCAGAATTTCCATGAGGTACAGATCATGAATAATCACTTCAGTTATAGGCATGACTAAACCTACATGCATTGTCCATGCAGCACGGCTGTCGTTGCCAAGAGAGACGATACCTGCTACTACTTCTGAATCATCCCCGCTATAGACAAGCCACCGTCCGTCATACTCTTCTGTAATTTCACTGCTCATATCATGAAGGTAAACAGTAGCAAAATCAGATACGATGTCTCCGTACGCAATAATGGTAACAATAACACCTTGATTTGCTGCCTGTTTTAGCTCTGATTCTATCTCTTCAAAATCCTCTTTCCATATTTCTAAGAGGATTCTTTTTTTGGCAGATAAGATACAAGCTTTCACCTTTTCGAGAATCTCATTGCGTCCGGTGATATTCCAGATATTTTCCCGGTCATTTGCAGTCTGCTCGAATTTTTCAAAGTATTTCTCAGCCTGATCAAAATGCTCTTCCGCCTTGAGCCGGCGATTTTTAATCAGTTCTTTAGCGGGTACAGGGACATATTGAGGCGTATTTCCATGACTTACAAAAACATCTCCTCTGATGACAAGGCTTTCCAGGACTTCGTAAATTTTAGAACGGGGCACTCCGGATTTTTTTGCGACGGCATAACCGGTTAAAGGCGATTCTTGCAATAAAGCAAGATATGCTTTTGATTCATATTCGGTAAAATTGAGGTTTTTTAAAATGTCTAACATATTTTCCTTCATACATCCTCCAATATAAAAAGCAGTCGTTGCCTTTATAATCGCTATTTTAACAAACCATATTGATTTATTCCAAACCCATTGATACAATTTTATAAGTGGTTACTTTTGTAGTCACTATATGTTATGTGGATTTTTTAAAGGGGGAGAAGAAATGCACAGCTTACTCGCATACATACCTATCGCTGCCATGATGGTTATTTTACCGGGGGCAGATACAATGCTTGTTATGAAAAATACCCTTAGATACGGCGCAAAGGCGGGCCGGTATAACATTCTTGGATTGGCAACAGGACTTTCCTTTTGGACGGTTATCGCCATTTTAGGTTTATCAGTGGTTATTGCAAAGTCGGTGTTTCTTTTCACAACGATCAAATATTTGGGAGCAGCGTACTTAATTTATTTAGGAATCAAAAGTTTTTTTGCCAAAAGCATGTTTTCTATAGATGACATGCAATCCCAAGCAACAACTACGGGAAATTCTCCTAAACGTTATTATAAAACTTCCTTTATGCAAGGATCACTTAGTAACATTCTCAATCCTAAAACTGTTTTGGTTTATGTTACAATCATGCCCCAATTTATCAATCTGAAGGGGAATATAAACCAGCAGCTCATCATTTTAGCTTCAATCCTAACCTTATTAGCGGTGTTATGGTTCCTGTTTCTCGTTTATATTATTGATTTCGCAAAAAAATGGATGAAAAACGCTAAGTTCCAAAAAGCGTTCCAAAAAGTAACCGGTATTATATTAGTAGGTTTTGGAATCAAAACTGGTTTGAATTAAGATTCGGCTCCGTTGGCTGGTCGCCTAAATGAAAATACAATTGCATGAAAGCAGTATCTAATAGTAGCCTCAGTGAAGTCCGGCAGTATCATTTATTAATTGTTATTGAGTGTCCGGCGCATACAAAAAAGACAAGGGAGTGTTATCCCTTGTCTTTTTGTTATTTTACTTTACTTCCTCTGGTGGTCTGTACCTTATACATAATAATCAATAAAATAAACCAGACCGGAGTGACAAACAAAGCAACACGTGTATCATTCGCCAGTGCCAATACAACAAGAATGAACGCGAGAAATGCGAGTGTTAAGTAGTTGGATAATGGGTAAAAAGGCATTTTAAATTTGTTTGCTTTCGCTTCATCCTGCCTTGTTTTTCGATATTTCAAATGGCAAATCACTGTAATGCCCCAAATAAAAATGAAACATATTGTAGAAACACTTGTAATCAGTGTAAAGACTTGCTCGGGCATTATATAATTCAGGCTAACGCCAATTAGAATGGCGATGGTTGAAAAGAAAAGCGCATTGCTTGGAACTCTAGATGAAGTCAGTTTCTTCAATAATCCAGGTGCGTGATGATCCTTGGCAAGAGAATAGACCATGCGGCTTGTGCTGAATAAAGCGCTATTGGCCGCTGATGCAGCTGATGTTAATACAACAAAATTGATCATACTGGCAGCGGCAACGATGCCTACAACAGAAAAGACTTGAACAAATGGGCTTTCATTTGGGTTCAAAACATTCCAAGGATAGATACACATAATGACAAAAAGTGCGCCGACATAAAAAAGTAAAATCCGGGTAGGGATTTGATTGATGGCTTTAGGGATCACTTTTTGGGGATTTTCTGTTTCACCTGCTGTCAGCCCAACAAGTTCAATTCCCACAAAAGCGAAAACAACCATTTGGAATGAAAGGATAAATCCATGCCATCCATTTGGAAACATGCCGCCGTGCTTCCAAAGATTCGTGAGGCTAGCTGAGCCGGAAGATGCGGAAAAACCTTTCGCAATCAAAAAAATACCAGTTACGATAAGAGCCAGTATGGCAATGACTTTGATCAATGCAAACCAGAATTCTAATTCTCCGAAAAGCTTAACGGTGGCAAGATTCATGATCAGCAGGATAATAAGCGCAAGAAGACCCGGCAGCCATTGAGGCACATCGGGAAGCCAATATTGCGTATAAATCCCGACCGCCGTTAAATCAGCCATCGCGAGAGAAATCCAGCAGAACCAGTAGGTCCAGCCAGTGATAAACGCTGCCATGTTGCCTAAATAGTCCCTTACAAAATCAACGAAAGAGTGATAGCCCGTATTTGATAAGAGCAGTTCTCCGAGCGAACGCATAATGAAAAAGCAAAAGACTCCGGTGATCAAATAAGCAAATAAAATAGATGGTCCAGCAAAGTGAATGGATTTTCCTGATCCTAAGAATAAACCAGTCCCGATTGCCCCCCCAATCGCCATTAATTGTATATGCCTGTTTTTAAGGCCTCTAGACAATTTTTGCTGTTGTCCCAAATTGTCTTTGTTAGAATTGCCTGTCAATTTTATTTTCCTCCAATAATAAAGATGAATAAAGTTTTATCGGATATTATACCATCTAAGAGAATATAATGTTTAATTTTTAAATTTTTAAAATAAAATTTTCCTTGTTTGCAAAGCTGGTGAATGCCTTTTACTTTCGATTATGGCTTCCACACTTGCGTTATTAATATTATGTACAGCAATGTTTCCAAACAGCTCACAAGCAGCTGTAAGAGCCTATATGGGAACTTGGGATTTAGATGGAGATGGCAGCAATGAAATGGCATACAATCTCGGACAACATCTTGAAATTCAAAGTTTGTCAGGCCTCAGCTTTACATACAAAATCGGAGCAAGCTGGGGGTTAAATCAGGTGACTGATACAGACGGAGATGGTGTCACTGATTTAGTATCTTTAGCAGTTGATGGCGGTAAACAGGGTGTAAAAGTCTTGCATCATAAAACACATAACTTAAGATTCTATCAAGTTCTTGGTTCACCGTCTATCGGGCTGTATAAGGACACACCAGGAGTTGATTTAGATGGAATTCCCGGTTCTGAATTAATTATAAAAAAACAAAATCTATTAATTGTGATACATGATCGTGATGCTTCTATGTATCAATATAACTTAGGCGCAGATAACTGGGGCATTCACTCGATTTCAATTGCGGATTTCAATGCCGAACCAGGAAAAGAGATCCTGGTGAAACGTCCTACGGGCGTAACTGTCATTCTTGACCGAGTGAAAACAGGAACAAATATGTAATGGCAAAAAGACATCGTTTTGACGATATCTTTTTTGTTTTGCTAGGATATATGATGACAGTATGCATAATAGAACCAGCTCATTCAAGAAGGATGAATGACACGAGGCAGGACATATAATGAAACTACATACAGCAAAGCTATTGACAATTTTATCAGAATATCAGTTTTTTGATTGGGAGCATCAAAAGAATAATAAACATCGCATCATGATTGGTCTCCCGGAGAATATGCTGATCATAAAAGATTTTTATCAATCATTTGGTTTTGACTCAGTCGAGAATTCATATTCAAACATAAAAATCTCGAAAAAACAGTGGGTCCATATGGAGGATCTATTTTTTCAATGGATATCTCCTTATCTATCAACTTTCGGACAAACTGTTGTTACGCCATTTCTAAGTAATGACTGGGAGGGAGAATGTCATCTGGACGATATAATGGATGATGAGTTTGCTGACGCCTATGAAGCGTACAAGGCTTTTTTAATAGGGAACGGGTTGTATGATCATACGCCCGCTTTGATTGAAAAAAGCAGGGGATATCAAATTGATCATATCGGTGATCTTTCAATCCTGGGCAAGATGGCTGCTAGAAATCATCATTATTTATTCTTTGCTGATGGAAATAAAGTTTTTATGTTTACTGATTCATTGACCTTTCAGGTATATTGTAAAGATGAAGAAGTGTTGCATAATGAAAAGAGCAAGATCGAGCAGTTGCTGCATCCTGATTTCTTATCGTGAATCACTATGGCGGACACATAGAGTGTCCGCCTTTTTTTGTTTTTCAATTGTTGTCATGGATGGGGGATGTATTTCAGGGAATTTGTCCTGGTTCATAAGTTTCATTTTCTGTCATTCATGATTTTGACATCATTGCATTCCTCAAGAATGATAAACTGTTTACTGATTATTACTTTGGAAGGGATCCTGCCCTGAAGAACTGCGAATCTAAAATACTAATATGAGATGCAAATGATTCGAAGTGATAAACACATAAGCATAAAAGATAACGTTGTCAATCTGCTATTGAGACCTTTCCGGAAGTGTAACAATAGATAAAATCAAGGCTGTCCGCCATAAAAATTCGGAATATTCTTGTTAATGACTTATCTAATAAGGAAAAAGGATGATAGACGTGAAAAGAATAGAAAAAATATATCATCAGCTCATGCATAATTTTCATGACTCCAGCTTAGATCATCTTTTAAAAGTACAGGGAAATTCAGCAAAGGAAATTGCTGAGCAGCTGAAAATGGAGCGGTCCAATGTCAGTTTTGAATTGAACAATCTCGTCCGGTCCAAAAAGGTCATAAAAATTAAAACGTTTCCTGTGCGATACCTCCCAGTCGAGATAGCGGAAAGGTTATGCAACAAAAAATGGGATACAGAGATGATGGAAGTGAAAGGCCTGGAGCCGTTTTCCGGGAATCCAGAACAGAATCATCAACATATTTCCACGAATCCTCTAGAGCTTATGATTGGGGCAAAAGGCAGCTTGAAGAAAGCAATCTCCCAGGCAAAAGCAGCTGTCTTTTATCCGCCGAACGGTCTGCACATGCTCCTCTTAGGGCCGACAGGTTCCGGTAAATCCCTTTTTGCGAACCGGATTTACCAGTTTGCCATTTACTCTGACATTTTGAAGTCGGGTGCACCATTTATTACATTTAACTGTGCAGATTACTACAACAATCCTCAATTACTGCTTTCTCAATTATTCGGACACAAAAAAGGTTCATTTACAGGTGCCGGCGAGGATAAGGCTGGTTTAGTCGAACAAGCCAATGGAGGCATTCTTTTTATGGACGAAATCCACCGCCTCCCTCCTGAGGGGCAAGAAATGTTGTTTTATTTTATTGACAGCGGTTCTTATAACCGGCTTGGAGAATCTGAACATAAACGAACATCAAACGTATTGTTTATTTGTGCCACTACAGAAAACCCGAGTTCTGCACTATTGAAAACATTTTTGCGAAGAATCCCAATGACCATTCATATTCCTTCGCTTGAAGAACGATCGCTTAAAGAAAGGGTGGATCTGACGACGTTTTTATTAGGGAAAGAAGCAGAACGAATTAAGAAAAATCTGAGTGTGCACATAGATGTCTATAATGCGCTTATTCATTCTGCGAAATTTGGAAATGTGGGACAGCTGAAATCAAATGTCCAGTTAGTTTGTGCACACGGGTTTTTGCACAACCTTGACAGACATGAGGTTATTGAGCTGACTGTTCGGGATCTGCCGGATGAAATCAAGCAAGAATGGATGTCCAGCAGCAAAAATATGCAAAGGAGCAAAGCCATTTCTGAATATGTCAATATTACAACGATCATCTCTCCGATTGTAGAAGATGAAACAACAAAAATTGACGAGGACCTCTCATTTAACTTGTATCATTTGATCGAAGAAAAAGTGAAAACCCTCATGAAAGAAGGGTTATCCAAAAAAGATATTAATCAATACATCTTAACTGATATCCATTTGCATGTCAGAAGTTTTTTTCATCATCGGGCGTTTCAAAAGGACAGCCTGCTGACATTCGTTGAAGATGACGTGATTCAAATGACCAAACAGTTAAAAGAAATAGCTGAACATGAGCTGGATTGCACTTTTGACCGTAAATTTATTTATTTCTTGAGTATGCATATTGACGCATTTTTAAAGCGCGGTAAGCAAATTGATGTTTTAAATACACAGGAGACTGATGAAATCCGTGATACTCATGTGAAAGAATATCGGGTGGCGATGATTTTTAAAGGTAAAATTCAAGAATATTTTAAAGTGGCCATTCCGGAAATAGAGGTCATCTACTTAACGATGCTGATTCACTCCATCAAATCGTTAAAAGAGAACAAAAGGGTCGGTATTATCGTGGCTGCACATGGAAATAGCACGGCGAGTTCAATGGTTGAAGTCGCGACAGAACTGTTAGGAAGCACTCCAATTGCAGCAGTTGATATGCCGCTTTCTGTTTCACCTTCGGACATTATCGAATGCGTAGCGGAAAAAATGAAACAGGTTGACGAAGGCGAAGGTGTTTTAATGCTTGTAGACATGGGGTCACTTGCGATGCTGGAAAGCCAGCTTGAGGAAAAGACAGGCATTGCCATCAAAACTATCAGCAATGTGACGACCTCAATGGTGCTGGATGCTGTCAGAAAGGTGAATTATTTGGATTTGAATTTGCATGCGATTTATCAATCGGTCACGAAGGATTTTATTGAGTTATGGGAGCGGCAGCCAGCGGCATCCGGCAAAAAGAAAGCGCTGGTCTCCATCTGCACGACAGGCAGCGGAACGGCCAAAAAGCTGGAAGACATCCTGACCACGATCGTAAACAAGGCTTCCGATACCCCGATTCACATATTGACCGTTTCATCCATTAAATTGGCAAACAGTATAAAAGAAATCGAAAAAGAGTATGAAATCCTTGCGACAGTCGGAACGAAAGACCCTAAAATCAATGCTCCGCATGTATCGTTAGAAGTGTTAATTGAAGGGGAGGGAGAGAAGCTGATTCAACAGGCGATTACCAAAGGCAGCATCCCCTTGAGCAATGGATTGAACGAAGTAAATATCATTGTCAGGGAGCTTTGTGAAGATAGCTTAAAAAAGTACCTTGTCTTCTTGAACCCCCACCATATTATCGAAATGTTATTAGAGTGGCTGCATACTGTTCAAGATGAGCTGGGGTCCATATTCAATAATGCCGTTTTGATCAAAGTGATCATGCATACGGCGTTCGCCTTTGAAAGGGTGATTAAGCAGCATCCGATTGCTTTCTCAGAGGAAGAAGAGATAAATGATCAGCTGAAAGAAATGGTGAACGTGATAGAGCAGACATTAGCGCCATATGAAGAAAAGCTTGGACTTCGCATAAGTGATGATGAAAAAGTATTTATAGCCGCCATTTTCGCTGAAGAAATGCATGGCCAGCTGTTTTAAAAGCGGTTTTTACATATAAACCTGTATTAAATGGAACGCCATTTTAATACAGGTTTATTTTTTTGATTCCAAGTGTTTCAACAACAGACTGTCATTGGCTGAAAACTTAATGAAAACGCTTAACACAACTTTGTTGGCACGATCCTTGCATTATATATGGATGTACAAAACAGGAAAGGAGCAATGGATATGATTTCAGTTATTATCAGCGGTCATGGAGATTTTCCCATAGCATTAAAAGAGTCTTCAGGGATGATATTCGGTGAAGAAAATAACCTGCTTGCAGTGCCGTTTTTTAAAGGGGAAGGCATTCAAACGCTGCAAGAAAAATATCGTCAGGCGCTCAAGGACATTCCGGAAGAAAATGAAGTGCTTTTTTTAGTCGATATTTTTGGAGGAACGCCATATAACGCGGCAGCTTCTTTAATTGCTGAGGATCAAAGAATGGATATGGCAGCCGGCGTAAACCTGCCGATTCTGCTGGAGGTATTAAGCCTGAGAGAACATCTGGCACTTAAAGATTTGCTGAACAACTTAAAAACAATGAGCCGGAAAAGTTTTCAAGTGTGCAGTGAACATTTAGAAAAAGTAAAAACAGCCAATCAAGAAACAAGAGAGGATGAATTGTGATGAACATTGTGTTAGCCAGAATTGATGACCGCTTTATTCACGGCCAAATCCTGACAAGGTGGATTAAAGTGCATGCGGCAGACCGAATTATCGTTGTCTCCGATGATGTTGCACAGGACGAAATGAGAAAAACGCTGATCCTTTCTGTTGCACCTTCAAATGTAAAGGCGAGTGCCGTTTCGGTTTCAAAAATGGCAAAAGCGTTTCATAGTCCGCGCTATGAAGGAGTAACGGCAATGCTCTTGTTTGAAAATCCGTCCGATATTATATCTCTTATCGAGGCAGGTGTGCCGATCAAAACCGTAAACGTCGGGGGAATGCGTTTCGAAAATCATCGCAGGCAAATCACAAAATCAGTCAGCGTCACTGAGCAAGATATAAAGGTATTTGAAACATTAAGTGACCTAGGCGTGAAGCTGGAATTGAGGCAGCTGCCTTCAGATGCCAGCGAGGACTTTGTACAGATTTTACGGAACGTAACAAAATAATCAAGGGGATGAGAATATGTCTTCATTACAAATTATTTTGTTGTTAATCATTGCAGCAATCACCGGCATTGCAAGTGTGTTGGATGAGGGGCAGACACACCGGCCGCTTGTGGCCTGCACGTTAGTCGGTTTGGTGCTCGGGGATTTAAAAACAGGAATTATTCTCGGAGGGACTCTGGAGCTGATGGCGCTGGGCTGGATGAACGTCGGCCTTGCCATGGCACCTGATACAGCGATCGCCTCTGTCATTTCAACCATTTTAGTCATTACCGCCGATCAGGGAATTGGCGAAGGGATTGCGGTTGCTGTTGCTTTAGCAGCTGCTGGTCAGGCGCTGACTATTTTTGTGCGGACGATCACTGTCTTTTTCATTCACCGCGCTGATCGATATGCAAAAGAAGGGAATATAAAAGGAATTGAAATTATGCATATAACCGCGATGGTGTTTCAAGCACTGCGCGTGATGATACCGACATTGATTGTCGCATTGATCAGTGTCAGCGCTGTTCAGGCGTTCTTGGGAAATATTCCGGATGTGATTACAAAAGGGCTGCAAATAGGCGGAGGCATTATCGTGGTTGTCGGATATGCCATGGTGATCAATATGATGAATATTCCTTATTTGAAGCCATTTTTCTATATTGGATTTTTATTAGCAGCGTTTACCGATTTCAACTTAGTGGGATTTGGAGCCCTTGGTCTCTGTCTGGCACTTTTATACCAGCAGGTGATGCAAAAACATAACGCTCACGGAGCAGTTGCTGCCGCTTCAGATGGCGGCCATGTGGCTGTTTATGATGACGATGACCTTGATGCCTAAACAATGAGGGGTGATGAATAGATGGAAAAAGAAAAACGATTAACGAAAAAAGAAATTTTCAGCATGTTTATTCGTTCAAATTTTTTGCTCGGCTCCTTTAACTTCGAACGTGTGCAGGCCATGGGGTATTGCTATGTCATGATACCGGCGATCAAAAAATTGTACGGACCTGGAGCGAAAAGAAACGAAGCCTTGCAGCGGCATTTGGAGTGGTTTAATACACACCCGTGGCTGACAGCGCCTATATTCGGTGTGACGGCTGCCATGGAAGAAGAAATGGCGAACAATAAAGGAATTGATGGAAAAGCAATAAGCGGAATGAAAATCGGTTTGATGGGCCCGATAGCGGGTGTAGGCGATCCGATTTTCTGGGGAACGATTCGCCCGGTCTTAGCTGCGTTAGGGGCATCTCTTGCTGTAGGAGGAAACATTGCCGGCCCTTTGCTATTCTTTTTCTTGCTGAACGCCATAAGATTAAGCACAAAATATTATGGGTTAAAATATGGCTATGTGAAAGGAATGGAGATTCTGCAGGATTTAGCGGGGAATCGCATTCAAAAGCTTACAGAGGGTGCTTCGATTCTCGGGTTATTTGTAATGGGAGCTCTCGTTTCCAAGTGGACCACGATCAACATTCCAATCGTTGTGTCCAGGATTAAGGATGAAAGCGGAAAAGTGGATGTTCAAACCGTACAAAATGTGTTAGACAGCATTATGCCGGGTGCGCTGCCTCTAGGGTTAACATTATTGGTGGCATGGATGCTGCGCAAAGGTGTGAATCCTCTTCTCATTATTTGCGGGATCTTTATTATCGGGATTCTTGGATATTGGGCTGGATTCTTAGCATAAGCTCGGTGATGTAAGGAAGAAGAGAGAAACTGCAGCAGTCTATCATATATCAATTGTTCGGATAACAGCGAAACTGAGGAGAATTGCCAGAAACGAATCAACTCACGCAGCAGTCTCTCTTGAAAGTGTTCAAACATGAAGAGAGGAGCGAAAAAACAAATGAAAAAGAGACTTATCCAAGTCATCATCATGTTCACCCTGCTGTTCACTACTGCATTTGCGGTTGAGGCAGCCGATTCAACAAGTTACTATGATGAGGATTATCGTCCTCAATATCATTTCACACCGGAGGCAAACTGGATGAATGATCCAAACGGGATGGTATATTATGCTGGAGAATATCATTTGTTCTATCAATACCATCCATACGGGCTTCAGTGGGGCCCCATGCATTGGGGGCATGCCGTGAGCAAAGATTTGGTTACGTGGGAGCACCTTCCTGTTGCGCTGGCTCCGGATGACAAAGGCACGATCTTTTCTGGAAGCGCAGTTGTAGACAGGAATAACACAAGCGGTTTTCAAACAGGCAAAGAGAAGCCGCTTGTGGCCATTTATACACAGGATCGGGAAGGCCATCAAGTGCAAAGCATTGCCTATAGCAATGACAAAGGAAGAACGTGGACGAAATACGCTGGCAACCCTGTCATTCCAAACCCGGGAAAAAAAGATTTTCGCGATCCAAAAGTCTTTTGGTATGAAAAAGAAAACAAGTGGGTGATGGTGCTGGCGGCCGGAGACCGAATCCTCATTTATACGTCCAAAAATCTGAAGCAGTGGACGTATGCAAGTGAATTTGGACAGGGACAAGGAAGTCATGGGGGAGTATGGGAGTGCCCGGATTTGTTTGAGCTTCCGGTAGACGGCAATCCGAATCAAAAAAAATGGGTGATGCAGGTCAGTGTCGGAAACGGGGCGATTTCGGGGGGATCAGGCATGCAATATTTCGTAGGGGACTTTGATGGAACTCATTTTAAAAATGAAAATCCGTCAGACAAAGTTCTCTGGACGGATTACGGCAAAGACTTTTATGCGGCTGTATCCTGGTCTGATATTCCATCCTCAGACGGCCGGCGGCTTTGGTTAGGCTGGATGAGCAATTGGCAATATGCGAATGATGTTCCTACATCCCCATGGAGAAGTGCAGCCTCCATTCCAAGAGAGTTAAAATTGAAAACGCTTACTGGAGGGGTAAGGGTCGTCCAAACACCGGTAAAAGAGCTGCAAACCATTCGCGAGACCCCTAAGAGGTGGAAGAATCAGACCATATCGCCCGCAAGCCAAAATGTGTTAGCGGGCCTATCTGGAGATACGTATGAATTACATGCAGAATTTCAAGTGACCCCAGGTTCAGCAGCTGAATTTGGTTTTAAAGTTCGAACAGGCAGAAATCAATTTACAAAAGTCGGCTATGACCGAAAGAACACCAAACTGTTCGTTGACCGGAGCGAGTCGGGGAACGTCACCTTTAATCCGACCTTTAACACCGGAAAACAAACCGCTCCGCTGAAACCGATAAATGGAAAGGTAGAGATGCGCATTTTTGTCGACCGCTCTTCAGTTGAAGTATTTGGGAATGACGGACAGCAGGTCATAACTGATATCATTCTCCCGGATAGATCAAGCAAAGGTCTTGAATTATATGCTGCAAATGGCAGTGTAAAGCTAAAATCTTTAACGATATATCCTTTAAAAAAGGTGTGGGGAACGTCACCTTTTATCTCGAATTTGACTGGCTGGACGACTGTAAATGGCACGTGGGCCGACACAATTGAGGGGAAACAAGGGAGATCGGACGGCGATTCCTTTATCATGTCTTCAGCATCCGGGTCAGACTTCACCTATGAATCTGATATCACCATTAAGGATGGAAACGGAAGAGGGGCAGGAGCGCTTATGTTCCGCTCTGACAAAGATGCCCAAAACGGTTATCTTGCCAACGTGGATGCGAAGCATGATCTTGTGAAATTCTTTAAATTTGAGAACGGTGTCGCTTCTGTCATTGCCGAATACAAAACGCCGATAGACGTAAATAAAAAGTATCATCTGAAAACTGAAGCTCAAGGCGATCACTTTAAAATCTATTTAGATGATCGTCTTGTGATCGATGCCAATGATTCCGCATTCGTAGAAGGTCAATTTGGCTTAAATGTGTGGGATGCGACTGCTGTCTTTCAGAATGTAAACAAGGGGTCTTAACTGAAAAAAGGCACAGACCTAAACAGTCTGTGCCTTCTCGTTATTTCAACAAATTTAATGATTCGCGGTTAAATGCTTCCAAATCATCAGGTGTTCTGCTTGTAACAATATTGTGGCTGACGACTACTTCTGCATCTTTGTAGTTTGCGCCGGCATTGATTAAATCTTTGCGGATGCTGCGGTAACCTGTGATATCTTTGCCTTTCAATAGATCCGTATCAATCAATACTTGCGGGCCGTGGCAAATAGCGAAAACAGGCTTTTTATTTTCGACAAACGCTTTCGCGAATTCTCCCGGACGGTCATCTGCACGAAGCAAATCTGGAGAGAATCCCCCAGGAATTAAAAGCGCATCAAAATCACTAGCATCCACATCTGAGATCGCTTTTTCGATCTTTACTTTCTCGCCATGCTTACCGGTAACTTCTTTGCCGGCTTCCAAATCGATAGCTACGACACTGTAGCCAGCTTCTTCGTATGCTTTTACCGGGCTTGTATATTCGATATCTTCGAATTGGTCTGTAACGAGAACGGCAATTTTTTTGCTCATATCAAAAACCTCCTATAACCTCTTTATGCCCATAGAATAACAGGAAGATTGACCGGTCTTCAAAACATTTGCTTAAGGAGATCGTTTTTCGTCAATTTCAGTAAATAAAAGCGGGTCAGCCCATTTAAGGACTAACCCATTTTTAGACTTACAATGTGGAAATATCAATCACAAATCGATACCGGACATCACTTCGGAGAATACGTTCGTATGCTTCGTCCACTTGGTCAGCGCGGATTACTTCGATTTTAGGTGCAATGCCATGCTCAGCAGCGAAATCAAGCATCTCTTGAGTTTCTGCAATTCCGCCGACAAGAGAACCTGCAAGGCTGCGACGTCCCATGATTAAAGAAAACACACTGTATGTGTCTTGCTCAGCAGGTGCTCCGACATTTACAAGTGTTCCGTCTATACGAAGCATTGATAAATAGGCGTCTACATCAAGATTCGCGGATACTGTATTTAAGATCACGTCAAAACGCCCGGCCAGTGCAGTGAATGTAGCTGGGTCACTTGTTGCAAAGTAATGATCTGCCCCAAGTTCGAGAGCTTCCTCTTTTTTATTCATGGAGCGGCTTAGGACGGTTACCTCTGCACCCATCGCATGTGCAAATTGAATTGCCAAATGTCCAAGACCTCCAACTCCTACAATGGCAACCTTTTTACCAGGCCCAACATTCCAGTGTTTCAGCGGGGAATACGTTGTAATACCTGCACACAATAGCGGACTGGCAACATCCATTTCCAAACTGTCTGGAATTCGGACAACAAATCTATCAGTTACAACGATCTTTTGGCTGTACCCGCCATACGTCGGATTTCCATCGTAGTCTAGTGAGTTATACGTTTGAACAACACCCTTTGTGCAGAACTGTTCCTCACCGCTGAGACAGTATTCGCATTCTCCGCAGGAGTCAACAAAACAGCCGACACCAACGCGGTCCCCGACAGCAAACTTGGTCACTTCTGTTCCAACGGCTTTTACGACACCGGCTATTTCATGTCCGGGCACCATGGGGAAGATGCCCCCGCCCCATTCATCGAATGCACTATGGATATCTGAATGGCAAATACCGCTGAATTGAATATCAATTAAGACATCATGCGGGCGTAATTCTCTTCTTTCAATCGTCGTTTGCTCAAATTTGGCTTTTGCATGTGATACGCTTAATACACGGGTTTGATGTTGATTACACATATGAACCTATCCTTTCTTCATCATAAGTGTTGTAAAAAACATGCACTTATTTATGTTTTATCGTGTCTTCAACATAACGATAAACCTTAAAGTCCGCTTTAAGGCAAGGGTTTTTTTGAAAAAAACTTCATTTCAAATTGAATCTGATAGATAACAAGCTTGGCTGAATACAAAAAGGGAACATTTTATAAGGTATAGTATAGGTCATCATGAACAGGCTCTAACCAATCCGTTTCCCCCGGCGTAATGGCTAAATGCACAAACCAACTGTCTTTCGTGGCACCGTGCCAATGTTTTACATGGGGAGGAATATTTATGACATCTCCGGTTTTGAGTAATTGAGCTGGTTTTCCTTCTTCTTGATACCAGCCTTCACCGCCTGTCACTAACAAAACTTGCCCGATTTTATGAGAATGCCAGTAATTGCGGGCTCCCGAAGCAAAGGTGACATTCCCGATTGAAGCATTGAGAGGTGTCTCATCGGTAAATATCATTTGTAAATATGCATCCCCGGTAAAGTTCGCTTCAATTTTTTCACCTATCGGAAAGATTGTGCTATTGCTTAATTGATCAGATGTCATATGTTGACCTGCTTTCTTTTCATTTTTAAAGATGCCTTTTGCGATATGAAATGCTGACCAAGCTTTGGGCCATCCGGCATAAAACGAGAGGTGAGTGATGATTTCTGCAATTTCTCCAGCAATTAACGCAGAAACTGTAATCATGCTGCGATCCCGCGGAGACAGTTTTTCCTCTCTTGCCCAAATGTCACCGAACAGAACATCATCGTTAAGTTCAGCAAACTTTGGCGCGAATTCTCCTAGTATATCTCGTCCAGCAGTTTGTTTCTTTGCCATTTAGCAATCCCTCCATCTAAACTGTTTTTATTGCATGGAGAAGTATAGAGCTTAAAGTGTGCTTTAAGGCAAGCCCTGTATTTTTGAAAAAAAGATTCAGCAGCTAAAACTTGTTTCCGCTTGACTTAAAGTTAACTTTAAGTGTTACCTTCAAAACATACAGGACAATGACAGAGAGGTGAAGAGTATGAATATTGCGCAGGTGGCAAAGCAGTTTGGCCTAACAGCTGCAACACTCAGATATTACGAACGTGTAGGATTGATCCCGCCGGTAAAACGAAAAGAAAGCGGCATTCGCGATTATGATGAAGAAGATATCAAATGGATTGAATTCATTAAATGCATGCGAAATGCAGGACTATCGATAGAAGCGTTAATTGAATATACAACGTTATTTACTGAAGGAGATCGTACGGTAGAAGCTCGCAAAAATATCCTGGCTGATGAAAGACAGCGGCTCATAGAGAAGCGGAAAGAAATTGATGAAACAATTAAAAGATTGGATACAAAAATTGAAGATTATGATGGGAAATTGCGCGAAAATGAGGCTAAGCTCAAAAGCAGGCCTAATACGGAAAGTCTTCACGGATAAATGAAGCAAGATAGCATTCTTTGTGTCCGAGGGGGCAGGTTAAAAATAAGGATTTTGTTTCGAACTTGTTTCCTCCGCCAATAAATGGATACCGAAAGAGGTGGTTACGATTCCTTATTCGATTGGAGAATTTGCAAACATCATCGGTGTGACAACAAGTACCCTCAGGTATTATGAAAAGGAAGGGCTCCTGACTCCCCATCGAAATGAGAATAATATACGGGAATTTACGGATCATGATATCGGCTGGGTGCGATTTTTACTCCATTTGAAAGATTCAGGAATGACGATGACAGAGCTAAAACAATATACAGCATGGCGAGCAATGGGGGATGAAACGATTCATGATAGGATGCATTTACTTGAAAAGCGTAAGCATATGGTAGAATTAGAAATTCAAGCTTTACAGCAAAATCTGCAAGTATTAAACCGTAAGATTGAATTCTATAAGGACCAGATAAAGGGGGATCAATATGAGTTTGTCCTTTATCCAAATGAAGAGGATTAGTCATAAAAACAAACGCTTTAAGGCTGAGGTGATTTTTAAAAATGAAAATTTCCTTCAGCCTTTTTTATTGATAAGAAGGAAACCAGCTTTTATATAGTCGAAAGTTTACTTTAGCTATCAAAAAAACAGTTAGTATAGTTCCCCGTTGTTCATTTAGTCAGATCTTCCCCTCAGCCGTTTGATATCTTCTTTAGGCGGAAAACCAAACATGCGGGAGTATTCACGGCTGAATTGTGATGGGCTTTCATAGCCGACTCGGAATGCAGCATCTGCGGCATCTGTTGACTTCATTAATAACAGGCGTCTGGCTTCCTGAAGTCTTAGCTGTTTTTGGAACTGAATCGGGCTCATAGCCGTCACAGCTTTAAAGTGCCTGTGCAGGGAAGAAACACTCATATTCGCTATATCTGCAAGCTCTTCAATTCGAAGAGGCTTGTCAAAGTCTTTCATGATGTGTTCAATGACATCTTGGATTCGATAGGTATAGCTACCCTCAATCGCGATTTGCTCCAAGGTGCGTCCATGCGGCCCTTGCAGAACCCTATAAAGAATTTCCTTTGTAAATATAGGGGCTAGTACTGAGATGTCTTTCGGGGTGTCCAGCAAAGAGGCCAACCTGAGAACTGCATCCAGCAAAGCTGGCTCTATTTTACTGACAAACATAGCTCTCTTCGTGTGTTTTTTTAGCCCTGCTTGAAAGGTAGAATCACTTAAAACCTCTAAGACTTGGCTCGGAGTAAATTCAAGTTTTAGAGCCAAATAAGGCTCATCAGATGAAGCTTTTATCACTTGCCCGGCAACCGGCAAGTTAACAGATGCCACAAGGTAGTCAGCAGGACTGTACCTAATGCGCTCCTTTGCAAGCAATACTTCTTTTTCACCTTGAACGATAACACAAAATGACGGCTTGTAAACGCTATAAACCGGTTCGGAAGCATGAGATTCACTGATGAAAAATAAAGACGGAACAGCAGTCTTGTGAATACCGTCCCGAGATGAATAACGTTCAATGAGTTTGGCAAGCTCTTCCTGTTGTTGGGCTATTCGCACAGACATATGTCATTCTCCTTCATCTTGATATTTTTCATTATAAAGCTTGTTTGCAAATTGTGTCATTGGCTGTGAGAGAATTAGGCAATCATTTGATACAAATGGGATAACGGTTGCTTTTTCATTCATTGCATAATGAGAAGCAGATACAAGGAAAGAGGGGACTCAAGAAATGGATTATGTAAAACTTGGACATTCCGGTTTAGATGTCTCCAGGCTTTGTCTGGGGTGTATGAGCTTTGGTGCAGCAGAAAAGTGGGTTCATCAATGGGTACTCGATGAAGAAAATAGCCGCCCCATCATCAAAAAAGCGCTTGAGCTTGGCATCAATTTTTTTGATACTGCGAATGTATATTCAATGGGAGCAAGTGAAGAAATACTTGGCAGAGCGTTAAAGGATTATGCCAATCGAGATGAAATCGCGCTTGCAACGAAGGTTCATCAGCGAATGCATGAGGGCCCAAATGGTGCCGGCCTCTCACGAAAGGCGATTATGAGTGAAATTGATAAAAGTCTTAAAAGACTGGGAACAGATTATGTGGACCTTTACATCATCCACCGCTGGGATTACCACACACCTATTGAAGAAACGATGGAAGCATTGCATGATGTGGTGAAGGCCGGGAAGGCAAGGTATATTGGTGCTTCTGCAATGTATGCATGGCAGTTCCAGAAAGCATTACATGTTGCAGAGAAGAATGGATGGACCAAATTTGTGTCGATGCAGAATCATTTAAATCTGATATACCGTGAAGAGGAGAGGGAAATGCTGCCGCTTTGCAAAGAAGAAAAAATTGGAGTGACTCCGTACAGCCCGCTCGCATCTGGGAGATTGACCCGTGATTGGTCTGAAACAACGCATCGCTCCGAAACCGATCAAATCCAGAAATCAAAATACGATGGTACTGCTGATGCTGACCGGCTGGTCGTGGAACGGCTTGCGGCAATCGCAGAAAAACACGGGGTTTCCCGAACCCATATCGCGCTTGCTTGGCTGCTGCAGAAGAAGCCAGTAGCAGCTCCTATTATTGGTGCTACGAAAATGTCTCATCTCGAAGATGCTGTCAGAGCTCTATCCGTTAAGTTAACATCTGAAGAAATGGCGTTTCTCGAAGAACCATATGTACCCCATCCGATAGTCGGCCACCATTAAATGCCGCTAATATGGTGATAAGGAGCAGGGAAGCATGATTGAAAAACAGTATACAATTATTGCAAGTACAGGATTTGCCCGTGCAGCAACTTTGTTGGTTCGTGCAGCCTGCAAGTTTCACGCTCACATCTATCTTTTATATGAGGAGGAATCCGTTGATCTAAAAAATCCGCCCAAGTCCCTTATTGATGTGATGTCATTAGGCATTACACCTGGTACTTACATTCAAATCAGAGCTGAAGGGATTGACGAGGAACAGGCTTTGCAAGCGATAGAAGACCAGCTGGGAAGAAGCGGGTTTACGAGTAATTAATTTATCTATAAACATAAAAACAAATGTCGAAGGTTAAAAACGGTCTACTCATGATGATCCAACTTTTAAAAAACAGAAGCTGAGGGACAGTTGTGGTCAATCAATACTGTTCCTCAGCAAATCAAAAGAGGTTAAAGGGTTGGCAACTGAATCGCGGTTTCGATATTTTGTAAATTCAGCTTCACTTGTTCATCTGTGTTCCAAGGATGATACCAGCCCTTTTCCATCATATAGCTTGAGATTTGTTCGTGCATATCGAGGGCTTCCTCTAAATGCCGGGTAAGGATCTCTTTCACTTCAGGCGTACCAGCTTCCGTTGCGGCCATCGCATAATTTCTGACTCCGTTTTTTGCTGCAATCAATAAGTCCATGGCAATGATTTGGTCTGTTAAAACGTTCATGCCAGTCAGATATTCAATGATAGGATTCATTAATCATTCATCTCCTCATTCATGCTTTGCATTAGATAAAATAGAGGCAAATTCCTGTAGCTGCCGTGTGGTAGTGTCAACGTCTTGCTGCATGATTTCTTTTAGCTTCGGATCAGATACCAGCGCCTTCATTGTTTTGGATTTTGTTAAACAAAGTGTCTTAAATGCAGTCATTTCTTGGACTTCTAGCACTTCATGTAAGGCGTATTCCATTTCTGTCACCTCCGTTTTTTAAGGTTTTAACACAACTTTTATACAATCATCCATTTTTGAATCAAAAATATCATAACCATGCTTGGCTTCACTAAGCGGCAGGACATGGCTTACGACATCTCCCGGATCAATTTTACCCGTCGACACTAATTCAAACATGTATGGCATGTAGTGGATCACCGGAGCTTGTCCAGAGCGTATATTGATGTTTCGCTGCATGATATCACCTAACGGAAAACCGTTATATCTGCCGCCATACACTCCTGTAATTTGTATGGTTCCTCCTTTGCGAACGGCTTGGGAAGCAATGACCAATGCACTCATTGTTCCGCCATGAAGCTTTAATCCGCTGGCGAGGAACTCGAGGTCGCTCATTTTCCCATCCATCCCAACAGCGTCAATGACAACATCCGCTCCGCCTTTGGTGATTTCCTTCAAGAAACTCCCTGTATTCTCATGGTCTTCAAAATTAACGATTTCGACTTTATTGGTTCGTTTTGCATGTTGTAAGCGATAGTTTACATAGTCAACTGCAATGACACGTTTTGCCCCCTTTAGCCAACAAAACTTCTGAGCAAACAGGCCGACTGGTCCGCAGCCAAGAACGATAACTGTATCGCCGTCTTTTACCCCTGCATTGTCAACACTCCAGAAGCCGGTGGTCATGGCATCGGAAATCACGCTTAATTTCTCATCGGGTTCCTCACAGGTTTCAGGAATTTTAAAATGAGTAAAATTGGCAAATGGAACTCTTAAATACTCTGCCTGCCCGCCTGGATAACCGCCGGTATGCTCTGAGTAGCCGAAATAGGCGCCCATCTCTCCATTGTCGTTAGATTGATCACATTGGCTTTCCAGTTGGTTTTTACAAAAAAAGCATTCACCGCAGGCGATCGTAAAAGGAATAATGACACGGTCCCCTTTTTTCACCTTTGTAACTCCTGGTCCAACTTCTTCAACGATTCCCATTGGTTCATGGCCGATGACATAGTCTTCATGCAGATTGGGAATCAATCCATGGATTAAATGTAAATCTGATCCGCAAATGGCTGTACTGGTGACTTTTATAATCATGTCATCGGACTTTTCAATCTTTGGATCTGGCACATCTTTGACAACAACATTTTTGATGCCTTGATACGTTACTGCCTTCATGCTGTAAAACCTCCAGTGTTAGTGTTCATCAGGTGTCCGGTCAAACATCCCTTTTCGATTTGTTTCTTTAGGAAAAAGGTTCATGTTACCGACCATGATCGTGTTTTTTGCAGAGAGCTGATCCAGCTTATACTGTTCGCTCAGCTCATACGGATGGAACCATTTTTTGCTTATCATCAGTTCCGTAATCTCTTGGTGCATCGCGATTCCTTGCATCAGCTGTTTTCGCAGCAGGGCTCTTACATCTGGTGAAGCGGTTTCAGTCAAAGCTACAGCAGTATTTCTCACGCCTTCTTTTACTCGTATAAGAAAATCCATCGCAAATGTAGTGTCTGCAAGTTCAGGCACATGTAGCGAATTAATAGGGTCTAAGTGATCATGATTCAAAGGGGCTTACCTTCCTTTCAATTGATGATTGGCGTTGGACGGCTTTGAGGGACAGGGGCCTGAAATGGTGCGCGCTCATAAACCGTTTGTAAATCAGTAAGATCTTGAATGGACTGCTGCACATCTTTTTGCATCAAGTCCTTAAGATCTTGGTCAAATACAAGTCCTTGCATTAACTTCGATTTCGCTATACAAAGTGTTTTAAAGTTAACGATTTCATGTAAGTCTACAGCCTCGTGAGCAGCTAATGTTTGATGATCCATAGTGATTTAACCTCCTTTAATCATCGTTACATTTCCCGAAATTAGGGTGTAGCATACAGAAAGAACGTTTCTCCGCTAAAAATAACATATACGGAATGATTACAAGTCGCTTTATTCTCATCAAGCACAATTGTTTATCTAAACAGCTTCTGTTGCGCCGCTTAATCACAAAAAGTGTATAAAAGCCTTGTCTTATTAAAAATGGACTCATATTTGCACATTCTGAAGATGCAAAATGTCACGTTTTTTTTTTGTCGAAAACATAGGAGTAATTCCACTTTTTAAAGATCTAGTTTATGGTACATTGATAAATATATGGAAGGGGAGGGGCGTGGTTTTCTGAAAGGTAATTTCTTTTACTGGATGTAAGAAAGCAGACGTATTATAAGGGGGATAGTATAAGGTGAATAAGCTAAAAATGCTAAGTACGCTAACGGTGATGATTGCATCATTGCTCATTTTTTCTAGCCATGCACTTGCCGCTCAGTATTATACGGTCTCAACAAGCAGCGGTGCACCTGTAAATATGCGCAGCGGCCCAGGTACAAATTGGGCGATTGTAACGACTATTCCGAGCGGAACCCGCATCCCGATCTATTGCTACAAAACCGGTACAACTGTAACTGGAAAGTATGGAACGAGTAATATTTGGAATTACACAGAGCGGACACTTGCCAGCGGGGAGATCGTTCCTGGATTTGTCTCTGATACATATATGTATACAGGCTCAGACGGTCCGGTTGTTCCTAAATGCAGCTGGTAGCATATGTTTTATCGTTCTTAAAATGAAGGAATTGAAGAAAGAGGGATGACATTGGCTAAACTGAAAATGCTGAGTATGTTAACCGTTATGATTGCATCATTATTCATTTTTTCCAATCAGGCACTTGCTGTTCAGTACTTTACTGTTTCAACTAGCAGCGGTGCGCCTGTAAATATGCGCAGCGGTCCAGGTACAAATTATCCTATTATGCTTTCCATTCCAAGCGGCTCGCGTGTTCCTTACTATTGTTATGCTTACGGAACAACTGTTACAGGGAAGTATGGAACGAGTAATATTTGGGATCAAATCCAGTGGAAAGATTCTCGGGGTGTCGTAAATATTGGATATGTTTCTGACACATATGTCTACACAGGCTCAGACGGCCCGGTCGGTTACCGATGCAACTAGCTGTATACTCCGTACAATAGAGTCTCTTCTTTAGGGCCTATCTGAATGAACCATACCAACTTTGTTGGTGTGGTTTTTCCTGTTTATAAATAACTCAATCGCTAGGATAGCCCACTCATTAATGATAACTTTAAGTACATAAATGAAAGACCGAGGAAATTGTGTTTGTATTTGTATGAACAGTCAAGAGGGCAGAAAGTAAGATGATGAAATCATGAAAACATCTCATTTTCCCTTTGATCTTTGCATAAGATAAATGTATAATACAAATCGTAATAATTTCGTTTTGAGGAGAAGGAGTGTCGTAATGGGAATTTTATTTGCAAAGAGGTTAGGGATATTAGCGATTGGTTCATTACTAGTATTGGCAGGATGTCAGACTTCAGGTTCATCTAAAGGTGAGTCTAATAAAACAGCATCATCCTCAGCGGTTGAAGAAGACTCTTCTAAAACGCAAGAGCAAACATCAGAATCTCATCATCATCATCATGATCACGATCATAGTCATGCACATGATGAAGAAACAGAAAAAATTTCTGAAGGCTATTTTAAAGACAGTCAAGTAAAGGATCGGTCACTTTCTGATTGGGAAGGAGACTGGCAATCTGTATATCCATACCTGCAAGATGGTACTCTTGATGAAGTATTTTCATATAAATCAGAACATGAAGGTGACAAGACAGCTGAAGAATATAAAGAGTATTATAAAAAAGGGTATAAAACAGATGTTGACCGTATCTTAATCAAACAAGATACTGTAACGTTCTTTAAAAATGGAAAAGAATATTCTGGTAAGTATACGTATGATGGGTACGAAATTCTAACATATGATGCGGGCAATAGAGGGGTAAGATACATATTCAAACTAGCTAAAAAAACTGAAGGACTTCCTCAGTATATTCAGTTTAGTGATCATAGTATCTATCCGACTAAAGCGAGTCATTACCATCTGTATTGGGGTGACGACCGTGAAGCTTTACTTGATGAAGTCAAAAACTGGCCTACCTACTACCCGTCAGAAATGGACGGACACGATATTACCCATGAGATGATGGCGCATTAATTAAGGTGTAACATGACCATGAAGTATAGTATTTCTTTTACACAAACGATCATCCCTGTGGAAAATTGATAGATTGGGGAAACACGACTAGTCCTTTATGGAGATTGATGCTTAGATGCCATCTGTGTTAGCTGCTGACTCCTAGTCAGCAGCTTTTTTTGCCCTTTTTCTTCCGTTTCTTTCTCTCCGCTCGACGGCGACTACAACTTCATTGAAAAATAAACAAAACATTAATAAAACAACGTTATTTCATTAACAAAGTTAAGATACGATTAAAATAACGTGACGATTAGGAAAAAGCTTTTTGGAGATAGGATTAAGGGTAAGGGAGAGTATGATGAAAAAATGAAATTACTAAAGATGAAGAAGCATGTAGTAGTGGCTTTATTTTCTCTAATATTATTTCAAAGTTCTGTGAGTGTATGTTATGCGAGCACAACAGCGAAAGCAAAAACAGTAACTCCGCCGCCGCCCCCTGCTTCCGGATACTTCGTAGATCATTACAAAAATAACAGCTCTGCTAATACTACAGTGAATGCCAATCCATCGATCGGGGTACTTTCAGAATTTCAAAATCTTTGGACTCCCGGAAGTACTTGGGATAGTGGCGTAAAACTGAACAGCAGCGTGTTGGATGCCAACATTCAAAAAGTTGTTGACATTGCTGAACGGCGCACTTTCAGCGAGGAAAAAGCTGCATATTTTGATGATCGGAGGAATCAGAGCTACAGTGTGATTGAGGGTCTCGGTCCGCTTACCGATGTATATCGAATGAATGCGGGCGCGACGACAACGATTAACAGTATCCCGGAAGATGCCACAATAAAAAAATATCATGATGAAGGAACCAATTCTGGCAGCACGAGCTCCAGTCTCGGCAGCATCGTGAGTTTGGTCAATACGTTACGCGGCCCCTATTCTTCAACGAATCCGGCTAAGGGATACTTTCAATATCCCCGCCCGTTTCGCTGGGAAAGCAATTCGATTCTTGTTCCGACCCTTGTTCCTGCTATCAATCCTGATCCGAGCAAAGACGGAGGTTTTCCCAGCGGACATACGAATGCCGCATATCTCAGCGCTTTTGCTATGGCTTATGCCGTACCGGAGCGTTATCAGGAACTCCTTACCCGGGCTTCGGAGCTCGGCAATAACCGCATTGTTGCCGGTATGCATTCCCCGCTTGATGTAATGGGAGGACGTGTCATGGCAACTGGCTTGGCCGCTGCTATTTTATCTGATCCAGCCAATAATCGTTTGAAAAAGGCTGCTTATGATGAAGCTCACAGTAAGTTGTTAACACAAACTGGTACAGCGGAAGATCGATTCAGCGATTATGACATGAATAAAAAACAATATATTCAACGATTGACATACGGATTTGGACAAATCAATCCAACTGCTAAACCAATGGTGGTTCCTAAAGGAGCTGAAGTTCTGCTGGAAACCCGTTTTCCTTATCTTGATAAAACGCAGCGCCGCTGGATTTTAGCTACTACCGGTCTTCCTTCCGGCTATCCTGTTCTTGATGACGCTGAAGGATGGGGACGGCTTAATCTCTTTTCGGCCACCGATGGATATGGCGCTTTTACCAAAAACGTTACCGTCAATATGGATTCTTCAAAAGGCGGCTTCCATGCAATGGATCGCTGGCGCAACGATATCTCCGGCACCGGAAAGCTGACTAAAAAGGGGACAGGCACGTTAAAGCTGGAGGGGAACAATACATATTCCGGCGGTACACGGATTGATCAAGGAACACTTGAGGGCGACTCGAAGACAGCCTTTGGGAGAGGTGATGTGTCAAACAAGGGAGGCACCCTGAAGAAAGATGTGTCAGGAAAACTGATCATCGGAGGAGACTATAAACAATCTGCCAAGGGTATACTTGAGCTGAATCTCAGCGGGAAAAATGATCTGCTTCACATTAAGGGCAAGGCAAAAATGAAAGGAACATTACGACTCCATTTTTCGAACAATTATGTACCGGCAGACGGATCTACAATCATTACCTATCATAAGCGTCATGGATCATTTTCTTCCATCGAGACCGTAGGATTGCCAAGCAAGTACAAAGTGAAGATCGTCTATAAGTCCAACAGTATCCAATTAAAAGTCAAGGCAAATTAGGTTTGCATCCAAGCGTGCAATGGTCATTACTTGGAGGGGGTTTACTCCATAAAGAATATGTTTTCATGCTGGTGCTAAGTTGGCACCAGCTTTTTTGGTTTATCGGTGCTCGTTATGATGAGTATGCTGGTGAACAGGCTGACGGTTCGCCGGAAAAAATACAGAAGCAGGAGTATCAACGAGAGCTTCTATTTGTTCAATGCTCCATTTGAGTAGGAACATAGCAAAACATTGAAAAAAGCAACTAACAGTGGTTGGAAGATTTTTTTATACGCTGGAAATCGTATAGAGGTATGATTTAGATAGTGCTCACTTATTCATTTTGGTTAAATAAAGTAGAGGAAATCAGTAGTTAAAGGCAGCTATATGTTGAAGGAGGGCAACCAATGAAAAATAGAGAGGAAGCAATTGATTATTGTTTGAGTTTTAAAGATGCATATGAAGATTATCCGTTTCGAGATAAGAATTGGACATTAATGCGACACGTTACAAACAGGAAAGTGTTTGCGTGGATATTTGAAAAAGATGATCATATTTGGATCAATGTGAAGTGCGAATCCGGTTTTCTCGATTTCTGGAGACACAAATACACTTCAGTAGTTCCAGCATTTCATCTCAATAAAGATCATTGGAATTCTATCATTCTCGACGGAACTGTTCCAGAGGAAGACATATACGATATGATAAAACAAAGCTACATGTTAACTAAAGCAAAGTAAGCGACAGATGAGGGAGAGGGTATATAATATCTAAAACCTTGAAGTGCTATAATATGCTAAAAAGATTAAGCTTTTCCCTTTACTATGTCCAAACCAGTTGCCATTTTTAGAAGATGTAGTAGATAACTATTATGGATTCATTTATGATTTCAAGTCCTATAAGGATTCTCGGGACATTTATTGCACTAGTATTTATACAACTGTTTGCAATGGAAAAAAGATAGACATAGGAGAAAAAACATAAGATTAGATACGATCCCGTCCGGTGAATATGTATGTATCGCATTTGATTGGTCTGCAAAAAATTATGATGAATATTATTAAAAACTTTATCAATATATTGAATCTCATGCATCCAAACAGATGGAAAAGTATATCAAGTTACCATACTGATAACGGGAATGATAATTGATCCCTTGATGGAGGAACTTCATCACGTCACACGCTGTTGCTGGAAAAGACCCTTCTGCTTATCCTTCACTTGCTGTTGATTCAGTCATCCCTGGTTCTGGTGCAGCCTTTTTAGCTATTGCTCTGTTCTTCTTTGGTTTTACTACCCTCAAGTCATACTACTATAAAGCCGAAACTTGTTTAGCTTTTATTCATCAAAATCGAGAAAAATCTTATAAATTCATCTTGTATCCTTTAAAACTCATTTTGCTCGTTATGATATTTTACGGCAGTGTGCAAACGGATGAAATCGTATGGGCACTCGGAGATCTTGGAATGGGAAGTATGGCATGGCTGAATTTAATAGCCATCTTATTCATGACGAAAACGGCTTTAAAAGTACTAAGAGATTATGAGGAGCAAAAAAAGGAGGGGAGAGATCCAGTCTTTGATCCAAAAAAACTTGGGATAAAGAATGCACATTTTTGGGAGAAAGAGTATCAAGTAATAGAAAACGATGAAGAAGGAAGTAGGTCAAGGATGTGCTTTAATTAGTTAAATCCCTCTCTAGGTAAAAACGAACGACACCTTTAGGACAGTCTGTTTAGCTGTCCACATTACAGTAGATTTTAATATTTTCCTGATTCAGAAACTTTATCAGTATATGGTGAGTTAATCACATAACAAAACAAACGCCACAAAGATTTCTTATGGCGTCTGATGGATATGGGGCAAGGTGAGTTCTTAATAGCCACCGAAGAAAGATGTCCCAACGATGATTAACAGGATGAATAGCACCACTATTAATGGAAATGACCGCATAACATCACCTTCCTTAAAAGAGGATAGTACATGATATGCTGAGCGAGCTCATTCGATAGTGATGATAGTTTAATTGATTTTTTATTTTTTAACCTAAATGGAATAATTCATAATATTTAAAACTCAATTATGAGATCCAGGGGTGGGTGAGGGTGTAATGCCAAAACCACGAAATCCTTGCAGAGACGAAGCTTTTCTTTTGTGGGAAGAGACGAACATGACCAGTTATTTCCTCGATCAACTATCATATTCTTAGAAAATGAGATGGGAAGTTAACCGATTCAAAATTAATCATAATGTGAGTATTGAAAGAATAAGTTGGAGAATACATATAAAGGTTCTAGAGATTCTCTGTGGGGAGGCCTGCCCTTTTTTTGAGGGCTTGCACCCTTGACGTAGGGATCAAATACATGTCGAAAGCTAATTGGCTTTCTTACTAACTGAAATGGCTTTGAAAAGTTTAGGGCATAGTGCAAAGTGAAAAGCTTATTCTTTACGATTTGTGTAGCGGTTCTGTTTTGAACTGCAAAACGTAGAACAATGATCTACTTTTCCTGATTTTTTTGTCCTATGATATATCTTATTTTGCTTTCAACTTGACATATCGGGAAATCTAGATATAGAATTACACGCATGGAACCTATTGACGTATTCAAAGCGTTATCTAACGAAACAAGACTCAATATTCTGCAGTGGTTGAAGGAACCCGAGAAGCATTTCCCAAAACAAGGCGCTCATTTGCCAAAGGAGGTAAGTTACAAAGGCGGAGTATGTGTTGGGGATATTCAAGAAAAAGCCAAAGTTTCTCAATCTACCGTTTCCAGCTACTTAAACATGATGCAAAAAGCTGGTCTGCTTGAGTCGATTCGTCATGGACAATGGACTTACTACAGGCGTAATGAAGAATTTATTCAACAGGTAGCTAAATATTTTAAAACAGAAATCTGATTTATGTTGATTTCTGTTTTTTTTACCAAATTATATCTGTTTTTCTGGATATACAAATATACGAAAAAGGAGATCTTGATATGCGCTTTATATCTTATTTACTTGCCCTATTGGCTGGAGCAGCACTTAGCTTTGAAGGAGCTATCTATGCCGAGCTAGGAAAAACAATTGGACAAATAGAAACAAGTTTTTATAACTTCTTTATGGGCTCAATTATTATGGGGCTATTGTGGCTCTTTTTTGGAAAAGGAGAGCTTTCCTATACATTGAAAGCACCTAAATGGTCATTACTTGGGGGTGTCATGGGTGTTGTTTATTTAACCTCTATTGTTGTAAGTGTTCCATTCGTTGGTGTGGGTATCACCATGGTTGCGGTCATTATCGGGCAATTGGTAATGAGTATGGTGATTGAACATTTTGGATGGCTTGGAAGTAAGAAAACAAGGGTTAATAAAGAAAAGATTTTCGCCGTAATTTCAATGATTATTGCACTTATTTTAATAAACTAGGAGGTCTTTAATAATGGGGTTATTTATGATTTTATTCACATTGATTGGCGGTCTCACATTAAGCGCACAATCATCTATTAATGGTACATTTAGCCGAAAAGCTGGAACAATTGAAACAACATTTTTAACCTTTCTCACTGGAACAATGTTTCTTACGATTTTCATTTTATTTTTTGGCAGCGGGAATGTGCTTGGACTTCTAGAAGCGCCTAAATGGCAATTAAGTGCAGCATTTTTGGGTACGGCATATTTGCTGCTAACTGTCATAGCCGTTCCAAGAATAGGGGTTATTGCAACTAATATTGCTGGTATAGCTGGCCAACTTGTCATTGGGGTAATGATTGATCATTTTGGATGGTTCAATAGTTTAGTCATAGAATTAGATATTAAACGTGTTTTCGCATTGCTATTTATGATTATTTCCCTGTATTTTATCTATAAGGGGAATAAGCGTTCAAACAAGGAAGCCCAAGCACAGAAAGTTTAAATAAAATAACATGGTGCATATAAAAAAGCTAATTTTAAAACAACACACAGGAAAAACCTAGTTATCTCCTGTGTGTTATGCGTCTTTAATAGAAGGTTAGTTATTCTAACAGACATGCAAATCAGTGACATGTGCATACGGCCCCAATAATTTAGTTGTTTATTTATACTCTAAAAAGCAGCGGCCAAAATGATGCTATTGGGTGTAATGAATGACTTCACATGCTTGAAATGCCGGGCTATTGTAAAAGATGATAAGCTTTCACTGTATTGAGGCCTAGGGGCACAATAAATGTTCGAGAAAACATCGATGGTTTCAAATTATCGGTGTTTTTTTAATTTGTTTTCATACTTATTGAAATTCACCTCATTTGGACAAACAGCTATAACATCAAAGGTGGTGCATGCTGAAGGTAAAAATCAACGAGGGGCCACGAGCTGACAAATACTCCTTTATAGAAAGAGATCCAGGGTGAGGATATGAAAATGAGCTAAGCCTTTAAAGCATAATTGATTAAATTTAAAATTTTCAAAAATCGGTAGACAAACGCTTTCAAGAATTGTATAGTGTTCTCATAAGTTACTTGTAATACAAGTGAACAAGTAACTAAGAATATAAGATTGTATCTTAAATCATGACTGAGGTGATCGGAGTGAAAGAAGTAAGTATTGCGGAACTAAAAGAAAAAGCCATTGAGCTTAGGAAAACAGCGATTACCATGGTATACGAAGCGCAGTCCGGGCATCCAGGAGGTTCATTATCCGCTGCTGATATCATCACTGCCCTTTATTTTAAAGAAATGAATATAGATCCAAAAAATCCTAAGTGGGAAGACCGGGACCGTTTTGTCTTATCGAAAGGCCATGTGGCACCTATTCAATACGCTGCCTTAGCGATGCGAGGCTTTGTCCCATATGAAAACGTATACAAATTAAGACAGTACGGCTCGCCTTTCCAAGGTCATCCTGATATGAAGAAATGCCCAGGGATCGATATTTCAACTGGCTCACTAGGCCAAGGGCTTTCCTGTGGCGTCGGTATGGCGCTTGCAGGCAAACGGGACGACAAAAATTACCGGGTATTCGCTATGGTAGGCGACGGTGAATGCCAAGAAGGACAAATTTGGGAAGCGGTTCAAACCGCAGTAAAATACAGCCTTGATAACTTAATTGTTTTTGTCGACAATAACCGCCTGCAAATTGATGGATTCTGTGATGAAGTAATGCCACTGCAAGACATCGAGAAAAAGTTCGAAGTATTCGGTTTTGAAACCAAGCGAATTGACGGACACTCGATGGAAGAAATTGTAGAGACATTAGACAAAGTAACAAAAACGAAAAATGGAAAGCCAACATGCATTGTAGCAGACACGATTAAAGGCAAGGGTGTTTCTTACATGGAAAATATCTGCTCATGGCACGGGGTAGCACCAAATGAGAAAGAATATGAACAAGCATTAGAGGAACTGGCAGGAGGTTTAAGATCATGAGCCAAACCGAAAAAGCATTAGTCACGAAAAAAGCGACACGGGAAGCTTTTGGTGATGAAATCGTTGAATTGGGAAAAGAAAATAAAAATATTTACGTAATAGATATCGATATCGGCAAATCATGCAAAACAGGAAAATTCATAAAACAGCTCCCTAATCAGCATGTGAACGTCGGGATTGCGGAACAGAATGGTGCCGGCCTGGCAGCAGGTCTGGCGACAACAGGTAAAATCCCATTTGTAAGCACTTACGCCGTCTTCGGCTCGCTGCGCATGGCAGAACAAATTCGACAAGAGGTATGTTATCCAAACTTGAACGTGAAGATTGCCTGCTCGCACGGCGGATTAACACCAGGAAACGATGGCGGCAGCCATCAGGCAATTGAAGATATGGGTGTTTTAAGGTCATTCCCAAATATGACTGTGATCATGGGTTCTGACTACCACTCGACAAGAAAACTGATCAGACAGGCAGCGAACTCGTATGGTCCAATGTATTTGCGTTTTACTAGAGACGCGGTGCCGGTTATTTACGATGAAAATGAAGAATTTATCATTGGAAAAGCCAAGAAATTAAAGACCGGGAAAGATATTGCGATCATTGCGAATGGCGATACAGTATATCTTGCTTTAGAAGCGGTCAAAAAGCTAGAAGAACAGGGGATTTCTGCAACACTTTTAGATATGCATACGATCAAGCCTTTGGATAGAGAAGCCGTGGTTGAGTGTCTGGATATCGGCAATATCGTGACTGTAGAGGATCACAACATCCTGAACGGACTGGGAAGTGCTGTATGTGAAGTAGCAGCGGAAGAAGGGATGGGACGAGTCAAACGAATCGGGGTGCAAGACCGGTTTGGAGAATCAGCCCCTTATGAGAAGCTGTTGGAAATCAACGGCATTACTATCGAAAACATTATAAAAACAGCGAAAGAAATGCTTAGATAATAAACTATGAAAGTAGGAGTACGCTATGTTTACATTAAATAATCAAGTAGCTATAGTGACAGGAAGTGGTTCTGAAAAAGGAATCGGTCGAACCATTGCATTAACTCTTGCCAAACAGGGGGCTTCTATTATAGTAGCAGATATCAATCAGGGTGGCATTCAGGACACAGTAGAAGCTATTACGAAAAATGGAGGAAAAGCGATTGGTGTAGAAGTTAATGTTACAAATAAAGAATCAATTGACCAGATGGTGGCTAAAACGCTTGAAGCGTTCGGCCGCATCGATATTTTAGTGAATAATGCGGGAATTTCTCAAAAAGTAACGGTTCAGGACATGACACTGGAAGATATGACAAAAGTATTCAACGTCAATATGTTTGGTTTGTTCTTGTGCACACAATCAGTCTTGGAAACAATGAAAAAACAGCAATATGGCCGTATTATCAACCTATCTTCTGTGTCTGCAAAAAGGGGCGGCGGCGTTTTTGGCGGAGCTCATTATTCCGCTTCAAAAGCAGCTGTATTAGGCTTTTCCAAAAACCTCGCCCGGGAAGTGGGGAAGGATGGTATAACTGTAAATTGCGTAGCACCAGGTCTTGTCAATACTGACATTTGGAGGTCCCTTCCTAAAGAAGATGCAGCAAAGGTCATTGACAGTATTCCGATGGGGCGTCCAGGTGAAACGAAAGAAATCGCAGCCGCAATTACGTTCTTGGCTACTAAAGAAGCATCCTACATCACAGGGGAAGAAATCGATATTAACGGCGGTTCACATATGGACTAATGGATCTATGCGAGCGGGCATGTTAAACATGCCTGACCCTCTTCTATAAAAATAGAATGCTGATAGCTATTATTCTTCATGAGAAACATTTTGTAAGCGCTTAACAAAAACAGAAAGAATTTTTAACAATCAGATTTTCCGAAAACTGGTGATCGGTTTAATTCTAAGCTTTAGTACGGGGCATGGTCAAAACAAGGTTAAGGGGGAATCATATTGGATCAGCTAGCATTAGAGCGTTCAACTACTCGTAAAGTAACACTGCGTTTAATTCCATTTTTGTCCTTATGTTTTATTATCGCTATTTTAGACCGCGTGAACATCGGATTTGCTGCACTTCAGATGAATGAAGATCTAGGGTTTTCAAATGCTGTATTTGGACTAGGGGCTGGAATCTTCTTTTTAGGTTATTTCCTATTAGAAGTTCCGGGAAGTGCCATAATGACAAAAATCGGTGCGAGAAAATGGATCAGCCGGATTATGATTACTTGGGCTATCATCGCGGTATTAATGGCTTTTGTGCAAGAACCATGGCAGTTTTATACAGCGCGTTTCTTATTAGGCGCAGCAGAAGCTAGTTTTTATCCTTGTATGGTCTTTTATTTGAGCGGATTTTATCAAACGAAACATCATGCTAAAGCAATTGCTGGGTTTATGCTGGCGATCCCCGGTGCGAATGCATTAGGTTCTCCACTATCTACATTTCTCTTAGGAATTGATTGGCTTGATATGTCTGGCTGGCAGTGGCTATTTATTATAGAAGCGATTCCAGCACTTATTCTTGGTGTTATTGCATTCTTTTACCTGGATGACAAAATTGAAGATGTAAAATGGCTTGATAAAGATGAAAAGCAGTGGCTTATTCATATCACAACAAAAGAAAAATTCGAAAAAGAACAGGTAAAGCACTACACCTTTGCTCAAGCTTTAAAAGATCGGGATGTGTTAATTCTATCTGCCAGCTATTTCTGCTGGATGGTTGGATATTACGGCATTAATATGTTCTTGCCGACAATCTCACAAGGATTATCTGAAACTATTTCTCTAAGCACGCAGGGAATGGGCTGGCTATTAGGGTTTATGTATGCCTGCGCCATTGTAGTCATGATTTTGGTTGGGAATCATTCTGACAAGAAAAACGAAAGGCGCTGGCATGTAGCGGCTTGTTTAACTGTTAGTGCTGTTGCCATGATCATTAGCAGCTATGTAGCAAATTCAAGTGTTATCTTAGCATTTGTATTTTTAACAATTGCATTATGCGGAGCTTTTGGTGCCTATTCTCCGTTTTGGGCAATTCCGCCTTCTTTTTTAACAGGAGCTGCAGCCGGTGGGGCGATCGCATTAATCAATAGTATCGGAAATCTTGGCGGATTTTTCGGGCCATACATTGTCGGTTACATTAAAGATATAACAGGTTCTTTCAACATAAGTATGATTTCCTTAGGCATCAGCATGATACTTGCTTCTCTTATTATTGTTTTCCTGGTTAAACAGACAGGAAAAGCGCTTATCGTAAATAACACAGACAAATCCAGTATAGAAAAAACTAGCTAAAAACAGTCGATAACGGCTGTCATCTTTGAAAGAAAAGGAATTTTCCTGACCTTTCAAAAGGTATGGGAAATGAATACAGCTATTCGGGCTGCGGTCAAAGCCGAAAATCACTCTGGTGCAGACATTATGGGGATTCGAAGCTGTTATCAAGGTTTAGTCAACGGAATGATTCATCCTTTGACCCTTGCGGATGTAGAACACATTTCGAATAAAGCCGGCACGATCCTGCAAGAATTTATGGAGGACGCAGGGAGAAGAAAGGCGGTTCAGTCTTATGGGAATCTGGCATAAATGCTCTTGTGGTTATAGGCGGGGAAGGGTTTTTAAAGGGAGCGCAGAAATTGTATCGGTTGGGCGTAAAGGTAGCAGGCATTCCATGTACCGATGATCATGACCTGCCGTATACAGATACTCGATTGATTTGATACTTCATTAAACACAGTGATTGACTGCATCGGAAAAAATCAAAGATACGGGAACCTTTTCATAGAAAAATGACCATTGTTGCTTGGACGTTTTTAAACTGAAAATATCAATGTGTTTTTAAAAATTGTCTTGATGAAGGTATTCATAAAATAAAACTACTGGAGGCAATAATCATGGAAAAAGAATTAAAAGTGCAACAAGATACGATTGTATGCCAGGTATGTCAAGAAGTGATCGATACAGCTCATCGTTCTGAAGGTGTTAAAGTGTTATACGGAATTTGTCAAGGGTGCTTGGAATCAAAAAATCATAGAGAATAGAAAGCAAAGGCGTATAACAACGGGGAGTCAGCCTGTTGCTATACGCCTGATTTTTTCATACCTATCTTAATAAAGAGAAGCTTCTTCATATGGACACTTTCAAAATAGAGCTTAGCTTTTCCAATATCGGTCATATAAGTTCTGCATGTGGGCAGTCATACGTTCCACAGCTTCCTTTTCATTACGGTCTTCAATTGCTTCGATAATCAGTTTATGCTCGTGAAAATTCACTTCCCGATATTCGGAACGAGTAACGGTCCGGTCTCGGATAAACCGCCACATTTCCTGCTTTTTCATAGCATTCGTAATGGCTGACATGAAGCTAATAAATAAATCGTTATGTGACGCTTTTGCAATTCCCATATGTAATTGTTCGTCAGTTTCAGGAACGTATACACCAGAAAGCGTTTCTTCTTCCATTTTCTCAATCGTCTGTTTTAGTTCCTGAATATCTTCGTCAGTCGCTCTCAAAGCAGCAAATTTTATAATTAAAGGCTCAATGTGCATTCTGGCTTCCACAATATCTTCCGGAGATGCTGACTCCATGGATTCTGAAATCCCATTGGTTATAGTGGTGTTCTTAACAAACACGCCTTCCCCCTGGCGGGAATAAATGACACCATTCATTTCCAATGCACTCAGAGCCTGCCTAACCGGTGCGCGGCTAACACCAAACTGTGCACATAGTTCCCTTTCTGAAGGCAGTTTATCTCCTACTTTAAAAGACCCTAACTGAATTTCCGAAAGGATCTGATTATAAATTTGGATGTATAATTTTTTATTGGAAACAGGATTGAATGTAATAAAAATCACTCCTTTCAATTCATTATTAATTGTCATACAAGTATATTTATTATATACCTTTCAGTTTTGAAGGGCAAAATAATTATGCCCCAAAACGCCCTGTTATCAGGATCTAAAAAACCCCTGTGCTATACTAATACAGGGGAAATGAAAGCAAAAAAAGTATGTTAAAAGAGATACCCTTTTTAGAATCTCTTTCTATTTTTAGATCATAATTGAATAATCCCAATAACCCTTCCTATGGTAATAAAAGTGAAGCACCATAAAAATGCACCGATAGCCGCAAATAAAAGATATGTGTTTACATTCATTTTACTGATCCCAGAAAAATAACAAGTTATATGCCTGACTCCGGGAATGAAGTAACCTAAAATAAGAGAATATGGTCCATATTTTTGAAAAAAATGTTCAACTTTCATCATTCTCTTTTTTTCAATCCAATCCACTTTCCATACTTATTTATAAAAAAATGTCCGGCTTTTCTTCCAATCATGTAACTAATGAACATACCTAACAACGCTCCGACAAAACTAACTAAAATTGCAACCTCGTAATGAAAGACACCAATATTCGTAAAGTGCCCGACGATTGTCATCATGACTTCATCGGGTATCGGCAATCCAACAATTCCAAGAACGAGCATTAAAAAAATGGCAATATATCCGTAATTGAAAAATTGTTGAACTAACTCCATCTTTTCTGCCTCATCTGTTCAACAATTTCAGCGGCATATCTTCTATAATGAGGAAAATTTATTTTACTGACCATTAAATAAGAAAGTCCACATGTTCCAATCGCCAATAATACCATATGGTTCATAAAGCTTAATATGATAAGGTACATTGCTGCGAAAGGAATCGGCATTCCGGTAAACAGTGTAAGCTTATTTTGTTCAACATTAATTCTAGAGAGACGAAGCACCCCGCATATACTAAAAGCCAGTGAACACAATACTCCGATATAGGGCAAAGTGTTTAATGATACAATATAAGCAAGTATAGAGGGAGCAATGCAAAACGTAACCAGTTCAGCAAATGAGTCCATTTCCTTTGCTATATCTGAAACAGCACCCAGCTTTTGCGGTGATAATCCGCCAATAAAATTAAGAAATAATCCCAAAAGAATAAAGACTACTCCTGCATACATTTCATGGGATAGCAAAAAGTAAACCCAGAAGACCGCAAATAAAGTTTCCTATAGTAAGAAAGTTTCGGACATTGTTCATACATATAAACCCTCCAGTTACTGCAACATGTAATCTAAGTCAGAATTTTTTTTCTAACAGCATTTAATTCATGGTTGAAACTTCATCCCATTTTACTTTCCATACTAATGTAATACCTACACCGACCATCATCATTACACCAGCAAAAAGGAAAGGAATATGGATGTTTAGATCAAATAGTATACCGCCGAGAGCTGGACCAAAAATATTTCCTAAGCTAGTGTAAGTAGAGTTCATGCCTGCTACGAAACCCTGCTGATCGCCGGCAACTTTAGACAAAAAAGTAGTTAAAGCTGGACGCAACAAATCAAATGCTAGAAAAATAAAACATGTTACTAGCAAAACAGCTAAAAATCCCGACATAACAGTAGACGCGAAGGCTAAGACCGCACCAATGATCAAGCAAAGCTGAATCATCTTTTTCTCTCCAAGCTTATTGATCAATTTGTCGAATAATAGGATTTGAATAATTACAGCCACAATCGAGCTGATCGTAATAATAGTCGCAATATTTTTTGGTGTGAAACCAAATTTATGATCAGAAAATAGGCTGAACACTGTTTCATAGGCAGACAAGCCGAAAGCCAATACAAAGACAATTAAAAATGCAATAAAATAGACAGGGTGAATTGATCTTTTCAAGTCTTTAAAGAAACTCGATTCCTTTGTTTGGGACGAAAGTTTTTCACGTGCTTCTTTTGACAATGATTCTTTTAACAGAAAACTGGAAGCTGCAGCGGCTATTAATGCTAAAGCGGAAGCGAAGAAAAATGGCATACGAATACCGTAGCTTGCAATAAAGCCTCCTGCCCCTGGGCCAATAATAAATCCAGTACTAATTGCTGCAGAAACATACCCCATAGCTTTCGACTTTTCTTGCTGGGTTGTAATATCGGCTACATATGCTGTTACCCCAGGCATTATGAAGGCAGCGCTTATGCCCCCCAATATTCTCGATAAATAAAATATTGAAACATGGGTCCCTAATCCGAAAATTAACTCAGATATACTGAATACAAGCAATCCAAGAACAATCATTTTTTTTCTCCCGAAACGATCAACCCATATTCCCGCAAAAGGAGAAGTAATTAACTGGGAAATGGCGAAAGCAGCAACAAGATATCCCATAGTGCTACCAGACAGATTCATGATTTTCATAAAAGACGGCATAATTGGGATAATCAAACCTATGCCGAGAAATGCTATGAAAATGTTACTTAATAGTATAATGAATATCGTTTTTTGTTCTTTTATTGATTTTTTCATCTAAAAACTTCCTTCCTGACTGAATGTAAGAACGTTATTATCCATTCTTTCTCTTTGTAGAGTGTAGCTTCTTCAAGTACAATCAAATCATAAGGTATACGGTTACCATATAGTCAAGGAGGTTTTTATGAGCGAAGATTTAAAAAAGTATTTTACAACGGGTGAGTTTGCAAAACTCTGCCATGTAAAAAAACAAACCTTATTTCATTATGACGATATTGGTCTGTTTTCTCCGGAAATTAAAAATGAAAATGGATATCGATTTTATTCCTATCATCAATTTGAGCTTTTTCAAGTTATCAGCTTATTTAAAGAGGTTGGCGTTCCCTTAAAAGAAATAAAGTTTCTATTAAAAGGCAAAACACCAGACAAGATCATGCAACTTCTTAAAGAAAAGTCTGTTGAGATTGATAAAAAAATAAATGAGCTTAAACAAATACAAACGATCATACAAACAAAAGTAGCGCTTACTGAACAAGCGCTAGAAACCGATTTTTCCTCCGTTTCTTTTGCATACTTAAAAGAAGAAAAATTCATGTTGAGCCGGAAAACATTAAACTTAACGGAACGAAAGTATGCAGCTGCGATTTCAGAATTAATAAATGAGGTTCAACAATATAAATTAGATGAGGGATATCCAATTGGAGGGATATTTGCGCGGGAACAAATCTTAGAAAAAGACTTTTATAATTACAGTTACTTTTATGTAAAAGTAAAGGAAGGGGTAGAGAATATAGATTATTATGTACGGCCAGAAGGTCTGTACGCAGTTGGATATGAAATAGGTGGAGACATTGAGGATGCCTACAGCAGAATCATTGAATTCATTAAAAAAAATGGAATGCAAATTGGCGAAAATGCATATGAGGAATATATGCTGGATGCGATGGTAGTTGACCAAGTTGAAAATCAACTAGCTAAAATCCTAATTCAAGTTGAAAATGAAGATCAGCCAAATACTACTTGTAATGGTGTTAAGTAGTATCATAATATTTGATCATTTTGTCGATGAAGACTGCTCTTCAAATGGCAGTTTTAACATTGCGCAGATCGAGTCGGTGCATAAAAAGGAAGGGACTAAACCTTCCTTTTTTTATTTGGGCAGTAAATGTGCCTAGTTTTAAAATGGCGTTATGGTAAACCATTTAAGAACCTATAGTTCTTTTACCATTACCTTCTCGCCATTAAAATCAAGTTCCTCATTAAATTGAAAACCAAACGTTTGATAAAGCCGTAGAGCATGAATATTATTTTCAAATATACTTAAATAAATCTTCTTACATTTATATAGCCCAGCAAGGTGCTGAATGAGAGCTTTAAGCATTTTCTTTCCTAAACCTTTTCCCTGGTAGTGTTCGTCAATAAAGAATCGGTCAAGCCAAACTCTCCCATCTAAATTATCTTCATCATACTCGGGGAACAATCCATACATTGCAAAACCTACTAAATCTCCTTCATAGTAAAGCCCGACAGGTTTATAATAGTGACATTCTTTTGCATCCTCTAAACATACTTTTGTTGATTCAATATATGATATTTGTTTCTCGCTGACATGTAGAGCAAGAATTGCAGCACGATTCTCATCAGTTACTGCTTTTATTTCGATACTCATACTACACTCTCCTTATTTTTTCTTGATAGTATGCATCCACGGATTTATAAGCATGTTGGGGTGAGTATGGAGACTTTCAGCGTTTAATTTACTAGATACTCACCATGTTTGTAAAAAAATTGCGATGTTTAAAATCGTTACTTTTTAAAAAGTCGCGATGCATTTTTCTTTCAAAAAATTGGTGGAAGATGCTATGAACACTATTGTTAAGGTTATTGATAAAAAAATAAAAGCCAAACGGGGACATATAACCATAAAGTGGAAAAGTTGTTTGGAGGTGAGTTATCAGTTTTAGATTAAACGCTAAGTGATTTCGATAAGTTAAACAAACAGGAACTTAGTAGAGTTCCTGTTTGTTTATTATGTATGTACTTATAGACTGTTCATTAATGCCATTGATACTTCTTCGGCCCTGTCATATCATCAATAGTCTCTTTTGAGAGGTTACCACAGTGGTCTTTATTCATATGATATCCGGGCTTTACCTCTTTGTATATGCTACGCAGGAAATTGGCACGCTAGGTAATGAATGGCACTCCTCTTCGCCATACTTGCTGTAGTCAGCATAACCACCCTCTTAGTTACCCGAACACAGTGTAGTTCCATTACCATAATGCTATAAACTGAAAGGCCGAGTTCAATTTCTCGGCCCTACCTAACTCAGTTTCTCATTAGTATTAATATTAGTTTTATTTCTTACATCTTCTTATGACTCTACTTCTGATACATCACTAGACTTCTTTTATAGTGATAGAGTAGGTCTTACAATTAATTCACTTACATCGATCTCTACTGGCTGCGAGATTGCATAAAAAATTGCATGTGCAATAGCAGAAGCAGGAAGCGCTTGTCTTCGGTATTCGATCATAGCCTCACTCGCCTGTTTATCGGTAATATGATCGGCTAGTTCTGATTCCGTTACGCCCGGTGCAATTACAGTTGTTCGAATATTATTCGTTGCTTCCTGTCGTAAGCCTTCTGTGATGGCACGGACGGCATACTTGGTTGCGCAATAAACTGCTGCAGTGGGGGTAACCTCATATGCGCCTATGGAAGCTATATTGACGATATGTCCGCTATTCTGCTCTTTCATTATAGGCAAAACTGCTCCAATACCATGCAGGACTCCACGGATATTTACATCGATCATACGATTCCATTCAGCGATTTTCAGAGATTCCAATTTAGATAATGGCATTACACCCGCATTATTTACAATGACATCGATTTTTCCGTATGCTTCTATAATTTCTTGGACGATATGCTGCATTTGTTCAAAGTCTGTGACATCCAGTTGCTTATAATCTGCACTATATCCTTTTTGGAGAAGAGTGGATACGAGTGTTTCTAACTTATCTGTTCTCCGCGCTGCTGCTATTACCGTAGCTCCATTCTCAGCTAATAAATCAACAGTTGCTGCTCCAATACCGCTGCTTCCACCAGTGACAAGAACAACTTTATTCTTTTTACTCATCTTTGTATCATCCTCTTTTAAGTAATTTTTCTTTAAGGAATCTTTAGCTTCTTTCACGATGCAGTACCATCCCTGCGTGATATAGAATTCCGTTTATAAAATCTCCATCAGCTGTGAATCCTGTATCATCTTGATATTCAATGTGGTCACCTGTAATTTGGTAATTGCCTATATATGCACATTCGACATTGCCGCGAGCTTCAACATAGCGTCCATCGGACAGTAGTTCATGCCTGATATACCGATCTTTGGTAACCCAAAGTCCAGCATAAGAATGAGTGGTTTTTTTCATACATCATCAACTCCTTTCCTGTTCTACTATTAGTATCAGGGAAAGATAGCATAGAGTGGTAGAAGGTATCTCTTTAATTCTTGCCTTATCCTCCAAGAGTCGATAAGCCTTATAAAAGGAGGGATTTCATGTCTCTGGAAGAACAATTGCAATCGAAAGAAGAGGAGCTTACTAATCTTGTGTCATCCTTTGCAGCCAAGGAGGGTACGAACGTAACATCAATCTCTGGGGTGGAATTTATTCGATCTGCCAAGCCGCTGGTGCCTGTACATACTATGCATGAACCTGCTTTGTGTATTGTTCTGCAAGGAAGAAAAGTGATTTCTATGATTGGAGAAGACTTTTTTTACGGAAAAGGGGAATACTTAGTCGTGGCAGTCGATCTGCCAGTTATCGGGGAAATTTTAAAAGCAAGTGAGATGGAACCTTATTTATGTCTTCGATTGAATTTTAACTTAATGCAAATTGCAGAGGTCTCAAAAGAGTATAAGCAACATAGCACTAATCATAATGTTACAGGGCGAGGAATATTTGTTGATCAGACAGATGAGGTCATTCTGGATGCACTTATCCGACTCGTGAAACTACTTCATACCCCTGAAGATACAGAAATACTTGCACCTTTAATCATTAAGGAAATTCTATACCGCATTATGCAGGGAAAGCTTGGTCACACAGTAAAAAACCTTGTTGCCAAGGGGAGTAAATTATCTGAAGTGGCTGTTGCTCTGGATTATTTAAGAAATAATTTTTCTCATGAAATAAAGATAGATGGACTAGCTAAAAAAGTAAACCTTAGCCCATCAGCTTTATATCACCATTTTAAACAAGTTACAACCATGACTCCGATCCAATACCAGAGAGCTTTACGTCTTCATGAAGCAAGACGGTTGATTATCGGGAAAGATATGAGGGTTGCTGACGCTGCCTTTCAAGTTGGTTATGAAAGCCCTTCTTATTTTAATAGAGAGTATAGAAAGATGTTCGGAAAGCCTCCAGGGAAAGATCGTAAAGAGAACCTGAATTTATATAATGTATAGTCCAAATCAAGAAGTCGCATACAGATGCGACTTCTATCAATGAAATATAATAATAGATTATTGCACTACGAGCTAAGTGGTTTTGGGGATTAGCTCATTAAAAAATTCACTTCGTAGATGAAGACAGTGCTTCAAATGGTGGTTTCAAAATTGCCGCAGATCGAGTTGGTGCATAAAGAGGAAGAGCGTCAAAACGCTTCCTCATTTGGGTGGATTGCAGAAATATCCAATTTATTTTTTAGCAAATCCCTGTTTATTTAAATACTCAAGCATGAAGGGGAGTTTGCTTCTTTCCAGATGATCCTCAATATGATCTTTCCATCCCTTTACTTTTTTCACTGTGAAAGGCGCTTTAACAGGACGATTCTGGTAATACTCACGCATCTGTTGATCATAGGTTGCTAAAGTTTCTTCGTCTAGTGGCTGGTACTGATTATCAAACATGACCATTGATTGAGGCAAACGTGGTTTTAGTCCGGGTTTCTCTCCAGCAGGATGGCCTATGCATAGTCCAACTAAAGGAATCACATGCTTTGGTAAATGTAATACCTCAGTTAATTCTGTAATATGAAGTCTTATTCCACCGATATATACACCACCGAGTCCCATTGATTCGGCTGCAGTCAAAGCATTTTGAGCCATTAGCCCAGCATCAAATGTACCTATTAAAAGGTATTCAATATACTCAAGGTCTACATTGGGCGCAATTTGATGATTTCGGTTAAAATCGGCACAAAAAATCCAAAACTCTGCTGCCTCTTCAATATAAGGCTGATTCGCAGAAAGTTCCATCACTTTTTTTCGAAGATCTGGATCTGTAATTCTAATGATAGAAACGGCCTGGAGAAGGCTGAAAGATGAAGTTTGATTAGCTGCCTTAAAGATTGCTTCTCGTTGCTCCTCTGTCAGTGGTTGATTTGTAAAAGAACGTATGGATGTATGATTACTAAGTAATTCAATTGTATTATTCATATTGACATTCTTCCTTTCTTGCATATTAGATTCAAACTGATTAAGTTGGATAGGGTTATTTGTAAAAAAATAGTGTAACTTGTATACAATATGATAAAGTCATCATTCTAATTTATGAAGAGGGCAATTTAAATTGCCGTAGTACATTTTTTTGTACTTAATAGCAAAAAGCAGGTGAAAAGATAGCTAGATTTTGTAAAGACGGATTTGAAAAAGAATGTAAATGGAACAAACAAAAGATTATTAATCCAGCAAATGTCCCGAAAAAAGGAAGATCTTGTTGTATTAACCTGCTTAGTTAGTAAAAAAAGCTGCCATATTAGACAGCTTTTGATCTTTTAACTCTTGTCCCGTTATTTTAATGCATTTCTTCATAGACTCTTATCGTAAAATTAGTCTACCTGCTCCCCAAACTTCTTCCCGAACTCTTCCATCAAATCAATTATAGGAATGAATTCTTTCCCTTTTGAGGTTAGTGAATACTCTACACGAGGAGGAACCTCAGGAAAAACCTCTCGCTTAATTAATCCATCTGTTTCTAGTTCTCTCAACTGCTTTGTAAGAGAACCTTGTGAAATGTCCCATAAAAAAGCTTTAATTTCGCTATAACGACGTTCTTTTGTTTTTAAAAACCAAAGAATAATATACTTCCAGCGTCCTGAAAGCATATTTTGGGTATAGGCAATACCATATACTTCTCTTTGTTCCTTTATACACTCTTTGTCAAATCCATCCTTACATATTCTAGACACCTTTTCACCTGCTTTCTACTGTTAAGTACAAAAAAATGTACTACGGCAATTTTAATTGCCCACTTTAAAAAGATGAGAAATGATTTTATTCTAGTATATGTAAAAGAAATATTCAATTCGTTTTTCATATCTAATGATCATATGTTTGCGATTTGGTAAACATTTAATTGTGTAACTTTAAGCAGAATTATTCTTTTATATACAAATCCTTTAGGAGGGAAAATAGTGAAATTCGGAATTATAGGTGCAGGATCAATTGGCTCAATTATTTCTAAAAAATTAGTTATGAATGGGCATGATGTCAAAATTTCAGATGCAAGGGGAATTGAATATTTAGAAGGAAAAGAGCTTGCTGGAACACCGGTGCGCGTAGAGGATGCAATTAAAAATATTGATGTTCTTATAATATCTCTTCCTACAAAAGCAATGCCAAGCATTCGGAACATTATCGATCAAGTCGGAGAGAAAGTAATCATTGTAGATACTGCAAATTATTATCCTTTTAGAGACGACAAAATTGAAGAAATCGAGAACGGAATGGTTGAAAGTGTTTGGGTTTCAAATCAATTAGGCAGACCTGTCTTTAAAGCATTCAACAACTTATTAGCCTATACTTTAGAAAATAAAGGAACATTCGTAGATTCTAGTGAACGAATCGCGATGGCAGTTGCTGGTGATGACGCATCACAAAAACAAGTAGTCATGGACGTAGTGTCCGAGTTAGGCTTCGATGCAGTAGACAGTGGTTTTTTAAGTGACTCTTGGAGACAGCAGCCAGGAACTCCTGCTTACTGTACAGAGCTAACAAAAGATGAACTCACGAAAGCGTTGAAAAAGGCGAATAAAGAAAAAGCACCATTACTACGCGACAAAGTGATGGAAATATTTGCAGAGAAAAAGGATGTTGAATTTTCACACGAGGATGTTGTGAATCTAAACAGAGAAATATACAATGCATAAAAACAAAAGGTGCACTCAGTTAGAGCGCACCTTTTGTATATCATGTATGCCACAAATTCACATAAATATGTTTGCTTCTTTCTTTTTTCGCCAAAGGTTCTTTTTCCTGAGTATGCAGCTTTTTATTTCGCTTTTAAATTAAATTCTTCTTTGACAGATGTTTATTGATTTGGCTCACCATTTTTTAACCATAATTGATATAAACGTATAGAATTAATAGTAACTGAATATAAGGAGTGTAATGAAAATAAGTTTTCATAACCAGTGATATGGATTTACTATGTTGAGAGACTCGATTTAAAGAAGGTACAAAACCATATTGGTATCTTTTAATTTTTGCCTTATCGTTATTCGTCTCGTTGTTTATCAAGACCTAAATTGTAAAAAGTCATATAAAATAAGGAGTGAAACATGTTATACATGAATAATATGTTTCACTCTTTATACTTTTTGTTCAACAATCGCATCGTTTTAGTTCTAAAAGAAAGATATACCGTTCTTATGTCACAAACGGAGCAGGTTAGCTGAGGAAGAGCAATCAATGTAGAAAAATTGACAACTAAAACACAACCATGATATATTTAGCCCGCTAAATTTTTTGGCTAGAGGAGGTTCATCTTTGAAGGTTAGTGTGGACTGTGATATTCGTATGTCCTTGGATAAAGTTTCTTCCCAAATGCGTCGGAATTATAGTGAGAGCCTTAGAGAACTCAATCTTTATGTCGGCCAAGATAATTTACTCTCGCGTTTGTGGTTAGGTGATGGAATAACACAAATGCAGCTATGTGAACATTTAAAATGCGAACCGCCTACGGTAACAAATATGGTTAAATCGCTAGAGCAGAATGGTTTCATATACCGTAAACGTGATGAAGAAGATGCAAGGGTTATGCGAATTTATCTAACGGACAAAGGCAAAGAATTAGAAGAACCCGTTAGAGTTAAATGGAATGAACACCAAGAAAAATTACTACAGTCAATTTCAGCCGAAGAACGCTTAATATTAAGGGATTTAATAAAGCGTATGGAGAAAAACTTATCCTAAGTTTTCTCTCAAATATATATTTAGCACCCTAAATAAATATTTAGTAAACTAAGTATTTCTTTAAACCAAGTGAAGGTTGAAAATAATCTAAGCAGGAGGATTCAATAATGAATAATAGAATATGCAAAATATTAAATATAGAAAAGCCGATTATACAGGGCCCGATGTCTTGGGTTACTAATGCCGAATTTGTTGCGGCGGTAAGCAATGCTGGTGGATTAGGATTTCTAGGTCCAAATGCCGGTCAGGTTGATATAACTCGTTCACCCGAAATAAGTGCGGAAAGAATGAGAACTGAAATACAAAAAACAAAATCATTAACGAATAAGCCATTTGGAGTACCTGTAATCGTAAATCGTGATTTAGCTTACACATGGCCAATTTTAGAAACAGTTATTGACGAGAAAGTTCCTGTTGTTATTGTGAACGATATACTGGATGAAAGAATCTTTAAACCATTAAAAGAAAACGATATTAAAATTGTTTATAGACCACTTACTCCTACTATTGAAAATGCAAAAGCTGCAGAAGAATTTGGAATAGATGTTTATGTAGCGACTGGATTTGATGAAGGTGGTACGGTTCCAGAACGAGTTATTGGAACATTTTCGATTGTTCCAATGATTGTAGATGCTATAAATACCCCTGTAATGGCAGCTGGTGGTATTGGAGATGTTAGAGGAGTGCGTGCCGCATTTGCTTTAGGCGCTGAAGGTGTGTTTGCTGGTAGTGTCTTTATTCCAACAAAAGAAAATCCAGCAGCAGAAAACGTGAAACAAATGATTGTAGATGCTACAGCAGAAGATTTACTAATGTTCCGTACTTTACCAGCATACTATCGTTCTTTACCTACTAAATTTGCGAATAAACTAGTAGAAATGGATAAACAAGGTGTTAGTCGTGAAGAAATAGCAAAAATGATGCGTGGATCAATTGGTATGCGTATCGGCATGCTAGAAGGCAATACAGATGAGGGCTATATTTCTGTGGGTACTGGAATTACGCCAATTAAAGAAATCAGAACTGTAAAAGAAGTGGTTGATACTTTAATGCAAGACTTTAATTAAATAATAGGGTCTTCGGAATATTTAGTGGAATTCCCTTTTCAATAGTTAAAAACATTTACTTATAACTCGGACTATTTGGCGGTATATTAGTTCAAACACTAGAGGGTGTTTTTTGCTCACCATTTTTTAACCATAATTGATATAAACGTATAGAATTAATGGCAAATGAGTATAAAGAGTGTAATGAAAACAAGCTTTCATAACCAATGATATGGATTTACTATGTTGAGGGCCTAGTGTTGTAGAAAACCGATGGTTTCAAACCATCGGTTTTTTATCTGTTTTCATACTCATTGAAAATCACCTCATTAGGACAAACAGTTATTACATAGCATTACCCAAGGGGTGATGCATTTTATGAAGGTAATAATCATCGAGGGACCGCAAGCTGACAAATGCATTAACGATTGCTATCATTATTTAATAAATCTTTATAGGAAGGAGATCTGGGGTGATATCAATATATGTAAGGGTATCGACCAAGGAACAAGTGATAAAGTAACGAAAGCTAGAGCGAAATCTGTATAAAGAAAGCAGGGATTACTCTTAAGTTGAAGAAAGAATTGTATTTTTAACAATAGAATGATTTTTTATTTCTAAGCAGTTAAATCTTTTCGTTACTTTTCTGTTTGGTCATCATTATTTATATTTCTAAAATCTTACTAAACTCCAAATTGTTTTAAATGATGGTCAAGGTGCTTGTATATCCCTTTTCCCCATTGCTCAGAAGTCAGTTTACCGAAAAAAGGATGTGGATGAGTCGTACACTTCTCTGGACCATTATTTTGGAAAGTTATAATTTTTTGTTTCAGTATTTCCTTCTCTGTTTCAAATTCTTTTTCATCTACAATCAAAATATCAGGAATCGTGGACATATTTTGGGCTAATGGCTTGTCATTATAAAAAATTGGTTTCACAAAGTTTCCTATTAATATTCCTAACCAACCTCTCGCTGGAAAAGAAAGTCCCATTGCAATGTCTTGAAAGGATGAGCAATGTGCTAACATTTGGGAAACATCCATTTTACCCCATTGGGGCTTGGAAATAGGGCTTAATTTGTCAATACGATTTAAAATTTCCTCTAAATGCAATTGATTAAAAATATTTTTCATTTATGCATCTTCCCCTATTCTACACCTGCTAATAAAATGATACCTAGTGTACCCAGCAAGCCCAAAATGAAATTTTCGTACTGGAAAACCTTTTCCTCTTACTCATATGTATAATATATCCTAAAATTTCTGCCGATGTAATCACCTTGTTAAGTTAAATTTTTGAACCTTTTATCTGTCTGTGAAAATTTAAGAGACATAAGAGAGGGAAATGGAAATGCTATGAGGATTTACCATGTGAGGACCTATTGAGTGTAGTGAAAAACCGTTAGTTTTTTTACTGCTTTTTTACACTCATTGAAAATCACTTCATTAGGACAAAAAGTTATTACATAGCATTACCCAAGGGGTGATGCATTTTATGAAGGTGATAATCATCGAGTGACCGCAAGCTGACAAATGCATTAACGATTGCTATCATTATTTAATAAAACTTTATAGGAAGGAGATCCAGGGTGATAGCAATATATGTAAGGGTATCGACCGAGGAACAAGCGATCAAGGGATCGAGCATCGACAGCCAGATCGAGGCATGCATAAAGAACGCAGGGACTAAGGATGTGCTGAAGTATGTTGATGAAGGGTTTTCTGGTGAGTTGCTTGAACGTCCAGATTATAACCGCTTAAGGGGGGATGCAAGTAAAGGACTCATAAGCAAGTTATCTGCAATGACTCAGCTATCATTGATGATGATTAGTCTAATTCCATTTGACAGTAATGGTATTAAGTAGCATCTTAATATTTACTCACTTTGTAGATACAGACAGAGCTTCAAATGTTGGTTTCATAATAGTGGAGATCAAGTTAGGGACTTAAGGAAGAAAAGAACCTTTCTTTTTTACTTAGAAGGAAAAAATCGTGCCCATTTTGTGCTCAAAATAGTTATAAAATGATGCAATGAGCGTGTATTGGATAACTTCAGATGCTTGAAAGCTTCTGAAACTGACAATATACTTCCACTTTATTGAGGGCAACGAACTAATAAAGAGATACCAAAGCCATATTGGTATCTTCTTTGTTTGTTTTTTCTTTAGAGCTATTAAATCCATCTAGGAGCACCATGACTTGGCCTCAACAACAGTAACTTAATACACTATATCGAATCTATTTGAGGAAACTGATTGATGATATATTGCTTGAAGTTTTCAGTGACAGGTGATAGATACTTCCCTTCAATCCAGGAAACACCAACTATGCGCTCGAACCTTGGCCAACTAATGCGAACCTTTGCGATATTTGTTTGGTCTAAGCCTTTAAAATCAGGAAGAATTGAAACGCCAAGACCCGCTGCAACAAAACCTGCGATTGTAGCAGCTTCTTCGCCTTCAAATACAATGTTTGGGGTAATATTAACCTGTTCAAATATATGATCCATTGTTACTCGAAGAGCAAAACCTTCTTTCATTAAAACAAAAGGCTCATGAGCAATTTCGTTTAAGGTAATCTCCTGACGAGTAGCTAACACATGATGTTTGGGCAAAAATAAAAAGAGCTCCTCCTTCCATAAGGGTTTCCACATTATATTTGATTCGACTGGAAAAGAAGCAAGCAAGCAGAGATCTAGTTCACCTGATCTTAGTTTATCTAAAAGCTGATTAGAGTGAGACTGGTTTAGTTGGAAATGAACATTTGGGTATTGATCTTTAAATGCTCCAATTAAATTTGGAACGATAGTTGTACCCAGTGTGTGTAAAAAGCCTAAAGACACTTCACCTTGATCTGGTTGTAAAAGGGATTGAATTTCTTCCCTTCCTTCAGTAAATTCTTTAATGATGGAATCGACCCTCTTGAGGAATCTTTCCCCATATTTATTTAATGTAATGGACCGGCCTTGTCTATCAAAAAGCGGAACCCCTAAGTAATTTTCTAATCTAACAATAGACCGAGAAAGTGCTGGCTGTGTTATTGATAACGTTTCAGCAGCTTTCGTTACATGCTGTATACGAGCAAGAGTTTGAAAGTACTCTAATTGTTCCCATTCCATTAAAATATCCACCTTTTTATAAATCATTACATAAATGAATTAAAGTCATATTTATTATGCATTATACATCATAATTTATTAGTGTTATGATAAATTTATCGAAAAAATATATGAATTTTAAACTAATTGTGTATTCAGAAGGAGGATTATTTTAATGAACTATCGAATTGAAAAAGATACTTTTGGAGAAATAAAGGTGCCTGCTGATAAGTTTTGGGGAGCGCAAACACAACGTAGTAAAGAGAACTTCAAGATAGGTTCTGAAAAAATGCCTATCCGTATTGTTAAAGCTTTTGCTATATTGAAGCGCAGTACAGCTATTGCTAATAATCGTCTAGGTAATTTGGATAACGAAAAAACAGAGGTTATTACAGCAGTTTGTGATGAAATTCTTGAAGGCAACTATGATGACAATTTTCCGCTCGTTGTTTGGCAGACGGGAAGCGGTACACAAAGCAATATGAATGTTAATGAAGTGATAGCAAACCTTGCAACAGCTTTATTAAAAGAAAAAGGCTCTATACAAACCATACATCCAAATGATGATGTCAACCGCAGTCAAAGTTCGAATGACACTTTCCCAACAGCGATGCATGTTGCAGGTGTATTAGCTATCTATGAACAATTAGTTCCAGCACTTGATCTACTTCGGAACACATTAGATGAAAAAGCAAAAAAATTCAATGACATTGTAAAAATAGGTCGTACGCATCTACAAGATGCTACACCTCTTACCCTTGGACAAGAAATTAGCGGTTGGGTATATATGATTGATCGTTCGAAAGAAATGCTATTGGAAGCAACTGATAAGATGCGTGAACTTGCTATCGGGGGTACGGCTGTAGGGACAGGCATTAATGCACATCCACATTTTGGAGAAGTTGTCTCAGAGGAGATCTCAAAGTTTACAGGCCAATATTTTAAAAGTTCACCTAATAAGTTTCATGCCTTAACTAGTCATGATGAAATAACGTATGTACATGGTGCTATGAAAGCATTAGCCGCTGACTTAATGAAAATCGCGAACGATGTAAGGTGGCTTTCAAGCGGTCCTCGCTGTGGTATCGGGGAAATTTCAATCCCGGAAAATGAGCCTGGTAGCTCCATTATGCCCGGTAAAGTCAACCCTACTCAATGTGAAGCCCTTACCATGATTGCGGCTCAAATTATGGGGAATGATGCAACAATTGGTTTTGCTTCAAGTCAGGGCAACTTTGAACTAAATGTATTTAAGCCAGTTATTATCTATAACTTCCTTCAATCCGTGCAGTTACTGAGTGATGGAATAAAATCTTTCCATGATCATTGTGCGGTTGGTATTGAACCTAATGAGAAAACCATTAAAGAAAATCTTTCCGGATCTTTGATGCTTGTTACAGCATTGAATCCTTATATCGGATATGAAAATGCTGCAAAAATTGCTAAGTTTGCTCATAAAGAAGGCTTGACGTTAAAAGAGGCTGCTGTGCAACTTAAATTGCTAACGGAAGAACAATTTGATGAGATGGTTAAACCGGAAAATATGGTGAAACCAAACATTTAAATTTTTAAGATGAAAACTAGTTACTGATCAGTAACTAGTTCTTCCTTTTTTCACACTCATTGAAAATCACTTCATTAGGACAAAAAGTTATTACATAGCATTACCCAAGGGGTGATGCATTTTATGAAGGTGATAATCATCGAGTGACCGCAAGCTGACAAATGCATTAACGATTGCTATCATTATTTAATAAAACTTTATAGGAAGGAGATTCAGGGTGATAGCAATATATGTAAGGGTATCAACCGAGGAACAAGCGATCAAGGGATCGAGCATCGACAGTCAGATCGAGGCATGCATAATGAACGCAGGGACTAAGGGTGTGCTGAAGTATGCTGATGAAGGGTTTTCTGGTGAGTTGCTTGAACGTCTAGATTATAACCGCTTAAGGGAGGATGCAAGCAAAGGGCTTATAAGTCAGGCCATCTGCTACGATCCACCGTCTTTCTCGGAAGTAGATCGTTGAGCCAGTGGTGATGCCGCATTATGCCAGCAAGTTGAAATAAGATTCTCATCACTGCTATGTCTCTTTCTCATCTATTCTGCCTATATAGAAATGTATATATAATAGAGAAAAGCCGGAATGTCAGATCCGGCCTCTTCCACATCATTTCCCCTTCGCTTTCTTCCGCTTTTCCTTTTCCGCCCGGTAGAACTCATGGAACATCTTCATCAGCGCCCGTTTCTCAATCCGAGATACATAGCTGCGCGAGATACCGAGTTCTTTGGCAATCTCTCGCTGCGTTTTTTCCTTCTTCAAATCAAGCCCAAACCGCCCGACAATCACTTCCTTCTCACGGTCATCTAAAATATCAATGTATTGCTTCACTTTTTCAAGCTCCATATTGAGCTGGATTGTATCAATCACATCTTCATTTTCTGATTTTAGTACATCAATCAGGCTTATTTCATTCCCTTCTTTATCCTGCCCGATCGGATCATGAAGGGAGACGTCTTTTTTTGTCTTTTTCAGTGCGCGCAAATGCATGAGAATTTCATTTTCAATACACCGCGCGGCATACGTCGCCAGCTTTGTCCCTTTTCCGGCGGAATAGCTTTCAATTCCTTTGATCAGCCCGATTGTTCCGATGGAGATTAAGTCCTCTGCATCCTCACCTGTATTTTCGAACTTTTTCACAATATGGGCGACCAAGCGAAGATTATGCTCAATTAGCATGTTTCTGGCATGTTCATCCCCTTTAGCCATGAGCTCTAAGTATTTTTTTTCCTCGCTGCTTGAGAGCGGTTGTGGAAAGGCATTGTTTTTCACGTAAGATACTAAAAAGACAAGCTCTTTAACAACAAAGCCGAGCGCTGCGAAAACACCTGTCACCATCGTCACCTCCACAAAAGTATGTAGGCAAAAGCCTATATGTAAATGTATGTGAGCGGGAGGCTGTCTGTGTCTGTACCGGGAAATTTCTCGTAGGAGAGCCTGGCTTTTGTAAGCAGCATACGAATTTCAAATTTTAAAAATAATCTTTATCAAATGCCCATACATTGAAATGAACAAATGTATGGGGGGATGAGAATGAAAAAATGGATGGCAGGCCTGTTTCTTGCTGCAGCAGTTCTTCTTTGTTTAATGGTTCCGCAACAGATCCAAGGCGCTTCTTTGTATGACAAAGTGTTGTATTTTCCGCTGTCTCGTTATCCGGAAACGGGGGATCATATTAAAGATGCGATTGCAGAGGGACATTCTGATATTTGCACTATCGACAGGGATGGAGCGGACAAAAGGCGGCAGGAATCATTAAAAGGAATTCCGACGAAGCCAGGCTATGACCGGGATGAGTGGCCGATGGCGGTTTGTGAGGAAGGCGGCGCAGGAGCTGATGTCCGATATGTCACGCCTTCTGATAATCGCGGGGCCGGCTCGTGGGTAGGGAATCAAATGAGCGGTTATCCTGACGGCACCAGAGTGCTCTTTATTGTGCAGTAATTAAGAAGAGGCTCTTTTTGGGGCCTCTGTTGTTATGTTCCTTCGCGATGCTGAATGTTCGGAGGGTAGGTTTGTGCTTTTCGCCAATACTGGCGTGTTCCTTCGTCTCGAACAACGATACCCAGCTGTGCCAGTTCGAGACGGAATTCTTCAACCTCGTCTGTTTCCTCGTCTTTCAGTGCATTGTGACGAGCTTTCAATAAAGCATGGGCGCCTGGCGAGAGGTCTGGTTGGTCTGGTGCATCCGGTATCCACCGGCGAAATTGCCCTTTAAACGGATCACCATCTGTTGACCATTCGTAATGATGATGTCTAAAGGCCTTCTCGACGTTTACTGGTTTTTCATCAATTTCTTCCCGAGCTATTTCATATCCGGCTGTTCCTAAGGGGACAAGCCGTTTGTGATCGATAAACACAAGAGCGATGTCGTCGGAACGAATCGTCTGCACTTTCTTTCCTTTGGTTAATTCCACTGTGTCATCTGTTATCTGTACAGACAGCAGCATTGCAATAACAGAATGAGCGAAACAAATCCCCGGAGACATTCCGAGCAGGGCTGTGATAAATGCAGCTGCCTGAAAAGAGGTGACCAGCCGGAGCGGTCCTTCAAAAGGAATCCACGGGAGGGATAATGCCCATTTCACAAACTGCGGAATAAAATACCCGATTGTAAGTCCGATGATTGCAAGTACGGCGTATAAAAAGTATGCAGCGGTTTTCGTAACTCCAATGAGAGTGTGAGATTGATCGTGCAACATGTCACCTTCTTTTATTGAAAAAATCGAATTCTTTTCCCATATTTTAACTTAAAGTGGGGGTAAATCAAGGAAAAACTGATGGAGTCGGTAATGGGGGAACAAAAACATAGGAAATGCACATGATATTGCAGTCGTGCAAGTAAAACCGATAAAGCGCTTTGGAAAAAATAAATCTGATGCTGAACAACATGCAAATTAAAATGGAGGAATCCAGTAAGCCTTATTTGTTTTTGCGTATCACAAAACATTTCAAAGGGAACATAAAGAGTAAAGGCTTTTTAGACAACCAGGAGGAACAGACATGAAAATCGGATTAATCGGCTTAGGGAAAATGGGCATAAACATAGGAAAGCAATTCATTGACCGCAATCATCAAGCGGTCGGGTATGATGTAAATCAAGCGGCTGTTGATGAACTGAAAGCATATGGGGCTGAGGGGACAACAAATCTAGAAGAGTTGATTTCTTCATTAGACACGCCGCGTATACTATGGGTTATGGTGCCGCATGGCGTTGTCGATGCTGTCTTGCGCGATGTGACACCTTTATTAAGCAAAGGCGATATTGTCATTGAAGCTGGAAACTCTCATTATAAAGAATCGATTCGCCGCTATAATCAAATGAAAGAAGCGGGTATTCATTATCTCGATGCCGGCACGTCGGGCGGAATGGAAGGTGCGCGCCATGGAGCCTGTTTTATGGTGGGAGGTGACCCCGAGGCATGGGAGATTGTAGAGCCGCTGTTTCGGGATACTGCTGTCGAAAACGGATATCTATACGCAGGTGAAGCGGGAAGCGGACATTTCTTGAAGATGATTCATAATGGCATTGAGTACGGAATAATGGCGGCGATCGGTGAAGGGTTCGAAGTACTTGAAAACAGCCAATTTGATTTTGACTACGAAAAGGTTGCGAGAGTGTGGAATCATGGCTCTGTCATTCGCTCTTGGCTCATGGGGCTGACTGAGCGAGCGTTCTCTAAAGATGCGAAGCTGGATCAGATCAAAGGCATTATGCATTCCTCAGGTGAAGGGAAATGGACGGTGGAAACCGCGCTTGAACTGCAGACGGCAACTCCGGTGATCGCTATGTCGCTGCTGATGAGATACCGTTCATTAACAAATGATACGTTTACAGGAAAGGTTGTCGCTGCGCTTCGAAATGAATTCGGAGGCCATGCGACAGAGAAAAAGTAAGGGGGCGAACAGGCCTCCTTACTTTTTTTGCACTTTCAGCAGATGAGGGAACTTTTTATAAATGATCAGCATCATGATCAGAATATAGGCTCCGTAAATACTGAAAGACAGTAATTTATTGCTGGTAAAATTAGCGCCTGCAATAGTGACAACGATAATATTCGGGATTTTCCCTATGAAAGACGCGAAGAAAAAAACATGCCAGCGAACCTGACTCAGCCCGCATATCACGTTCATGACAAGAGAAGGAATGACCGGGATGAGTCTTCCTAGTAAAACAGCGGCAAAAGCATTTTTGTGGAAGGAAGCCTCGTAGCTTTGGATGGCAGGATAGGCCTGAACTTTTTTGCTGGCCCAATCTCTAAAGCTGTACCTGGCGAGAAAAAACAGCATCATTGTACCAAGCATTGAGCCGGTTAATGTAATCCAAATCCCATTGGCTATTCCGAACACAGCGCCATTTAAAGCGGCAACCAAAGCAAACGGCACAATTGGGAAAAAGACATCGGCAGCAATCAGCAGCATACTGAATAAAACAGAAAACAGCCCTCCTGCTTTGATCGCATCAAGCCAAGCTTCTTTCTGAAAAAAACCGACTGCAATGATCGTAATCATCACGATGATACCTAGTATCTTTTTTAACATGTCTATGGTCACTCCCAACGAAGGTGATGTCAGGAGCCAAAACCTCCGTCATCTAGGATTAGTATAACTGGTGTCATTTCAGCGGTTCAACTGACAACCGTGTTGGGGTGGGAACACAATTCTTTTTTATCTTGTAAAATAGGCTGTCCAACTTTCTGTTTTCTGCATTCCTTAATAGTAGGGAGGGAATAGAAATGGTCACGATAAAAAAGGATTATATACCGGCATCGAACGATAATCGTCCTGGCTACGCGATGACTCCTGCTTACATTACGGTGCATAATACAGCGAATACCGCAAAAGGCGCGAATGCGAAAATGCATGCCAATTATGTGAAAAATCCCAGTACATCTGTCAGCTGGCATTTTACAGTTGATGATTCAGTCATCTATCAGCATCTCCCGATAGATGAAAACGGCTGGCATGCGGGTGATGGCACAAATGGGACAGGGAACCGCAAATCAATTGGGATTGAAATCTGCGAAAATGCAGACGGCGATTTTGAAAAGGCAACAGCAAATGCCCAGTGGCTGATCCGAAAACTAATGAAGGATAACAATATTCCGCTGAAACATGTCGTTCCCCATAAAAAATGGTCCGGGAAAGAATGTCCGCGAAAACTCTTGGATCAGTGGAGTTCGTTTATAAACGAAATTTCTTCCTCTAATACACCTCCAAAAGAGTCATCTCCAACATATCCGCTGCCGTCAGGGGTTATCAAACTCACTTCGCCTTATCGAAAGGGCACGAACGTCCTGCAACTGCAAAAGGCTCTAGCGGCGCTTCATTTTTATCCTGATAAGGGCGCCAAAAATAATGGAATAGACGGGGTTTATGGACCGAAAACAGCGAATGCCGTCAAGCGTTTTCAGCTCCTGAACGGATTAGCTGCAGACGGTATATATGGACCAAAAACGAAGGCCAAGCTTAAATCGAAGTTAAAATGAATGTGGGACTTAAGGGATAGCCTGTTTCCAGTGTGGATTCAGGTTATTTTCTATCCTATTAATTGCGTGTTTTTTCGATTGAAAAGAAGGGAATTTGAAAAGAATCACCTGATATGCCGCATTGAAAGAATGATTTTCATTGAGGGGGACACGTTAACAATAGGAAAAAACAGTGATAACGAAAAAACTCTTCGTTGAATGAAGGGAAACAGAGGTATAACATTAAGGTGAGGCTTTTGGGGGTGTAAAGATGAAGCATTTTTTCATCCTTTTCCTTCTGCTGTTTGTTACAGCAGGGTGCGAAGGAAGGGGATATGAAGACGTTGTAGCATTTGGTGACAGCAATACGCGAGGCTCTAATTGGGATTATCGCGATTATCCAAAAGCACAACAGTGGGTCAATATATTAAAAACAGCTGAACGCGGAAAGCTTGATATACTCAATGCGGGGATCGGCGGACAGACGACAGAGGATGCCCGTCTGCGGTTTCAGACAGATGTTTTGGATCAAAAACCGAAGCATTTGTTTATTATGTTCGGCACGAATGATGCCGCGATACTGACTGAAGGGAAACCGAGAGTGTCGAAGCAGCGTTTTAGAGAAAATCTGGTTTACTTTATTAAAGAAAGCAGAAAACACGGGATCAAGCCAATCCTAATGACATGTATCCCAATTATTGAAGGAAACGGGAAGCATCATCTGTTTTACTATTCGAGATATAAAGCAGCTGCTTTTGAACCGAAAGGCGGGGCGAGGAAATGGCACAACTCATACAACGATATTACAAGAGATGTGTCGAAGCGCCTAGATGTCCCTCTTGTAGACAACTGGAAGCATTTTATAGAAGCAGACGGCGGAAAAGCAACTGATGAAGCGCTTATCCAATCCGGTCTGATAGATCCTTCAGGCAATCATATGACACCTAAAGGGGCAAGGATTGTATATGAAGGAATACAAGATGGGCAGGTTTTGAAGTACTGAGCCGGACAACGGCCTAAGCCGTTTTATTTCTCCTACATAGGCTGTTATAAACCTTATTTAAGGAGGCGCTTCACATGTATGGCGCAGGCAGAGCATATGGATACGCTTTTATCGTTGTTTTAGTTGTTGTTCTCCTGGTTGTAGGCGGCATATATTGGTTAGTATAGTTACCGTCCCGTGAAAACACCTCTTTTGGGGTGTTTTTTGCTGAAAACAGTAGTAAAGCCCGTAACCGAAGTGATATAATATCAGTCATCTGAGTAAAAAAAGGAAATACGCCCGGAAAAAATAGACAAATTCTGTTAAGAAGATACGGAAATAATATGTCCGAGCGATCTTCTTTTTATTTCGTTTTCAATTAATTCGATAAAGTCACGGTTTAAATTCATTTCGGTGGCTTTGAAATAAGATTCTATTAGTAATTCATCAGACAGTTTTCTCATGCTAGGAACCCAATTAATGGGAGAGACACCTCCTTAAAAGTTGGAATCATTCATGATTTTAACGCATACATTGATAAGTTGCGTTCATCTGTGGCTGAAGTTATCTTTAATCTACCATGAATTGCATATAAGAACAATCATTCTGTTATCCACACCAGAAAGTGGATAACTTGTGAGTATCGTGTTTATAATTTGTCTAAAGAGTGATGTAATAAGAGTGGATAGTGTGTGTAATTTTATCCACACCTGGTGAAGAAACCCAATTTTTGTCGAAATTTTTTTGCTCAGTTTTTCTTTAGGCGCAAGTTCGATTTTTTTCGACAATCATGTTGAGAGAAAGAAAAGGGAAGGGTGCGGGTTTTGTTAAAAAAGTTTTTTTTACCTGACGAGTTTGTAAAAAATATTTTTCATATTACACCTGAGAAATTAAAGGAACGAAATGTAAAAGGAATTATTACCGACCTGGATAATACGCTTGTTGAGTGGGACAGACCGAACGCGACGCCGCGTTTGATCGAGTGGTTTGAAGAAATGAAGGAGCACGGCATTAAAGTGACGATTGTCTCCAATAATAATGAAAGAAGAGTAAAACTTTTCTCAGAACCGCTTGGAATCCCATTCATCTATAAGGCAAGAAAACCGATGGGCAAAGCCTTTAACAGAGCGGTGCGCAATATGGAGCTGAAAAAAGAGGACTGCGTTGTCATCGGAGACCAGCTGCTGACCGATGTACTTGGAGGAAACCGAAACGGCTACCATACAATTTTGGTCGTGCCTGTGGCTTCTTCTGACGGATTCATTACGCGCTTTAACCGCCAGGTCGAACGCAGAATACTGAGTGCTCTCAAACGAAAAGGGCACATTCAGTGGGAGGAGTAAGAAATGGAAAAGGTTGTTTGTATCGGCTGCGGAGTTACAATCCAAACCGAGGACAAAACAGGTCTGGGATATGCGCCGCCTGCATCGCTTACGAAAGAAAATGTGATTTGCCAGCGTTGCTTCAGACTGAAAAACTATAATGAAATACAAGATGTTTCCTTAACAGATGATGATTTCTTAAACATTCTTCACGGTATTGGGGAAACGGATTCTCTCGTTGTTAAAATTGTTGATATTTTTGATTTTAACGGCAGCTGGATCAATGGGCTGCAACGCTTAGTGGGAGGAAACCCTATCTTATTGGTTGGCAATAAAGCGGATATTTTGCCTAAGTCTTTGAAAAGAGAGCGTCTGATCCAGTGGATGAAGCGTGAAGCGAAGGAGCTTGGCTTAAAACCGGTTGACGTGTTTTTGGTCAGTGCGGGACGCGGCCAGGGGATCAGAGAAGTAATTGATGCGATTGAGCATTACCGCAACGGCAAAGACGTCTATGTTGTCGGATGCACCAATGTAGGGAAGTCAACCTTTATTAACAGGGTTATTAAAGAAGTGTCAGGTGAGGAAGATATTATTACGACATCCCAATTTCCTGGCACAACCCTTGATGCGATTGAAATTCCGCTGGACGACGGCTCAGCGCTTTATGATACACCGGGAATTATCAACCACCATCAAATGGCGCATTATGTCAATAAAAAGGACCTGAAGATACTATCTCCTAAAAAGGAGCTGAAACCTCGCACATTCCAGCTTAACGATCAGCAAACACTGTATTTCGGCGGACTTGCAAGGTTTGATTATATATCAGGAGAAAGGTCTCCTTTTATTTGCTATATGCCGAATGAGCTGATGATTCATAGAACAAAACTGGAAAATGCAGATGCGCTTTATGAAAAGCATGCAGGGGAATTGCTCACACCTCCGGGAAAAGATGAAATGGATGAGTTTCCGGAATTAGTCGCCCATACGTTTACGATAAAAGACACAAAGACAGATATCGTTTTCTCAGGGTTAGGCTGGGTTACAGTGCATGACGCCGATAAAAAAGTAACTGCTTACGCGCCAAAAGGCGTTCACGTATTTGTTCGGCGCTCATTAATTTAATGAAAAGGGGAGAGGAGTATGAAAAAGCTGTACGGGGTTATCGGAAATCCGATTGGCCATTCCATGTCACCTGATATTCATAACGCATCATTGAAAGATCTCAGTCTAGACGGACATTACCATGCCTTCAAAGTAGAAGAGGATGATCTGGAAGATGCGGTAAAAGGAATAAGAGCACTCGGCGTACATGGAATCAATGTCACTGTTCCGCATAAGGTTTCCATTATGGATTATCTAGATCATATTGATGATAGTGCAAAAGTGATTGGTGCCGTAAACACGGTCAGAAGAGAGGGAGACAAGCTTGTCGGATACAATACCGACGGGGAAGGCTTTGTGAAGTCATTAATGAAGGTATTGGACAAGCCCATCTCTGAACTGTCATTCTTAATGATCGGCGCGGGCGGAGCGGCAAGAGCCATCTTTACAACAATTGCCCGCAATGTCCCGAAAAAGTTTGACATTTGCAACCGGACGTTGGAAAAAGCAAAGCAGCTTACAGAATCCACTCCCTCGTTTCACAATAAAGAAGTGTTAAGCATAAAAGAAGCAGAAGAACGGCTTAAGCAGTATGATGTAATTATCCATACAACGTCTGTGGGCATGTATCCGAACGTGGACGAGGTGCCGATTTCATTACAGCGTGCCGCAAGCAGTGCCGTCGTATGTGATATCGTGTATAATCCAATTCAGACGGCCCTTTTAAAAGAAGCAAACCAAAAAGGCCTGAAAACACTCGATGGAGTGGGCATGTTTGTTGAACAGGCAGCATTGTCTTTCCAGCTATGGACTGGACAAGAGCCTGATATTGAAAAAATGAGATCAATTGTCATAGGAAAATTAGGAGGAACAGAATGTTAACAGGTAAACAAAAACGTTTTTTGCGTTCGAAAGCGCATCATTTAACGCCGATTTTTCAAGTAGGTAAAGGCGGAGTAAACGACAACATGATTAAGCAAATTGCTGAGGCGCTTGAAGCGAGAGAGCTGATTAAAGTCAGTGTTCTTCAGAATTGCGAAGAGGATAAAAACGATGTAGCGGAAGCTCTAGTAAAAGGAAGCCGCTCTCAATTGGTGCAGACAATCGGCAATACGATTGTGTTATATAAGGAATCAAAGGAAAATAAACAAATCGAGCTTCCTTAAAGGTGGTTGAAATGAAGAAAATCGGAATTTTCGGAGGCACGTTTGATCCTCCGCATAACGGTCACCTCTTAATGGCCAATGAGGTGCTGTATCAAGCAGGGCTTGATGAAATTTGGTTTATGCCCAATCAAATTCCGCCGCATAAACAGGACGAAGACTATACGGACAGCTTTCATCGCGTGGAAATGCTGAAGCTTGCGATTCAGTCTAATCCGTCCTTTAAGCTAGAGCTGGCTGAAATGGAAAGAGAAGGGCCTTCATATACCTTTGATACCGTTTCTTTACTGAAGCAGCGTTATCCGAATGATCAGCTGTTCTTTATTATCGGTGCTGATATGATTGAATATTTGCCGAAATGGTATAAGCTGGACGAGCTGCTGAACCTCATTCAATTTATTGGAGTAAAGCGCCCCGGTTTTCATATTGAAACCCCTTATCCGCTTCTCTTTGCAGACGTTCCGGAATTTGAGGTATCATCAACTATGATAAGGGAACGGTTTAAAAGCAAGAAGCCCACTGACTACTTAATCCCTGATAAAGTGAAGAAGTATGTAGAGGAGAATGGTTTATATGAATCGTGAGGAGGCACTTGCATGCGTTAAGCAGCAATTGACCGAACACCGATATATCCACACGATTGGCGTGATGAACACGGCGATCGAACTTGCGGAGCGTTTTGGAGCTGATCCTAAAAAAGCGGAAACAGCGGCTATTTTTCATGATTACGCCAAATTCCGGCCGAAAGAAGAAATGAAACAAATTATTGCGCGTGAAAAAATGCCTTCGCATTTATTGGATCATAATCCGGAGCTGTGGCACGCCCCGGTCGGCGCTTATTTGGTCCAAAGAGAAGCGGGGGTTCAAGATGAAGACATTCTTGACGCCATCAGGTATCATACCTCTGGGCGGCCTGGCATGACACTTTTAGAAAAAGTCATTTACGTTGCCGATTACATTGAGCCCAATCGGGTATTTCCCGGGGTCGATGAGGTGCGTAAGCTTGCTGAGACAGATTTGAATCAAGCGCTGATTCAATCCATCAAAAATACAATGATATTTCTTATGAAAAAAAATCAACCGGTTTTTCCAGACACTTTTTTAACGTATAACTGGCTTGTGTCTGGCAACTGAACAGGAGGAATTTGTGAATGAACCAAAAGTCCATTTTAAAGATCGCAGCTGCAGCTTGCGATGATAAACGGGCAGAGGATATTTTAGCACTGGATATGGAAGGCATTTCTCTGGTTGCTGATTATTTTCTGATCTGCCACGGGAATTCAGATAAACAGGTGCAGGCGATCGCCCGTGAAATCAAGGATCAGGCTGAAGAAAACGACATTCAAGTCAAAAAGATGGAAGGCTTCGATGAAGCAAGATGGGTGCTCGTTGACCTTGGCGATGTGATTGTCCATGTCTTCCACAAGGACGAAAGAAGCTACTACAACCTTGAAAAGCTATGGGGAGACGCTCCGCTCGCAGATCTTGAGCTTGGAATGAATCAATGATTTACCAAGGCTTTGCAAGCGTGTATGACGAGTTAATGTCACACGCACCTTACGATCAATGGACAAAGTGGATTGAAACATCTCTCCCGGAAAAAGGCCGTATCCTCGATTTGGCATGCGGCACGGGAGAAATCTCAATCCGGCTTGCCGAAAAAGGCTTCGAGGTCACGGGGATTGATCTCAGTGAAGAAATGCTTTCCTACGCCCAGCAAAAGGTCTCTAGTAACCAGCCTATTCTTTTTCTTCAGCAGGATATGAGAGAGATTACCGGCTTTGACGGCCAGTTTGACGCTGTTGCGATATGCTGTGACTCATTAAATTATTTAAAAACGAAAAATGATGTAATCGAAACCTTTAAAAGTGTATTTCGGGTGTTGAAGCCCGAGGGCATTTTGCTGTTTGATGTTCATTCATCTTATAAAATTGCCGAAGTCTTTCCGGATAGCACATTTGCTGACCAGGACGAAGATATCAGTTATATTTGGCAGAGCTTTGCCGGAAGTGAAGAGCTTTCTGTCATTCATGATATGTCGTTTTTTGTGTGGAACGGAGAAGCGTATGACCGCTTTGATGAGACGCACGAGCAAAGAACGTTCCCAGTGAATGAATACGAAGAAATGCTGAAGAGCTGCGGCTTTCAGCTTCATCGCGTGACAGCTGATTTTACGGATTCAGAGCCATCAGCACAATCAGAACGCCTATTTTTCAAGGTGCAGAAATCAAAAACCATCGTTTCCTAAGACGATGGTTTTTTAAAATGCTTTTTTTTGCTTTTGCAGTACAGACAAACGTATGACATACTCGTCTACACATGAAATTGCTTCTTCACTGCGGATATATCCTCTTCGTACTTCAAATGAGTATTTTGAAATACCCGGTGAAACATATCCTGTACACCGCTTTCCAGCGCTTTAATGCCTTCTCCTGTCACCCCGCCTTTAACGCAAACCTTTTCCTGTAATGCAGGCAGGGTATACAATTCAGTTTCTAACAGTTTCCCCATTCCGACAAGCATTTCCTTACACATCAGAATGGCGTCCTGTTTGGACACTGACGTTTCCGAAACAGCTGCATCTATAAATCGCTGAATCAGATAGCTCATAAAAGCGGGACCGCAGCTTACAATATCTGATGCCACCCTCGTGATGTCACTTTCAATTTGCAGCGGATGAGAGATATGCTTCATCAGCTCATTGATTTTCGCTTTTGTAGATTCTCCGCAGCTTGTGCCGAAAGTGACGAGAGAAACGCCTGCCAGTGCCCTGTTCGTAATACTTGGGATCACTCGCGCCACTTGACACGGCACATACTGTTCGAGCTGTTCGGTTTGAACTGGGCTTGTAATTGAAATGAGAATATGATCCTTTCTTAAATAAGGTAACGCCCTTGCAAGTAAAGGGTATATATCAAGCGGCTTAACACAAATAAAAATCATCTCGTTCTCAGAAACAAGCTTTTCCAGATTTTCTGTTACGTTTATGCTGTTGTAGCGGTTTTTTATGTGCAACGCTTTTTCAATTGTGCGGTTTGTGATTGTCATGTTTGAGGGATCGGCTGCTCTTGATTCAATAAATGATTCTATTAGGATCGTACCCATATTTCCTGTGCCGATAAAGCCTATCTTCAATGGTTTCCCCTCCTTTTAGCTATTATCCTCTAAACCATATGTGTTATCAAAATAAAATATGACGAAAGCGGGGAACATGCACGATGAATTGGTTGAATCATCATAAGAAAGCAATTATTTTAGGGGCCTCTGCGGCTGTTTTCATAGCGATCATTTTCTTCCTGGCCAGCGGGAAAAACAAAGAGTCGATGAAGCAGACTGTATCAACTGAGACAGAAAATACGGAGGTAAAGCAGGAAGCAGTCAAAGATGAGTCAAACGAAACGATTGTGATTGACATCAAAGGTGCTGTTAAGCACCCTGGTGTTTATGAAATGCGAACAGGGGACAGATTATCCCAGGCAATTGAGAAAGCCGGCGGGACCAGTGAACAAGCAGACGAAATGCAAGTGAATTTGGCGGGGCTGCTGCAGGACGGGACAGTGGTGTACATCCCGAAGAGGGGTGAGGAGACAGCGGTGCAGCAAGGAGTCGGAGGCGCCATCCAAAGCGATGGAGGAAAGGGGGCGCTGGTAAATATCAATACAGCAACCTTAGAGGAATTACAAGGCATCTCAGGGGTGGGGCCATCCAAAGCTGAAGCTATTATTGCATACCGGGAAGAAAATGGGCGTTTCCAGACAATTGAAGATATTACGAAGGTTTCAGGGATCGGTGAAAAGTCGTTTGAGAAAATAAAGTCTTCCATTACAGTAAAGTGATTTGACGGTCATGCATATTGATAGGTAAACTAAAGGTCAGGCAACACAACATTTGGAGGGAACAACGTGGAAAGAATTTCATGGAATCAATACTTTATGGCTCAAAGCCATTTACTGGCGCTGCGCAGCACCTGCCCGAGATTGTCTGTCGGCGCTACTATAGTCAGAGACAAACGCATGATTGCAGGAGGCTATAACGGGTCAATCGCGGGCGGCGTGCATTGTGCAGACGAAGGATGCCTGATGATAGATGATCATTGCGCAAGAACGATTCACGCGGAAATGAATGCAATTCTTCAATGCTCTAAGTTCGGGGTGCCGACTGATGGAGCGGAGATTTATGTGACGCATTATCCATGCATTCAATGCTGTAAATCTATCATTCAAGCTGGTATCAAAACGGTTTATTATGCTGAGGATTACAAAACAAATCCGTATGCACAGGAATTATTTGAACAGGCGGGTGTAACTGTTGAACAGGTTGAACTCGATGAAATGATCGTTGATCTGAAAAACAGAGAAAAGCTTTCATTTGTAGCGGGTCTTTTAGAGAAACTAGCGGATGCCGGTCTAGCAGAGGAAGATTTGAAAAAGATACATGAACAGGCTAATATACTTTTCACGAGCTACGTGTGATTAATGCGTAATTCGCGTTTGTTATTGCCTTTGGCGGCAGCTTCGGCAACTGCTGGAATTACTGCCGCCGCTTATTTCTCCGCTGTTTTTCTCTTCTTCCTCTTTCTCCTCATCGTTTTAATCAAAACGAGACACGCTTTTCTCATTTTTGTTTGTTTCTTCTCTTTTATATTGTTTTTTTCACTGTATGCAGTCACAGACTCCCAGAATGTCTCTTTATATCAGCGGGGCACCTATCAATTCAAGGCAGTGATTGACAGTATTCCTAAAATTGATGGTGACCGTATGTCTATGGTAGTTAAGACGCCTGATAGTGAAAAATGGGCCGCATCGTATCGCATTCAGTCTGCTGATGAAAAAGATCGGCTTTCATACATAGAACCAGGAATGGCATGTGAATTAACTGGTTCATTGGAAGAACCGAAACATTCAACTGTGCCGGGTACATTTGATTATAACGAATATCTTTACCAACAGCATATTCACTGGAACTACTCTGTCACATCAATCCAAAATTGCAGCGAACCTGCAAATTTTATGTATAAGCTGCTCAGTTTGAGAAAATACATTATATCATTCACAAACGACCTGCTGCCTCCTAATTCGGCAGGAATCGTACAAGCACTTACAGTCGGTGACAGATTTAATGTGGAAGACGAAGTGCTTAACGCGTATCAAAAGATTGGTGTCGTCCATCTCTTGGCGATTTCAGGACTCCACATTGGCATTTTGACAGCCGGCTTGTTTTATATCATGATCCGTATTGGTATAACAAGAGAAAAGGCGTCAATCATGTTGCTGTTATTTCTGCCGCTCTATGTGGTGTTGACGGGCGCTGCTCCTTCAGTGCTTCGCGCCGCTCTGATGTCGGGAATTTACTTAGCAGGAAGTCTCGTGAAATGGCGTGTACATTCAGCCGGTGCTGTCTGCCTTTCATATATTGTCCTCTTGCTCTTCAATCCTTACTATCTCTTCGAAGCCGGTTTTCAGCTGTCGTTCGCCGTCAGTTTTTCTTTAATACTTTCCTCTTCTATTTTTAAGCGTGTCAAAACCTTCTTAGGTCAGCTGGCAATGGTATCGATGATCGCTCAGCTGGGCTCACTTCCTATTCTCCTGTATCATTTCCAGCAGTTTTCTATAATTAGCATACCGATGAACATGGTGCTGGTTCCTTTTTATACATTCTGCGTTTTGCCGGGAGCTATAGCAGGTGTTTTTCTATTAAGCCTTTCCGTTTCTGCCGGTCGATTGTTTTTCGGCTGGTTTGATTTCTTGATGAGCTGGGCCAACAAGCTCATCACAAAAATTGCAGAGATTGATGTATTCACGATCATCATTGCACGCCCCGCACCTGCTCTGCTCTTTTTGTTCATAGCCACGATAATCCTATTGCTTATGGCGATTGAAAAACGCTCCTTTTCGCAGCTGATGGTAACTGGCGGCATGTGTTGCGCTGTGCTCAGTCTTCTCTTTATTTATCCTCGTCTTAGTTCTGAAGGAGAGGTCGATATGATTGATATTGGGCAGGGTGACAGCATGTATGTAGGTGCTCCGCATCAGCGAGGCCATGTCTTAATTGATACTGGCGGCACTTTGCCTTACTTGTCAGAGCCTTGGCGGGAAAAACAGCACCCGTTTTCACTGGGAGAAAAGGTGCTGATTCCGTTTTTAACTGCTAAGGGAATTAAACAGCTTGATGCTTTAATTCTGACGCACGCTGACCAAGATCATATTGGAGAGGCGGAGACTCTGCTGAAGCATCATAAAGTGAAGCGCCTAGTGATTCCGAAAGGGTTCGTTTCTGAACCTAAAGACGAAAAAGTGCTGCAGGCTGCCAGAGAGGAGGGAGTGCCAATTGAAGAGGTGAAGCGAGGCGATGTATTGCAAATAAAGGACTTGCAGTTCCATGTACTGTCACCGGAAACACCTGACCCGGCAAGCAAAAATAATTCTTCTCTCGTTCTGTGGATGAAAACGGGCGGTATGAGCTGGGTATTGACGGGGGATCTGGAGAAAGAAGGAGAACAGGAGGTAATGAACGTGTTTCCAAATATAAAAGCGGATGTATTAAAGGTGGGGCACCATGGAAGCAAAGGCTCTACCGGTGAAGAATTCATCAAACAGCTTCAGCCGAAAACAGCCATTATCTCGGCGGGGATAAACAATCGGTACCATCATCCCCATCAAGAAGTTCTGCAATTATTACAAAGACATTCCATCCGCGTGCTCCGCACCGATCAAAACGGAACAATCCAATATAGATATAAAAACAGAGTTGGAACCTTTTCTGTCTATTCTCCATATGATACATCAGATATAGCAGAGACGAACTAAAAAAAGACTGCTGAGAAATCAGCAGCCCGGGCAGTCGCTGTTATGAACCAACCAGGTGAATAACCGTTGCCATGACAAACAAGAAGGCGAAAAATCCGAAGGACACAACAAAACCAACAGCTGAATCTACAGCATCATTTCGTTTGCTTTGAACGGTTTTTTCAAAATCATTCAACTTTATCCCTCCTGACTGATTTAAGTATAATGGAATCGTTTTGAAAAATCTAGAAGCTAAGGTAACGTTTTCTGTTCTGGTGATTATCGCCTCTTTACAAGCTGTCCCGGGGGCTTGCGAACAGGCGTTTAATATAAATGGGGAAGCAGCAGTCAGGCTTCCTCTTTACTATTTTGCGAACTCAATTTAGGATAGAAGGGGATGATGAAAGAGAGGAAGTCGTACAATAATGGTATTTGATGTGTGGAAAAGCCTGAAAAAGGGAGATGTTCATCCGGTTTATTGTTTATACGGAAAAGAGACATATCTGCTGCAAGAAACCGTCAGCAGGATCAGACAGACGGTCATTGACCAAGAGACAAAGGATTTTAATCTATCCGTTTTTGATCTGGAAGAGGACCCGCTGGATCAAGCAATTGCAGATGCTGAAACGTTCCCGTTTATGGGGGAGCGGCGTCTTGTTATTGTGAAAAATCCATCCTTTTTAACAGGTGAAAAGAAAAAAGAAAAAATTGAGCATAACGTCAGTGCGCTTGAAACATATATACAATCGCCTGCGCCTTACACGGTCTTTGTCCTGCTTGCCCCGTATGAAAAGCTGGATGAGCGGAAAAAACTAACGAAAGCGTTAAAGAAGCACGCGTTTATGATGGAGGCGAAGGAATTAAACGCAAAGGAGACGACAGATTTTACTGTCAACCTTGCAAAAACCGAGCAGAAAACAATCGGCACGGAAGCAGCGGAGCATTTGGTTCTGCTTGTGAATGGACATCTGTCATCGATTTTTCAGGAGATTCAAAAGCTCTGCACGTTTATTGGACATCGTGAAGAAATTACGTTGGATGATGTAAAAATGCTTGTTGCGAGAAGCCTTGAACAAAATATTTTTGAGCTGATTAATAAAATCGTCAACCGGAAACGAACGGAGAGTCTGCAAATTTTTTATGATTTGCTCAAACAAAATGAAGAACCAATCAAAATCATGGCGCTTATTTCGAACCAGTTCCGCCTGATTCTGCAAACAAAGTATTTCGCGGAACAAGGGTACGGACAAAAACAAATCGCTTCTAATTTAAAAGTTCACCCATTTCGGGTAAAGCTAGCAATGGATCAAGCAAGGCTTTTTTCAGAGGGGGAGCTCCGGTCAATTATTGAACAGCTTGCCGTGATGGACTATGAGATGAAAACCGGGAAAAAGGACAAGCAGCTCCTGCTCGAACTGTTCCTTTTACAGCTGTTAAAAAGAAATGAAAAAAACGATCCCCATTATTGAGGATCGTTTTTATATTATGCAGAAAGTCCGTTCACTTTTTTCGCTAGTCTTGATTTGTATCGAGCTGCGGCATTTTTGTGTACAAGACCTGTTTTCACTGCTTTATCAATACGTTTAGCTGCTTCAGTAAGAGCAGTTTTCGCTTTGTCAGCTTCGTTGTTGGCAACAGAAGCTTCAACTTGTTTGATTGCAGTACGCATAGCAGATTTGATTGTCGCGTTATGAACGCGGCGTTCGTTGTTTGTTTTTGTACGTTTAATCGCTGATTTAATGTTTGGCATGTGTTTCACCTCCTAAGATACAACCTGTAGCACAGTGTCTTAAGGTTAAATCTTCTTCACAATAGAACAAATTGTATTCTATCAAACACATCTTTAGATTGCAATATAAATGTAAAGTATTTTTCATTGAAGGGTCTCTTTTTAGCATGATTCATTCAGCAAATGGCAACAATATAGGTACTTAATGTGAAGGAGGCCCCCTGATGAAAAAGAGTGAGCTGGATGTTAATCAGTATTTGATACGTACCGATTTAGCAGTTGAAATGAAGGAAGCGATGGCCAATCAGCAGGCTGTGCCGACAAAAGAAATTAAAGGTTTTATTGAAAAAGAACGCGATCGCGGCGGCATTAAAATCCGCACTGTTGATATTACAAAGGAAGGCGCGGAGCTCTCGGGAAAAAAAGAAGGGCGCTATTTAACGCTTGAGGCGCAAGGAATCAGAGAGAATGATTCGGAAATGCAGGAAAAGGTCTCTGCTGTCTTTGCGGAGGAATTCTCGGCTTTTCTTGAAAGCCTTAATATCTCAAAAGATGCGAGCTGTTTGATCGTCGGGCTCGGCAACTGGAACGTAACACCTGACGCGCTGGGACCGATGGCTGTAGAAAATCTATTGGTAACAAGGCACTTGTTTAAGCTTCAGCCGGAAAATGTGCAGGAGGGCTACAGGCCTGTCAGTGCGTTTGCACCTGGTGTGATGGGGATTACGGGAATCGAAACAAGCGACATTATTAAAGGTGTGATTGAGCAATCGAAGCCTGATTTTGTCATTGCCATTGATGCATTGGCGGCGCGGGCGGTGGAAAGGGTCAACACTACCATTCAAATATCGGATACAGGTATTCACCCGGGATCAGGGGTGGGGAATAAACGAAAAGATTTAAGCAAAGACACGCTCGGTGTACCGGTGATTGCCATCGGAGTTCCGACGGTCGTTGATGCCGTGACGATTGCCAGCGATACGGTGGACTACATATTAAAACATTTTGGCAGAGAAATGAAGGATAACAGACCGTCAAGATCGCTTGTTCCGGCTGGCATGACGTTTGGGAAAAAGAAAGTGCTCACTGAAGAAGATCTTCCCGATCAAAAGCAGCGTCAATCGTTTCTTGGCATTGTCGGAACCCTTCAAGAAGATGAAAAACGACAGCTCATTCACGAGGTGCTTTCGCCTTTAGGCCACAACTTAATGGTTACGCCGAAGGAAGTTGATTCTTTTATCGACGATATGGCAAATGTGCTGGCGAATGGATTAAACACAGCGCTTCACGAAAAAGTGTCACAAGAAAACAAAGGCTCCTACAATCACTAAACAGTTCTACTTCCTCTAGCTTGTTCATAGAGTAATTACTAGACAAGCGCTGGAGGGATTCAATGAGAAATAAACGCAGAAACAGACAAATTGTTGTTGCGGTAAATGGCGGGAAAGCGGTAAAAGCCATCTTTCTATTTATCGTAAGCCTTATCGTGATTTTTGTTCTATCCGGTGTGCTGACGTCTCTCCGGCCGGAACTCAGGCCGTCGTCTGACTCTTTTTACGGGATTGCTGAAGAACTGCCGGGTGACGTGTTTGCACACTTGCTGCGGATGGAAAACCATTATTTCGCTTCTGATCTTTCTCAAGCCGATAGCTCGTTTCATCTATCACGTCTTTCTTTGAAGCTGGCAACAAGCATTAACCTCGAAGATCCGCGGAGTTTTCTCGGCCGGGAGCTGCCGGGGTTTGCACAATTTGATACCGAGATTCTGTTGGCTGGACAAGGCACGGACTATACGAATATGCCTGCGGAATCTCCGCCGCCGTCAAAGGTGATGGAGGAAGAAAGAGAAGCGAATTTGGCCGAAATAGAAAAACAGCAAACACAATCAGACAATGCGCAAAAAGATCCGCCGAAACAAACAACGGGTGATAAAAAGGTTGTCTTTATCTATCACACGCACACTACGGAATCATATCTCCCGCTATTAAAAGGCGAGACCGATCCTGATATGGCGCGCCATTCTAAAGCCAACGTCACGCTCGTAGGAGATATGTTCGGAAAAGCGCTAGAATCCCAAGGCATCGGATCCACAGTGAACAAAACCGATATACAGGCAAAGCTGAACAAAAAAGGCTTAAACTATGCCAGATCCTATGATGAATCAAGGCCGGTCGTCAAAGATGCGCTCGCCTCAAACAAAAATCTGCAATATATCATTGATATCCATAGAGATTCAAGGCGCAAAAAAGATACGACGGCAACGATTAAGGGGAAAAGCTATGCCCGCGTAGCCTTTGTCGTCGGCAAAAAAAGCAAAAACTTTGAAGAAAATTATAAAATTGCGAGTGAGCTTCATAAGCTGATGGAGAAAAAATACCCCGGACTCAGTACAGGTGTCTTTTCAAAAGGCTCGCCAGGCGATAATGGTGTTTACAATCAGGATTTAACCGACAGAGCGCTTTTGCTCGAATTTGGCGGAGTAGATAATAATCTTGAAGAGCTGCAGCATGCGGCTGACGCAGCCGCGGACGTATTCAGCGAAATGTACTGGGATGCTGAAAAGGTCAACGCGGAGAGCGGCGAGACGAAAAAACAATAAGAAACAGGTGGTTGATTTGATTGCATACTTTGGCAAATGCTTGCTGCTTGTCACGATCATGTTTTTAGGCGTTCTGTTCGGCATGCAGCAGGCGAATAACGGGATGCTCAGTATGAAAGGTTATCATGACCCTTCACTTAAAGGGGCGTTTACGCTCACCGACGGAAAAAATAATGAAAAAGAAGCCTCGATCTTAGGAGAAACAGTCACAGCGAAAGATTTAGAAGAGAAACAAAAAGAGCTGGAACAGGTGGAAACGTTCAATGTGTTCTCTAAAGCCGGGAAAGCGCTTTCTGATACCGTAACCAACACTGCCCAGTCAATGTATGAATGGATACGCGATATGAATCAATAGGTGCGTGAAAGAGAAAAGCAGCCCAGGTATGACAGGGAACTTTTCTCTTTCTTGTTTTACATTGAATCTTTACAATCCTATTGATATAATCTAAGCTAGTGTATTTTGCGTTTAATAGTAGGAGTGATAGATTGTGACAGATAAAGAAAAGCGTTTAGAGAGGCAGTCGAGAATACGGAACTTCTCTATCATTGCCCATATTGACCACGGAAAATCGACCTTAGCGGATCGTATTTTAGAAAAAACGTCGGCAATCACTCAACGAGAAATGAAAGAACAATTGCTCGATTCTATGGATCTTGAACGTGAACGGGGCATAACGATTAAGTTAAACTCTGTTCAGCTTAAATACAAAGCAAAAGATGGAGAGGAATACATTTTTCACTTGATTGATACGCCGGGACACGTCGACTTCACGTACGAAGTATCCCGAAGCCTAGCTGCCTGCGAAGGAGCGATTCTTGTCGTGGATGCAGCACAGGGAATTGAAGCGCAGACGCTCGCCAATGTCTACTTAGCGCTTGACAACGATCTTGAAATACTTCCAGTCATCAATAAAATCGATCTGCCGAGCGCCGAGCCCGAACGCGTGCGCCAAGAGGTAGAGGATGTTATTGGCCTTGACGCATCAGAAGCCGTGCTTGCTTCAGCAAAAGCCGGTATCGGGATTGAGGAGATTTTAGAACAAATCGTAGAAAAGGTGCCCGCTCCGACCGGAGATCCGGAGGCGCCGCTCAAAGCACTGATCTTCGACTCACTTTATGACGCTTACCGCGGTGTCGTGGCGTATATCAGAGTTGTTGAAGGAACGGTAAAGCCGGGGCAAAAAATCAAAATGATGGCAACCGGCAAAGAGTTTGAAGTGACAGAAGTCGGTGTGTTCACGCCGAAAGCAACTCCGACAGATGAACTGACGGTCGGCGATGTAGGCTTTTTAACCGCTGCGATCAAAAATGTCGGTGATACACGCGTCGGTGACACGATAACAAGCGCGGCCGAACAAGCTGCCGAAGCATTGCCTGGATATCGCAAGCTGAACCCGATGGTGTATTGCGGTTTATATCCGATCGATACGGCCAAATACAACGATTTAAGGGAAGCTCTTGAAAAGCTTGAGCTGAATGACTCATCGCTTCAATATGAAGCAGAGACATCCCAAGCGCTCGGATTCGGTTTCCGCTGCGGATTTTTAGGTATGCTTCACATGGAAATCATTCAGGAGCGGATTGAGCGTGAGTTTAAAATCGACCTGATCACAACAGCACCGAGTGTTATATACGATGTGTATATGACAGACGGAGAAAAAGTGGTGGTTGATAATCCGTCAAATATGCCTGACCCTCAAAAGATCGAACGGATAGAAGAGCCGTATGTAAAAGCGACAATGATGGTGCCGAACGATTATGTCGGTGCAGTGATGGAGCTTTGCCAAGGAAAACGCGGCAATTTTATCGACATGCAATATTTAGACGCTAATCGCGTCAGCATTGTTTATGACATGCCATTAGCGGAAATCGTCTATGAGTTTTTTGATCAGCTGAAATCAAGCACAAAAGGCTACGCGTCCTTTGATTACGAACTGATCGGCTACAAACCGTCTAAACTTGTCAAGATGGACATTATGCTGAACGGAGAAAAAATCGACGCCCTTTCATTTATCGTGCATCGCGATTACGCGTACGAACGCGGAAAAGTAATTGTAGAAAAACTGAAAGAGCTCATTCCGCGCCAGCACTTTGAAGTACCGATTCAAGCGGCGATCGGCCAGAAAATCGTGGCCCGCTCTACCATAAAAGCGATGCGTAAAAACGTATTGGCTAAATGTTACGGCGGAGACATCTCGCGGAAACGGAAGCTTCTTGAAAAACAAAAAGAAGGAAAACGCCGAATGAAGCAGGTCGGCTCAGTTGAAGTGCCGCAAGAAGCATTTATGGCGGTCCTGAAAATGGACGACAGTCCGAAAAAATAATAGAAGCCGCCGCAGTCCTGTACTGCGGCTTCTTTCTGTAAAGAAGGTGAATACATTGAAATCAGCTTATATCCATATTCCATTTTGTGAGCATATTTGCCACTACTGCGATTTCAATAAATATTTTATTCAAAGCCAGCCTGTTGACGAGTATTTAAACGCGCTCGAACAGGAAATGATAAATACAATAGCAAAAACAGGAAAGCCTGACCTCAAAACGATCTTTATCGGAGGAGGCACGCCGACCTCTCTCTCTGAGGAACAGCTCAAAAAGCTGATGGATATGATCATACGAGTGCTGAAGCCCTCAAGCACCTTATCGGAATTTGCAGTTGAAGCGAATCCGGACGACTTGTCCGCAGAGAAATTAAACATATTAAAAGAATCCGGCGTAAATCGCCTCAGCTTTGGTGTCCAAACGTTCGAAGACGATCTGTTAGAAAAAATCGGCCGGGTGCACAAACAAAAAGATGTATTTGCTTCTTTTGAAAGGGCGCGGGAAATCGGTTTTGACAATATCAGTCTTGATTTAATGTTCGGGCTCCCGGGACAAACCCTCAAGCATGTGGATCATTCTTTAAACACTGCTTTATCGCTGGATGCCGAGCATTATTCCGTATACTCCCTCATTGTAGAGCCGAAAACGGTATTTTATAATTTGATGCAAAAAGGGCGGCTTCATCTTCCGCCGCAGGAGCAGGAAGCCGAAATGTATGAAATGGTGATGAGGCGCATGGAAGCTAACGGTATTCATCAATATGAAATCAGCAACTTTGCCAAGGCAGGTTTGGAATCAAAGCACAATCTGACGTATTGGAGCAATGAAGAATATTTCGGCTTCGGAGCAGGGGCCCACGGATATATCAGCGGCACACGGACAGTCAATGTAGGACCTGTCAAACATTACATTGACCTGATAGCCGAAAAAGGCTTTCCGTACAGAGATACACATGAAGTGACAACAGAAGAACAAATTGAAGAAGAAATGTTTTTAGGCTTGAGAAAAACAGCCGGTGTCAGCAAAAAACGATTTGCAGAAAAATACGGTCGTTCACTGGATGAACTTTTTCCAAACGTATTAAAAGATCTCACTGAAAAAGGGCTGATTCACAATTCTGAGTCTGCCGTTTGTTTGACTCATCAGGGGAAATTATTAGGTAATGAAGTTTTTGGCGCTTTTTTGGGTGAGTTATAATTGACATTTTTCTTGTGGTTTGATACTTTTGTTATAGAATTAGCACTCGCTTATCGAGAGTGCTAACAGAGGTGATGATGATGTTAACAAATCGTCAGCTGCTGATCCTTCAGGTCATAATCAACGATTTTATTAAATCGGCACAGCCGGTAGGATCAAGAACTCTTTCGAAAAAAGATGAAATCACATTTAGCTCTGCAACAATAAGAAACGAGATGGCTGACTTGGAAGAATTGGGCTTCATTGAAAAAACCCATTCATCCTCAGGACGAGTTCCGTCAGAAAAAGGGTATCGGTACTATGTTGACCATTTGCTTTCACCCGTCAAACTGACAAAAAGCGACCTGGACCAAATCCACTCGATCTTCAAAGAGAAAATTTTCGAGCTGGAGAAGACAGTTCAAAAATCAGCGCAAATTTTGTCCGATCTGACGAATTACACATCCATCGTACTCGGGCCGAAGCTGAGTGAGAATTATCTTAAACAGATTCAAATCATACCGATTCAGCCTGATATGGCGGTAGCAATTCTCGTTACCAATACAGGGCATGTGGAAAACAAAACAATTAATTTTCCAGCCAAAATGGATCTGTCTGATATTGAAAAACTGGTAAATATATTGAACGACCGTTTAAGCGGCGTTCCAATGGATGAACTGAATGAGCGCATATTTAAGGAAGTCGTCATGTACTTAAGACAGCACATTAAGAACTATGACAATATACTTGACGCGCTTCGTTCAACCTTTCATTCCACAAATCACGTTGAAAAATTGTTTTTCGGCGGAAAAATCAATATGCTGAACCAGCCGGAGTTCCATGATATCACCAGAGTTCGGTCGCTTCTCTCATTAATTGAAAAAGAACAGGATGTTTTAAAGCTCGTTCAATCCCCACACACGGGGATTTCGATTAAAATCGGGAAAGAAAACGACTATGAAGAGATGGAAAACTGCAGTCTGATTACGGCTTCTTATTCCGTTGATCAGAAGCAGATCGGCTCAATTGCGATCATCGGTCCGACCCGCATGAATTATTCCAGGGTTGTCAGCCTGCTTCAGCATGTGACTTCGGACTTGTCAAAAGCATTAACAAATTTGTATGATGAATAAGGGAATTTTGGCAAATTTTATCGAAGGGCAGCACCCGCCCTTCTCCTTACACTTTGAGGGAGGTGAACACAATGTCAGAAGAAAAACAAACCGTTGAACAAAACGAAACAGAAGAGCAAGAAGTCATTGAAGAACAAGCTGCCGCTGAAGAACAGCAGGAAGAAACAAATGAAAGCGAACTTCTTCAAAATCAAATTAACGAATTGCAAGGTTTGCTTGAGGAAAAGGAAAACAAACTTTTGCGTGTTCAAGCAGACTTTGAAAACTATAAACGACGCAGCCGTTTAGAAATGGAAGCGTCCCAGAAATACCGTTCTCAAAACATCGTTAGTGAATTGCTGCCGGCTCTAGACAGCTTTGAAAGAGCGCTTCAGGTTGAGGCCGACAATGAACAGACGAAAAGTTTGCTCCAGGGAATGGAAATGGTCCACCGCCAGCTCGTAGAAGCCTTGAAAAAAGAAGGCGTAGAAGCCATCGAAGCTGTAGGGCAGGAATTTGATCCGAACCTTCACCAAGCCGTTATGCAGGCTGAAGATGAAAACTACGGCTCCAACATTGTCGTTGAGGAAATGCAAAAAGGTTACAAGCTGAAGGATCGCGTCATTCGCCCTTCCATGGTTAAAGTGAATCAATAATTACATAGCAGGAGGTTATTCAAGTGAGTAAAGTTATCGGAATCGACTTAGGTACAACAAACTCATGTGTGGCAGTGCTTGAAGGCGGCGAGCCTAAAGTTATTGCTAACGCTGAAGGAAACCGCACAACGCCATCAGTTGTCGCATTCAAAAACGGCGAACGCCAAGTAGGGGAAGTGGCAAAACGCCAATCTATCACAAACCCTAACACAATCATGTCTGTTAAACGCCATATGGGTACTGATTACAAAGTGGAAATTGAAGGAAAAGATTACACTCCTCAAGAAGTGTCTGCTATCATCCTTCAACACCTTAAATCATACGCTGAAAGTTATCTTGGCGAAACAGTATCAAAAGCAGTTATCACAGTTCCTGCTTACTTTAACGATGCTGAGCGTCAAGCGACAAAAGACGCTGGTAAAATTGCAGGTCTTGAAGTAGAACGTATCATCAACGAGCCGACTGCAGCAGCGCTAGCATACGGACTTGATAAAACAGATGAAGATCAAACGATCCTAGTATACGACCTTGGCGGCGGTACATTCGACGTTTCCATCCTTGAACTTGGCGACGGTGTATTCGAAGTTCGTTCAACTGCCGGTGACAACCGTCTGGGCGGTGACGATTTTGACCAAGTGATCATCGATCACCTTGTGTCTGAATTCAAAAAAGAAAACGGCATTGACCTGTCAAAAGACAAAATGGCGCTTCAACGTTTGAAAGACGCAGCTGAAAAAGCGAAAAAAGATCTTTCCGGCGTATCTTCTACGCAAATTTCTTTACCGTTTATCACAGCTGGAGAAGCAGGACCGCTTCACCTTGAACTTACATTAACTCGCGCTAAATTCGAAGAGCTTTCTTCTCATTTAGTAGAGCGCACAATGGGCCCTGTCCGTCAAGCGCTTCAAGATGCAGGACTTACTGCAAGCGAAATCGACAAAGTCATTCTTGTCGGCGGATCAACTCGTATTCCTGCCGTGCAAGAAGCAATCAAAAAAGAAACTGGAAAAGAAGCGCATAAAGGCGTAAACCCGGATGAAGTTGTAGCGCTTGGTGCTGCGATTCAGGGCGGCGTTATCACTGGTGACGTAAAAGACGTAGTTCTTCTTGACGTTACACCGCTTTCTCTCGGTATTGAAACAATGGGCGGCGTGTTCACAAAACTGATCGACCGCAACACAACAATTCCGACAAGTAAATCACAAGTGTTCTCAACTGCTGCTGATAACCAAACAGCTGTTGATATCCATGTTCTTCAAGGTGAGCGCCCAATGTCTGCCGACAATAAAACACTTGGCCGCTTCCAGCTTACTGATATCCCGCCAGCACCGCGCGGCGTGCCTCAAATCGAAGTTTCATTCGATATTGACAAAAACGGTATCGTAAACGTAAGAGCAAAAGACTTAGGCACAGGAAAAGAACAAAACATCACAATCAAATCTTCTTCAGGTCTTTCTGATGATGAGATCGAACGCATGGTAAAAGAAGCGGAAGAAAATGCTGACGCTGATGCGAAGAAAAAAGAAGAAATCGAAGTCCGCAATGAAGCAGATCAACTTGTTTTCCAAACTGAGAAAACATTAAAAGATCTTGAAGGCAAAGTGGATGAAGAACAAGTGAAAAAAGCCAACGATGCCAAGGATGCTTTAAAAGCAGCGATTGAGAAAAACGAATTTGAAGAGATCAAAGCGAAAAAAGATGAGCTTCAAGCAATCGTTCAAGAGCTTTCTATGAAGCTTTACGAAGAAGCTGCTAAAGCACAGCAAGCTCAAGGCGGAGCAAATGCTGAAGGCAAAGCGGATGACAACGTTGTTGACGCTGAATACGAAGAAGTAAACGACGACCAAAACAAAAAATAAGTTTCTTTCTGAGTCAGCCCGTTTTTGGGCTGGCTGAAAAGAACATATTTCATAATCTGATTCAATGGTTAGAAAGTCAAAGTCAGGCATCTCTTGGCTTTGACTTTTTTTCTTGCCCGGGATAAAAGGAATTGAAAAATCATAATTCAAAATGATACAATCTAATTTATGTGAGAAATTCGGGAGAGTGAAGCGAGATGAGTAAGCGTGATTACTATGAAGTGCTGGGAGTAAGTAAGAGCGCTTCAAAGGATGAAATTAAAAAAGCTTATCGAAAGCTGTCAAAAAAATATCATCCTGATATTAACAAAGAAGCCGGATCAGATGAAAAGTTTAAAGAAGTCAAAGAAGCATACGAAACGCTGTCTGATGATCAAAAACGGTCTCATTACGATCAATTTGGCCATACTGATCCTAACCAAGGCTTCGGCGGCGGCGGTTTTGGCGGCGGCGACTTCGGCGGTTTTGGTTTCGATGATATTTTCTCAAGTATTTTCGGCGGTGGCACAAGACGAAGAGATCCAAACGCACCGCGTCAAGGTGCCGATTTGCAATATACGATGACCTTGTCGTTTGAGGATGCCGCTTTCGGTAAAGAAACAACGATTGAAATTCCTCGTGAGGAAACGTGTGATACATGTAAAGGCTCAGGTGCAAAACCTGGAACAAACCCGGAAACGTGCTCGCACTGCGGAGGATCCGGCCAGTTAAACGTGGAGCAAAATACACCGTTTGGAAAAGTCGTGAACAGACGGGTCTGCCACCACTGTGAAGGTACGGGCAAAATGATTAAAGACAAATGTGCGGATTGCGGCGGCAAAGGAAAAATTAAAAAACGCAAAAAAATTAACGTAACAATTCCAGCCGGTGTAGATGACGGGCAGCAGTTGCGTCTCTCAGGACAGGGTGAACCAGGCGTAAACGGGGGCCCTGCCGGGGATCTATTTGTCGTGTTCCATGTGCGTGCCCACGAATTCTTTGAGCGTGACGGAGATGATATTTACTGTGAAATGCCGTTAACGTTTGCTCAGGCCGCTCTTGGAGATGAAGTGGAAGTTCCGACGCTTCACGGGAAAGTGAAATTGAAAATCCCTGCTGGTACACAAACAGGGACAAAATTCAGGTTAAGAGGCAAAGGCGTTCAAAATGTCAGAGGCTATGGACAGGGTGACCAGCATATCGTCGTCCGCGTTGTCACGCCGACAAACTTGACAGATAAACAAAAAGACATTATCCGCGAATTTGCCGAAATCAGCGGAAACCTGCCTGATGAACAGGAAATGAGTTTCTTTGATAAGGTAAAACGCGCGTTTAAAGGCGATTAATTATTGGATGAGGAGTTGGTAGTTTTGAAATGGTCCGAATTAAGCATTCACACAACACATGAAGCGGTCGAACCTATCTCAAATATTTTGCATGAAGCTGGTGCGAGTGGGGTTGTGATAGAGGACCCGCTTGATTTAATTAAAGAACGTGAGAATGTGTACGGGGAAATCTACCAGCTCGACCCCAATGATTATCCGAACGAGGGTGTCATTGTCAAAGCATATCTGCCGGTCAACAGCTTTCTTGGAGAAACGGTAGAGGGCATTAAAGAAACAATTAATAATCTGCTCCTTTATGATATTGATTTGGGCAGAAACCACATCACAATTTCCGAAGTGAACGAAGAGGAATGGGCGACTGCTTGGAAAAAGTATTACCACCCTGTGAAAATTTCTGAAAAGTTTACGATTGTACCAACATGGGAGGAATACACGCCGGTCCATACGGATGAACTGATTATAGAAATGGACCCTGGTATGGCTTTCGGCACAGGCACACACCCGACAACCGTACTCTGCATTCAGGCGCTTGAACGCATTGTGCAAAAAGGTGATAAGGTGATTGATGTCGGTACAGGTTCCGGAATTTTAAGTATTGCGGCTGCAATGCTTGAGGCTGAATCGGTCCATGCTTACGATCTTGATCCCGTGGCTGTAGAAAGTGCACGCCTCAACCTCAAGCTGAACAAAGTGAGCGATATTGCTCAAGTAAAGCAAAACAATTTGTTAGACGGGATTGAAGGGGAACATGATGTGATTGTTGCCAACATTTTGGCTGAAGTCATTCTTCGCTTTACCTCACAAGCGTACAGCCTGTTAAAAGAAGGCGGCCATTTTATTACGTCGGGAATCATCGGGCATAAAAAACAAGAAGTTAGAGAAGCACTGGAACAAGCTGGCTTTACCATTGTAGAAATCCTTTCAATGGAAGATTGGGTCAGCATTATTGCGAAAAAATAACAGTTAGTAGGTGTCACAGCGTATGCAACGATATTTTATCGAGCTCACGAAGCAGCAAATGGAGGAAGCGCCGGCTTTTTCGGTTACCGGCGAAGATGTTCATCATATTGTGAACGTGATGAGAATGAATGAGGGAGATCAGATTATCTGCTGCTCTCAGGACGGCTTCGAGGCAAAATGTGAACTTCAATCTGTTTCCAAAGATAATGTGTCCTGCCTTGTGGTAGAATGGACGGATGAAAACAGAGAGCTCCCGATAAAGGTCTATATTGCGAGCGGCCTCCCGAAAGGAGATAAGCTTGAATGGATTATCCAAAAGGGGACTGAGCTCGGAGCTCACGCCTTTATACCTTTTCAAGCCGCGCGTTCTGTTGTTAAGCTGGATGACAAAAAGGCAAAGAAAAAGCGGGAAAGATGGGCGAAAATTGCGAAGGAAGCGGCTGAACAATCGTACCGTAACGAAGTGCCGCAAGTGATGGATGTCCATTCTTTTCAGCAGCTTCTTCAACGGATGCAAGATTTCGATAAATGTGTCGTTGCATACGAGGAGTCATCGAAGAAAGGTGAAATAAGCGCATTTAGCGCAGTTGTTAGACGCCTTCCGAAAGGATCATCCCTTTTGATCGTATTTGGTCCCGAAGGCGGTTTAACAGAAGCGGAGGTTGAACGGCTCACAGAGAAAGACAGTATGCCGTGCGGCCTTGGACCAAGAATTTTAAGGACAGAAACCGCTCCGCTATACGCGTTGAGTGCGATTTCTTATCAAACAGAGTTATTAAGAGGTGATCAGTAATGGCAACTGTTGCTTTCCATACGCTTGGCTGTAAAGTCAACCATTATGAAACAGAAGCAATCTGGCAGCTTTTCAAAGAAGCGGGCTATGAAAGAAGAGACTTTGAACAAACAGCTGATGTATATGTCATTAATACATGTACGGTAACAAATACGGGGGATAAAAAAAGCCGCCAAGTGATCAGACGCGCCATTCGTCAAAATCCTGACGGTGTCATCTGTGTCACAGGCTGCTATGCGCAAACCTCGCCTGCTGAGATTATGGCGATCCCTGGTGTCGATATTGTAGTCGGAACGCAGGATCGGGAAAAAATGCTCGGCTACATCGACCAATACCGTGAAGAACGCCAGCCGATTAACGGCGTCAGCAACATCATGAAAGCAAGAGTGTATGAAGAGCTTGATGTACCTGCTTTCACTGACCGGACAAGAGCGTCATTGAAAATACAGGAAGGCTGCAATAATTTCTGCACATTCTGTATCATTCCGTGGGCGCGCGGCCTACTTCGCTCCCGTGACCCTGAAGAAGTCATTAAACAAGCGCAGCAGCTCGTCGATGCCGGATATAAAGAAATTGTTCTTACAGGTATTCATACCGGCGGCTACGGCGAAGATATGAAAGATTACAACTTCGCAAAGCTCTTGAGCGAATTAGATACTCGTGTTGAAGGCGTTAAACGAATCAGAATTTCTTCAATTGAAGCCAGCCAAATCACAGACGAAGTGATCGAGGTCTTAGACCGCTCAGATAAGATTGTGAATCATTTGCATATTCCTATTCAATCCGGATCAAACACAGTGCTTAAACGGATGAGACGTAAATATACGATGGAGTTTTTTGCAGACCGTTTAAACAAACTGAAAAAAGCACTGCCAGGCTTAGCTGTTACTTCTGATGTCATTGTAGGGTTCCCTGGCGAAACTGAAGAAGAATTTATGGAAACCTATAACTTTATTAAAGAACATAAATTCTCTGAACTGCATGTTTTCCCTTACAGTAAACGTACAGGAACGCCAGCTGCGCGAATGGAAGACCAAGTGGATGAAAACGTAAAAAATGAACGTGTACACCGCCTGATTGCTCTATCTGACCAGCTTGCGAAGGAATATGCTTCTCAGTATGAAAATGAAGTGCTTGAGATCATCCCTGAGGAAGCGTATAAGGAAACGGAAGAAGAGAACATGTTTGTCGGTTACACAGACAACTATATGAAGGTTGTTTTCAAAGGTACGGAAGATATGATCGGCAAAATCGTGAAAGTCAAAATCCTAAATGCAGGCTATCCTTACAACGAAGGGCAATTTGTCCGTGTTGTTGAGGATGAAATAACTGAACACATGCGTTTGTCTTCTTAATCTAAAACCGGTGCATCTACATGTACCGGTTTTTTTTTATTTAGCTGGAATAAGAAAGTGAATCAATCGGTAAAACAAGTTTGTAAGCGGAAGAAATAAAAGAGCTGTCACCACATTAAATAAAAGGCTGAAATGGGCGATCCTTTGTGCGGGATCAGGGGATAACTGTTCTACAAAGCCGGTCGCTGCCGCCAGAAAAGGAAATACAAGAGCCACGCCCAGCACGTTAAACACCACATGGGCATACGCTGTCTGTTTCGCCGCATATCCGCCGGATACAGCAGCCATGACAGCTGTAATGCATGTCCCGATATTTGACCCGAGCACGACGCTCATCGCCTGTGTCAGTCCGATAATGCCTTCATTCATAAAGCTCATCAAAATGCCGATACAGACAGAGCTTGAGTGAATGATTGCAGTTAACACCATACCGATAAGCAAAGCGGACCAGTTTGAATCGTTAACATGGTAAAGAACTTCAGCTCCCGTTTTCAGCTTTGTAAGCGGCCCTGCAAGATGGCTGAACCCGCTGATGCAAAAAAAGATGATGCCGAGACCGAGGAAGCTTGTTCCCAGCTGTTTCAAAGGGTACCTGCCAGTCAGAAAAAACAATAAACCGCCTATCAAAAGAATCCAAATCAAAACATCCATTTTGATAGCAATAAATTCAGTTGTAAAGGTAGATCCGACATTTGTTCCCAGGATCATCGGTATCGTCCGCTTAAAAGAAAGAACGCCCGCACTGACAAAGCCGATGACAATAACCATAAAGGCTGAACTGCTCTGAAGAATCCCCGTAAATACAATGCTGATTAGAAACGCTTTTAACGGATGGTCCGTAAATAATAGCAAACGTTCTTCAATTTTTGAGTACGCCATTGAAATTAAGCCTTTTCGAAGCATGTTCATGCCTGCGAGAAAGAATAATATAAGAGCAGTAAAGCTAATCAGAATTAACATCCTATTCACCAACCCCTTTCTATCATTATATAGACAGGCAGTCCCACACATGACGGAAAAGTGAACTCACTTAGTTGACCTGACTGATGGCTTATATTATAATGTCAAAGTACATGTTTATATGTGTAACTTAAAGGTAGTCGATTGGTGTATTCGGAGGGAGGGAAAGAGAATGTCAAAAACGGTCGTTAGAAAAAACGAATCGCTTGAAGATGCTCTTCGTCGCTTCAAACGCAGTGTATCAAAGACAGGTACTTTGCAAGAAGCAAGAAAGCGCGAATTTTATGAAAAACCTAGCGTAAAGCGCAAGAAAAAGTCTGAAGCTGCTAGAAAACGCAAATTCTAAAAGAGGGTGGATTTATGAGTCTTCTTGAGCGTCTTAACCAGGATATGAAGCTATATATGAAAAACCGTGAGAAAGACAAACTGACTGTCGTTCGAATGGTTAAGGCTTCACTTCAAAATGAAGCAATTAAGCTTAAGAAAGACAGTTTGACCGAGGATGAGGAACTCACTGTCCTTTCTCGTGAACTTAAGCAACGTAAAGACTCCCTCCAGGAATTTTCAAACGCTAATCGTTTAGATTTAGTAGATAAAGTTCAAAAAGAGCTGGACATTTTAGAAGTTTATTTACCCGAGCAGCTGTCAGAAGAAGAACTGCTTACAATCGTAAATGAAACCATTGCTGAGGTTGGTGCGAGCTCAAAAGCGGACATGGGAAAAGTAATGGGTGCAATTATGCCTAAAGTAAAAGGTAAAGCTGACGGAAGCTTAATTAATAAGCTTGTCAGCAGTCAATTGTCTTAAATGGCGTAAAAAAGGACATCTTTCTAAGAGAGATGTCTTTTTTTATACATAAAAAAATGAAACCTTTGATACATTTGTTACGTATGAAGAGAAGGCACCTATTATAAATGGAAGGAGGGATACACCGCCCTTGCTTCAAACCAAAGGATTCCGTGCTGCTCTTTTGAGTATATTTTTACTTTCTTTATTAGGCGTACAGCTGAACGCCAAAGCAGAAAAACAAACGGTTTATGTGATCCCGGTTGAGAAAAATGTCGAACAGGGCCTCGCCTCGTTTTTGTCCCGTTCGTTACAGGATGCGAAAGAAGCACATGCAGATCACATTATTCTTGATATCAATACGCCGGGAGGATTGGTCAAATCAGCTATTGATATAGCGGACTCGATAACCGAAAGCGAGATCCCCGTAACTGCATATGTAAACAAACGTGCGTTGTCAGCTGGTGCATATATTGCCCTGCAAGCCGATAACATTTATATGGCACCTGGCGGAAAAATGGGAGCGGCCGCGATTATTGACGGTAAAGGCAATGCCGCTGACCAAAAAGCTGAATCACTTTGGCTGGCAGAGCTGGAAGATGCCGCAGTGAAAAATAATCGCGATCCGAAATATGCGCTTGCAATGGCTGACCCGGATATAGATGCCAAGGAAGCTGGCGCGCCGAAGGGAGATCTGCTGACACTTAACGCTGATAAGGCGATTGATGTAGGTTATTCAGAAGGCACGGCTGACAATTTATCCGTGCTCATTAAGAAGCTTGGATTGGAAAAGGCGGAAACTATCTATGCGAAGGAAAGTTTTGCAGAAAAGACAGCAAGATGGCTGACGAACCCGGTTATTGTTCCTATTCTGCTGACAATTGCTTTTTTAGGTCTGACAGTAGAGCTTTTTTCCCCAGGCGTCGGCATTCCTGGAACGGTTGGATTTATCGCCTTGTTGCTGTTCTTTTACGGGCATCTTGCAGCCGGCTTTGCCGGATACGAGACTGTTCTCCTCTTTATAGCAGGGGCGATCCTCATCTTGCTTGAGATATTCCTTCCCGGAGGAATCATTGGATTACTGGGCTTAGGAGCGATTATTGCGAGCCTGTTTTTAGCCGCAGGGAGCTTCACTGTCATGGCGGTTTCTCTCTTGATCGCCTCAGCTGTTTCTATTACAGCTTTCATCTTACTGACAAGGGTGTTGGGAAAGCGTATGAAATTCTTTAAGAAATTTGTATTAAATGATTCAACAAATACGGAGAACGGCTACGTATCAAATCAAACGCGCATGGACTTAATAGGTAAAGTAGGTGTAACCTTTACACCATTGCGTCCTGCTGGTACCGTTATTATTGATGATGAACGCCTTGACGTTGTTTCAGAGGGATCGTTTACAGAAAAGGATAAGAAAGTAAAAGTGGTTAAAGTGGAAGGCTCACGCATCGTCGTGAGAGAAATTTAAACAGAAACGAGGAGAATAGATATGGATCCATCAACACTCATGATTCTGGCTATTATCGTAGTAGGGATCATTGTTTTAGCTGTATTTTTTACATTTGTGCCTGTTATGCTTTGGATTTCAGCATTAGCAGCCGGAGTGAGAATAAGCATATTCACTTTAATCGGAATGAGGCTTCGCCGCGTTATACCAAACCGAGTGGTGAACCCACTGATCAAAGCGCATAAGGCTGGGCTTAATGTTGCCACCAATCAGCTTGAAAGCCATTATCTCGCCGGAGGAAATGTTGACAGAGTCGTCAACGCGCTGATTGCTGCTCAGCGAGCCAACATTGAACTATCATTCGAACGCTGTGCCGCTATCGATCTTGCCGGCCGCGACGTATTGGAAGCCGTTCAAATGAGTGTTAATCCTAAGGTGATTGAAACACCGTTCATTGCCGGTGTGGCTATGGACGGGATTGAAGTAAAGGCGAAAGCAAGAATTACAGTAAGAGCGAATATCGACCGTCTCGTTGGGGGAGCAGGGGAAGAAACCATTGTGGCCCGTGTCGGCGAAGGGATTGTCTCTACAATTGGTTCATCGGAAAGTCACAAAAAAGTGCTTGAAAACCCTGATATGATCTCTCAAACAGTGCTTGGAAAAGGATTGGACTCAGGAACTGCGTTTGAAATTCTCTCGATCGATATTGCTGATGTTGACATTGGCAAAAACATCGGAGCGATTTTACAAACCGATCAGGCCGAGGCTGATAAAAACATCGCGCAGGCAAAAGCGGAAGAACGACGTGCGATGGCTGTCGCTCAAGAACAGGAAATGCGCGCCCGCGTAGAGGAAATGCGCGCGAAAGTGGTAGAAGCCGAAGCGGAAGTGCCGCTTGCGATGGCAGAAGCTTTGCGTGAAGGGAATATTGGCGTCATGGACTACATGAATATCAAGAACATTGATGCTGACACAGAAATGCGTGATTCATTCGGCAAGCTGACGAAAGATTCGTCTGATGAAGACAAAAAATCATAATCTCTCTAAGAAGGGAGAACGCTGATGGAAGATATTCTGACCAATCCGCTCATTATCGCAGCGGTTATCGGAATCATTTCTATGATTTTCGGTAAAAAGAGCAAAGAGGAAAACAAAAACAGCCAAAACAGAAATAAACCTCAGCATGTGCAAACGGCTTCTCCTCAAAAGAAGCAGTCTGAAGATGCTCCTGCACCTATTCCTAACCGAATGGAACAGGTAAGACGGGAAGCGGAAGAAAGACGCAGGGAAACAGAAAGAAATCTGGAAGGGCTGGAACGTGATCTTACTGCAGTTAAACAAAAAGCAGTATACACAAAACAAAAAATGCTCCAGGTTAATAAAGACACTGTGGTACAGGGAATCGTCTTAGGAGAGGTATTCGGACCTCCAAGGGCGAAAAAACCTCACCATACGATGCGCTCGGCCCGTAAAAATTAAAGTGTTAGAACCTCCTTTCAAATCATACATATGAGATGAAAGGGGGTTCTTTTTGTATGGGGCAAAGAAAGAATCGTATGAAAGCTTGGCTGACAAGAGCATTGGAAATCCCCCCGGACGTTATGATGGATCTGCCGCGGATTACAATGGTTGGCAGACTTCATATCTACATAGAAAACCACAGAGGCCTTTTGCTTTTCAGTGAGAATGAAGTGAGGCTCATGCTGAAGCAGGGCCAGTGCATCATATCTGGTAAAAATTTTGTCATCAAGGCGATTCTTCCGGAAGAAATTCTTTTGGAGGGTACGATTGATGTCGTTCGATATGTTGAGTCATAAAGCCGAGGGGGAAATGTTGTGAAAAATAAATGGCTGTCTTTTTTTTCGGGTAAGGTCCAGCTTGAATTGACGGGAAGAGGGATTGAACGGCTCCTTAATGAATGCACAAGACAGGGGATTCCGGTCTTTCATGTCAAAAAAAAGAAAGAAGCCGTATCGTTATATATACAGCTTCAGGATGTACATGCCTTTCGGCGGGTGAGAAGAAAATTTGAATGTAAAGTCCGATTTATCAATCGGAAGGGTTTTCCTTTCCTGTTGCTGAAATCAAAGCTGAATATTGGGTTTACGATTGGTTTTGCAATGTTTTTCATCCTTTTGTTTTTGCTTTCCAATATGGTGTGGAAAATTGATGTGACAGGCGCTAAGCCTGAAACGGAACATCAAATGATGCAACATCTTAATGAAATCGGCGTCAAGAAGGGGCGTCTGCAGTTTTTAATGATGTCGCCTGAAAAAATACAAAAATCGTTAACCAATGGAATAGACAATATCACTTGGGTCGGAGTTGATCTGAAGGGGACGACCATTCATATGAAAGTCGTGGAGAAAAATGAGCCCGAAAAAGAAAAGTATGTTAGCCCGCGCGATATTATCGCCAAAAAGAAAGCAACCATTACAAGAATGTTTGTGCAAAAAGGACAGCCGATGGCCGCAATCCACGATCATGTAGAAAAGGGACAGCTGCTTGTTTCGGGACTGATCGGCAGTGAAGAGCATCAGCAGGAAGTCGCCTCAAAGGCAGAAATTTACGGAGAAACCTGGTACAGATCCGAAGTGACCGTCCCGCTTGAAACATTATTTAACGTCTATACGGGCAAAGTAAGGACAAAGCACAAGCTTTCTTTTGGCTCTTTGGCAATCCCGATCTGGGGGATGACGTTTAAAAAAGAGGAATTGAAGCACCCAAAAACAGAACAAGAAAAGCATTCGCTGAATTTTCTTGGATTTAAGCTCCCTGTATCCTATATCAAAGAGCAAACGAGAGAAAGTGAAGAGGCTTTGCGAAAATATACAAAAGAAGAAGCAGTTCAAGAAGGCATTAAATTGGGTAAACAGGATGTAGAGAATAAAATAGGCGAAGACGGCGAGGTGAAAAGTGAAAAAGTTTTGCACCAGACTGTTGAGAATGGTAAAGTAAAGTTGATTATTCTCTACCAAGTTATAGAAGATATCGTTCAAACCACACCTATTGTCAGGGAGACTGAAGAATGACAGAACATTTACTTGCGATGAATCAAAAACTGAAAAGCCCGGACGAGGCGCTTTCACTGTTCGGGAACCAAGATTCTTTTTTGAAATTGATGGAGAAAGATCTGAATGTAAATATCATTACGCGCGGCGAAACGATTTATGTTTCAGGCGATGAAGAATCGTTTCAGATTGCAGACAGGCTACTGGGATCGCTCCTCGCTTTAATTCGCAAGGGGATAGAGATCTCTGAACGTGATGTGATTTACGCCGTCAAAATGGCAAAGAAGAATGAACTTGAATACTTTGAAAGCATGTATGAAGAAGAAATTACAAAAACCGCAAAAGGCAAACCAATCCGTGTAAAAACGATGGGACAGCGGGAGTACGTGGCCGCTATGAAGCGGAATGACCTTGTATTCGGCATCGGCCCAGCGGGAACCGGGAAAACGTACCTGGCTGTCGTAAAAGCAGTCCATGCTTTAAAAAACGGACATATCAAAAAAATCATTTTAACAAGACCTGCCGTAGAAGCCGGTGAAAGCCTCGGTTTTCTCCCAGGTGACCTCAAAGAAAAAGTAGATCCTTATTTGCGCCCGCTGTATGACGCTCTTCATGATGTGCTTGGGGCAGATCATACAGAACGTCTGATGGAAAGAGGCATTATTGAAATTGCTCCGCTTGCATATATGAGGGGACGGACGCTTGATGATGCTTATGTTATACTTGATGAAGCACAGAATACTACGCCTGCTCAAATGAAAATGTTTTTGACGAGACTGGGTTTTGGCTCTAAAATGATCATTACAGGTGACGTTAGCCAAATTGATCTGCCGAAAGGCGTCAAATCGGGACTTGCAGTAGCGAAGGAGATGCTGAGAGGAATAGACGGCATTTCTATGATTGAGCTAGACCAGACAGACGTGGTCAGACATCCGCTTGTTGCGAAAATTATTGAAGCATACGATAAGCAAAATTAATGCTGAATGACCCGATCGCGCGTTATCGGGTCATTTTTATGATTGCTTATGGGCTTGATGTTTCAAGAGGAGGTTCTTGTGTTGAAAAAGAAGGGGAAGACCAAAAGCAGCTCAAAAAAATGGAGCAGCTTTAAAAATGCCCGCTCCATGCATGTACTGCTGTATCTTCTGCTGGCTGCCATTATGTTTGCTTTGCTCTTTGTACATGTTAAGCCGGAAACACTTGATTTAGACCTATTTTCAGTCAGCGACAAGACCATTTATGCTCCGGCAACCGTGGAAGATCAAAAAGCCACAGAGGAAAAAAAGCAAGCCGCTGAGGACGCGGTTGAAGATCAATATACCTTAAAAAAAGAATATACAGACAATCGGATTGACCTTGTGTCATCTATATTTGACAGTATCAGCGAAGTGAAAAAATCATCGGAAGAAGACAGCAAATCACCATCGGAAAAATCAATGGTTAAGTCTGTGAAGGACAAATTAACGTCAGATGTGAATGATTCCATATCAGAGGATTCTATCAAGACATTGCTGAAAGCAGACAGCGAAGACTTTTCTTTTGTCAGAGATACGGTCATCACGGCAGTGAATACGGTCATGAGCAGTGAAATCTCATCGGATAAACTATCTGATGCAAAGGATAAAGTAGAAAAAGAGCTAAAGGGCAATTCTATCCCATCTAAATACTTGGGGGCTGCGACAGAAATCGGGCGTTTTGCTATTATCCCGAATTACGTCTTTGATCCGAAAGCGACAGAGGCAAAGCGGCAGGAAGCGTCAGACAATGTCCAGCAGGTTCAGATCAAACAGGGTCAGGTGCTCGTGGAAGAAAATGACCTCATTGATCGGGAAGTGTACAGAAAACTTGAGCTGACCGGGTTATTAAATAACTCAAATCTCTTTAAACCGATCAGCGGCCTATTGATTATGATCGGACTTTTCATTGCAACACTTGTTTATTATTTTGAAAAACAGAAACAAAACCTAAAGTTTAAAAACCAATCCATCCTGCTGTTCTCCATTATCACAACGCTTTTGCTAGTTATTATGGAGGTTGTTAGTTTATTCCAGAAGATGGAATATCATAATATCGGCTATCTGGTCCCCATTGCGGCCGGCGCGATCTTAATCAAATTGCTGATGAATGAACGCATTGCCATTTTGGGAAGTATCATTCTTGCGATTTGCGGAAGTATGATGTTTAATCAGGGTGTGACAGGAACATTCAATTATGTCATAGGGATTTATTATTTGATCAGCGGGATTTCAGGTGTTTTATTTTTAGGAAAACACAATGCTAGATCAAAGATTTTGCAGACCGGGCTTTTCGTAGCGTTTATTAATATGGTTGTCGTTCTTTCCTTGTTATTGATCCAAAATACTGCGCTATCAGGTCTTGAAATCGGCACGTTAATGCTGATGGGCGTTGTGTCGGGATTTGCTTCGTCTGTATTGATCATCGGGCTTATGCCGTTTTTTGAGACAGGCTTTGGCATTTTATCCACTATGAGGCTGCTTGAGCTGTCTAATCCTAACCACCCGCTGCTGCGAAAAATATTAACAGAAACACCAGGTACATATCATCACAGTGTAATGGTCGCCAATTTGTCAGAGGCAGCCTGTGAGGCGGTTGGAGCCAATGGTTTGCTTGCAAGAGTCGGCGCGTATTACCACGATCTTGGAAAAACAAAGCGGCCGCAATATTTTATTGAAAACCAGATGAATATTGACAATCCGCATGACAAGCTGTCTCCTCAGCTGAGTAAAAATATCATCATTTCTCATACCACTGACGGTGCGAATATGCTGAGAAGCTATAAATTTCCGAAAGAGCTTGTCGACATTGCTGAGCAGCATCATGGAACCTCGCTTTTAAAGTTCTTTTATTATAAAGCGAAGGAAAAAGGCGACCAGATTACAGAAGAAGAGTTCCGTTATCCAGGACCAAAGCCGCAGTCAAAGGAAGCCGCGATTATATCAGTTGCTGACAGTGTTGAAGCGGCAGTCAGATCCATGCATAATCCAAATCCTGAACGAATTGAAAAGCTTGTCCGGGGTATTATATCCGATAAGCTTCAGGACGGACAGTTCAGTGAATGCGATTTGACATTTAAGGAGCTGGATACAATCGCAAAAACGCTCTGTGCAACATTAAAAGGAATTTTCCACTCCCGGATTGAATATCCGGAGGCTACTAAGAAGGTGAAATAGATGAGTTTACTGATTGATATCGTTGATGAAACGGGGAGTGTCTCTGAAGAGATGCTCAAAGAAGTAGAAAATCTGCTTCAATTTGCCGCTGAGCGTGAAGGCGTTCAGAATCAGGCTGAAGTTTCTGTCACGATCGTTACCAATGAAGACATCCAGCAGATCAATAAAGAATACCGAGGAAAGGATACGCCGACAGACGTCATCTCATTTGCTCTTGAAGAAGAGGGAGAAGGCGAGGTTGAAATCGTGGGCGCAGAAATGCCGCCTGTTTTAGGTGATATTATCATCAGTGCGGATCGCACAAGGGAGCAGGCGGAGGAATATAATCATTCTTTTAAAAGAGAGCTCGGATTTCTTGCCGTGCATGGATTTCTGCATCTTTTAGGATATGACCATATGACGAAAGAGGAAGAAGAGGAGATGTTTACTAAGCAAAAGGATTTGCTGGACGCCTATGGACTCAAGAGATCATAGAAATGAGCTGCAGCGATTCTTCAAAAGCTTCGTGCATGCAGGCCGGGGCATCTGGGAAACAGCGCGGACGGAGCGGAATTTCCAATTTCATCTCGCAGCCGCCTGCGCTGTTCTCATTTGCGGCTTCCTCGTGGAGCTCAGCCCGATTGAATGGGCGATTATTTTCCTTTTGATCGGAGGAATGTTTTCGCTGGAGCTTTTAAATACAGCAGTTGAACATACGGTTGATTTAATAACAGACAAACATCACCCTCTTGCTAAAGCGGCTAAGGACGCTGCCGCCGGGGCTGTTTGCGTTTTTGCCGTCATTTCGTGTATCATTGGTTTACTTATTTTTTTGCCAAAGCTGTAATGGCTGAAAATTCTTACATTTATTTTACATTTTTAGAAATGGGCGTGAAAAAAACCGCGCGATTATGTAAAATATAAAGTGATAGCGGTACCATTATAGGTAAGAGAGGAACATGTACACATGAACAAACAAGAATTGATAACAGAAGCTTTAAAAGCGCGTGATATGGCATATGCGCCGTATTCCAAGTTTCAAGTAGGAGCCGCTCTTCTTACCAAGGATGGAAAAGTGTACAGAGGCTGCAACATCGAGAACGCGGCATACAGCATGTGCAATTGCGCGGAGCGTACCGCTTTATTTAAAGCTGTTTCTGAAGGGGATACAGAGTTTCAGATGCTGGCCGTTGCGGCTGACACCCCGGGACCGGTATCTCCGTGCGGAGCCTGCCGCCAGGTGATTTCTGAGCTTTGCACAAAGGACGTTATTGTCGTACTGACTAATTTACAAGGACAAATAAAAGAAATGACTGTGGAAGAATTATTGCCAGGCGCATTTTCATCGGAGGATTTACATGACGAACGAAAGCTTTAAATCAGGATTTGTATCCATTATCGGAAGACCAAACGTAGGAAAGTCTACATTTTTGAACAGAGTCATTGGACAAAAAATCGCGATTATGAGCGATAAGCCCCAAACGACGAGAAACAAGGTGCAAGGAGTTTTGACGACAGGCACATCACAAACGATTTTTATTGATACACCAGGGATTCATAAACCTAAGCATAAGCTTGGGGACTTTATGATGAAAGTGGCGCAAAATACATTAAAAGAAGTCGATTTGATCTTGTTTATGATCAACGCCGAGGAAGGTTATGGGAAGGGCGACGAATTCATCATTGAGAAATTGCAGAAGATGTCTACGCCTGTATTTTTGATCGTAAACAAAATTGACAAAATTCATCCCGATCAATTGCTTCTGTTAATTGACGAATACCGCGGACGTTATCCTTTTAAGGAAATTGTTCCGATTTCTGCTTTAGAAGGAAATAATATCGAAACATTGCTCGCTCAGATTGAAGCGTATTTGCCGGAAGGGCCGCAATTCTATCCGAGTGATCAGGTAACCGACCACCCAGAGCGCTTTATCATTTCTGAATTAATCAGGGAAAAGGTACTGCATCTGACGAGAGAAGAAATCCCGCACAGCATTGCGGTAGCCATCGAATCCATCAAAGGACAGGACAACGGTTCTGTGCACGTAGCGGCAACGATTGTGGTCGAACGGGATTCCCAGAAAGGCATTGTGATCGGAAAAAAAGGAAGCCTGCTGAAAGAGGTTGGAAAAAGAGCGAGAGCGGATATTGAAGCACTGTTAGGCTCCCGTGTCTACCTTGAATTGTGGGTCAAAGTGCAGAAAGACTGGCGTAATAAAATGTCCCAGCTTCGCGATTTTGGCTTTAAAGAGGACGAATATTAATCTCCTTGCTGTGTCACTTTCTCACAGGAAGAGGGATACATTAGCAAATTTTGTTTAACATGAAATGGAGGACATCTGGTCAAGATAAAGGTAAGAATTTGGAATTTAGGTAAGCTAGTTTAACTACAGAAAGGTGGGTTTCTTGTGTTGAATTTTACCTGGAACGTATTTTCTCAAACAGGAAATGTTGATACGTATCTTCTTTTTAAAGAGCTGGAAAAAGAGAACATGGAAAGACCCGAAGAACTAGAAGATGAGCTAGCCCGATTTGATTATCCAATTTTATAAACCTCTTGGCCGCTCCTGCTTTAGGAAGGTGCGGAAATGCTGACAAAATGTGAAGGAATCGTTCTTCGCACAAATGATTACGGAGAGACGAATAAAATCGTTACATTACTGACAAGAGAACACGGAAAAATAGGTGTTATGGCAAGAGGCGCCAAAAAACCGAACAGCCGTTTATCAGCAGTCAGCCAGCCCTTTTTGTATGGTTCATTTTTAATGCAAAAAACATCAGGCCTTGGAACGCTTCAGCAGGGTGAAATGATCCTCAGTATGAGAGGCATCAGGGAAGATTTGTTTTTAACAGCATATGCTGCGTATATTGCTGAGCTAGTCGACAAAGGCACAGAAGAAAAGAAGCCAAACCCTTATTTGTTTGAATTCATTTTAGAATCATTTAAACAGCTGGATGAAGGAACAGATCCGGATGTCATCACCTTCATTGCTCAAATGAAGATGCTCGGTGTCATGGGGCTGTATCCTGAGCTGAATCACTGTGTGCATTGTAAAAGCCAGGACGGAACCTTTCATTTTTCTGTTCGTGATAACGGTTTTATTTGCCATCGCTGCTTTGAAAAAGACCCTTACAGGGTTCCAATTAAACCGCAAACGGCAAGGCTTTTGAGACTGTTTTATTACTTCGATCTATCGAGGCTGGGCAATGTGTCCTTAAAGCAGGAAACAAAAGCTGAATTAAAGCAAGTAATTGATTTGTATTATGAAGAATATTCAGGGTTATATTTAAAATCAAAGCGCTTTTTAGATCAAATGGAAAGCATGAAACATCTAATGGGTGAAAACAAAAGTTGACATCTGGTCCATCTTTTTATATGATCATTTATTATAAAATATGTTGCAGTGAGAGAAAGAAGTACTTGCGTTTACCTCATGAAAGCGACCTTAGGGCGGTGTAAGCTAAGGATGAGCGCGCAACGAAAGGCATTCTTGAGCAATTTCAAAAAAAGAGGCTGGGATTTTGTTCTCAGCAACTAGGGTGGAACCGCGGGAGAACTCTCGTCCCTATGTTTGCGGCTGGCAAGCATAGAGACGGGAGTTTTTTGGTTGCTGCCGCAGCATTTTATGAAGGAAAAGTGGAGGTGCTTGAAATGAATATTCAAGACATGATTCTAACATTGCAAAAGCATTGGTCCAGTCAGGGCTGTGTGCTTATGCAAGCTTACGATGTAGAAAAAGGGGCCGGCACGATGAGCCCGTATACGTTTTTGCGCAGTATCGGTCCTGAGCCGTGGAAAGTGGCTTATGTAGAGCCTTCCAGACGCCCTGCAGACGGCCGCTACGGAGAGAACCCGAACAGACTGTATCAGCATCATCAGTTTCAGGTCATTATTAAACCGTCTCCTGACAATATTCAAGAGCTGTATTTAGATTCCTTGCGCGCTCTTGGAATTGATCCCCTTGAGCACGATATTCGCTTTGTTGAAGACAACTGGGAAAATCCGTCTTTAGGCTGTGCAGGTCTTGGCTGGGAAGTATGGCTTGATGGAATGGAAATCACACAATTTACGTATTTCCAGCAGGTCGGAGGACTAGAATGTAAACCGGTTTCTGTAGAGATTACGTACGGAATTGAGCGTCTCGCGTCTTATATACAGGATAAAGAAAATGTTTTCGACTTAGAATGGACGTCAGGGTTTACAGTAAAAGATTTATTCATGATGGCGGAATACGAGCATTCTGTTTATACGTTTGAAACGTCAGATGTCGATATGCTGTTCCAATTGTTCAGCACGTATGAAAAAGAAGCGATTAAGCAAATGGATAACGGACTTGTTCATCCTGCATACGACTATGTGCTGAAATGCTCGCACACCTTCAACCTGCTTGACGCCAAAGGTGCGATCTCTGTTACCGAGCGGACAGGCTATATTGCAAGAGTGCGAAATTTAGCGAGAAAAGTAGCAAAAACCTATTATGAGGAACGAGAAAAACTAGGGTTCCCAATGCTTAAAGGGGAGGGTTCTTCTCATGAGTAAACAGGATTTACTTTTAGAGATCGGTTTAGAGGAAATGCCGGCGCGCTTTTTAAATGATAGTATGGTTCAGCTTGGTGAGAAGCTGACAGGCTGGCTTAAAGAAAAAAATATCACACACGGTGAAGTGAAGCTCTTCAATACACCAAGACGCCTTGCTGTCTTCGTAAAGGATGTAGCAGAAAAGCAGGATGATATAAAAGAAGAGGCGAAAGGGCCTGCGAAAAAAATTGCCCTTGATGCAGACGGCAACTGGACAAAAGCGGCAATCGGCTTTTCAAAGGGCCAAGGCGCAGACGTAAAAGACCTGTACATCAAAGAAGTAAAAGGCACAGAGTATGTATTTGTGCAAAAATTCCAAGCCGGCCAAGAAACGAAATCGCTTCTGCCGGAACTGAGCGGTTTAGTTACTAGCTTGCATTTCCCGAAAAACATGCGCTGGGGAAATGAGGATTTGCGTTATATCCGGCCAATCAAATGGATTGTCGCTTTATATGGACAGGATGTCATTCCATTTTCGATCACAAACGTTGAGTCTGGACGGACAACACAGGGACACCGTTTCCTTGGCCATGAAGTGTCAATTGAATTACCTTCCGCTTATGAAGAGCAGCTGAAAGAACAGCACGTTATTGCTGATCCTAACGCCCGGAAACAAATGATTCAATCTCAGCTGGAAGCAATGGCTGCAGAAAACAATTGGAGCATTCCAGTTGACGAAGATCTTCTAGATGAAGTGAATCATTTAGTAGAATACCCAACAGCTCTTTACGGTTCATTTGAATCTGAGTTTCTGTCCATTCCTGAGGAAGTGCTTGTCACGACAATGAAAGAGCATCAGCGCTACTTCCCTGTCAAAGACAAGAACGGAGAATTGCTGCCTCACTTTATCACAGTCCGAAACGGGAACAGCCACGCGATCGAAAATGTGGCACGAGGCAATGAAAAAGTGCTCCGCGCGCGTTTATCTGATGCTTCATTCTTCTACAAGGAAGATCAGAAACTAAACATTGATGCAAATGTGAAGAAGCTTGAAAACATTGTTTTCCATGAAGAGCTTGGTTCTCTTGCTGATAAGGTTAGAAGAGTTACTTCAATCGCAGAAAAGCTTGCCGGCCGTCTTCAGGCTGATGAAGATACATTAAAACACGTGAAGCGAGCTGCAGAAATTTCTAAATTTGATCTTGTCACGCATATGATTTATGAATTCCCTGAGCTCCAAGGAATTATGGGTGAAAAGTATGCGAGAATGCTTGGCGAAGATGAAGCTGTGGCTGCGGCAGTCAACGAACACTATATGCCGAGATCAGCAGGCGGAGAAACGCCTTCTACTTTCACCGGAGCTGTTGTAGCTATGGCGGATAAGCTAGACACAATCGTTTCATTCTTCTCTATCGGCGTTATTCCGACAGGTTCTCAGGATCCTTACGGGCTGCGTCGCCAAGCGAGCGGTATTGTTGCGATTCTTCTTGACCGCAACTGGGGAATTTCGTTTGAAGAGCTGTTTACTTTCGTACAAACGGATAAAGAAAATGAACTGCTGGATTTCTTCACTCAGCGTCTGAAATATGTCTTGAATGCTGAACAGATCAGACACGATGTCATCGACGCCGTGCTGGAAAGCTCTGAGCTTGAGCCGTACTCAGCGCTGCATAAAGCACAAGTTCTGGAACAAAAGCTTGGTGCACCCGGCTTTAAGGAAACAGCTGAAGCATTAGGCCGAGTGATCTCTATCAGTAAAAAAGGAGTCCGTGGAGACATTCAGCCTGATCTGTTTGAAAATGAATACGAGGCAAAACTGTTTGATGCCTACCAAACAGCGAAGCAAAACCTGCAGGAAAACTTCAGCAAAAAAGATTATGAGGCGGCACTTGCTTCACTTGCAGCCTTAAAAGAACCGATCGATGCTTACTTCGATCATACAATGGTTATAGCGGATAATGAGACATTAAAGGCAAACCGTTTGGCGCAAATGGTAAGCTTGGCGGATGAGATCAAGTCCTTTGCGAATATGAATGCCCTTATTGTAAAATAAAGAGAGAAAAGGCGGTTGCTGTGTGATCGGTAATCGTCTTTTCCCCATTTATGAGTTTTTTTGTTTGATTACAAGATATTTACGATATAATATGGATTATTATTTCTTTACATAGATATGAAGTAAAAAGGTGGTGAGTACGATCGAACTAAATAAACGGCAAGAACATATTTTGCAGATTGTAAAAGAAAACGGGCCGATTACAGGGGAGCATATTGCAGAAAAGCTGAACCTAACCAGGGCAACATTGCGTCCGGATTTAGCCATACTCACCATGTCAGGATTCCTTGAGGCGCGCCCGAGAGTCGGTTATTTCTACACTGGGAAAACCGGAACACAGCTTTTGGCAGATAAACTCAAAAAGCTTCAGGTGAAAGACTTTCAATCTATCCCCGTCGTGATTCATGAAAATGTTTCTGTATACGATGCGATTTGTACCATGTTTTTAGAAGATGTAGGTACTCTGTTTGTGGTGGACCGCGATGCTGTTTTAGTCGGGGTGCTTTCACGAAAAGACTTGCTGAGAGCGAGCATAGGCCAGCAGGAGCTTACATCTGTCCCTGTTCACATCATCATGACAAGGATGCCGAATATTACAGTGTGCAGACGCGAGGATTATGTGATGGACATTGCAAAGCACTTGATAGAAAAACAAATTGATGCACTGCCTGTCATCAAAGATACCGATAAAGGCTTTGAAGTAATCGGCAGAGTGACAAAAACAAATATGACAAAAATACTTGTCAGTTTATCTGAAAATGAAATCATATAAGATCGCAAACTAACGGGGGGATAATATGAATAACCGCATCATCTATGTTGTATCGGATTCCGTCGGTGAAACGGCTGAATTGGTAGTAAAAGCAGCGCTCAGCCAATTTAACGGTTCAGCAGACGATACACATGTCAGAAGAATTCCTTATGTTGAAGATATAGGCACTATCAATGAAGTGATTTCACTTGCAAAGGCAGACGGCGGCATTATCTGTTTCACACTAGTGGTGCCCGAAATCAGAGAATATTTGATTGCCGAAGCGGATAAAGCAAATGTTTTATATTATGATATTATCGGCCCGTTAATTGATAAAATGGAAACAGCCTACGGTTTAACAGCGAAATACGAACCGGGGCGGGTACGCCAGCTTGATGAAGACTATTTCAAAAAAGTGGAGGCTATCGAGTTTGCAGTTAAATACGATGATGGACGTGATCCAAGAGGGATTTTAAAAGCTGATATCGTTTTGATCGGGGTATCCAGAACATCTAAAACCCCGTTGTCTCAATATCTCGCCCACAAGCGCCTGAAGGTTGCCAATGTTCCGATTGTTCCCGAGGTTGACCCGCCGGAAGAACTCTTTAACGTGGATCCGAAAAAATGTATCGGTTTAAAGATTAGCCCGGATAAACTGAATCATATCAGAAAAGAACGGTTAAAATCACTTGGGCTTAATGACAAAGCGATCTATGCAAATATCAACAGAATCAAAGAGGAACTGGAATATTTCGAAAAGATTGTGGACCGGATCGGGTGCCAGGTTGTTGATGTTTCAAATAAAGCGGTTGAAGAAACAGCAAATATTATCCATCATCTCAAAACAAAAAACATGTAACTCAGGACGCTCTATCCTGGGTTTTTGGCTATGCCAAAAGGGAATAATGAAAAATAATAGCATCTTTGTGAAGTTTGTATTATAATAAAAAATTGTGATAAAATGATTAATTTTAGGTTTAAGGTTCGTGTGATACGAATAAACTATTATGGGTAAGATGTCAAGAATTTCTCCCGGAAATTTTTCGACAAATTCATATACGTCCGGCAATAAAGGATGTGCGATTTTGCTTGCTTTTATGCAGGAGTTTAATGGAGGGATGGAGAATTACTCTTCTTAATGAACAAGAAAAGACGATTTTTGTCGATGCAGATGCTTGTCCGGTAAAAGATGAAATTTTACAAACAGCATCCGAGTATGAAGTTCAAGTTCTTTTTGTCGCTTCATTTGAACATTATCAGCTTTCCAGAAGCAATGAAGAAAAATGGAAGTATGTTGATCCTCATAAAGAAGCTGCTGATTTATATATCGCAAATCACGTAAAACCGGGAGATATTGTTGTGACGCAGGACATCGGATTAGCATCCCTGCTGTTGAACAGAAATGTCTCCGTCATGTCGGAAAGAGGGCGTCTTTACAAAGAAGGCACGATTGATTTTGCTCTTGAGAGCCGTCATTTTTCCGGCAAACAAAGGAGAAAAGGCATATACGCCAAAGGGCCTAAAAAATTGAATAAAGAAGATCGTGAACGATTTATTACACTGCTGCAAAAAATCCTGTCGAACGATGAAGGGATTTTGCACTAAAGCATCGAATAATGTACGACGGAGTGTTATAAGATGGGAAATCGGATACCAGATGAAATTGTGGATCAGGTGCAAAAGTCGGCAGATATCGTTGAAGTCATAGGTGATTATGTTCAATTAAAGAAGCAAGGCCGAAACTACTTTGGACTCTGTCCTTTTCATGGAGAAAGCACACCTTCGTTTTCCGTATCGCCCGACAAACAGATTTTTCATTGCTTCGGCTGCGGAGCGGGCGGCAATGTTTTCTCTTTTTTAAGGCAGATGGAAGGCTATTCATTTGCCGAATCGGTTTCTCACCTTGCTGACAAATACCAAATTGATTTTCCAGATGATATAACAGTCCATTCCGGAGCCCGGCCAGAGTCTTCTGGAGAACAAAAAATGGCTGAGGCTCATGAGCTCCTGAAGAAATTTTACCATCATTTGTTAATAAATACAAAAGAAGGTCAAGAGGCGCTGGATTATCTGCTTTCAAGGGGCTTTACGAAAGAGCTGATTGATGAGTTTCAGATCGGCTATGCTCTTGATTCTTGGGACTTCATTACGAAATTTCTCGTAAAGAGAGGCTTTAGTGAGGCGCAAATGGAAAAAGCGGGGCTCCTGATCAGACGTGAAGACGGAAGCGGATATTTTGACCGTTTTAGAAACCGCGTCATGTTTCCGATCCATGATCATCACGGGGCTGTTGTTGCTTTCTCAGGCAGGGCTCTTGGCAGCCAGCAGCCTAAGTATATGAACAGTCCTGAAACACCGCTCTTTCATAAAAGTAAACTGCTTTACAATTTTTATAAGGCCCGCCTTCATATCAGAAAGCAGGAAAGAGCAGTCTTATTTGAAGGATTTGCCGATGTCATATCGGCCGTAAGCTCGGGTGTAAAAGAAAGCATAGCGACAATGGGAACGTCTCTGACAGATGATCATGTCAAGATCCTGAGAAGAAATGTCGAAGAAATCATTCTTTGCTATGACTCTGATAAAGCCGGTTATGAAGCCACTTTAAAAGCTTCAGATCTTCTGCAAAACAAAGGCTGCAAAGTCAGAGTTGCAATGATTCCTGACGGGTTGGACCCTGACGATTACATCAAAAAGTTCGGCGGGGAAAAATTTAAAAACGACATTATCGACGCCAGTGTCACCGTAATGGCGTTCAAAATGCAATATTTCCGAAAGGGAAAGAACCTGTCTGATGAAGGAGACCGCTTAGCTTACATTAAAGACGTACTGAAAGAAATCAGCACGCTTTCAGGGTCTCTTGAGCAGGAAGTCTATGTAAAACAGCTTGCTTCAGAGTTTTCGCTTTCACAGGAGTCTTTAACCGAGCAGCTGTCTGTTTTCAGCAAGCAAAACAAACCTGCTGACAATGCTGACAATGGCGGTGAAACGAAAACGCGGCGAGCGCATCTGACGACAAAGGCAAGGCAAAAACGTCTGCGTCCGGCGTATGAAAATGCAGAAAGGCTGTTACTTGCCCACATGCTTCGAGATCGGAGCGTTATCAAAAAAGTGATTGACCGGGTAGGCTTTCAATTTAATATTGATGAGCACCGCGCATTAGCCGCCTATCTTTACGCTTTTTATGAAGAAGGTGCCGAGCTGACGCCTCAGCATCTGATGGCCAGGGTGACGGATGATCAAATTAGCCAGCTTTTGTCAGATATACTAATGCTTCAAATTAATCAAGAGCTCAGCGAAGCCGAGTTATCAGATTATGTAAAAAAAGTGTTGAATCAAAGAAATTGGTCAATGATAAAAGAAAAAGAGGCGGAAAGAGCCGAAGCTGAAAGGCAAAAAGATTTTTTAAGAGCTGCTTCTCTGGCTCAAGAAATCGTTACATTGAACCGATCTTTAAAATAACTGGAAAAACCGGTGAGAAGCATTTATTGGCAATGATTCCTTGCGGAGGAGCAAATAGATCGCTTAACCTCATCATGAATTGTCATTTCATTATTCGCACATTGTTAAAGGCAGTTCACATAGAAAACGCCTGAATGGACCGAATAAGAATCATACCGCTTATAGAATTCGTTGCAAGCTTTGGAAGGAGGGATCCATAATGGCTGATAAACAAACCCACGAGACAGAATTAACATTCGATCAAGTAAAAGAGCAATTAACAGAGTCTGGTAAAAAACGTGGCGTTTTGACATATGAAGAAATTGCCGAGCGTATGTCCAGCTTTGAAATTGAATCAGACCAAATGGATGAGTATTATGAATTTTTAGGTGAACAAGGTGTTGAATTAATTAGTGAGAATGAAGAAACAGAAGATCCTAATATTCAGCAGCTTGCCAAAGCCGAAGAAGAATTTGACCTTAATGACCTAAGTGTACCGCCTGGTGTCAAAATCAATGACCCAGTTCGTATGTATCTAAAGGAAATCGGCCGGGTTAACCTTCTTTCTGCAAAAGAAGAAATCGCCTACGCTCAAAAGATTGAAGAGGGTGATGAAGAATCTAAACGCAGATTGGCTGAAGCGAACCTGCGGCTTGTTGTCAGTATCGCAAAACGGTATGTCGGACGCGGAATGCTGTTTCTTGACCTGATCCAGGAAGGCAACATGGGTCTGATGAAAGCCGTTGAAAAATTTGATTATCGCAAAGGTTATAAATTCAGTACGTATGCTACGTGGTGGATCAGACAGGCGATTACTCGCGCCATTGCCGATCAGGCGAGAACGATCCGGATTCCCGTTCATATGGTTGAAACCATTAATAAATTAATCCGTGTGCAGCGTCAACTACTGCAAGATTTAGGCAGAGAACCGACACCTGAAGAAATTGCGGAAGATATGGATTTAACACCTGAAAAAGTACGCGAAATCTTAAAGATTGCACAAGAGCCGGTATCGCTGGAAACACCGATCGGTGAAGAGGATGATTCGCATCTTGGTGATTTCATTGAAGACCAGGAAGCCACTTCACCTTCAGACCACGCCGCATATGAGCTATTGAAAGAGCAACTGGAAGATGTACTTGATACGTTAACTGATCGTGAAGAAAATGTATTGCGTCTTCGATTCGGACTTGATGACGGCCGTACAAGAACATTAGAAGAGGTCGGCAAGGTATTTGGAGTAACGAGAGAACGTATTCGACAAATCGAAGCCAAAGCGTTGCGGAAACTAAGACATCCTAGCAGAAGTAAACGTTTGAAAGATTTCCTCGAATAAGATGGAACGGGTCTTGCAGATCCGTTCTTCTTTTTTCAAAAAGATATATGGATAATATGCCTTTATTTTACTGAAAAATGATGTCATTTGCAAATGGACATTGTGATGAAAAATTTAAATATGAATCCATATTTTCTATTGTAAGCGTATACAATACATTATACAATAGAATAAAATGGATATCAGAGAAATAGGCATGTTTCTATTCAATTTTGTATAAAGTGTGAATAAAAAACTTTTGTATAGCAATCCATTTACTTTTTGTAAAAATAAGTTAGAATAAGAAGTGTTTACATAGGGGGAAGGATCAAAAAGGGGGAAGGGAAATGAAATGGAACCCGCTTATTCCATTTTTACTGATCGCTGTTTTAGGAATTGGCCTAACTTTCTTTTTATCAGTAAAGGGGCTTGATGACTCTCGGGAGATTGCAAGCGGCGGAGAAAGCAAATCTGCTGAAAAGGAAGATGCAAACGCTTCACCGGAGGATATTTACAAGGCAAACTGCATCTCGTGCCATGGTGAAAATTATGAAGGTGTTTCAGGTCCGAGCTTAAAAGGTGTAGGGGATAAAAAAGATGTCAGTGAAATTAAAACAAAGATCGAAAAAGGTGGTAATGGAATGCCTTCCGGTCTTGTTCCGGCTGATAAGCTAGATGATATGGCAGAGTGGGTGTCAAAAATTAAATAAAAAATCTATCTTTCTCCTAATACGTTCTCAGGCCGCCGAGATGTTCTCGACAGCCTTTTATTTTTGTCTGCGTATGTAGACTGCACATGAAAAGAAATAAACTGAAAATCATTCGCTCAGCTTGGATTCCGGGCTGATTTTTTATATGATAGTAAAGGAAAAATGATTGAGAAAAGTTGTGATGAAAAGTGAACGAATTAAAATTATCTAAACGATTGCAAACAGTAGCGGAATACATACCGAATGGAGCAGTGATGGCCGATATCGGGTCTGACCACGCTTACCTTCCTTGTTATGCGGTGCTGAATCATAAAGCCAGCGGGGCAATTGCGGGAGAAATAACAGACGGCCCGTTTTTGTCTGCCAAGCGGCAGGTTGAAAAATCAGGCTTAAGCGCGCACATTTCTGTAAGGCAGGGAGACGGCCTGGAAGTCATTAAAAAAGGTGAAGTAGATGCCATTACGATTGCAGGAATGGGCGGATCTTTAATCGCTCACATTTTAGAAGCGGGTAAAGACAAATTAACGGGGAAAGAACGGCTTATTTTACAGCCGAATATTCATGCTGTTCATATCAGGGAGTGGCTTTTTAAAGAAGGATATGCGCTGACAAATGAAGTGATCCTTGAAGAAGACGGAAAGTGCTATGAGGTGCTTGTCGCCGAAGCAGGAGACAGAGATGCGGCTTATGCTGGTATTTCTTTATCAGCTGGTATGCTCGTCGGCCCTTTCTTGGCAAAAGAAAAGAGTGCTGTCTTTTTGAAAAAATGGACACAAGAGCTTCAGCACACGCAAAACATTTATGAACAGATCAGCCGAGCTGCAAGTACAGAGCAAAATAAACAGAAATTAAAGGAGCTCACCGATCGAATGGAGCTGCTAAAGGAGGTTATCGATCATGGCTAAAAGCGTAAATGGGCAGCAGATCATCCAACTGTTTGAACAATTTTCCCCGAAAGCCTATGCGGTCGAAGGCGATAAAATTGGCCTGCAAATCGGCACCTTAAACAAACCGATTAAAAATGTGATGGTTACACTTGATGTGTTGGAGAGTGTTATCGATGAAGCGATTGAAAAAGAGGTTGATTTGATTATTGCACACCATCCTCCTATTTTCAGGCCTCTCAAGCATATTTCAACAGATCAGCCTGCCGGAAGGTTAATTGAAAAGTGTTTGAAGCATGATATCGCTGTTTATGCAGCTCATACAAATTTAGACATTGCGGACGGCGGCGTAAATGACTTGCTTGCTGAAGCATTAGAGCTGATTGAAACGGAGGTGCTGGTGCCTACTTATACTGATCCCCTGAAAAAGCTGGCCGTATACGTGCCGAAGGAATATGAAGAGCAGGTCAGAACAGCGCTTGGAAATGCGGGAGCCGGCCATATCGGAGAATACAGCCATTGCGCATTTTCATCTGAAGGAATCGGCAGCTTTAAGCCATTGGACGGCGCCAAGCCTTTTATCGGTGAAGTGGGAGAGCTTGAGCTTGTTCATGAAGTTAGGCTAGAGACTGTGTTTCCTAAAAGCATCGAAAAAGCTGTTATAAATGCAATGATAAAAAGCCATCCATATGAAGAAGTCGCTTACGACATCTATCCTGTCGAACAGGCTCTTGCCGAAAAAGGGCTCGGCCGTGTCGGAACACTTAAAAATGAGATGACGCTTAAGGAATTCGCTTTATTTGTAAAAGACAAGCTTGAAGTGAATGGCGTCAGAATGGTGGGTGAAGCTGACAGCGTGGTGAAGAAGGTAGCTCTTCTAGGCGGAGATGGAAACAAGTATATTCATCAAGCGAAACGAAAGGGCGCCGATGTTTACGTTACAGGAGATTTATACTTCCATGTGGCTCATGATGCGATGATGCTAGGCCTGAATGTTGTTGATCCGGGCCATTACGCGGAAAAAATCATGAAAGAAGGCGTCACGAGAAGATTGACGTCTATGTGCAAGGATAAGAAGCTAGACGTAAATATCTTTGTTTCTGAAACAGATACAAATCCATTTACATTTCTATAAAAAAACTGAGGCTTATACAGCCTCAGTTTTTTGCTTTTACTTTCGGGAGTATTTTTTTGAGCGGTACATTGTGTTCCGTTGTCCAAGTTGATGGATCTTCATGCTCATACTGTTCCAAAAAGCGAATGACTTCTTTTGTGATCGGCGTTGGTGTTGAAGCCCCCGCAGTAACTGCAACGGTATTAACGCCTTTCAGCCATTCGAGCTTTAATTCGCTTAGGTCACCAATTCGGTATGCTTTTGTGCCGGCTATTTCCTCTGACACTTGAGCGAGCCTATTTGAATTGTTGCTTTTCGGGTCGCCGACAACGATTGTTAAGTCCGCTTTTTTCGCTTGTTCTGATACAGCTTCTTGCCGTACTTGAGTAGCGAGGCAAATCTCTTGATGATATTCGACATGAGGATATTTCTCTTTGACAAGCTCCATGATGTCGTGAACATCCCATTGAGACATCGTTGTCTGATTGGTCACGATTAATTTCTCTGCTTGGATATCAAGGTTTTTCACATCTTCTTCTGTTTCAACTAAGTGAACGATCTCAGGCGCTACGCCGACGGCTCCTTCAGGCTCTGGATGCCCTTTTTTGCCGACATAGATCACGTGATAACCTTTGTCTTTCATCTCTAGAATTAAATTGTGAGTTTTTGTCACATCTGGACATGTAGCATCAATTGCGACTAATCCTTTTTCCTCAGCGATTCTTCTGACTTCGGGAGAAACACCATGCGCAGTGAAAATAACAGTTCCTTTTTCAACCTGCTTCAGGATGTCCAGACGGTTAGCACCGTCCAAAGTAAAGATTCCTTCCTCTTCAAACGCATCAGTGACGTGTTTATTATGAACAATCATCCCGAGTATATAGATGGGTCTTGGCAAGCTTTTATCTAGTGACGCGTTTTTGGCAATGACCATAGCATCAACTACACCATAGCAATAGCCGCGCGGCGAAATTTTAATTACGTCCATTTTCGGTTGTCCTCCAATACTGAAGTGAGTAAAGGCAATATAAAAAGCCGTAATCAAACGGCTCTATTCTTGCATTCTTCTGATCTCATTATAGCCAATCTCACTTCAGATATCAAAGAATGTTAAATATATAATCTCGGCTTTGAACTGCCTGATGTTCTTTTCGGAGAAGAAGAGGCAGCTTCATTTTTCTTCGGGGCAGATGTTTTTGATTTTGGTTCTTTACTATCAGATGTTTTTGATTTCTTAGATAGAGAAGAACTTTTTGGTTGTGATTTTTTGTTCCCATCTGAGATTTTGGCTTCAGCCTCGTTCTCTGTTTCCGAGGTTTCTTGTGAATCTGTTTGATTTTCATTTTCCTCATTGCTCTCTGTATCATCACTTTTACTTAATTGGCTGTACAGCTTCATCATTGCCGGCAGATTGCGGACTAATGGGCCGTACTGCTGGATCATGGGCGTGACTTGCTGTGCCATGCCGAGCACTTTTTGCACATTCCCGAGCATGCTGGATAAAGATGCAGGATTGGCGATATTTTGAATGCTTTGCAGACCTGCTCCCCCGCTCGCTGCTGCGCCTGCTCCTGGAGCTCCGGCGCCGCCAGCGCCTCCTCCGCCGGGTAAGAACTTTGACAGCATCCCTTTTAAGCCTCCGCCCGCACCATTTCTCGCCCCGGCATTTGTCTGAGGAAGAAATTGTCCGGATTGCTGAAAACCTTGCTGCTGCGGTCCAAATGAAGGTCTTGGCATATTAGGCGGTCTTCTGCCCATCATTTGCTGATTTGGCATGGGGCGGGGCGGTCCGGGCTGCGGATAATTTCTCATCGGCTGCTGCGGTGAAAACATACTTGTACCTCCTTTCAGCTCTCTCTGCTATTAGAATATGCATGGGCTGCGGTATTTGCTTTACATAACTGAATAAAACAAACGCCTTGCAAACGTGGTGTTTTTATGCAAAATCGGGTATAATGTGATGATGGACACATAATGTGCCGCTTTAAGGAGCTGGGAAAAATGAAAGAAACGAAATTTGAACTTTATGAATTGAAACCATTTATTATAGATGCAGTACACCGCCTTGGTTTTTACGAACCGACTGATATTCAGAAAAGGCTGATTCCTGCAGTGTTAAAAAAAGAGAGCGTGATCGGCCAGTCACAGACGGGAACTGGAAAGACACACGCTTATTTACTGCCTTTATTAAACAAAATCGATCCTGCCAAGGATGTCGTGCAGGTTGTCATTACGGCTCCGACTAGAGAGCTTGCCAACCAGATTCATCAGGAAGCGCTTAAAATCACACAGGGTGAGGAAGGCAGCCAGATTCGCTCGAAATGTTTTATCGGAGGCACAGATAAACAAAAATCGATTGATAAACTGAAGATACAGCCGCATCTTGTTGTCGGTACGCCCGGACGGATTGCTGATTTAATCAAAGAACAGGCATTAAGTGTTCATAAAGCGGAATCTCTCGTCATTGATGAAGCGGATTTAATGCTGGACATGGGATTTATTGCAGATGTAGATTACATTGGTTCCCGCATGCCTGAGGATCTGCAGATGCTTGTGTTCTCAGCGACGATTCCGGAAAAGCTGAAACCATTTTTGAAAAAATATATGGAAAATCCGAAATACGCCCACGTGGAGCCAAAACAGGTGACTGCTGCGAAAATCGAGCATATTCTCATTCCTTCGAAACATCGTGACAAGGACAAGCTCCTTTTTGACATCATGTCTCATCTGAATCCATACTTGGGCATTGTGTTTGCCAATACGAAAAACACTGCTGACCATATCGCTCAATATTTAACTGGAAAAGGTCTGAAAATCGGGCTGCTGCACGGCGGATTAACGCCTCGTGAGCGGAAAAAAGTCATGAAGCAGATCAATGATTTGGAATTCACTTATGTCATTGCAACTGATCTTGCCGCAAGAGGCATTGATATTAAAGGTGTCAGTCATGTTATCAACTATGAGCTGCCGGATGATCTCGATTTCTATATTCACCGTGTGGGCAGAACGGCTCGCGCCGGCTCATCAGGGCAAGCGATGACCATTTACGAGCTTTCTGATGAGGATGCATTAGCCAGACTTGAGAAAATGGGCATCGAATTTGATTACTTAGAGCTTGAAAAGGGCGAGTGGAAAAAAGGCGATGACCGCCAGCGCCGCAAAAAACGCAAAAAAACGACGAACGAAGCGGATGAAATTGCGCATCGTCTTGTGAAAAAGCCGAAAAAGGTAAAACCTGGATATAAAAAGAAAATGAGCTACGAGATGGAGAAAATCAAGAAAAAACAGAGAAGAAACCAATCTAAAAAAAGAAAGTAGGGGAACCTGTTGTTGAGAATAGGCTCACACGTCTCTATGAGCGGAAAACATATGCTTCTTGCTGCAAGCCAGGAAGCAGTCTCTTATGGAGCGAACACGTTTATGATCTATACAGGCGCACCGCAAAATACGCGCCGAAAGAAAATTGAAGACTTAAATATAGAAGCTGGCCGGGCACATATGCAAGAAAACGGCATTGACGAGATTATCGTACACGCGCCTTATATTATTAATATTGGCAACACGACAAATCCGTCCACTTTTGAGCTTGGTGTCGATTTTCTTCGTTCTGAAATTGAACGGACAGCGGCCATCGGAGCGAAGCAAATTGTCCTTCACCCGGGCGCTCATGTGGGAGCGGGAGCTGAAGCAGGCATCAAAAAAATTATTGAAGGTTTGAATGAAGTGATTGATCCGAATCAAAATGTCCAAATTGCATTAGAAACAATGGCAGGAAAAGGATCAGAATGCGGCAGAAGCTTTGAGGAGCTTGCACAGATTATCGATGGCGTTACGCACAATGAGCATTTGTCAGTATGCTTTGACACGTGCCATACACATGATGCCGGATATCAGATTGTCGAAGACTTTGACGGAGTGCTGAATGAGTTCGATAAAATCGTCGGTATTGACCGTATTAAAGTGCTTCATATCAATGACAGCAAAAATGTAAAAGGTGCAAGAAAAGACCGTCATGAAAACATTGGCTTTGGCGAAATCGGATTTGACGCACTGCAATATGTTGTTCACCACGAGCAGTTAAAAGACATTCCAAAAATTCTTGAAACGCCGTATGTCGGTGAAGATAAAAAGAATAAAAAACCGCCATACCGTTTCGAGATTGAAATGCTGAAAGAAAAACAATTTGATGACACATTGCTCGAAAAGATTTTACAGCAATAAAAAATGGGGGATAGCTCCCCCATTTTTTAGGTTGTAAATTGTTTGAATAGTTCATTAACAGTTTGGGCTGTTTCTTTTGATGTAATTGCCTCTACTTGTTTCAGCAGCCGCGTTCGTTCACTCTCATTAAAAATGTTCACATTTTTCCCGTATAACAGGTTTGCTACTTCAATGGCCTGCGGTCTTGTTAAACTGATTCCGTATTGTTTTGAGTACTTCAGCAAATCGTCAGCAGTAGCCTGATTAAGCCGCTGCAAAATAATTCTTTGAAATAAAATCATCGACCATTCCACCTCCAGACTTAATGTATGGGCAAAACAGTAAAATGTGTCAGTGTTTAATGGTAAAATAGATTTATAATGTATTTAAAATAGTTATTGCAGGAAAGGAGATTTTATGACCCCAACAAAACAACATAAGAGAGAAACATTTTCCCACTTTATTTTCAGGGTCTTCATGATTCTGTCAGGAGCTGCATGTGCGGCTGTAAGTATCGAATTATTTTTAATCCCCAACGATTTTATTGATGGCGGGATCATCGGTGTATCACTAATTTTAGACCACCTCTTTAAGTCAACCCCAATTCTGAATTTCGCTTTATTCGTTGTCGTGTTAAACATTCCTTTTATGATCTTCGGATATAAATATATCGGTAAGACCTTCCTTGTCTCTACGATGATTGGGATTGTTGGGCTTGCTGTTATTGAATCCTCGCTTCACCATGTAGAAGCCATTACAACTCAGCCTATCTTGGCCACTGTGTTCGGAGGTCTTTTACTCGGCTTTGGAGTCGGGCTCGTTATTCGAAACGGAGGTTCAATGGATGGTACAGAAATTCTCGGTATTTTGCTGACGAAAAAGTTGCCGTTTTCAGTAGGTGAGTTCGTTATGTTCATCAATGTATTCATTTTCATTTGGGCTGTTTTTGTGTTCGGTCCTGAGCAAGCAATGTACTCTTTCATGACTTATTATATTGCGATGAAAACAATTGATGCCGTAATTCAGGGGCTTGATGAAACAAAAGCTGTCATTATAGTGTCTGATCAGTATGATGAGATTTCCGACGCGATTTTGCACCGTCTCGGTCGCGGAACAACCAAGCTGAAAGGGAAAGGCGGATATACGGACGAAGAAAAGGACGTGATTTACGCGGTTGTCACAAGGCTGGAAGTGACTAAGCTAAAATCGATCGTGTTTGAAGTCGATCAAAATGCATTCATAACAATTATGAATACTCATGAAACGAGAGGCGGGAAATTCAAAAACGCAATCCACTAGCTTTCATTTACTTTTATTCATTTTATGGGTATAATTTTATCTGCAGTAGAGAAAATGGCTTGCTGGTCAGACAGCTGCCATTTTCTTTTTCATACATGTGATACGTTCTTAAGCAAAGCGAAAAGGGGGAACCTTCATGAACGTACAAGAAGCGCTGAACCTATTGAAAGAAAATGGATATAAATACACAAACAAACGGGAGGATATGCTGCAGCTTTTTGCTGATTCAGACAGATATCTTACCGCTAAAAACGTACTGTCTGCATTAAATGATGATTATCCCGGCTTAAGCTTTGATACAATCTACAGAAACCTTTCTTTATATGAAGAACTTGGTATTTTGGAAACAACCGAGCTGTCCGGTGAAAAACTCTTCCGATTTAAGTGTTCATTTACCCATCATCATCATCACTTTATTTGTCTTGCCTGTGGTAAAACCAAGGAAATTGAATCATGTCCGATGGACAAGCTTTGTGATGATTTGGATGGCTATCAGGTCAGCGGGCATAAATTTGAGATTTACGGCACATGCCCTGAATGTACAGCGGAAAATCAAGAAAGCACGACTGCGTAATTGCATATATATATATGAGAGAAGGAGCCCAGTTTGGCTCCTTTTTCAGTTATTGACACGTATGAAGTGATGTTTGTTTTTATTCATCCATTGAACGGCTTCTAGCCAGTTGTTTACTCTGATGATGTTTGAATCAATCGGAAGCTGATTATATGGGGAATTGAATAAAATGACCGGTATATTGGCTTCTTTCGCGATCATCATCGCGTTTCCGTGATGATCCTCAAAAAACAAGTCGATGTTATGTTTTTTGACTGCCTCAACTTTATGATGACCGCCAACGAGTTCGATGTGGTCGTAGTGAATGTTTTGTCTGTCAAACCATTCATAGGTAATATCAGTTAAATGAGTCCGTCTCGCTGTAATATAAATAAGCTTGTGCTCCTCTTTGAGGAGGTCAAGTGACTGTTTTGCATGCTGTGCAAGCAATGCTTCCTTATATATGATCGCTTCATTTTGATTCATCCAATCCCAAAATTCTTCCTGCGTAATGTTTAACAGCTTTGTTAAATCATAATCCGTCATATCGTTTAATGAAATGGAAAGATTAAACGAGCGGTTCAAATAAGGGACGAATGTATCCTGAGCCGTGATTGTGCCGTCAATATCTATTCCTAAGCGTAACATGCCCACACTCCTTCAGTTTCATCCCTTCAAGTGTAACATAAACAATTGACATTAACAGAAAAGTTTAGCAAACATGAATCAGGCGAAATAGACCAAACTATAAAAGCTCCTTTAATAAAAACAGAAGGGGGAATTGAAGGTGGCAAACGATTACGAAAAACGTGATAACAACGGCTACTATGTTGACCATGGTTCTGAAGGAACAAATATAACCCGCGACAATGATGGTTTTTTTGAGGAAACGGCTGCTGAAATCGCCGAGCCTTACCGTGCTGCTGACCGCAGCAATGACCGAGACAATGACCGCAGCGGCGGCAATGTCAATGAAGGACGGGGAATAGGGTATATTGCTTTAGCCTTGTCCATTATTTCATTGTTTGTACTGCCTGTTTTATTGGGAGCTGCCGGTATTATTGTCGGCTATATCGCAAGAAGAAGAGGTGCCCAAGGCCTTGGAGCTTGGGCGATGGGTATCGGTGTCATCTCATTAGTGCTTGGAATATTTATTATTCCTTTCTTCTAATACAAAAAAGCTTGACGGGTTCCCGTCAAGCTTTTTGTGTCTCTTCTTTTAATTCTGCTTTTTCGGCTTCAAGCTTTGCATAGTGTTCCTCAGCAAGAATGTCGATTTCTTTCTTGAGTTCCTCTACCATTGTTTCCTCAGGGACTTTACGGACAATTTTCCCCTTCCGGAACAGCAGCCCTTCGCCGCGAGCTCCGGCGATGCCGATATCAGCTTCTCTTGCTTCACCAGGTCCGTTTACGGCGCAGCCAAGAACAGCAACTTTAATCGGCGCTTTTACCTTAGAAATATATTCTTCCACTTCATTGGCAATGCTGATCAGATCAATCTCAATACGGCCGCAAGTCGGACATGAGATGAGCGTGGCAGCATTGGAGGCTAAACCGAAAGATTTCAGAAGCTCTCTTGCTACTTTTACCTCTTCCACAGGATCTGCGCTTAATGAAATGCGCAGGGTGTTCCCGATGCCCTTGCTTAAAATCGCGCCGAGTCCTGCTGCGCTCTTTACTGTGCCGGCAAACAGTGTTCCTGACTCGGTGATCCCGAGGTGGAGCGGGTAATCAAATGCTTTCGCCGCTTTTTCATAAGCCTCGATTGCGAGGTTCACGTCAGACGCCTTCATGCTGACAATAATATCGTGAAAATCGAGATCTTCAAGAATTTTAATGTGATGAAGTGCGCTTTCTACCATTCCATCGGCAGTCGGATAACCGTATTTTTCTAAAATCCGTTTTTCAAGTGAACCGGCGTTTACTCCGATTCTGATCGGAATCCCTTTTTCTTTCGCCGCTTGAACGACCGCTTCGACTTTTTCGCGGCGGCCGATGTTGCCGGGGTTGATTCGGATTTTATCTGCGCCGCCTTCAATGGCTTTTAACGCAAGTTTATAATCGAAATGTATGTCAACAACGAGCGGAATGGAAATGCGTTTTTTAATATCCGCAATGGCGTTTGCCGCACGTTCATCCGGACATGCTACCCGGACGATTTGGCATCCGGCTTCAGCCAAACGGTTAATTTCCGCAACCGTTGCTTCTACATCATGTGTTTTTGTTGTTGTCATGCTTTGGATGACAACTTCATTGTTGCCGCCTATTGTTAAAGGTCCCACTTTGACGGGACGCGTTTTTGTACGATGTGTGATTTCACTCACTTGCAATCGCTCCTTAATTGTAGTTGCCGCTTCTAGATATAACAATTCTAGTATGGTTTATGTGAATTTATTTTACAAATTATATTGTAACAGTGTCTTCGCCAAACTGACAAGAAATTAACGTTAATTAAGGGTAGACCGGGAATTTGTACGCTGTTCCTGCTTGAATGGCGTTGGCTTTCACATTCGGATTCAGTGTTTCAAAATCCTTTACAATGTCGTCTGGAGAACCTGCTGATCCGACAATCGACATAACCGTATCACCCGGGTTTACATTCACTGTTTTATATGCTGGTTCTTGTGCAGCCGTTTTTGCTGATGCTTCGTAGACAGGGAGGTCCTGAATGGGTATCGTTCCAATTTTAAGATCATAAAAAAGAATAAAAAGAATAAAAACAAAACTGCATACAAAAGTGAGACGCTTCATCGCTTTTCCTCCCGCATACGAAATTTTATACCATAGTATGCTTGTCCAATTAGATTCATGACAAAAGAAAAGAGACTGCGAAAGCAGTCTCGGATTATACAGCAGCTTTTTTGGAAGGAATCTCTTTTAAAACAAGAAACAGAATGACAAAGTTGACAAACCAGTTCAGCAAAAATTCACTAGGAACTGTCACTTCTAACGCACGCATAATCGTAAAGAATATAGTCGAAAGGGTGATGGAATAAGCAGAAAGCTTCCAGAGCTGATGGTAGGACAGATGTTTTTTCTGTGAATTCTTAATGATTACCCCGATAAGCGCTAAAAAGGATACTTCAATAAATTTTCCTGCGGCTGTTACGAGAAAAATGAGAGCCGAGAGAACAGTTACGATCATCGTTTTATTTTGATTTAAACCTGCAATGATATCTTTTTTCTTTAACTCTGAAGGCATCATTGAGTAAGGCATCTCTTGGGCTTGTCCGTCAATGGCCAAAACAAATTTGTTCTGAAGGATGCCGATTGCGTTTTGCTTTGCTTCAATTTGTTCGGTGCCGTAGGCGTCTGTCGGATCAAATACGATAACGAAACCATTTGCCTGCGATTCCGTGGCTTTTTTCTCATCCGTTTGAAGTTTGCCGTTTGAAATTGTGAAATCAGGGAAATCTTTGTTTAAAACGGTTTTAAAGCCGTTCATTGATTTTACGGTCCCTGAGCTTACATAATAAGCGGTTGGAATTGCAAAAAGGACAGAGAGCAAAAATACATAAAGAATCGCTTTTCCGATTCCTTGAAATCTTGTTTTTGCAATATCACGGGGAGAGTATGTACTTTTGATGAAAAGCTGAAATACATTCACTATCTTCACTTCCTAGCTATACTAATATATGTTGCTTATTGTATCGTTGCCTGCGTGTGAATACAAGGAAGACATGAAGAAGATGGATGTAAAAAGGGAGGATGGATGTCATGGATTTGTTGTATTGGCTGGTGATTGCGGCGGTATTTATCATCGCCTTTATCGGGCTGGTGTATCCCGTTATTCCAAGTGTAGTATTTATCGTTGCCGGTTTTGTATTGTATGGATTTTTGTTTTCATTCGGTCCGTATTCTTATATGTTCTGGCTTATTGAAGCTGTTTTTGCCGCAGTATTATTCGCCGCAGATTACGTGTCTAATCTGCTTGGAGTCAAAAGGTTCGGCGGAAGCAAAGCCGCCATATGGGGAAGCACGATCGGTTTATTAATCGGGCCTTTCGTCATTCCGGTTGCGGGGATCATCTTAGGGCCGTTTATCGGGGCGGTTTGTGCAGAACTTATCGTCCATCAAAAGGACTTAAAGTCAGCATTTAAAATCGGTCTCGGCTCGCTCATTGGCTTTTTAACAGGGGTTATTGCAAAAGGCATCATACAGCTTTTGATGATCGGCTATTTTTTATGGACGGTCCTATAATAATTGCGGGCGGCAGGTTTAATGGGACGGATTATCGGTTAAAGTGAAATATGTCCGCTGAAATGAGCCAACTTGTGAGCATTTTCATTGATTACAAAGCATTCTTTTGTTACATTGAATGAAGAAAGGCTCGCTGTGAAGCGGCATTTCAGTACATATATATTAAGGAGGAATTATCATGGCTTACGAACTTCCAGAATTACCTTATGCGTACGATGCTTTAGAACCGCATATCGACAAGGAAACTATGACTATTCACCATACGAAACACCACAACACATACGTTACAAATTTAAACAAAGCGGTTGAAGGAAACACTGCACTTGCAAACAAATCAGTTGAAGAGCTTGTTGCAGATCTTGACTCTGTTCCTGAAAACATCCGCACTGCAGTCCGCAACAACGGCGGCGGACACGCGAACCACAAATTATTCTGGACACTTTTATCTCCAAACGGCGGAGGAGAACCGACTGGCGCGCTTGCTGATGATATCAACAGTGTATTTGGAAGCTTTGACAAATTCAAAGAGCAATTCGCAGCTGCAGCAGCTGGACGCTTCGGTTCTGGCTGGGCATGGCTTGTTGTGAACAACGGCAAACTTGAAATCACAAGCACGCCAAACCAAGATTCTCCGCTTTCTGAAGGCAAAACGCCTATCTTAGGTCTTGACGTTTGGGAGCATGCTTACTACCTTAACTATCAAAACCGCCGTCCTGACTACATTTCAGCGTTCTGGAATGTTGTAAACTGGGACGAAGTGGCTCGTCTATACAGCGAAGCAAAATAATGACACGAGCAAGGCCCTCAATATAGGGCCTTGTTTTTTTATGTCTTCTTTTTACATATCTCGGTTTGAGTGAGACAGACTAAGGGATAGTAAAGGGGAGTCAGTAATGAGCAAACTAAAAAAAGTGATTGGCGATGTAGACGTAAACAAAGGATTACTCTTTCTGCTGACCATTGGCGGGCTTTATTCGCTGGGGATTGCCCTGTCCAATACATTTGTTAATGTGTATCTTTGGAAGCAGTCAGGGAAATTTATTGATTTGGCGATATATAATTTATCCATTGTGACAATGCAGCCGATAACCTTTTATTTGGCTGGTCGGTTAGCCAAAAAAATAGACAGGGTGTTCATTTTAAGGTTCGGTGTGATTTTTTTAGCTGCCTTTTATTTAAGTGTTCTTTTAGCCGGAGAAACGGCGGCCAGCCGGCTTGTGCTGATCGGCGCGGTGCTCGGAGTGGGTTATGGCTTTTATTGGCTTGCGTTTAACGTGCTGACCTTTGAAATAACAGAGCCGGATACGCGAGACTTTTTCAACGGATTTATGGGCATTCTGTCTTCCTCTGCAGGAATGATCGGCCCGATTGTAGCGGGATTCGTGATCTCAAGGCTTGAAAATAATACGGGTTATACAGTGATTTTCAGTCTCTCCCTCAGTTTATTTGCCCTAGCTGTCGTGATGAGCTTTTTCTTAAAACGGAGAGAATCAAAGGGCCGTTTTATGCTGAGCAAAGTATTTGGAGAGCGCCATAGCAATATGAACTGGCGGAGAATTACGAATGCGCATTTTTTTCAGGGTTTGAGAGAAGGGATTTTTGTCTTTTTAATCAGTGTATTTGTATTTATTGAGACAAACAGCGAACTGGCCCTCGGCACATTTGGCCTCGTCAACTCAGCTGTTTCCTTCTTTGCCTACTACTTTGCATCCAGATTGATTAAGAAAAAGAACAGAAAAAAATCGATTTTGCTGGGCGGACTTATTCTGTATGGAGCGCTGTTTTTGATTCTGTTTCATATGAGCTTTACGACATTATTGACATACGGCGTTTTTATTGCTATCGGCTATCCACTTTTGCTCGTGCCATATGTATCACTTACATATGATGTGATAGGACGGGCGAGGCATGCCAGAAAAGCAAGAATTGAATATATCGTGCTGAGGGAATTGTTTTTAAACGCCGGCAGGATTGTCTCCATTTTATGCTTTCTTCTGATTGTGGCCCTGCTGAAAGAGGATGTGGGAATTCCTTTGTCACTTGCGATATTAGGTATAGGACATCCGCTGATTTATTACTTTGTCAAGGATATCCGTTTTAAGGAGAAAGAAGAGGAAAATGAAACCATGGAAGAAGACGGCCAAAAACGGGTAACTGAACCGAATCTTTTAAAAGGCGAAAGATAATTTTTTTGTCAAAAAGGGGTTATCTGTAGAAAAAAGTCGAAAAAACCTTTAAAATGAAAACTGGCACTCTTACTTGAGTGTCTTTTCTTTCTGTAAATAGAAAAAGGTGATGTTATGAGGAGAAATAAACCAAAAAAGCAAAATCATAAAGAGAAAAAGAAGTCGCTTCCGATCCGGCTGAATATTTTATTCTTGGCTGCCTTTGTCATATTTACCTGGATTATTGTAGAACTGGGCATCAAGCAGATCGTGCAAGGCGATGATTACAAAAATCAAGCTAATAAGCAGGAACAAAGTGAAGTCAGCTCGGCGGTGCCGCGCGGGAAGATTTATGATCGAAACTTTAATGCCATCGTGACAAATAAGGCCTTAAATGCAATCACATACACCAGATCTAAATCGACCACGCAAGAGCAACGTTTAAAGATCGCCAAAAAGCTGTCTGAAATGATTAAAGTCGACACAAAAAAAGTAACAGAACGGGATAAAAAAGATTATTGGATTTTGACTAGACCGAAAGAAGCGAAAAAACTGATTACCTCTAAAGAAAGACAGCAGGTTGAAGACAAAAAATTATCCGATGACGATTTATATCAGCTACAGCTAAAACGGATTACTGATAAGCAGCTCAATGAACTGACGGATAAAGACATGCAGATCCTCGCTATCAAAAGACAGATGGATTCAGGATATGCATTGACCCCTCAATATATCAAAAATGAAGATGTATCAGCGAAAGAAATGGCAGTCGTGAGTGAACATTTAGACGAACTGCCAGGTGTTGATGTTACGTCCGATTGGGAACGTGAATATCCGTATAAAAACCTTCTTCGCTCAGTGCTTGGAAGTGTTTCCAGCTCTGATGAAGGATTGCCGTCCAACTTGCTCGACCATTATCTGTCGCTTGGCTACAGCCGAAATGACAGGGTCGGAAAAAGTTATCTGGAATACCAATACGAAAGCCTTCTGCAGGGCCAAAAAGCAAGAGTTGAAAATATCACAGATTCAAACGGCAATGTGACGGGAACAAAAACGGTTTCTGAAGGCAAAGCCGGTAAAGATCTCGTGCTTACGATTGATATTGATTTACAAAAAGAAGTGGAAAAAATTATTGAGAAAAACCTCAAATCTGCTAAAGCAAGACCAAGCACTCAATTGTTAGACCGGGCATTCGTTGTCATGATGGATCCAAGAAACGGTGAAGTGCTGACAATGGCGGGCAAGCAGATTAAACAAGAAAATGGAAAATATAAAATTGACGATTACGCGCTAGGAAATATGACGTCATCTTATGCCATGGGTTCGGCTGTCAAAGGTGCAACCGTTCTGACAGGCTTGCAAACAGGTGCCATCAACCTGAATACAGTTTTTCAGGATGAACCATTGTATATTGGCCAGGATAAAAACGGTAAAAAATCTTGGACAACTTTAGGACCAGTTAACATTCAAAGAGCCTTAGAGCAGTCTTCCAACGTATTTATGTTTAAAACTGCGATCGCGCTTGGAAAAGGTGAATATAAACCGCATCAAGCTTTACCAATTGATACTACGGCCTTTGATACATTCCGGAATTACTTCAGCCAATTTGGATTGGGTGTCAAAACTGGAATTGATCTTCCGAATGAAATGACAGGCTATAAAGGAACAAACAGATTAACGGGATTCTTGCTTGACTATGCGATCGGCCAGTACGATACGTATACACCGCTGGAGCTGGCGCAATACGTATCAACGATTGCAAACGGAGGCTACCGCTTGAAGCCCCAGCTTGTAAAGGAAGTCAGAGAACCTAATGCTGAAAAAGGGATCGGTGCTGTCGTGCAATCCGTTCAGCCGGAAGTGCTGAATAAAATCGACATGAAGAGTGAATACATTAAAGAAGTACAGGCCGGGTTCAGACGAGTGATGACAAAAGGAACAGCTGCCAGCCAATTTGCATCAGCTTCATATCAGCCTGCGGGCAAAACAGGAACAGCACAGTCCTTCTATGATGGGCCTGATAAATCAAAAACAGGAACAGGGACTTATAATACGACACTTGTCGCTTATGCGCCGGCTGATAATCCTGAGATTGCGATCTCTGTCGTAGTACCTTGGGCTTATATTGATTATGGCGCTAAATATACCATTACAAACGAAATCGGCAGAGAGGTATTGGATAAATATTTTGAGCTGAAATCGAAGCAGGACAAAGAAGATACACAGCAAAAGAATAAAGATAAAATCGAAGAGAATGCAGAAAACACAACGTCTTCTGATAACTAAAAAGAAACGCTCACATGATGTGGGCGTTTTTTTTATACAAAAAAACGCATTGATTTACAAAACCTTAACATTCGATTCAAACCCTTTTTACACAGAACCTTTACTCTATACGTGTAGGACAAATTACACATTATACGCAGGGGGAATTCAGGAAATGAAAAAAAACAAATTGGTGCTTATGCTTCTGATGGCTGCTTTTATGATGATTGCAGCTGCATGCGGAAATGCAGGAGAAAGTGAAAAATCGAATGGCGATTCTGCAAAAGGAGAAGGAAAGGCATCAGGTTCTTTAACCATTTCTGGTTCATCGGCTATGCAGCCATTAGTACTTGCAGCCGCAGAAAAATTTATGGAAGAAAACCCTGATGCAGATATACAGGTACAAGCTGGCGGTTCTGGAACAGGGCTTTCTCAAGTTTCTGAAGGAGCTGTGCAGATCGGAAATTCAGACGTTTTTGCTGAAGAAAAAGAAGGGATCGATGCAAAAGCGCTTGTCGATCATCAAGTCGCAGTAGTTGGCATGGCAGCAGCTGTAAACCCTGATGCTGGTGTAAAGGATATTTCAAAAGATGAATTGAAAAAAATCTTCACTGGCAAAATCAAAAACTGGAAAGAGCTTGGCGGCAAAGACCAAAAGATTACACTTGTAAACCGTCCTGATTCTTCTGGCACACGTGCTACATTTGTGAAATATGCGCTTGACGGAGAAGAACCTGCAGAAGGCATTACTGAAGATTCTTCCAACACAGTGAAAAAGATCATTGCTGACACTCCGGGAGCGATTGGATATCTTGCATTTTCATATTTAACAGATGACAAAGTAACTGCTCTATCTATTGACGGCGTAAAACCTGAAGCGAAAAATGTTGCAGCTGGCGAGTATCCGATCTGGGCTTATCAACACTCTTATACAAAAGGTGAAGCGACAGATTTAGCTAAAGAATTTCTTGATTATCTAAAGAGTGAAGACATTCAAAAAAGCATTGTTACTGACCAAGGCTACATTCCGGTTACTGATATGAAAGTGACACGCGATGCCAACGGGAAGCAAAGCTGATCTCAATAAAAAGAGGAGTGCGGGGACAACCGTTTCTCCTCTTAACACATTCATAGGAGTGTAAAACAATGATAAACAATAGAGAAAATATGTCTGTGAGCGAGCGTTTGATCAGCTCAAGGCAAAATCGGCAATTGGATGAAGTTCGAGGAAGAATGATTGTGACAGCTTGTGCGCTTATTATGATTGCGGCATCTGTTGCGATCACTATTTTCCTCGGCGTTAAGGGGCTGCAATCTTTTCTTGTAAATGGTGTAAGCCCAATTGAATTCTTAACGAGCCTAAATTGGAACCCTACAGATACTGATCCGAAATATGGAGTGCTGCCATTTATTTTTGGATCATTTGCAGTAACGATTCTTTCTGCTCTCATTGCTGCGCCGCTTGGCATTGCAGGTGCGATTTTCATGACAGAAATTGCGCCGAATTGGGGAAAGAAAGTGCTGCAGCCGGTAATTGAGCTTTTAGTCGGCATTCCATCTGTTGTTTATGGATTCATAGGTCTTACAGTATTGGTACCATTTATCGCCCAGTTCAAATCGAGCGGAACAGGGCACAGTTTATTGGCGGGAACGATTGTCCTTTCTATCATGATTCTGCCGACCATCACATCGATCTCTGCTGATGCGATGGCTTCCCTTCCGAAGAGCTTAAGAGAAGGTTCTTACGCGTTAGGTGCGACTAGATGGCAGACGATCAGAAAAGTATTAGTGCCTGCAGCCTTTCCAACATTAATGACGGCTGTTGTGCTTGGTATGGCACGGGCGTTTGGTGAGGCTTTGGCTGTTCAGATGGTCATTGGAAATACAAGAGTATTGCCAGAAAGCCTGTTTGACACTGCTGGAACACTGACAACGATCATCACGCTGAATATGGGCCACACCACATACGGCAGTGTTGAAAACAATACGCTGTGGTCAATGGGGCTTGTGCTCCTGGTGATATCATTCTTGTTCATCTTGCTGATTCGCTACTTGTCATCTAGGAGGAAAGTGTAATGAACCGCAAAATAACAGATAAACTGGCGACTGGAATGTTTGGTTTGTGCGCAGCCATTATCGCTGCAATTCTAGTAGGCTTGTTCTCCTATATTATTATAAACGGTGTTTCACAGCTCAGCTTCGACTTTATTACGACAAAATCGAGCGCCATTGCAGCTGGAGGAGGAATACGCGACCAGCTGTTTAACTCCTTTTATATTTTGTTTATTACGATGCTGATTACAATTCCGCTCGGTGTGGGCGGCGGAGTGTTCATGGCTGAGTACGCGCCTAATAACAGAGTGACTGATTTCATCAGAACATGTATAGAGGTGCTTTCATCTCTTCCGTCTATTGTCATTGGGATGTTTGGATTATTGATGTTTGTCAATTTAACAGGCTGGGGATATACGATCATAGGCGGGGCGCTTGCGTTAACTGTTTTCAACCTTCCTGTCATGGTGCGTGTGACTGAAGATGCGATCCGTTCAGTCCCTAAAGATCTGAAGGAAGCCTCTCTCGCGTTAGGTGTATCACGCTGGCATACTGTAAAAACGGTTTTAATTCCAAGTGCGATTCCTTCTATCATCACAGGAGCAATTTTAGCGTCAGGAAGGGTGTTCGGGGAAGCGGCGGCATTATTATTTACAGCCGGTCTGACAACGCCGCGTCTTAATTTTACAGAGTGGAACCCGTTTTCTGAAACATCGCCGCTTAATATTTTCAGGCCAGCTGAAACACTTGCGGTCCACATTTGGAACGTAAATACGCAAGGAATCATTCCGGATGCTGAAGCGATTGCCAACGGAGGTTCTGCGGTGCTGGTGATTTCTGTTCTTGTGTTTAATCTCGCAGCAAGATGGCTTGGCACAATGATCTACAAAAAGCTTACGGCAAATTAGAACGGAAAGAGGCGACAAAACATGTCTGTACAAATGGTAAAAGAAAAGCCTGAGCGCACTGTTTTCGTTCCAAAACAGCGCCACGTGCTCGAAGTGAAAGATCTGTCTATTTTTTACGGCACTAAACAAGCGGTCCACCATGTGAATATGGATATTGAAAAGAATGCGGTGACCGCTTTGATTGGGCCATCAGGATGCGGAAAGTCGACTTTTTTGAGAAACATTAACCGAATGAATGACTTAATTCCGTCTGCAAGAGCTGAAGGTGAAATCCTTTATGAAGGATTAAATATACTGGGTGGAAATATTAATGTTGTCAGCTTAAGAAGAGAAATCGGAATGGTTTTCCAAAAACCGAATCCCTTTCCGAAATCGATCTATGCGAATATCACCCATGCATTGAAATATGCCGGAGAGCGGAATAAAGCTGTTTTAGATGAGATTGTGGAAGAAAGCTTAACAAAAGCTGCGCTCTGGGATGAGGTGAAGGATCGTTTGCATTCATCTGCACTCTCGTTATCAGGCGGCCAGCAACAACGTTTATGTATCGCGAGAACGCTTGCGATGAAGCCGGCCGTTCTTCTGCTGGATGAACCAGCTTCAGCGCTAGATCCGATTTCAAATGCAAAAATAGAGGAATTAATTACAGAATTAAAAAGTGAATACTCGATTATTATTGTCACGCACAATATGCAGCAGGCTCTGCGGGTTTCTGACCGGACGGCATTCTTTTTAAACGGCGAGCTTGTAGAATACGGACAGACTGAACAAATTTTCACCAGTCCGAAGCAGCAAAAGACAGAGGATTATATTAACGGGAAATTCGGATAGGAGGGCAGCAATGAGTATTGCTACCGAAGCTGTAATGAAACAGGAAGTCTATCAAGTCAACGGAATGAACTTATGGTATGGACAGCATCATGCTTTGAAAAATATCAATTTGAGCATTCATGAAAACGAGGTCACGGCGATTATCGGGCCATCAGGATGCGGGAAATCGACCTTCATTAAAACATTGAATTTAATGATTCAAATGACGCCGAATGTAAAACTTGCTGGTGAGCTGAACTATAATGGCAGCAACATTTTAAAGGGTAAAGTGGATATCGTGGATTTACGAAAAAATATTGGTATGGTATTCCAAAAAGGGAATCCGTTTCCGCAATCTATCTTTGATAATGTTGCTTATGGACCGAGAGTCCACGGCACCAAAAATAAAAAGAAGCTTCAGGATATTGTGGAAAAGTCATTAAAAGACGTGGCGTTATGGGATGAAGTGAAGGATCGTTTGCATACATCAGCCCTTTCGCTATCAGGCGGCCAGCAGCAGCGTCTTTGTATCGCCAGAGCGCTTGCGACAAATCCTGATATTTTGCTGATGGATGAACCGACATCTGCGCTAGATCCAATTTCAACGAGAAAAATTGAAGAACTCATTCTTGAGCTGAAAAATAAATATACGATTGTCATCGTCACGCACAACATGCAGCAGGCAGCACGGGTTTCTGATCAAACCGCCTTTTTCTACATGGGCGAGCTTGTTGAATGCGACAATACCAATAAAATGTTCTCTAACCCGCAGGATCAAAGAACTCTCGATTATATTACAGGAAAGTTTGGGTGAAAAAAAACAGGCTGACTGTCAGCCTGTTTTTTTATCGTGTTAACGTCTTTACGATCTTTTTGAAACTCATGTCAGATTTTACTTTAAACTCGCCGGCGCGGATTTCTTTGTGATAGCCGGCATCAATGACATAGTCGTTAAAGTCTTGAGCCGAGGAGATGATGCCTTCTTTTTCAAGAATAGCAGATACATCTGCGGTGCTCATGCCGTCTTTAATGGTGAGTTTGTACGTTTTGACTTTGTCTGTTTTCGTGTCTGAGCTGCTGTCATCGTTCAAGGATTTCTCTTTTGAATCGAGAAGTTTTTGATATTCATCACGGTTAACAGATACCATTTTTTTAGAATCAAGGTAATTGTTCACGTCTTGTTCGGTTACTGTTTTATTTTCTTTTACAGCAGCGGCCTGATCTTCGTCTGTCAGATAAAAAACAGCTGCAAGAACGGATGTCGCTAAAATGATACCGCCAGCAAATGCCTGAATGCCTCGTTTTGTCATACGAGCACCTTCTCGTTATCTTTGATAATCGTATTCACGTCTTCCACTGATACATGCTCAGCTTTAGCAATGGCTTCAGCGGACATGCCGTTATTATATTTAGAAAGTATTTGTTTAGCGATCTTTTGATTAATGTCGCTATGCTTTGATTTGCGGATGACAAGGTTTGTTTCCAGTAATTCTTCCTCAAGCACTGTCATTTTCTTTTTGAGCTTGTAAATTTCCTGCATCGCAGAAAGCTGCAGTGTTTCGAGCTCCTGTTCTACATCTTTCATCGGATCTCTTTGAGAATATGAGAATGCAATTAGCGCTATACTGACGATAAACAACGCAATAATAGCAATTTCCACGTTTCATCACCTTCTATTCTTTTTTTATCCTTCTTTTTTATACCATAAAACCAATGGATTCTAAAGGAATTCGCGAAAAAAACGAGATTTTGTCGAGAAATCTTTCTTTGCTTCGGCTCAATGTAATGGTTTAATAGGAACACTGAGTGAACGATAGGAAAGGAGAATGTTTGAAGTCCATGGATAAATACCCATTTCCCTATAATATACGACATAAGCTTTCTTTTTTTAGGGACACATTCGACATGATCATTCAAAACGCTCACACCCTGACTGTGCGATGGGAAATATCGGAAGAAACAATGCGGTTGGCTGAAGCGGTACTTTTTGAAAAACCGCAGGATATGATAAAAGAATTGCGCATTGTCATCAAAAGAAAAGGCATCGAAGCTGTCAGGACAAAGCGCACATCGTATCATAAAGGGGAATGGACAATTGGACAGGCGGCTGGTGATGCTGTATACCGGGCTGAATATAGAATTGTTAACTCAATGAATGTCTCTCTCAAGCTTGCTGGTACAAAGGGCATCTATCTTGCGGAAAATGGGATTAGTGATATAAACAGCTTTCAGTCTGAGGACGCGCACATCAGGTGGGAGAAGCAATTTTCTGCCTACACGTGTTATGGGAGAGGAGAAAAAGAACGATGAACGTTCTCATGCTTTCACTCGAACATCCCCATGAGCCGAAAAGCGGGCTCGGTGTCCATTTAAACCGTCTCATTTCCTATTTAAAACTGCATATCAACGTTACGGTTTGTACTCCAAGCAGGCGGATGTTTTCATATGCGCAGTTTGAAGATTTTATAGCTGATGCCAACTTTACAATGGTTCAGCATGTATTATCCTGCAATAAACGCTTTGATCTGATTCATGCCCATGACGACATGACAGCCCCCGCTGCTCATGATTTGAAACAACGGCTTGGCCTTCCGCTTGCTGCGACAATCCACGGACTTGAAAGTGAAAGGAAGAAGGCTTGCCAAGAAGCACCGCATCCATACAGACTTCAGACCGAACGGCTCCTTTTAGAATCCGCTGATGAACTGATTGTATTAAGCACTTTTATGAAACGGGCTCTTGATAAGGCAGCACGGAAAAAAATAACCGTGATCCCGAGTCCTGCATCTCTAGAAGAAGAGAAAGGGCAAATTCCACGGAGTATGAATAAAAGGTTCCTATTTTCATTTGGTAGGTTTGTTCCGGAAAAAGGGTTTTCTCAGCTGTTAAAGGTATTTGCTATCTTGAGGCAGCGCCAGCCAGATCTGCATTTAGTGATGGCTGGGGAAGGGCCGTCTGTGTCCTCCTATGAGAAATTGGCTGCAGCATTGAACCTGAAGGAACATGTCATGTTCCTGCCGTTTCTGCATAGAAGGGATCTCAGAGCATTTCTGTCTCGCTGTGAAATGGCTGTTTTCCCTAGTTTTTATGAACCGTTTGGGCTTGCCGCGCAGGAAAGCATGGAACAAGGTGTGCTGACTGCAGTTTCTCAGTCGGGCGGCTTTTGTGACTATGCCTTTCATGACAAAACAGCAATCGCCGTTGATTTTACGCACGCACAGGAAGCGGCTGATCTGCTGGACAGGTTTTTAAAAGACCGGGAAAAAGCCCGCCGGATAAAAGAAGCCGGCAAACAACAGGTGATCAAACTCCACGATCCCAGGCTCATTACGGCATCATATTTACAGCTTTATGAGCGTATCATCAATAATTCAGCAATTCATTGAAAAACAGCCTAGCATTCCGTCCATTATAGTGGTATTATATATAAGTCTGAATAAGTAAATGATTTTAGTTTGGAGGGAAAATAATGCGCGTTAATATTACTTTGGCTTGCACTGAATGTGGTGAGCGTAACTATATTTCTAAAAAGAACAAACGCAACAATCCAGACCGCGTTGAATTTAAAAAATATTGCCCACGTGATAAAAAATCTACGTTACACCGTGAAACAAAATAACAGCCTAGCTGTTTGAGGTGTGAGAAAAAAGCCAGAGCTTTGAAAAAGGTTCTGGCTTTTTTTCTATTCCGAGGGGGGATGAGAGATGAAATCACAATTAAGAAAAAAGACGATAGAGGCACTATATGCTGTATCAAGTGAAGAACTTATTCAAAAAACAGCACGTATGTACAAGCATTTGTTTTCACTGCCGGAGTGGCAAAATGCCAGCACCATTGCCATCACCATCTCCAGAGGGCAGGAAATACCGACGCGTCCAGTCATTGAGCAGGCTTGGAAAGAAGGAAAACAAGTTTGTATTCCAAAATGCGACCCTGGTACGAAGAAAATGCAATTCCGCACATACCAGACCGATGATCAGCTCGAAACCGTTTACGCCGGACTTCTTGAGCCGATGATTGAAAAAACAAAAGCAGTGAAACCATCACAAATTGACTTGATAATCGTTCCAGGTGTTTGTTTCGATACTGACGGGTTTAGGATCGGCTTTGGCGGCGGCTATTATGACCGTTTTTTAAGCGATTATAAAGGGAAGACAATCTCTTTGCTTTTGGAGTGCCAGTTGTTTGCGCACGTTCCCCGTCAGCCGCATGACATCCCGGTACATAAGCTGATAACAGAGGATCAGATCATTTCTTGTTTTTCATAACTTTCCTGCTCCTTATTCAAGAATAAATAAAAAAGAATGACAAACCCTATTGGCAGGAGGGATATAATGAAAAAAATTATGATTTATGCCATTTTCGCTGTTTCTGCCGTCATGTTTTATCAAAATCGCTATCGTCTTATGAATACCGTACTCAGCCAGCCGGGCATTAGGCGGTCTTTTATCCATTTCTTTTTAAGAATTCCGTTTATCCGTAATAAGTTTATACAGCAAGCTTTCTAAAATCCCGTGATAAACGGGATTTTTTGCTTTCAGTAGGCGTTCAGAGCGCCAGCTGTTATAATGAGAAAAAACCATTGGAGCGGTAAACATGTATTTGCTGGAGTATACATATTGGAAAATCGCGGCGCACCTAGTGAAAAGTGGGTATGGCGTCATACAAGCCGGTGAGTCAGATGAAATATGGCTGGAAGCACCGGACAAGTCCTCTCATGATCTGGTTCGCCTTTATAAGCATGACCTTGATTTCCGTCAAGAAATAGAAAGAGATATCGAAGAGCAGGCTGAGCGGGTAGAACGAGTCAGAAAGCAACTTGGCAGACGCAAGATGAAGCTGCTGAATGTATTTTTTTCAGCGGAAGCCCCTGTTGATGACTGGGAAGAAATTGCCGAAAAGCCTTTTGAGAACGGAACTGTGTCAGTTGAGCCGGCGATCGTGAGGGGAACGATGCTTTGTGATGATCTTCAAGCTGTTTTTCCATCATTTCCTGCAGAAGAATGCACAGAAGCCCGTAATTCGTTTGAAGACGTGCAAATGGCGAGAGAACGCTTCCTTTCGCTCGTACTGAAACAAGAAGAACAGAGAAAAAATGCAGCGGCGGTGTTTCAAAACGGAAAACCAATCTTTACATATTTATTCATCGCGTTTCAGGTCTTAATGTTTTTCTTGCTTGAAATAAACGGGGGCAGCACAAATACGGAGACGCTGGTCGCTTTTGGAGCAAAGGAAAACAGTCTGATTGCAGCCGGAGAATGGTGGCGGCTTCTGACTCCGATTGTGCTTCATATCGGCATAGCGCATTTAGCGTTTAATACGCTTGCTTTATGGTCGGTTGGTACAGCGGTTGAACGGATGTACGGATCGGGCAGATTTCTGCTGATTTATTTGGCGGCTGGCATTACAGGTTCAATCGCGAGCTTTGTGTTCAGTCCGTACCCTTCAGCGGGCGCTTCAGGAGCCATATTCGGATGCTTAGGCGCATTGCTGTATATAGCTTTGTCAAATCGGAAAATGTTTTTAAGAACTATTGGAACCAATATTATTGTCATCATTATCATCAACCTTGGCTTTGGTTTTGCGGTTTCGAATATAGACAATTCGGGACATATTGGCGGCTTGATTGGCGGCTTTTTCGCTGCTGCCGCACTCGGATTGCCTAAAGCCGGAGCCTGGGGAAAAAGAGTGTTGTCAGTGGTTTTGCTGATTGTTTTGGCGGCCGGGTTTCTATACTATGGATTGCATTCGCCTTCCCGCCAGGAGTCAGCGCTGATTCAGCAGGCAAGCGAGCTGTATCGGGAAGGAAAATATGAAGAAGTAACGGAATTGCTCAACGGAGAAGCGGAGCGAAAAGATGCCTCAGTCGATCTATTGAAAATTCTGGCTGTTTCAGATATTCATATCGGCGAATATGATCAGGCGGCTTCCCTTTTGGAAAGGGCAGTGAAAAAAGACCCTAAAGACCATGCATCGTATTATTATTTGGCCTTGTTGTATGCGGAAAAAAATGAGCTTGGTCAAGCAGAAACGGCTATCAAGTCGGCTGTAAAATTGAAGCCGAAGGAGCAGCGCTACAAAGAGCTGCAGCAGCGAATTGAAAACAATAAAGAATGATAAGGAAGGGAAATGCCAAGGAAGGAGGCTGGCTTTTTTGTCAGCGTTTTCTTCTTGACTGGCCGCTTCCATATGAATACGCTTATGATAGTTAAGATCAAGAATGGTGAGGAAAATGAATACATTTTATGATGTGCAGCAGCTTTTAAAAACGTTTGGCCACATTATTTACTTTGGTGACAGAGAACTTGAAATTGAGTTTATGCTAGATGAATTAAAAGAATTATACATGAATCACATGATCGAGAAGGAGCAGTGGGCCAAAGCGGCAGCGGTTCTTCGAAAAGAATTGGAACAAACAAAAAAACGGAAGAGATTTATGTAAAGGCTAAGGTGATAAAAATGGATGAAATATGGTTTGCGGGCATTGATCTGGGAGGAACGACAATTAAACTCGCTTTTATTAATCAATATGGTGAAATTCAGCATAAGTGGGAAGTTCCAACTGATAAAAGCGGCGACACTATTACCGTTACAATTGCAAAAACAATCGACAGTAAGCTGGATGAGCTGCAAAAACCAAAGCATATCATCAAATACATCGGAATGGGCGCACCAGGCCCTGTAGATATGGCGGCAGGAGTCGTTTATGAAACGGTAAATCTGGGGTGGAAAAACTATGCTTTAAAGAACCATCTCGAGACAGAAACCGGAATCCCGGCTGTTATAGAAAACGACGCGAATATTGCTGCGCTCGGGGAAATGTGGAAGGGAGCGGGTGATGGCGCGAAAGACGTCATTCTCGTAACGCTTGGCACAGGAGTTGGCGGCGGCATCATTGTAAATGGTGAAATTGTACATGGCATAAATGGCGCCGGCGGGGAAATCGGCCATATTTGCAGCATTCCTGAAGGCGGGGCGCCTTGCAACTGCGGCAAAACGGGCTGTATCGAAACGATTGCGTCGGCAACCGGAATTGTAAGAATTGCAAAAGAGAAAATTGCAAATGCTAAGCAGACGACACGTTTAAAAGCAACTGAACAATTGTCAGCGCGGGATGTATTTGAAGCGGCGGGTAAAAATGACGAAATTGCCCTTGAAGTGGTTGATTATGTGGCCAAGCATCTTGGTTTGGTGCTGGGAAATTTGGCAAGCTCGCTTAATCCGTCAAAAATCGTTCTTGGCGGCGGCGTATCGAGAGCCGGAGAACTGCTGAGATCCAAAGTCGAGAAAACATTCCGCAAATGTGCGTTTCCGAGGGCAGCCGAAGCGGCTGATATTTCAATTGCAGCACTTGGAAATGATGCTGGCGTTATCGGCGGCGCTTGGATCGCTAAAAATGAATGGCTGAAACATCAAAATTGTTAAAATTGTGTAAATGAAATTGATTTTTTGTTATGTTCAGGTTAAGATTTAATTTGATGTGTTAATGAGAATGTTAGGAATAGACTGATTTTTTGAGCGTGCTGCATAGGAGGTTGAAATGCGAAAAACGTTTTTTTCGAAGATTTCGTTTATGCTGATTGCCATTTTATTGATGTGGCTGAAAACGTATGCTGTTTACAAAACCAGTTTTCATATTAAAATCGACAATCTAACGCAGGAATTTATTTTGTTTATCAACCCATTGAGCTTTTTGCTGCTCATCTTTGGCTTCAGCCTGTTTTTAAAAGGCAAAAACAGAAATCGCTACATTATCGCGATGAGCTGTCTTGTCACGTTTGTATTGCTGGCTAATATGGTTTTTTACCGTTTTTACAATGATTTCTTAACGATCCCTGTCCTTTTTCAAACGAGCAATATGGGTGATCTCGGAAGCAGCATCGGAACACTTCTTGAGCCGACAGACCTTCTATTGGCTGTAGATATTGCGGTTTTATTATGGCTTCACATCCGGCAAAAAGCTTTTCAATCGGACATTCCTTCCACGAAAAATGAACGGGCGGCATATTTTCTGTTTGTTGCTTCTGTTTATTTCTTCAATTTAGGCCTGTCTGAAGCGGAAAGACCTCAGCTATTGACACGCTCATTTGACAGGGAAATGCTGGTGAAAAACATCAGCCTGTTTAATTTTCATATTTACGACGGTGTTCTTCAGTCAAAACAGTCCGCACAGAGGGCCTTGGCTGACAGCAACAGCCTGACGGAAATTGAAAACTACGTAACCGCTAATGCGAAAGATGCCAACAAAAGCTTATTCGGCGCTGCAAAAGGAAGAAATGTCATTCTCGTCTCCTTAGAGTCGACGCAAAGCTTTGTGATTAATGAAAAACTGAATGGTGAAGAAATTACGCCTTTTCTGAATGATTTTATAAAACAGAGCTACAACTTCAATAATGTTTACCACCAAACTGGCCAGGGGAAAACATCGGATTCAGAATTCATCGTTGATAATTCACTGTATCCGCTTGGACGAGGTGCCGTGTTTTTTACAAATGCGGGCAATCAATACATGGCCGCACCTGAGATTTTGAAAAACAGCGGTTATTATTCAGCGGTGCTTCACGCTAATAATAAAAGCTTTTGGAATCGTGATTTAATGTACGACTCATTTGGATATGATTCGTTTTTTGATATTAACTCATATGACGTAACTGACAAAAATTCTGTCGGCTGGGGACTGAAGGATAAAGAATTTTTTGAGCAGTCTTCAGAGCTGATGAAAAATCTGCCTCAGCCGTTTTACTCGAGGCTGATCACACTGACGAACCACTTCCCGTTTGATCTTGATGAAGAGGATCAATTGATTGATGAATATGATTCAAGCAGCCAGACGCTAAATAAATATTTCCCGACAGTGCGCTATCAGGATGAGGCGCTGAAACGGTTTATCGAAAAGCTGAAAGAAGACGGGTTATACGACAACTCTATTATCGTATTATACGGTGACCATTATGGGATATCAGAAAACCATAATGAAGCAATGGGGCAATTTTTAGGGAAAGAGATTACACCGTTTGAAGAAGTACAGCTCCAAAAAGTCCCGCTTGTCATTCATATTCCCGGTATTACCGATAAAAAGCCGCAAACCATTGAAACAGTAGGCGGGCAGATTGATATCAGGCCGACGCTGATGAATCTTTTAGGAATTGATACGAAAGATCACATTCAATTCGGAAACGATCTGCTTTCAGATGAAAAACTGGACTTTACGGTACTGCGGGACGGGAGCTTTATTACGGATCAGGTTGTTTATACAGATGGTGCTTGTTATGACAAAGAGACCGGAAAGCAGCTAAAAGAGGCAAAACAATGTGAAGCATTTGCTGATAAAGCGAAACAGGAGCTATCACTATCTGATGAAATCATTTATGGGGATTTGTTACGATTTTATGATCAGAAAAGGCTAAATTCGCCAAAACGAAAAGAAGAACAAATGCTTGATCAGGCATCGTAATCACAATGTCTCCCGCATCAAAGTGGCGGGAGGCTTTCTTTTTTTTTATACGCTGTCATATAGTAAAGAAAAAAGGAGGATGATGATGGCGTTTATTACGGTGAAACCTGAGATCAAGCACATTTTGGCCAGAGTGGCGAGAGAGCTGAAGATAGACGAGGAATTGCTTAGAAGTTCAAATCGATCCGCACAGAAACATCAATTGTATTGTCCTGGTTATGTTATAGAAGAGTATAACGATAAAGAGCTTCAAACCATTCAGGACATAAAGAGCTTTTTACAGCCTCGGCAGCTGGGCCTTTCTGATAACTGGGTGGAGCAAGAAAAAATCTATGATGCGTCAGCTGTTGAAAAGGAAATAAAGAAGATCATTGATGTGTTTCCGTTTGTCTCATGCCGTGAAATCGGACGTTCTGTACTCGGCAGGCCAATCTGGGAGCTGAAAACTGGCGGGGAGCATGCCGCAAAAAAGGTCCATATGAACGCCTCTTTTCATGCGAATGAGTGGATCACAACGTCTGTCCTGCTGAAATGGTTTAAGGAATACTGTATATCATTATGCTGCAACTCGCCTTTTTTCGGCTTTTCTCCCATGAAGCTGTTCAGCAGTACATCCTTGTCTCTCGTACCTCTTGTTAATCCGGATGGCGTTGATCTTGTCTTGAACGGATCAGGAGGCATGGGAGCCAGGAAAGATAAGCTTGAAAGACTAAATGATCATCGTCCGAATTTTAATGAATGGAAGGCAAACATAAACGGGGTTGATTTAAATAAACAATTTCCGTCGCTATGGGAAATTGAAAAATACCGCAAACCGACAGCACCCAGCTACCGCGATTTTCCGGGAACCTCTCCGCTTACGGAGCCGGAATCCATCGCGATGTACCGGCTGATAACGGAGAATCCGCCTGACAGACTGCTGGCTCTCCATACTCAGGGTGAAGAAATTTATTGGGGCTATAAAGGCCTTGAGCCTGAAGAATCTGCTGCTGTCATAAAGGATTTTGAGAAATTAAGCGGGAACATTTATAAAGGAATACGGGATATAGACAGCTATGCGGGATTTCGTGATTGGTTTATTCACCATTATTTTAAAGAAGGGTATACGGTGGAACTTGGAAAAGGCCAAAATCCTTTGCCGTTTCAGCAGTTTTCACATATTTATAACGCCACAAACGGCATTTTGTGGAGGGCGTTATTTTTTGCATGAGTAACTGAAATTTTTTCTTTTTTCTGCCGAAGTAAATATGAGACAATAAAGATGATCGGAGGGGAAGGCTGATGAGATCAGTTTGTTTCATTCTGCTGTCGGCATTGCTGTTTAGTTTATCGGCATGCGAACCATCTCATCAGCAGCAAAAACAGGCATCAGCGGCAAAAGATGAGGAAAAAGACATCATACCGCTTTCCGCGGAAAAAACGGACGGAGCGGAAGGATGGCTTAATAACAGCACAATTTTATATACCGCGTCTGATCCGACGAAAACAGAGCTTTTTGCGTACCGCATCTTTACCGGCAAAGCGAAAAAGCTCTATCAAACGGATGGTCAAATCGTTGATGTTCAAATCAATCCGAGGGAGCAGATGATTCTGCTGCAAATCACTCACAGCCAAAAGACAGCAGTGGTTTTGCTTAATGCAAAAGGAGAGACGCTTTACCAAAAAGATTACGAAACGTATGAGCTCGAGGCTGCTTGGAATCAATATGATCCTTATCAAATGATGGTCACGGTATTCACTGAAAACTGGGATTTCCGTACATATCAGGTGGATGCTAAAAAAGACGAGTCTTCCTTAAGTCCGGTTCAGGTTCCGTTTATTCATTGGACATCCAAAAACACATTTGATTATGTAAAAGAAGGAAGAGACGATAAGTCAGGGACTTTGTATACGTTCGATACAGCCTCCAAAGCGGAACAGAAGCTCGAGGATGACGTTCTCTTCTGTGATTCTTTCCATCAAATGAGTTTTACTGTCAAACCAGCTTCCGGGGAAAAAGGGACGTATCAGTTTAAAACGCTGCAAACAAAATCGCCAGTTACTGCGGAATGGCCGCTCCAAATGAAATATACAAGTTTGGCCCCGATGGAGTATGACTATGATGAAGCAAAAGGCCTGTTTTATACGTTTAAAGAAAGCGGCGATGCATATAAGCTCGCAGCTGTCAATGTGACATCGGGAAAGGCAAAAGATCTTTTCTCGCTGCCGGAAATGGAGCCGATTCAAATATCTCCGAACGGGAAATATGCATTATACGGATTTCATTTTGAACAGATTATTTTATTGAAATCACATGAAATGAAGCAACTCATCATTGATCAAAAGGAGATGGAATAACGATGGCTATCGCAGATGTAACCATTATCCCAATTGGTACGGAAACACCTAGTGTAAGTGCTTACGTGGCCGATGTGCAAAAGATTTTAGAAGAGTATAAAGCTGAAGGGAAAATCAAATATCAGCTGACACCGATGAATACGCTGATCGAGGGAGAACTCAGTGACCTTTTCACAGTCATTCAGGCCATCCACGAATCGCCGTTTCAAAAAGGGCTGCACAGAGTGGCAACGAATATCCGCATCGATGACAGGCGTGACAAAAAAACGACGCTTGAAAGCAAAATAGAAAGTGTCAATAAACATTTACAGCAATAAAAATAAACCTGTATCCGATCGGATACAGGTTTTAATGTGCAGTTGGATAGCCGCTGTTTATCACGGTCATCACGGTAAACCAGCCAAAGACAAATAAGGTGGCTCCGGCTAATAAAAATCCAAGTATATTTCTATTTTTAACAGAACGCAAGACTCCCCATAAAGCGAAAAGAGTGACAAGGCCGAAAATCACGACAAGTAACATTACGCAGCCCCCTTTTACATTGAAAAACCTGCAATTCTTTCCATTTTTATTCTACCTGTTTTTTATAAGTTTGTCGATAGCGTTTTCATTGCGATTGATTGAATCTTTTTTCAAAAACCCTCATAATAGGAACATAAAAAAGAAAGAGGTGATATAAGTGAAATGGAGACGAATGCCAGTAGGGCCGATTCAAGCGAACGCATATTTTCTCATCAATGATGATCAATGCCTGATTTTTGATCCGGGCGGCGAAGGAAATAAAATCAATCAATACATAAAAGAAAAAGGGCTGACGCCTTTAGCCATTTTGCTGACACATGCCCATTTTGACCATATAGGGGCACTTGATGAAGTGAGAGAAAAATGGGATATTCCTGTTTACCTGCATCAGAATGAAAAGAATTGGCTTACGGATGCCTCTTTAAATGGCTCCGGCATGCTGCGAGGGATAGAAGTCACAGCTAAGCCTGCAGATCATCTGATTGAAGGAGACGGTGAGTTGAATATCGGACCGTTTCATTTAGAAACATTATTTACGCCGGGACATTCGCCAGGCAGTGTTTCTTACTACGTGAAGGATGCAGACTTGGTGATCTCCGGTGATGTCCTGTTTCAAGGCGGCATAGGGCGTACTGATTTAATAGGCGGCGATCAAGAGACGCTGCTGACGTCCATTCATGAAAAACTGCTAACGCTGCCGGAGCACACGCTGGTGTTAAGCGGCCATGGCCCTGAAACAGACGTGCAGACAGAGCAGGATCAAAATCCGTTTTTAAATGGGTTTTCATTGTAAAAAAAGAGACAAACCGATAAGGTTTGTCTCTTTTTGCATTTAATGGCCTCCGCCGCCGGGCACCATAATAAAAATCGAGTAATATGTAAAGCCGGCGAAGAAAATGGTTAAATAAGCGCCAAAAATATAAATATACATGCGTTCAGTTAAGTTCAAATACGATAGAAATACAAATAAGATCGTCTGTCCAAAAAATAAAAGGGAAGCATCTTTCATATCACCTAAATAAAACATGACTGCAAAAATTCCCGTCCAAAATCCTAACACCCGGAACATGCGATTCATTTTTATCCCCTCCCGAGAGTCCCTCTGACTGTTATTATAATAGATCACACCTATAAATGTAAACATTTTCATTATTGATATACAAAAGGAATTTGTTCCTTTGATTGTGTTTTCTATTATATGAATGATTTTTTAAAAATAATCCGAAAAAAAGTTCTGTAAATGGTTTAAATGAAAAATGATCCGGGTAGTTATTCTACAAAGAGATGGTTAACTGAGGAGGAAAATACGAATGGAACAATTAATTTTTTACTCATATCCAAGCTGCACGTCATGCCGAAAAACAAAACATTGGCTTAAAGCGCATCAAATTGAATTTAACGAACGGCACTTATTCAGAGAAACCCCGACAGTGGAAGAATTAAGGTACATTTTATCATTAACGACAGAAGGAATTGATGAAATTTTAGCGACAAGAAGCCAGACCTTCAAAAATTTAAATCTAAACATCGAAGAGATGACGGTAAATGAGGTGCTGGAACTTTTAATCGAGAAGCCGAAGCTTTTGCGACGTCCGATTCTTGTGGACAACAAAAAGCTGGTGATTGGTTATAATCCGGGAGAACTGTTGAAGTTATCGAAGAAGAAAACAGTTCATCAATCTGCATGATGAAAAACCGAAGATCCGCTGATTTATACGAATCAGCTTATCTTCGGTTTTTCACCTGTTCAGAAACTGGGCTAGCTGGATTCGAACCAACGATCACGGAGTCAAAGTCCATTGCCTTACCGCTTGGCTATAGCCCATTGAATGTAAACATAGTATGTGTAGAGGCAGACGGGTTATACATACGAAGCATATTTTTTTCAAAAAAACAGGAGGTAGCACATTAAAATGATAGCTCTTGATCAGCATGTAACAGAGCACAAAGAAGATATCATGAAACAATGGCTGGAAACTTGCACGTCAAAAGGAAGCTGGCTGCATACCGCTAGAGATCAGCAAAAATTAGAACAAAAGTTAAAAGACCAGAACGAATCATTAGTGACCATCGTGGCGAAATCCCTTAGAAAAGTAGAAGACGTAAAGGATGAGCTCAATCGATGGTCTCTTCAATGCGCGAGAGACCGTGCCGTTCATGAAGTGACTGTAACAGAAAGTGTTGGGCAGTTTAACGCCTTCAGGCACATCATGTTTGAATGGATTCAGAAATTCAGCGAAGCCTCTTCTCAAGAAATCAGCATCCAGGACATTTGTGAGTGGAGCCAGATTTTGAATCAAACCATTGATGAGATCATCGAAGTGTTTACTGAAGAATATTACCAAGTCACTATGATACAATTAAACGCGCAAAAAGAGATGATTAATGAATTGAGTGCGCCGATTATGCCGATATCTGAGGGGATAGGGATTCTTCCGCTTGTCGGTGAAATTGATACGTACAGAGCGAGGACAATTTTGGAGTCGGTGCTACAGCAGTGCTCAGCGTTAAAGCTCTCGTATTTATTTTTAGATATTTCGGGCGTTCCCATCGTCGATACAATGGTGGCCTATCAAATTTTTAAAGTGATTGACAGCACCAAGCTGCTCGGCATTGAGACGATTATTTCAGGAATTCGACCTGAAATTGCCCAAACTGTGGTGAAGCTGGGGCTAGATTTTTCGAATGTGAAAACCGAGCAAAGTCTTGCTAAAGCCCTGGCCAATAAAGGATTTAAGATAAAAGAGTGTTGATGCCATTGCCATGTTCCTTTGGGGAAAAGCAGCTGAACAGCCTCCCTGGGGCTATTCAGCTTTTTTTACTTCTATAAATAAAATATGATGACTGTCGATGTCTTTTACCTTAAAAGAGTAGCCATCATATTCAATGACACTTTCAGGCTTGGCGTCTATGTTTTGTGTGAGAAACCAGCCGCCCAAGGTGTCCACTTCTGCGTCTGACAGATCTGTTCCAAGAAGGTTGTTTACATCGCTGATTAATAATTTTGCATTTAATAAGTAGTGTTCCTTTCCGAGTTCGCGGATATGAGGCACTTCATCGGCATCAAATTCATCACGAATTTCTCCTACAATTTCTTCAATAATATCTTCGGCAGTGACCAAACCGGAAGTCCCGCCATATTCATCAATGAGGATTGCCATATGAGTGCGTTCCTTTTGCATTTTCAGCAGTAATTTATAAACAGGAATTGTCTCAATAACATGGATAACAGGCTGAATGAAAGGTTCAATTTGCTGTTTTTTAAGTGAAAAATCTTTCGACAGCATTGAAAACAGCACTTCTTTCATATTGATTACGCCAATGACATTATCTTTATCCTCTCTGACAACTGGATACCGTGTATATTTTGTTTGCTTCACTGTTTCCTGCAGATTTGGAATGGAGTCCTCATCAAGTGACAAACTGACCATTTCATTTCGCGGCACCATGATTTCCTTTGCCATTCGTTTATCAAAGGTGAAGATATTATTCATGTATTTTAATTCGCTTTTTCTGATTTCACCGCTTTTATAGCTTTCAGCCAAAAGAACCCGCAGCTCTTCCTCCGTATACGCCAGTTCATGTTCTGATGCCGGCTTCAGTCCAAACGCCCCTGTAATCAACCGGGCAGAGTGGTTCAGCAGCCAAATGAATGGAAACATGATCTTATAAAACCAAATAAGCGGTTTGGCGAGCATCAATGTAATGCTTTCTGCTTTTTGAATGGCGAAACTCTTTGGCGCCAGCTCCCCGATGACGACGTTTAAATATGTTACCGTCAAAAAGGCGATGACAAGTGAAAGTAGGTGGGTCAGCGATTCATTTAAGCCTGCTTTATGAAAAAGCGGCCGAAGCAGAGTTTGCACAGTCGGTTCCCCAAGCCAGCCCAGTCCTAAAGCTGCGACTGTGATACCCAGCTGACAGGCTGATAAATATTCATCAAGGTGAGTGATGACATGCTTTGCCGCTTTAGCACCTTTCTTTCCTTTTGCGACAAGCTGATCAATTCTGGATCGCCGCACTTTTACGATTGAAAATTCTACGGCAACAAAAAATCCTGTTAACAAAATAAGAATAGCGACTGCTAGTAAATTGATAAATTCCAAAACAACTGCCTTCTCCAAGGAAGGCATGCACCTCCCTTTTTCGATGTCTTTCTACATTCCATACCACAGGAAATTGCTCACAAAACATGCGTTGGAGCGGCTGACTGGTTTAGTAATGCCTTTCTTGGGCAATTAAAGAATAAAAGAACAAAAGTTTGGAGGAGCTTGACATGAAGGCACATACGGGAAAGGATTGGTTTTGGTACCAAATGGGGCCTCAGGAGAGAGATAAGGCAAGAGATCTGATCCATTTTTCTCACTGGCCTCAATGTGAAAAGTGGTTTGAAAATAACCATCATATTAATTTTTTGCGCGTAGACACGACTGAAATGGAAAATGAAGCGGTATTTGGCTCGATTGTATATGATCAGGGGCTGGATAAGGAAAAAGACCATACCGTTTTTCACTTTTATATAACCAGGCAATATTTTTTCACAATTAACTTTGATTTTTCGATTTTGAAGGGGATTAAGGGAAAACAAGTTATCCGGCAAATGGAAAGAGCGGATAGTACCATGGAGGGATTTTTGATCCTTCTCGGCGAGTTAATGAATGCGTATCTAATCGGTTTAGATGAATTTGAAGTAAAGCTGAGAAAGCTCAGATGGCAAATCAAAGACGATAATAGCAAAAGCATTTTAAACCGTGTCCATCTTCTGCACCATGAGCTGATGGTCTGGAAAAACTTAATCCTAAGCACTAAAAAAATTGAAATGGCATTAAAAGAAACCTTTTTGCCCCAAAATGAAGGTAAAAAGGTTTATCAGCGGATACAACTCAAAATTGACAGGGGGTTTACATACATCAGTGAATTTGAAGGGGAGCTTAATAGTCTGTTGCATTCAGAGGAAGTCATTACCTCTCACAGGGGAAATGAAATATTCAAAGCGCTGACCATTTTCACGACGCTTTTTACGCCGGTTACAGCACTCGGTGCCCTCTGGGGGATGAACTTTTCAGTGATGCCTGAGCTGAATTGGAAATACGGATATCTCTTTTCTCTCTTATTGATTCTCACTTCGACGGTTCTGATCTACCTATATTTGAAGAAGAAAGGCTGGACGGGAGATATGCTGCAGGAGCGGAAGAAGAAAAAGAAAACCCGAAAAAGGCGGACACTGTAGGATGTTTCATTTTTTGTGCAGCGGATAAAGAGTAAATAGAACACGGTAAAGGAGGAATGGAAATAAAAATAAGAGACATCATGACACATAATGTAGAATGCTGTGAACCAACCGCTTCAATCACGGAACTAGCCAAAAAGATGAGAGACTCTAATGTCGGTTCTATTCCAATCTGTGAAAATGGCACACTTCAGGGAATTGTTTCTGATCGGGATATTGTGACGAGATGCTTAGCTGAAAATCAGATGGATGCAAAAGCAAGTGACATCATGAGCGCCGACATCGTATCCGGCCATCCTGATATGTCTGCTGAAGAAGCGGGGCAACTAATGGCAGAACACCAAATCCGCCGTTTACCGATTCTTGAAAACGAACGAATTGCCGGTATTGTGGCATTAGGCGATCTTTCCATTGAGAAGGATACTGATGAAAAAGCCGGAGAAGCATTAAGTGAAATTTCTAAATCAGCATAATGAAAGATGGGGTGAAACAGGCATGATGATCATCATGCCTGCTTTTTTATTGAGAAAATAGCGAAATCAAGAGGTACATTCAGTTAAAACAATCTTTTCTGTCAGCAGGAATTGATTTTTCTACATATAAGATCTCCGGAAATCACTTTTCCACGGTTTGATTACAGGTCCTTCTTTTTCTACAATACGCATTGAAAGGAGAGGGAAACAAATTGGATTCAATAGAAAAGATAAGCAAAACCTTGATTGAAGAGGCATATATAACAAAGGCTTCTGACATTCACATTGTACCGAGGGAGCGGGACGCCATCATTCATTTTCGGGTTGATCATGCCTTGCTGAAAAAAAGGCACATGAAAAAAGAAGAGTGCGTAAGGCTGATTTCACATTTTAAATTTCTCTCAGCGATGGACATAGGGGAAAGGAGGAAGCCGCAAAATGGTTCGCTTACATTAAAGCTAGAGGAGGGAAATGTTCATTTAAGAATGTCAACGCTCCCCACAATTAATGAAGAAAGCCTTGTGATCAGAGTGATGCCTCAATATAATATCCCTTCGATTGATAAGCTGTCATTATTTCCGAAGACAGGAGCCACTTTACTCTCATTTTTAAAACATTCCCACGGCATGCTCATTTTTACCGGGCCGACTGGTTCAGGGAAGACCACCACATTATACTCTCTTGTTCAATATGCAAAAAAACACTTTAATCGAAATATTGTCACACTGGAGGACCCTGTTGAAACAAGGGACGAGGATGTTCTTCAGGTGCAGGTGAATGAAAAAGCCGGTGTGACATATTCCGCAGGGCTGAAGGCTATTTTGCGCCATGACCCGGATATGATTATCTTAGGTGAGATCAGAGACGCCGAAACAGCTAAAATCGCGGTACGGGCAGCGATGACGGGGCATCTGGTGCTGACGAGCCTTCATACGAGAGATGCGAAGGGCGCGATTTACAGGCTGCTTGAATTCGGCATCAATATGAATGAAATCGAACAGACTGTCATTGCAATAGCGGCTCAGCGCTTGGTTGATTTGGCTTGCCCGTTTTGTGAAAACGGATGTTCATCAGTGTATTGCCGCCAGTTACGAAACACCAGGAGAGCAAGCGTTTATGAGCTCCTTTACGGAAAAAATCTTCAGCAATGTATTCAGGAGGCAAAAGGAAATCATGCAAATTACCAATATCAAACGCTACGTCACATTATCCGAAAAGGAATTGCACTCGGCTATTTGACGACAAACAACTATGACCGGTGGGTTTATCATGAAACAGATTAGAAAAACCTGGAAGTTAAAGGATCAAGCCCAGTTATTGAAGCGGCTCGGTGAAATGACGGAGGGCGGATATACGCTTCTGGATGGAATACGGCTGATGGAGCTTCAGATGAATAAGAGGCAGGTGGCTGACTTGGCTGACGCGATCACCCGTTTGAGGGAAGGGGCTCCGTTTTATCAAGTATTAAAGAGTTTGTCATTTCATAAGGAAGCCGTAGGTATTTGTTATTTTGCCGAGATACATGGTGAACTGCCTGCCTCCATGATCCAAAGCGGAGAGCTGCTGGAACGAAAAATTGCACAGGCAGACCAGCTGAAAAGGGTGCTGCGATATCCGCTTTTCCTCATCTTCACAGTCGCTGTCATGTTTTATATGTTACAGGCCGTCATCATTCCTCAGTTTTCCGGTATTTATCAATCGATGAATATGGAAACCACACGTTCAACTGATATGCTTTTTGCTTTTTTTCAGCATATTGACCTTGTAATCATATTATTGGCTCTTTTTGCAGCAGGTATCGGGCTTTATTATTGGCTTGTGTTTAAGAAAAAATCACCTGCCCGGCAAATGCTTATTTGGGTCAGAATTCCTTTGGTTGGAAATCTTGTCAGGCTGTTTAACAGCTACTTTTTTTCTTTGCAGCTAAGCAGCCTTTTACAATCAGGTCTCTCAATATATGACAGCCTTAACGCATTTAAACATCAAACGTTTCTCCCTTTTTACCGCTGTGAGGCTGAACAAGTGATTGAACGGCTAAAAGCTGGTGAATCAATTGAAACTGCTATTTGTGAAAGCCCTTATTATGAAACTGATTTTTCAAAAGTCATATCTCACGGACAGTTGAGCGGCCGCCTTGATCGGGAGCTTTTCACATACAGTCAGTTCATATTGCAGCGGCTGGAACACAAGGCGCAAAAATGGACAGGCATCCTTCAACCTATGATTTATGGATTTGTTGCAGCGATGATCTTAATTGTGTATTTATCTATGCTTTTGCCTATGTATCAGATGATGAATCAAATGTGAAAGGAAGAGGCTGATGAATGAGAAAGGATTTACACTTGTTGAAATGTTAATTGTGCTCTTTATTATTTCGATCTTGCTTTTAATTACGATACCGAACGTCACGAAACATAATCAAACCATTCAAAGAAAGGGCTGTGAAGGCCTGCAAAACATGATTAAGGCACAAATGACTGCATTTGAGCTTGACCATGAAGGACAGACACCGAGCTTGGCAGATTTACAATCAGAGGGCTATGTGAAAAAGGATGCAGTTTGTCCAAATGGGAAGCACATTATCATTACTGGCGGAGAAGTTAAGGTTGAACATTAAATTAAACGAGGAGGAGGGATTTGCCCTTTTAGAAAGCTTGCTCGTGTTAAGCCTCGCCTCTACCCTCCTGATTGCCGTGTTTACCACACTTCCTCCTGCTTATGACAACACAGCTGTCCGTCAGGTGGCATGGCAGCTGAAAAACGATATTTTGCTTGCACAGCAGACTGCAATTTCCAGTCATCAAAGAACAAAAATTCTCTTTCAGAGAAAAGAATATCAATTAGTTATGGGTGATACGGTAATTGAACGGCCGTATGCCAAAGGACTTTCTATAGAACCGCAGACATTAAAAGACCGTTTGGAATTTAATGAGAAAGGGCACCCGAATGCAGGCGGAACAATACGAGTAAAAGGACATGCCGCTTATGACATAACCATTTATTTAGGGAGCGGGAGAGTCAATGTGGAGAGAAAATAAAGGTTTTTCTACAATAGAAACAATGTCTGCGCTAAGCCTGTGGCTGTTTTTGCTGCTGACAGTCGTTCCTTTGTGGGACAAACTGATAGCTGATGAAAATATGGCGGAATCTCGAGAAATCGGGTACCAAATGATGAATGAAAACATTAGCAAATATATGATGACTGGTGAAGAAACTGAGGTGAAAATGATTACAAAGAACAATAATAACTATGCGCTAAAGTGGGAGGAGGAGGGGGAATATCAAAACGTATGCATATCAGCAGCAGCTTATAAAGAAAAACCATTTTGCCTCAGCATTCTGCGGACAGACTGGCTATACGCTTCTTAACGTATTATTTTCGCTTTCCGTCTTTTTGCTCATATCAGGATCGTTAGCTATGATCTTCCATTTGTTTTTGTCACGGCAGCAGGAATATGAGGGTTTCACACAGCAAGAATGGTTGATTTCGATGGAACAGATGATGAACGAATGCAAGCAGTCACACGCAGTCAAGACAGCCGAACATGGGAGCGTGTTGATCTGTACCAATCCTTCTGGGCAAGATATACGTTTTGAAATCTATCATTCCATGATAAGAAAAAGGGTAGATGGCAAAGGGCATGTTCCGATTCTAGATAATATTACAGCCATGAGAGCCGATATTGAAAATGGTGTTGTTTTACTGAAAATTAAGAGTGAGAACCAAAAAGTGTATCAAACTGCTTTTTCGGTTTATTCGTATTTAGGAGGAGGGTAAATGGACAGCACGAAAGGGTTTATTTATCCCGCTGTTCTTTTTGTGTCTGCGCTTGTGCTGCTGATCGTGAACTTTACTGCTGCTCAATATATTTCACGCTGCATGTTTGAAAAGGAAACAAAAGAGTTTTACACAGGAGAGAATTTGCTTCAGAATGGCGCGCTTCTGTCAATTCGGCATGTTCTTGAGCAGCGGAAAGGCCAAAAGGATTCACAGCAGTTTCCATATGGGCAGGTTTCTTATTACATTCACGATACATCGATAAAAGAGAAAAAAGAAATCAACCTAAAAGCGTTGACGGAATCGGGAACAGAAAGAACTGCACAGATCGTGTTTGATCAAAAACAGAAAAAACTGCTGAGCTGGACAGAATAAAGCAAAGAAAAGGGTATAAAAAAAGTCATGTGAGCCAACACTTCATAATAATTGAATGATGAGGTGATCACGTGAAAACGAATGATTATGTCAAATATATGACTCAGCAATTTGTCAAATATATAGATACTCCGAGAGATGAGCGAAAAGAACGAAAAGAGGTGCGGAAAGAAACAAAAACGCCCGCTTCACAACACTGGTTCGGTATTTTACCCTATGGTTTCAGGCTATGGCTGAAGCGGAAAAAATAACCGCAAATATAACGAATAAGGTCCTTCAAAAATGGAGGACCTTATTGATATTCTTCTAATATGGCAATTTTATTAACTTTTTGGCTATAGGGATCAAATGAAATCGTGACAAATACGCCGAATTCCTTTGATCCTTCCCTCAGAGTTAAATGGTATTGCTTCACTGCTTCATCTTTTCTTTTGCGGTCCCATACTTTTTGTTTGAACAGTACCTGTGCGAGCGGGTACCTTTTTTTTGCTTCTTTTACTGCAAGCTCTTCCCATTTGGACATCTGGCGGGCGGTCACAAGCGGTGCTTCTTCTGCGTGAGCGGCAGCGGTGCCGAAAACGAGAAGAGAAAGACAAATCACACATTGTTTGATCATCATGCTGTCACCCTTTCGTTGTTTATTATTACCAAACCATAATTGTCTATGCATTTAATTTTTCACATAAGAATCCCAAAAATTTCAAAAAACAAAAAGGTGAGCAATACTGAGCAAGACCTTGTAATATGATGAAAACATTCTCTTAAACGAACAAAATGGACGATTTTGGTGTTTTTCAATCGATTAAACGTTGATTATACTCTATTTGTGGGTTCTTTAAAAAGAACGATTGTCATATCAAGTGACAGTGTTTTACAGGAGGTAAGTTATGTTTCGATTGTTTCGCAATCGGCAAAAGACGAAGACAAAACTGAAAGTTCTGCTTATTTTTCAGCTTTCAGTCATTTTCAGTCTGACTGCCGCGATATGCTTACAATTTTCTGGGGATACAAGCGCTGCTTTTCATGATATTGAAACTTTTAATGTCTCGCTTCAAACGTGTACAGACTTTCAGCATACAGATAAAAACTGCGATTATGATAAACGCTGGGATCAAAGTGATTTGCACCTGTCAGATCAAACAGATACGAAAGGCAGTGTATGCCCACCTATTTCTCTGTTTGCTGAGCTTGAAAATACAGGCAAGGAACTTAGGAAATCAAAGTGGAAGTGGGAGCTTCATAAGCTGGAAAATGCCCGTAAACCGTTAAAGGATGGGAACGTGATCGAAAAAGGGTTCGTTTCCAAACAAATCGGCGATTCACTTTATAAAATTGAGACGAAGAAAAAAATGAAACCCGGCATTTATGCATTTAAAGTATATAAACCGGCCGGGTACCCTGCAGACGGCAGTACTTTTGAATGGTCGGAGCCTATGACGCTTGCAAAGTGCGATGAAAAACCAACAGTCCCGATAAAAGAAACGAAGCCGGCCGTCAAAAAGGAGAAGGAAACATCACAAAAGGATATACAAGAAAAATCAAATAAAGAAGATCCATCTCAAGAAACGGTAACAGAAGAAAAAGAAACTCAATCAGTTCAAAAGGAAAGCGGGGAAGAGGATGAAAAAAGCAATGAAGCTGATCAGTAATATTCTCTACGTGATCATCTTTACTCTCATTATTGTGCTGACACTTGTCGTGATTTCAACACGTTCATCCGGGGGAGAGCCGGCAGTGTTTGGATACACGCTGAAATCAGTTCTGTCAGGTTCGATGGAGCCGGAGTTCAATACAGGTTCTTTGATATTGGTCAAAGAAATCACTGATGTGAAGGAGCTCCAAAAGGGTGATGTCATTACATTTATGCAGGATGCAAATACGGCGGTCACTCACAGGATTGTTGACAAAACGAAGCAAGGAGACCATTTGTTATTTAAAACAAAAGGAGACAATAACGCAGCAGCTGATTCAGCGCTAGTATCGGACGAAAATGTCCGCGCGCAATATACAGGATTTCAGCTTCCATATGCCGGCTATATGCTTCATTTTGCCAGTCAGCCGATCGGAACTGCTGTTTTACTGATTGTTCCCGGCGTGATGCTGCTGGTGTACGCTTTTGTGACGATCAGCAGTGCCATTAGAGAAATTGAAAGAAAGACGAAAGCCTTGGAAACAGATACAAAGGACAGCACCATGTCCACTTAACATCAGTTGTAAACCTGGCAACAGGTTTCGATATAATATTATCCAATAAAAGGGGAGTTTGCCATGGGTATGAAAAAGAAATTAAGTTTAGGAGTTGCTTCTGCGGCACTAGGATTAGCTTTAGTTGGCGGAGGAACATGGGCAGCATTTAACGACATTAAATCAACGGATGCTACTTTTGCGTCAGGTACGCTTGATTTATCTGCTAAAGAAAATTCAGCGAGTGTGAACCTGTCAAATCTAAAGCCGGGAGACAAATTGACGAAAGATTTCCAATTTGAAAATAACGGCTCACTTGCAATCAAAGAAGTATTAATGGCACTAAATTACGGTGAATTTAAAGCAAACGGCGGCAGCAATACATCTGCAGAAGATTTTCTCAGCCAGTTTGAAGTGACCTTATTGACAGTTGGAAAAGAGGGCGGCAATGGATATCCGAAAAATATTATTTTAGATGATGCCAATCTCAAGGACTTGTATTTGATGTCCGCTAAGAATGATGTAGCGGCCGCTGAAAAAATCAAAAAACAAATTGACCCTAAATTCTTAAATGCAAGCGGTAAAGTCAATGTAGCAACAATTGACGGTAAAACCGCTCCTGAATATGATGGTATTCCAAAAACACCGACTGATTTCGACCAAGTTCAAATGGAAATCCAATTCAAAGACGACAAAACAAAAGATGAAAAAGGGCTAATGGTCCAAAATAAATACCAAGGCAACTCCATTCAGCTTCAGTTCTCGTTTGAAGCGACACAATGGAATGGTTTGACAATCAAAAAGGAACATACTGATAAAGACGGTTACGTGAAAGAAAATGAAAAAGCGCATAGTGAGGATAAGAATTAATAGCAGCAATAAAAAGAGACGGCCCAGTATTCCATATACTGGGCTGTCTCTATGTTTATTGACAAAAGAGGAGTTAGTGCCTCTGCTCAGGCACTACTCCTCTTTTTGGGATTTTCTCCATTTTTGATAATCTAAAAATTCACGAAATTGTTTTTTCGATACCCCGGATGTCATTGCATCGCGAACCAATTTCTCCCATTCACTATCTAATTGACCATCGTATTCGGTTTCATGTTTCTCATCGAGCAAAGTATGAACCGAGACGTCCAGAACAGCGGAGACTTTTTCGAGAAATTGAATGGAGGGGTTCGTTTGTAGATTTCGTTCTATTGAGCTTAAATAAGACTTCGCTACCCCAGCTTTTTCAGCTAGTTCTGATAGTGAGTAGCCTTTTTCTTTACGGTATTGTTTAATACGCTGGCCAATCAATGTCATCACCTTCCTTGTGATATTATAGCACATTCAGAAAGGATTTACGGTATGACTTCTGGCTGCCGGACCAGGATGAGCAGACTTTTTGTTTAAAAGTAAATATTTTCGTATTTCTTCCGGGCTGATATTTGCCTCTTTGGCTTTCATCATTAATTCAACCCATTCTTGATCTAATTCGAAGTGCTCTTGTTTTGCATTTTTCATGCAGTTTCTCCTCCTAAAATACTTGTTTATGTATTTCAGCCAGTCCGGCCATGACTCATTGTATGCCTTCATTGGTCTCTGGAAGTCATTTGCCATAGAAATTGCCAGAATTTTTTTCCAATATACCTTTATTATAATCGCATTTTTTCAAAAAAAACGAGAACGATGTCGAATGGTAAAAAAAGTTAGACTGAAATATTGTTTTGCAGATAAAATAATCCGCCATTTTCAATTTCAACTGATATCTTAGGTTGATACAAGGCTTTCAGCGCCTGTTTTTCTAGATGATACTCTTCTGGTTTTTCTTCTATATGCTCATAAAACTTGTCAAGCAATGTCATATCATTTTTCCACCTGCTTACCGCCTGTTCTGCCCAGTCTGACGGTTCCTGCATGGCGGATTTTGCAATATAGTTTTCCATCCGCTTCAGGCCGCTTACTGGTTTGATCATAGGCGATATGGTGAAACAATAGTCACATATTTGAGACGTCAGTGGCAACTGTGTCAGCTTGCTGTGAAAATCTTCAATTATGGTTCCAGAGACTAGGTGAAGACCTAGTGACAATAGCTTATCCTTTTTCATGTCGGACTGGTATGAAATCGTGACATTTATACCAAGCCAAGGCTGAAGTGGGACTTTAGCTCCGGCTGATTCAATTTTCTCATACATTCTGGTAAATCTCCCATTTTGTTTAACAGCTTTAAACATTTGAAAAAGGCGCGGCGCCCCAAAATAAATAAATTCGCCGTCTAGGTCTTTTGGAGCAGATTCTTTATCTGTAATAAAAGTGATTTTCATCGGATTTGGATCGCCGCCTGTCTTCTCGCGCCAGTGCCAGTAGAAAGGGCGGTTCATGATCTGTTTGTCCATTTCAACTGTAAGCTGCACTGTCATATAGCCTGAACCTTGATCGACGATTTGGCAGCTGTTTGCCTGAAAAAAACGAAGCAGAAAATCGTGAACCTCTTGCTGTCTCACTTATAAAACCTCCTTACAGGCTAAGATCCTCTTTTTTCAGCAGGCTGCTGTTTTTTATAAGACAAAAATGAGGTTAAGTTATCCATTTTTATTTTCATTTCTTCTTCTGTTGCTGAATGGTACAAAATTTCGTGCAGGTGCTCTTCAAAATTGTTCACTTGAATTTTCGTTAAAATATCATCAAGTTCGCCGACCACTTTTTCAAACAAATGAATTTTTTCATATAGCAGCTTTAAAATATGCTCTTCCACCGTATGTTTTGTCGCCATGTTGTAAATGTGCACGTCACGCTCCTGTCCGAGCCTGTGAATTCTTCCGATTCTCTGTTCAAGACGCATCGGATTCCATGGCAGGTCATAGTTGATCATGTGATTGCAAAATTGCAGGTTGATCCCTTCGCCGCCTGCTTCAGTTGCAATCAGGACTTGGACCTTTCCGCGGAAAAGATCCTTCATCCAGTCTTTTTTCCCGCGTTTAAATCCGCCTCTGAACGGCACAGAGCTGATGCCGTTTTGCTGAAGAAACCATTGCAGGTAAATCTGGGTGGCCCGGTATTCTGTGAAAATAATGACCTTATCGTCTATCTTTTTGATCAGGTCAATCACTTGAAGCGCTTTAGAGTTTTGTGTCACTTGATTGATGCGGTCTATTAAAACCGAAATAGTATGTTCATCAATGGCCGGTGCTTGCTTCTCTTTTTGATCAAGCATTTTTTTCAGCGTCATATACACAGCTTCCCTGCTCGAACAGCATTCTCTTTGCAGGGTCATAATTGAGAACATGCTGGCCGGCTTATTGATGCCTTCCTTCAGGCTGGAAATTTCATCGTAAAGCGCCTGCTCTGATGGAGAAAATTCAATTGGCACTGTTTCAACATGGCGCTGTTTCCAATTCAGCCCGGTATCATGCCGCCTGTTGCGGATCATGACTTTATTCACAAGATCTTTTAAATGCTCATGAGCTTCTAAACTGGATTTCTTCTTGGCGAACTCTTCCTGAAAGTGATTCTGACTGCCTAAATGGCCAGGCTTTAATAAGGACACCAAATTGAAAATTTCTTCGATACGGTTTTGAATTGGTGTCGCGGTAAGAAGCAGGCAATATTTTTTTACGAGATTCCGGACAAATTCATAGTTCTTCGTTTTGCTATTTTTCAATTTGTGTGCCTCATCAATAATGACGAGATCATATGGGATTGACAGCACAATTTCACGGTGGGGCGAGCGCTTTGCAGTGTCGATTGATGAGACGACAATATCGCATTGCTCCCACACGTAGCTTTTCTTTTGTTCAACAGCCGGGATCAAAAATTTTTCCTGAAGCTCTTTGACCCACTGAGACACAAGGGAAGCGGGCACAAGGATCAAAATCTTTTTGGCTAAACCGCGAATCATATATTCTTTTAGAATCAGTCCGGCCTCAACCGTTTTCCCGAGACCCACCTCATCTGCTAAAATCGCTTTCCCGTTCATTTTTTCGACCACTTTTTGCGCTACCTCAAGCTGGTGGGGGAGCGGTGTAAAGGAAGGCAGGTATAAAGGGGCCCGTAAGCCTTCAAATTCAGGAATGGCTAATGTTTTCTGGATTTCTGCAGAGAGCTTGTACAGTTCCCAGTTCGCCCACGGTCCATCGTTTTTCAGTCTATCAGCGAATTTTTCAGGCCATTTTTCATCGTAGATCATTTCTGGATTCATTGCTTTGAAACCGCCTTTCTTATTCTTCGATTCTTAAAATGAACAATATAAGAAAAATCTGCCCAAATTGCTGTTGCCCAGCATATAGTGATGATGGTAGGATATGAGTATGTATTTGATGTTAGATATTGCTATAGTATGTCCATAACAGCATGAAAATATGAGCGAATGACAGCAAGGGGAGAGACCTGACCGAGAATCTCGGGATACAGGCGCCGAAGGAGCAAACTGCGGAGTGAATCTCTCAGGCAAAAGAACTCTTGCTCGACGCAACTCTGGAGAGTGTTTGCGCGGATGCGCAAGCCACCAAAGGGGACGTCTTTGCGAACGCAAAGTAAACTTTCAGGTGCCAGGACAGAGAACCTTCATTTTATATGAGGTGTTTCTCTGTCCTTTTTTGTATGTTTTTTTAGCCGCGCCGTTGAAAAAGGGGAGGAATTCGATGCTGAAAAGAACGCCGTTATTTGAACTGTATAAGGAATATGGAGGAAAAACGATTGATTTCGGGGGCTGGGAGCTTCCTGTTCAATTTTCTTCTATAAAAAAGGAACACGAGGCTGTCCGAACTGCGGCCGGGCTGTTTGATGTATCTCATATGGGAGAAATCGAAGTGTCCGGAAACGATAGTCTGCCTTTTTTGCAAAGGCTGATGACAAATGATGTTTCCTCATTATCGGCAGGCCGTGCGCAATATACGGCGATGTGCTATCCGGATGGCGGAACCGTCGATGATTTACTTGTCTATCAAAAAGGAGAGAACCGCTACCTGCTGGTCATTAATGCTTCTAATATAGATAAAGACCTGGCTTGGATGAAAGAACATGCAGCAGGTGATGTGCAGATTGACAATCTGTCAGATCAAATCGCGCTCTTGGCTGTACAGGGGCCGAAAGCAGAAACCATCTTAAAAAATCTGACAGCTTCAGATATGTCTGCATTAAAGCCGTTTGGGTTTATTGACGACGCTGATATCAGCGGCTGCAAAGCACTTATTTCGCGCACCGGCTATACGGGTGAGGACGGGTTTGAAATTTACTGCCGCACTGATGATGCTGTGCATATTTGGAAACAAATCATTGATGCAGGGGAAGTATACGGACTGATTCCATGCGGTCTTGGTGCACGTGATACGCTCCGGTTTGAAGCGAAGCTCCCGCTCTACGGCCAGGAGCTGACCCGGGATATTACACCGATTGAAGCAGGTATTGGCTTTGCCGTAAAGCACAAAAAAGAATCTGATTTTTTTGGTAAGTCAGTATTGAGTGAACAGAAAGAAAACGGAGCGAAGCGAAAGCTTGTCGGACTCGAAATGACCGAAAAAGGGATACCGCGGCACGGATATGAAGTGTTCCATAATGGCAAGTCTGTCGGAAAGGTGACAACAGGCACGCAGTCACCGACATTAGGGAAAAATGTCGGTCTTGCCCTAATTGCTGCGGAGGCGAGTGAAATCGGGACAGTTGTAGAGGTGGAGATTCGCAAAAAATTAGTGAAAGCAAAGGTTGTCAAAACACCATTTTATAAACGCTAATATTTTTTCTTGGGGAGAGGAGTCAACACATGAAGCACCGTTATTTGCCTGCAACAGAAGAGGATAAACAGGAAATGCTTGCCGCTATCGGCGTAAGAGGCATCGATGAATTATTTGCTGATATACCGGAAAATGTCAGATATAAAAAAGAGTATCAAATCAAAAAAGCGAAATCAGAAACGGAATTAACAAGAGAACTGACAAAGCTGGCCTCTAAAAATCGTGATACGGTACAACACGCGTCTTTCTTAGGAGCAGGTGTATATGATCACTTTCAGCCTGTCATTGTGGATCATGTCATTTCACGCTCTGAGTTTTATACGGCGTATACACCTTATCAGCCGGAAATTTCACAGGGGGAGCTTCAGGCTATTTTTGAATTCCAAACGATGATTTGTGAACTGACAGGAATGGATATTGCCAACTCCTCTATGTATGATGGCGGAACAGCCTTGGCGGAAGCGGCAATGCTTGCTTCAGGCCACACGAAAAAGAAAAAAATCGTTGTGTCAAAAACCGTGCATCCTGAATCGAGAGAAGTGTTGAAAACGTACGCAAAAGGTCAGTATATTGAAGTCGTTGAAGTTCCCGCTGCAGATGGCGTTACCGATCTGGATGCTTTGCGCCAAACCGTTTGCGAGGACACCGCCGCCGTAATCGTTCAGTACCCGAATTTTTTTGGCCGGGTCGAGCCGTTACAGGATATTGAGCCTATCGCTCATCAAGGGAAATCCATGTTTATTGTGTCAGCCAACCCGCTTGCGTTAGGTCTCCTCACTCCACCGGGCAAGTTTCAGTCTGATATCGTCGTCGGTGATGCGCAGCCTTTTGGCATTCCTTCAGCATACGGAGGCCCGCATTGCGGCTTTTTTGCCGCCACCAAAAAATTAATGAGAAAGGTGCCGGGCCGCCTCGTCGGACAAACGGAAGACGAAAACGGAAAAAGGGGCTTTGTGCTTACTTTACAAGCCAGAGAGCAGCATATCCGACGGGAAAAAGCGACATCAAATATATGCTCAAACCAAGCTTTAAATGCGCTGGCAGCTTCTGTCGCCATGACTGCTCTCGGAAAAAACGGCGTAAAAGAAATCGCCCGCCAAAATCTCTTAAAAGCCAACTATGCAAAGCAAGAAGCAAAAAAAGCAGGCCTTACCGTTATGTTTGACGGACCGATGTTTAATGAATTTGTCATCAAACTGGATGAACCGGTGAAAGCTGTGAACCAGCGTTTGCTGGCAAAAGGCATCATCGGCGGATATGATCTTGGGCTGGCGTATCCGGAGATGGACTGTCATATGCTGATTGCTGTAACGGAGCTGAGAACAAAAGAAGAAATCGACGCACTCATTCAGGAATTGGGGGATCGCCATGAATAATCAGGATCAGGCACTTATTTTTGAGCTTTCCAGAGAAGGCCGTATCGGCTACAGTCTTCCGGAACTCGATGTACCGGAAATCGAATTGGAGGAGCTATTGTCAGACACCTATATTCGTGATGAGGACGCAGAGCTGCCGGAGGTGTCCGAGCTGGATATTATGCGCCATTATACAGCGCTGTCCAAACGTAATCACGGGGTGGATTCCGGCTTTTACCCGCTCGGTTCTTGCACAATGAAATACAATCCGAAAATAAATGAAAAAATCGCGCGAATTCCCGGTTTTGCTGCGATTCATCCTCTTCAGGATGAAGACACGGTGCAAGGCGCTTTAGAGCTTTTATATGATTTAAGCAAACACCTTGAGGAAATAACGGGAATGGATGAGGTCACGCTTCAGCCCGCTGCCGGGGCGCATGGCGAATGGACGGGGCTGATGATGATCCGCGCCTATCATGAAGCGCGTGGGGATTTCAAGCGGACGAAGGTCATTGTTCCTGATTCCGCGCACGGGACGAATCCTGCTTCAGCGACAGTAGCAGGTTTTGAAACGGTTACGGTGAAATCAAATGAGAATGGGCTTGTCGATCTGGAGGATTTAAAAAGAGCGGTGAATGAAGAAACTGCTGCTCTTATGCTGACGAATCCGAACACGCTCGGCTTGTTTGAGGAACAGATCACCGAGATGGCGGAAATTGTTCACCAAGCGGGGGGAAAACTATACTATGACGGCGCTAATCTAAATGCGGTTTTAAGCAAAGCGAGACCGGGAGACATGGGATTTGACGTGGTGCACCTCAACCTGCATAAAACATTCACTGGCCCTCATGGCGGCGGCGGCCCCGGCTCAGGCCCTGTCGGCGTAAAAAAAGATTTGATTCCTTATTTGCCAAAACCAGTTTTAATTAAAAAGGAAGGGCACTTTACATTTGATTATGACCGCCCTCACTCGATCGGCCGCGTGAAGCCGTATTACGGCAACTTCGGCATCAATGTCAGAGCTTATACGTATATCCGCTCCATGGGGCCTGACGGATTAAAGGCTGTTACTGAGAACGCAGTGTTAAACGCGAACTATATGATGAGAAAGCTCGCGCCTTATTACGATCTTCCGTTTGACCGTCATTGCAAGCATGAATTTGTATTGTCAGGGAAACGGCAGAAAAAGCTGGGAGTGCGTACGCTAGATATTGCAAAACGGCTGCTCGATTTTGGCTATCATCCGCCTACGATTTATTTCCCGCTTAATGTTGAAGAATGCATCATGATTGAGCCGACAGAGACGGAATCAAAAGAAACTCTGGATGCGTTTATCGACGCCATGATTCAAATTGCAAGGGAAGCGGAGGAGAACCCGGAACTCGTCCAGGAGGCGCCGCATACGACGATTGTAAAAAGGATGGATGAAACAAAAGCGGCGAGACACCCGGTGCTCAGGTATGAGAAGGAAGAGCGATAAATAAAAACAGCTGTCTATTACAGACAGCTGTTTTGCTTTATTTCTTCGCTTTAATCTTTCCGCCCCATTTTTTAAAGCCGCCTTTTAGGTTGTAAATCTCAGTGCAGCCGTTTTTGCGCAAGGTTTGTGCCGCGCGTCCGCTGCGGACACTGTTTTGGCAGTACAAATAGACAGGCTTGTCCGGACGGATTTCATTTTTTCTCTGTTTCAGCTGGGAAAGCGGAATGTTGCGGGCCCCTAAAATATGTCCGCCCTCAAACTCATTCGGTTCACGAACGTCAATGAGCTGCGCTTTTCGGTAACCCGCGCGAAATTCTTCTTCCGTAAGTGTTTTCATAATTCGCTGCTGATAAACATATGAAGCAATCATATAGATGATAAACGCAGCAAAAATAATCAAAACGATCATATTAGACAATGTGATTCTACTCCTTTAGCATATAAAATCAAAACCCTGCTTCATAAAAACAAGGCCATAGAGCCGTTTTCGACAAATACTATTATAGTAAAGCACAGCGTGATTGTCATCCATAATGGAACTAAAATATTTTCATTTTCCCGTCAGTTTGATAAACTGATTCTATTATAACGGTAAGGAAGGTCTCAAAATGGAAAAAGAAATTTGGCGGTTTATAGACTCAGGCAATGCAAGTCCTGCATTCAATATGGCGCTTGATGAAGCGCTTTTATATTGGCACAGCGAAAAGAAAATTCCTCCGGTAATCCGTTTTTACGGCTGGAATCCGGCGACTCTTTCTGTAGGGTATTTTCAAAATATTAAAAAGGAAATCAATTTTGAAGCAGTACATAAGTATAATCTCGGATTCGTCAGACGTCCGACCGGCGGGAGAGGTGTGCTGCACGATCAGGAATTGACATACAGCGTGATTGTATCGGAAGAGCATCCTGAAATGCCGGCGACTGTTACTGAGGCATACCGGGTCATTTCAGAAGGCATACTCCAAGGCTTTAGAAATCTTGGTCTGGACGCTTACTTTGCCATCCCGAGAACCGAAAAAGAAAAAGAAAGCTTAAAAAATCCGCGGTCATCCGTTTGTTTTGACGCGCCTTCGTGGTATGAGCTGGTGGTCGAGGGACGCAAGGTGGCGGGAAGCGCGCAAACGAGACAAAAAGGCGTGATTCTTCAGCACGGCTCCATTCTGCTTGATTTGGATGAGGACAAGCTGTTCGATCTGTTCTTGTATCCGAGTGAAAGAGTCAGAGAGCGGATGCAGCGCAATTTCAAAAATAAAGCGGTTGCCATTAATGAACTTACAGATATGCGGGTGACGATGGATGAGGCCCGTAAAGCCTTTAAAGAAGGGTTTGAAACAGGCCTTAACATTCATTTGGAGCCGTACGAACTGTCTCAGGAAGAGCTTGATTTTGTTCATCATTTGGCAGAAACAAAATATGCCTCAGATGAATGGAATTATAAGCGGTAAAAAGGGCTTTTGTCCCGCGGAGCATCCTTGTTTTTTCAAGTTCATTAGTGTAAACTTGTAATGGTTTATAAAGTTAAGGTGCTTTTTGGGAGGGTTTCGATGACAACACCAAGTATGGAAGATTATATTGAACAGATTTATATGCTGATTGAAGAAAAAGGATATGCACGGGTTTCCGATATCGCGGAAGCATTGGCAGTCCATCCCTCCTCTGTAACAAAAATGGTTCAAAAACTAGATAAAGACGAATATTTAATTTATGAAAAATATCGCGGTCTCGTGTTAACGTCTAAAGGGAAAAAAATAGGCAAACGGCTAGTATACAGACATGAATTGCTTGAGCAGTTTTTAAGAATCATTGGTGTTGATGAAGAGAAAATATATAACGATGTTGAAGGAATCGAACATCATTTAAGCTGGAACAGTATTGATCGCATCGGGGATCTTGTTCAATATTTTGAAGAAGATGGTGCCCGTAAAAAAGATCTGAAATCAATCCAAAAGAAAACAGAACATCACAATCAATAAAAAGGCGGTCTCAAAGGAGGCCGTCTTTTTTGATGCGCTGCGCCTCGCGTCATTCGTTGGTCTATTTCTTCGCGTGTTTTCTTAAAATGATAGTAAACGATCGGATGAAGGGGGAGAGAATGAGATGTATATTGACGGTGTGTTTTCCGGAGGAGGAGTAAAAGGCATTGCGCTGGCAGGCGCTTATGAAGCGCTTGAGGAAAAAGGCTTCCGCTTTAAAAGGGTTGCGGGTACAAGCGCTGGCTCAATTATTGCCGCTTTCATTGCGTCAGGTTACACCAGTAAGGAAATCCACGCTTTGATTGAAGAAGTGGACGGAGAGAAATTGCTGGACCAGCGATACTCATTTCTCCCCTTAAAGATGCTCCAGTGGGTGTCCATCTACTGGCGTCTCGGCTTATACAAAGGCGACACGATAGAAAAATGGATTGCTGATCTGTTAAGAGCGAAAGGCATAAGGGTTTTCGGTGATTTGCAGAAAGGGTCTCTGCGACTTATCGCTTCTGATCTGACAAACGGCACCATGATTGTTTTGCCGGACGATTTGGTCCGTTACGGGTTAAATCCCGATATGTTTCCTGTTGCCAGAGCAGTAAGAATGAGCTGCAGCATTCCGTATTTCTTTGAACCGATAAAATTAAAAACGGACACTGGCACCGCCACGGTTGTTGACGGAGGGGTGTTAAGCAATTTTCCAATCTGGCTGTTTTCAAAGGAAAGAAAACGCCCAGTGATTGGTGTAACGCTTGCGCCGCGTGAAAGAGAGCGTCCGAAAAAAAATATCCGCAACGCTTTCGAACTGTTTGGCGCCCTGTTTGAAACGATGAAGGATGCACATGACGCAAGGCATATTGCGTCACGGTATGAACAAAACATCATTTTTCTGCCGGTTGACGACGTAATGGCGACCGATTTTCATTTAACACAACAAAAAAAACTAGCCCTGATTGAGCTAGGTAAAAGACGGACAGAGCAGTTTTTAAAACAGTGGACCTATTAAAAAAGCGCTCTGTTTTTCTTTTTATTTTTTTTCCCTTCTATAACAGTCAGTTGAGTCTGGCTTTTTTTCTTGAGAATCATCGGCTTAGGCTTGCTGGCGCTCGGAACGCTTCGCAGGTGGCTGACACGTCCCTTATGTCCGGCGCGGTGTTTTGCTTTTTGTTCTTTCATCCGGCGCCGTGATTGTTTCGCCGCTTTTTTGAAGGCTGCTCCTTCGCTGCCCGCATTTCGATTCATTACATATTTCACAATAAAATAAATAATGATACCTGCCACGATGACGGTTACCGCCATTTTTGCCATTTCTCCGGGATTGGTTACCAACACATATAGAAAACCGAACGCTCCCAGCGCAATTAATACAGCAATAATAGGTTGTACACGATGATTCATAACTGTCCACCTCCGAAAGTAATAGCAGGGCAACGGATACTAGATGACGTTGTGAGAAGGCTTCTGATTCTGTCCAGACATTTCTTCAAGTCTGAGAAGCTCGTTAAAGCTTTCGATGGCAACTTCAACCTGGTCATCCTTGGGTTCTTTTGTTGTTAACAGCTGAAGCCAGAGGCCCGGATAGCCAAGGAATTTGAGTCCGGGAATATCACGAACTTTGTTTGTCAGCTGCAGAACTTCAAAGGATATGCCGAGCACGACCGGTATCAGTGCAACACGATCTATAACACGCAGCCAAAGCGGATCTGTCGGAACAAGCAAATAGACAAACACGCCGACAATAATCGTAAATAAAATAAAGCTTGATCCGCAGCGGTAATGAAGCCGGGACTGGTTTTGAACATTCCCCACTGTAATTGGCAAATTCTGTTCATAACAGTTTATGACTTTATGTTCGGCTCCATGATATTGAAACACTCTTTTAATGAGCGGTGTCATGGACAAAAAATAAATGTAACCGAGCAGCAAAATCAATTTAAACAGGCTTTCAGCCGCAATCTGAGCGATGTCCGATGAAAAAATCGGCCTTGTCAGTTCAGCTAAGAAAACAGGAACCAATGTAAATACGAATTTACTGAACAAAAATGATAAGACGCCGATTACCGCGAGGCTGAGATACATAGACAGCCCGGAGGCTTTTTTTTCTTCCTGCTCAAGTGTCTCGTCTTCAGCTGGATCGAGCCCGTAACGTTCGCTTGAAAAATTCAAATGCTTTGTGCCATTTGCGCTCGCTTCAATAATGGCTGCGATCCCCCGTAAAAACGGTATCTTTTTCACGATGTTCAGTTTCGGATTGTGTTTGCGGGGAAGCTTAAAGTAGTCAATGCTTCCATCCGTTCTTCTGATAGCCGTAACGTAATGATGCTTTCCGCCAAACATAACGCCTTCCACAACTGCCTGCCCGCCGTAAGCGGGCGGAATTTTATGTTTTGACATATTATCAACCTGCCTATTTCTTTAGGATTGCTAACCATTTCCTTTCACTCTATTGTACAGGAAACAGCGCTAAACCTCTAGATTGACAGGCTGAAAAATTGCCATAGCCTTGCTTTTTCTACATGCATTATACCCGTTATTTTCAAATTTTACTCGCTGCTGTCAAAAAGTGTGAGCTTTTTTATTGACATTTTATTTTTTGGGCACACTTTAACTGGAGGTGCCATGATGACAAGCGAAAAAGATACAGAACAAGATCAACAATTGAATGAGAAGCAAGGACCGCCTGTTCCGATGGCCGGAAGGGTGGCGGCAACAGGTTTTTGCGGAGGCGTATTATGGAGTTTCATTGCTTATATAGCGTATTTATTTCATTTTTCTGAAATTAGTCCGAACATGATTTTGCAGCCGTTTGTGCTCGGAGAGTGGAAAAAACATGGACTGGGAACTGTAATCAGTATCATTTTGATCGGACTTCTTTCAATTGGCGCAGCGTTTCTTTATTTTCTTCTATTGAAACGTTTAAAAACAATGTGGCCGGGTGTTTTATACGGCTTGCTGCTTTGGCTGCTCGTGTTTTTTGTTTTTAATCCGATTTTTCCTGATGTGCGTGCAGTGACCGAACTGAAAGCAGATACAGTTATTACAACCATTTGCATCTATTTGCTTTACGGGCTGTTTGTCGGTTACTCTATTTCATTTGAATACAATGAGCTGAATTCGGAAAAGCTGGCACGTGCGCTGGGAACGCATAGAGAATAGTGTATTATCCTTTTGCAGTATGATAAAATGTTCACGAGAAGTGAACATTTTTTACATGGGAAACCCTCGCGAAAAGGAGAGATTCATGTGCCTCATTTTTTAATTTTGAACGGGCCGAATGTCAATCGGCTGGGGAAGCGTGAGCCGGAGGTATTCGGCCGCCAGACACTGACCGAAATTGAAACAGATCTTTTTCAATTTGCAGAAGCCCTACATATCCAGCTCACTTTCTTCCAGTCTAATCACGAAGGTGATTTGATAGATGCGATACATGAGGCTGAGGAGCAATACAGCGGGATTGTTCTGAACCCTGGTGCCCTGAGTCATTACAGCTATGCGATCAGGGATGCTGTTTCAAGCATCAGTCTTCCTGTGGTTGAGGTGCATTTATCAAACTTATACGCCAGGGAGGAGTTCAGGCATCAGTCGGTTATCGCTCCGGTTGCGAAAGGGCAGATTGTCGGTCTTGGAGCTGAAGGCTACAAGCTTGCTGTTCGCTACTTATTAAGCCAGCAAGGGGGAGAATAAAGATGAAGCTAGAGAAAATAAGAAACCTGTTTGGACAGCTGGGGATTGACGGAATACTGATTACAAGCAGCACGAATGTACGCTATATGACCGGATTTACAGGTTCTGCGGGCTTGGCTGTTATATCAGGTGACAGGGCAGCGTTTATTACGGATTTTCGTTATACAGAGCAGGCGAAAGCTCAGGTAAAGGGCTTTGAGATCATTGAACATGGAGGCAGCTTGATTCAGACCACGGCCGACACGGTTGAAGCGTTCGGCATCAAGCGCCTCGGCTTTGAGCAGAACAGCATGACATACGGCACATACGCCTCGTACAGCGCGGTTGTCAGTGAGGCTGAATTAGTGCCTGTGGCTGAATCCGTAGAAAAGTTGCGCTTGATTAAGTCTAGTGAAGAGATTAAGATATTAGAGGAAGCTGCGAAGATTGCAGATGATGCCTTTAGACATATCTTGACGTTTATGAAACCCGGCATTTCTGAAATCGCTGTTGCCAATGAGCTGGAGTTTTATATGAGGAGCCAGGGAGCTGACAGCTCTTCTTTTGATATGATTGTCGCCTCGGGCCTTCGGTCAAGCCTTCCGCACGGTGTGGCCAGTGACAAACTGATTGAAAGTGGAGACCTAGTTACGCTTGATTTCGGCGCTTATTATAAAGGATATTGTTCTGATATTACCCGTACGGTCGCTGTAGGTCATCCCAGTGATCGATTGAAGGAGATTTATCAGGTCGTATTTGATGCTCAGGCGCTTGGCGTCGCACATATTAAGCCGGGGATGACAGGAAAAGAGGCTGACGCCCTTACAAGGGATCACATTGCTGCAAAAGGCTACGGTGAATATTTTGGCCATTCAACCGGGCATGGGCTCGGCATGGAAGTTCATGAATCGCCGGGATTGTCCGTCAGATCTTCAGCTATCCTTGAACCGGGCATGGTGGTCACAGTGGAGCCGGGCATTTACATACCAGAAACAGGCGGTGTCCGCATAGAAGATGACATCGTGATTACAGAAAACGGCAACCGGACAATCACCCATTCCCCAAAAGAACTTATTATTTTGTGATTGGAATATAGGAGGACATTAAACATGATTTCAGTTAACGATTTCCGTACAGGATTAACAATCGAAGTAGATGGCGGCATTTGGCGCGTCGTTGACTTCCAGCACGTAAAACCTGGTAAAGGTGCGGCGTTTGTCCGTTCTAAACTCCGCAACCTTCGCACTGGCGCGATTCAGGAAAAAACATTCCGCGCTGGTGAAAAAGTAGCGAAAGCACAAATCGAAACAAAAACAATGCAATATCTATATGCAAACGGAGATCAGCACGTATTTATGGATACTTCTTCTTATGAGCAGCTTGAGCTAAGCGCAACTCAAATCGAAGAGGAATTAAAATACCTGCTTGAAAACATGTCTGTGCATATCATGATGTACCAAGATGAAACGCTCGGTATTGAACTTCCAAACACAGTTGAGCTCAAAGTAGTTGAAACTGAACCTGGCATTAAAGGTGATACAGCATCAGGCGGTACAAAACCAGCGAAAACTGAAACAGGCCTTGTTGTAAACGTGCCTTTCTTTGTAAATGAAGGCGACACACTTGTTGTCAATACATCAGACGGTTCTTACGTTTCAAGAGCATAGAAAGAAAAAAGAAGTGAAGTCTGTTCCCAAAATGGGAGCAGGCTTTTTTTGTGCCCAAAAACAGAATCTTTCTTTTATACGAAAATGACAAGACTACTTCCGCAAGCTAGAGCATATCATATAAAAAAATGGGAGGTTGGGAGAGTGCTATGAAATTTTTACTTGGAAATATCAATTCTACTGTTTTAACAATGGCCGGATTGCGAGTTTTATCCTCTATGATTGAGCTGACGGCAGCGATTATTATGCTTGTAACAAATGATGTCCGGAAGGCGGTTGTGGTTAACAGCATTCTCGCTATTGTCGGTCCACTGATTTTTATCATCACCATGACTGTCGGAATCTATCAAATTGCCGGGCAGCTGTCGTATGCAAAGCTGATTCTGATTTTTACGGGTGTTGTTTTAATTTTGGCGGGTGTTCATAAATAAAGAGAGGCTTGTCATAAAGTCTGCCTTACATCATACATTTTAAAGAAGCCAATCGGTAGAAAGGAGGAGGCTCTGTTGAATGAAATCGCTGAGGTTCTCCCTGAATCCATGAAAAATGCCCTTTCTGAAATACCGGAACAACAATGGCTGGAAATCGAAGAAGTCAGAATTCGGGTCAACCGCCCTGTTGAATTGATTCGAAAAGGACAACCTGTTTTTTTGTCTTATGCCGGCACGGTCGAGGATGCCCATCTGATCCTCAGCCGGCTCAGCAACTATAGTATGTATACGCTCGAAGAAGAGCTGAAGAAAGGGTATGTCACGATCAGAGGCGGCCACAGAGTCGGACTGGCAGGCAGAGTCATCACGGAAAACGGAGGGGTGAAAGGCCTCCGTGACATCACATCTTTTAATATACGAATTGCCCGGCAAAAGCTGGGGATTGCGGAGCCGCTGCTTCCATTCTTATATCGAGACAGCTGGCTGAATACGCTGATTATCGGTCCGCCGCAAACCGGTAAAACAACACTTCTTCGGGATCTTGCGAGACTCTCGAGCACCGGCAAAAACCACATATTGCCCGTAAAGACAGGAATCGTCGACGAACGGTCAGAAATTGCCGGATGCCTGCGCGGCATTCCGCAGCATCAATTTGGACAGAGGATTGACGTATTAGACGCCTGTCCAAAGGCTGAGGGGCTGATGATGATGATTCGATCCATGAGCCCTGAGGTGATCATTGTCGATGAAATCGGGCGTGTGGAAGATACAGATGCACTTCTTGAGGCGCTGCATGCAGGTGTTTCAGTTATCGTCTCGGCGCATGGCTGGAGCATATCCGACCTGATGAAGCGTCCTTCATTGAAGCGTTTGTGGGAAGAAAGAGCCTTCGACCGCTATTTGGAATTATCGAGAGCAAAGGGACCGGGCACAGTAAGCCGCATTTATGACAAAGACGGAAATGTGCTGTCTGGGACGATGGGCGTGAAGACATGCTGAAGCTGCTGGGCGCTGTATTCATTGTGGTGGCGACAACATGGACAGGTTTTGAGATGGCGAAGATTTATACAGAACGGCCGCGGCAAATCCGCCAGCTGCGTGCGGCGCTCCAATCCCTCGAGGCTGAAATCATGTACGGCCATACACCGCTTCATATCGCTTCACAGCAGATTGCCAAGCAGCTGGCACAGCCTGTTTCAGCTCTTTTTATCACGTTCAGTGATCAGCTGGACAAGGGAAGTGATTCTGCGAAAACGGCGTGGGAGCAAAGCTTAAAGAAGGTGTGGGACACCATGTCTTTGAAAAAAAGCGAATATGAAGTGCTGAAGCAATTTGGTGAGACGCTCGGGATTCATGATCGAATCTCGCAGCAAAAGCACATCAAGCTGGCGCTGACACATTTGGAAGCCTCGGAAGCGGATGCTGAGCAGGCACAAGCGAAAAATGAAAAAATGATAAAAAGTTTGGGCTTTTTAGCGGGCTTGTTACTCATTCTTCTATTGATGTAAACGTGAGGGGAGCAAAAATAAAATGGGAGTAGACGTGAATGTCATATTTCAAATCGCCGGAGTGGGAATCGTGGTTGCATTTTTACACACGATTTTGGATCAGATGGGCAAAAAAGAATACGCCCAGTGGGTGACGCTGTTAGGTTTTATCTATATTTTATTTATGGTCGCAACGATTGTAGATGACCTTTTTAAAAAGATAAAAGCTGTGTTTTTATTCCAAGGATAGGGGGGCTTGCAGATTGACATTGTTCAAATTGTAGGTTTAGGGCTCATCGCCACCTTCCTTTCTTTGATAGTAAAAGAACAAAAGCCGACTTTTGCGTTTTTAATCGTCGTGTTTGCCGGATGTGCCATTTTTCTTTATTTGGTAGACCAAATCTACGACATTATTCGAATGATAGAAAAAATCGCGATTAATGCAAACGTCAACATGGTCTATGTTGAAACCATTTTAAAGATTATCGGAATCGCCTATATTGCTGAATTCGGGGCGCAGCTCACAAAAGATGCCGGTCAAGGGGCCATTGCCTCGAAAATAGAATTGGCTGGGAAAATTTTAATTCTCGTTATGGCTGTGCCTATTTTAACCGTCATTATCGAAACGATTCTCGGGCTTATACCTTCTATGTCATAACCGAAAGGAGGCGGTAGATTGAAGCGTTTTCAATGGGCTTTGCTTCTGGCCGTGCTGATCATAGCAGGCCGCGCAGACATAGTACAAGCAGCCAGTGATGCCGAACAAACGGAAGACCATGCTGAAACGGCTGAGCAATTAGCGGAAAGGACAGCGGCTTCGCTTGAAACAGACAAGATTGGTGAGTTTTGGAATGATATTATGACAGAGTACGGCGGACTGCTGCCGGAAAGTCAAAAAGGCAGCTTAATTGAGTTTATCAATGGTGATAAATCATTTTCACCGCAAGAATGGCTGAAAGCTCTCTTTTCTTATTTGTTTCATGAAGTGCTTGCCAACGGAAAGCTGCTGGGCACATTGATTTTGCTCACGATATTTTGCGTTATCCTGCAGCTTCTGCAAAATGCATTTCAACAAAGCACCGTCAGTAAGGTCGCTTACTCAATTGTGTACATGGTGCTGATTATCCTTGCGCTAAACAGTTTTCATGTGGCAATCAATTATGCGACAGAGGCCATTCAGACGATGACCAGCTTTATACTGGCGCTCATTCCGCTCCTCTTAGCGCTTTTGGCTTCCTCAGGCGGAGCTGTATCTGCAGCCTTCTTTCATCCTGTTATCCTCTTTCTGATGAACACGAGCGGTCTTTTGATTCAGAATATTGTCATGCCGCTCATTTTTTTATCAGCGATTCTGAGCATTGTCAGCACAATGACCGAACAATACAAAGTAACGCAGCTGGCCAACCTGCTCAGAAATATCGCCATCGGGGCGCTCGCCGTCTTTCTCACCATCTTTCTCGGCGTTATCTCTGTTCAGGGAGCCTCAGCTGCAGTGACAGACGGCATTACGCTCAGGACGGCTAAATTTATAACCGGAAACTTTATTCCTGTACTTGGCCGAATGTTTACAGACGCGACAGATACTGTGATCAGCGCTTCCTTACTGCTGAAAAATACAGTAGGGATTCTCGGAGTCGCTATTTTGATCTGTATTGCGGCTTTTCCGGCAATCAAAGTGCTTTCCCTCGCTTTTATTTATAAGCTGGCAGCCGCGATTCTTCAGCCGCTTGGAGGCGGGCCCGTCATTACCTGCCTCGACGTCATCAGCAAAAGCGTCATTTATATTTTTGCAGCTCTCGCCATTGTGTCTCTCATGTTTTTTTTAAGCCTTACCGTCATAATCACAGCCGGAAACCTCACGATGATGATGAAATAAAGGAGGCTGGCGGATGAGTTTTTTAACTGAATGGCTTACCACCATCGTGTTGTTTATCCTATTTGCAATTGTGATTGATATGCTGCTGCCAAGCTCCAGCATGCAAAAGTACGCCAAAATGGTAGTCAGCCTGCTCTTGATTGTCGTCATGCTCACGCCTATTTTTAAGCTTTTCAACACAGACCCTGCTGTCATCTTTGAATACCTCACAAAAAACGGGCAGTCAGAGTCTGCTGACATAAAAAATCAAATCAATTCAAAAAAAATAGAAATACAAGCCTCCCAGCGCGCATATATTTTAGAAGAAATGGCTGTCCAACTAAAAAAGAAAGCGGAGGAGAGATTCAGTCATGATGAATACAAAGTAGGCCACATCAAACTCACGGCAGGAGAAAAGGTAGATTCAGAAGAGGATATTAAAACAATCAGCGTGTATATGGCCCCGTCTTCTGAAAAAACGGTCCAAACGGTCGCGCCGGTCCACATTGATACAGATCATGCATACGTAACGAAAGAAGCAGCCGAACAAAAAGAAGCCAAACAGATCCAGTTACAGCTTGCGGACATTTGGGAAATCGGAAGTGAGAAAATTACGGTTCATATGGAAGGCGGGGAGAGTGTCGGCAATGAATAAAAACGGATTATGGAATGTATTGAAAAAGCAGTTTCTTCCGGGGCAAACGAAGGACGGTGAAAAGCCGAAGCTGACCAAATATCATTACTTTCTGTTCGTTTTTGTTCTCGGAGTTTCCTTTATGCTTGTCAGTCAGCTGTTTTCTTCACCTGAGAAAACAGAAAACGCCAAAACAATAACGGCAGTGTCATCACAAGATACCAAAGACAGCAAAGAGAAAACAGCCGAAGTGTTTAAAGCCTCAAAATCTGATGAACCGAAGGACTCGATCGATGATTATGAAAAAGAATACGAAAATCAGCTGAAAGAAATTCTTGAAACGATCATAGGTGTGGACGATGTCTCTGTAGTCGTGAATGTTGATGCAACGTCGCTGAAAGTATACGAAAAAAACAAATCAAACAAAAATACAACCACTGAAGAAACAGACAAAGAAGGCGGAACAAGAAGCGTTACAGACCAGACATCAGAGGAAGAAATCGTCATGATCAAAAACGGCGATAAGGAAACACCCGTCGTCGTCCAAACGAAAAAGCCTGATATACGCGGTGTACTCGTTGTTGCTCAAGGAGTGGACAACGTTCAAATAAAACAAACCATTATTGAAGCGGTGACACGGGTCCTGGATGTTCCAAGCCACCGGGTTGCGGTTGCCCCTAAAAAAATAAAGGAGGATTCATAAATGCTCAAAAAACAAACCGTTTGGCTATTAACAATGCTCAGTCTTGTCGTGGTGTTAAGCGTCTACTATATCATGTCGCCGGAAAGCAAAAATGCCGTGCAAATACAAAGTGAAAAAAGCGCGTCTGACAGTGGAGAGGTCGCAACTGAAAAAGCGCCTCCTAAGCAAGACACAAAGGAAAAAAACGGTACAGAAACTGAAACAGAAAAAGAAGATGGAACAAAGGGCACAAAAGATTCATCAGCAGACAAGGAGACATCCGCTGAAGCTAGTGAAAAAGGAACTGTTGTAACAGAAACAGCCGATGATGACCTGTTCACGACGTACCGTCTTGATTTAGAAGATGCCAGAAGCAAAGAAAGAGAAGAGCTCAATGCCATTGTGTCAAGCGATGATGCAACAGCAAAGGAAAAGAGCGAAGCATATGATAAAATGACGGCTCTCAGTGAAGTGGAAGGAACAGAAAAACAGCTGGAAACGCTTATTAAAACACAAGGCTACGAAGACGCGCTCGTCAATGCTGAAGGAGATAAAATCAACATTACAGTCAAATCAGACAAACATTCCAAATCGAAGGCGACAGCCATTATAGACCTTGTGGCAAAAGAAATCAAAACGATGAAAGACGTCGCTGTCACATTCGAACCATCCAAGTAAAAAAGAGGAAAAATACGCCCGCTTACATAGCGGGCTTTTTGGCGTGCCAATCATATTAGAGTTGAATTCAAAAGTCCGCTCCTGTAAGATGAACATAGTATGTACTTTTAGTAGTAACCTATAAAAAAGAAATTTCATACATAGGAGTGCGATTGAATGTTAAATATTAAAGAAATCCACGAGCTGATTAAAGCAATTGACGAGTCTACAATTGACGAATTCGTATATGAAAATGAAGGTGTATCCTTAAAACTGAAAAAACATGAAGCAGGCACTGTTCAAGTCATGCAGCAGGCGCCAGTAGCACCTGTACAGGCACAGGCTCCGCAGGCAGCTCAGCCGCAAGCGCAGCAAGCAGCGCCGGCACCTGCCCAAGAAGAACCTAAGCAAGATGAGAATCTGCATAAAATCACTTCACCAATGGTAGGAACATTTTATGCATCTTCATCTCCGGAGGCTGGCCCGTATGTAACGGCTGGTTCAAAAGTAAATGAAAACACAGTTGTCTGCATTGTAGAAGCGATGAAGCTTTTCAACGAAATCGAAGCGGAAGTAAAAGGCGAAATCGTTGAAGTATTAGTAGAAAACGGCCAGCTGGTCGAATACGGACAACCTCTATTTCTTGTAAAAGCAGAGTAAGGAGACATAACATGATTAAAAAGCTATTGATCGCCAACCGAGGAGAAATTGCTGTCAGAATCATCAGAGCCTGCAAAGAGCTCGGAATTGAGACTGTCGCTGTTTATTCAGAAGCTGATAAAGATGCCCTTCATGTTCAAATGGCCGATGAAGCTTTTTGTATCGGACCGAAAGCATCAAAAGACAGCTATTTAAACGTTACAAATATTGTGAGTGTTGCGAAGCTGACAGGCACGGATGCTATTCATCCGGGATATGGTTTTTTAGCTGAAAATGCTGATTTCGCGGAATTATGTGAAGAAGTTAACGTCACATTTGTCGGCCCGAGCGCTGACGCCATTTCAAAAATGGGAACAAAAGACGTGGCGCGGGAAACGATGAAACAGGCGGGCGTACCGATCGTACCGGGTTCACAAGGAATTATAGAAAATGTGGAAGAAGCGGTTTCGCTAGCTAATGAAATTGGGTATCCTGTTATTATAAAAGCCACCGCAGGCGGAGGCGGAAAAGGAATCAGGGTTGCCCGCACCGAAGAGGAACTGATTAATGGCATTAAGATTACCCAGCAGGAAGCTGCAACTGCATTTGGAAATCCAGGTGTTTACATCGAAAAATACATAGAGGATTTTCGTCATGTTGAGATCCAAGTGCTTGCCGATAACTACGGAAATACCATCCATTTAGGGGAACGCGACTGCTCGATCCAAAGACGCCTGCAAAAGCTTTTGGAAGAATCACCATCTCCTGCGCTTGATTCAGAAATTAGGGAGCAGATGGGCGATGCAGCGGTAAAGGCTGCAAAAGCGGTTGGCTATACAGGTGCTGGAACAGTTGAATTTATATATGACTACAAGGAACAGCGCTATTACTTCATGGAAATGAACACGAGAATTCAGGTAGAGCACCCAGTCACAGAAATGGTGACGGGAACTGACCTGATTAAGGAACAAATCAAAGTGGCATCAGGAATGGAACTGAGCCTCAAGCAAGAAGATGTTGAATTTGAAGGCTGGGCCATCGAATGCCGAATCAACGCAGAAAACCCAAGTAAAAATTTCATGCCGTCACCTGGTGAAATTAAAATGTACCTGCCTCCTGGCGGTCTTGGTGTCCGTGTCGATTCAGCTGCGTACCCGGGCTACTCCATCCCTCCGTACTATGACAGCATGATTGCAAAAGTGATCACATATGGAAAAACGAGAGATGAAGCAATTGCCCGCATGAAGCGCGCATTGAGCGAATTTGTCATCGAAGGAATTGAGACAACAATCCCGTTCCACTTAAAACTGCTTGAACACGAAACATTTGTTGGCGGAGAGTTTAATACGAAATTTTTAGAAACATATGATGTAATGGGCTCATAATTTTTACGGAGGTGAATTGAATGAAAGACAACAGCTTGCTTAAAATGGATCAAGAAGATACGCATTTGGGTAAGGTTGAGATTGCCCCGGAAGTCATTGAGGTCATTGCCGGCATTGCAGCTTCAGAAGTTGACGGTGTTGCCGAAATGCGCGGAAACTTTGCGACAGGCGTCGTTGAACGCTTCGGTAAAGTGAATCATGGCAAAGGTGTCAAAGTCGACCTGGCGGATGACGGAATTACGATCGATGTATACTGTGTCGTTACATTTGGTATTTCGATTCCGAAAGTTGCAGCGTCCGTTCAGGAAAACATTCGTCAAACCTTATTAAATATGACGTCTCTTTCGATTAACGAGATCAATATTCACATCGTCGGCATTCAATTTGACACAAAAGCCCAAGAAGTCCAAATCGACGAAGAAATGTAAATGGCTTAACACGAAACCAAGGGGAGGGCGGCCCTTTGGTTTTTTTACACGTTACCCTTTATTTCAAAGCATGAAGAAAGCCGGCTCAAGACAGCCGAGTTTCTTCATGATCGTGAAATCCGAATGATCATATTAAGGTTCATGAAAATATTCGGTAATAGGGTGAAAAAACCTTGATTTCAATATGCGGATACGAAAAAAATATGTTATGATCTCTTTGTGGCTTAACGACAAGCGGATAAAGAGGATCAAAGGAGAAAGAAAATGAAAAGAAGAACAGCAAGAGAAAAAGCTTTGCAGGCACTATTTCAAATTGATGTCAGCGATATTGCAGTAAATGAAGCCATAGAACACGCACTGGATGAAGAAAAAACAGATCCTTTCTTTGAACAGCTTGTACACGGGGTATTGGAACATCAAGTCCAGCTAGATGAAATGATCTCCAAGCATCTGGTGAATTGGAAGCTTGATCGGATTGCCAATGTTGACCGCGCGATTTTGCGTCTGGCAGCTTACGAAATGGCATATGCAGAAGACATTCCGGTGAATGTCTCCATGAACGAAGCGATTGAGCTGGCAAAACGGTTTGGTGATGACAAAGCAACAAAATTTGTAAACGGGGTTCTTTCTAACATTAAATCTGATATTGAACAATCATAGGAGGAAAGAAAATGACTGCAACAATCATCGACGGAAAAGAAACGGCTAGAGAAAAACGCGAACAATTGGCAAAAGAGGTAGAAGAGCTTAAAAAGCAAGGCGTCACCCCCGGACTGGCGGTTATTTTGATTGGAGATGATCCTGCTTCTCACTCTTACGTGCGAGGAAAGAAAAAAGCGGCTGAAACAATGGGAATGAATTTCAAGCTTGATCAATTTGACAGCAGCCTCACAGAAGCTGAACTGCTTTCCATTATCGATCAATACAATCAAGACCCTGAGTTTCACGGCATTCTTGTTCAGCTTCCGCTTCCAGACCATATTTCTGAAAAAGCGGTGATCGAACGTATCTCTCCTGATAAAGATGTAGACGGTTTTCATCCGTTAAACGTAGGGAAAATGCTGCTTGGTGAAGATACGTTTCTTCCTTGCACGCCTCACGGAATTGTTGAGCTTTTGAAGAAAACCAATATCGACCTTTCCGGTAAAGAGGTTGTTGTAGTCGGCCGAAGCAATATTGTCGGCAAACCTGTCGGCCAGCTTTTATTAAATGAAAACGCGACAGTTACTTACTGTCATTCAAGAACAGAAAATATTACCGAACATACGAAAAAAGCGGACATCCTGGTGGTGGCAGTCGGCAGAGCTAACTTCATCAGTGCAGACCAGATCAAAGAAGGCGCTGTTGTCATTGACGTAGGCGTTAACCGTCTGGAAAGCGGAAAGCTTTGCGGAGACGTTGAATTTGAAGGGGCAAAGGAAAAAGCATCCTTCATTACTCCGGTTCCGGGCGGAGTAGGACCGATGACCATCACGATGCTTGCGCATAATACTGTTAAATCTGCGAAACGTACGTTATCATAGATAATTGGAGATATTCACAGGAGGGGCGTTTTGCCCGCTGTGAATATGAGCACGATACCCGCTTCTTCAGGCTCCTAAAGCCAGGGCGGGTTTTTCTTTAGTTATGGTGCAGGAATGCTTATGAGAGGAGTTTGAGACATGGGTGAAACAGCGTTTGTTACCGTCTCAGCGCTGACAAAGTATATAAAACGAAAATTCGATGTAGATCCTCACCTTGAAAATATTTGGATTAAAGGCGAATTATCGAATGTAAAAATACACACAAGAGGCCACATTTATTTCACATTGAAAGACGAAAACGCCAGAATGCAGTCGGTGATGTTCGCGAGACAGAGCGAGCGTCTGCCTTTTAAACCTGAAAACGGCATGAAGGTGCTGGTCAGAGGCGGAATTTCCGTATATGAACCGAGCGGAAACTACCAATTATATGCCAAAGAAATGCAGCCTGACGGGGTCGGAGCACTTTATTTAGCGTACGAAGAGTTAAAAAAGAAGCTTGCCGGAGAAGGTTTATTTGACGATCGCTACAAAAAACAAATCCCCGCATTTCCAGCCACAATCGGGGTTGTGACATCTCCGACGGGTGCCGCTGTCAGAGACGTCATTACAACTCTCAAAAGAAGATATCCCCTTGTAAAAGTCATTGTTCTTCCAGCGCTCGTACAAGGCGAAAATGCGAGCAGATCCATCGTTAGCCGCATTGAAGAGGCAAATGAAAAAGAGGTGTGCGACGTATTGATTGTCGGGAGAGGCGGCGGTTCGATAGAGGAACTGTGGGCATTTAATGAAGAAATTGTAGCACGAGCAATCTTTGCTTCTCACATTCCGATTATATCGGCTGTCGGGCATGAGACGGACTTTACGATCAGTGATTTTGTCGCTGATATCAGAGCTGCGACACCGACAGGAGCAGCTGAGATTGCCGTACCGCATACCACTGATTTAATTGAACGGACAAAAACAGCGGAAGTCAGAATGACAAGAGCGATGCAGCAGCATCTCGGCCAGAAAAAAGAACGGATTCAAACGCTGCAATCCTCGTATGCCTTTCGTTTTCCAAAGCGTTTGTATGCGCAAAAAGAGCAGCAGTTTGACCTTGCCTATCAGCAGTTTCAAGCACAGCTTACCGCTCTTTTAGATCGAAAAAACAGACAGCTGGAGCGTGAAACATACAGATTAGAGGCGCTGCATCCTCATGAACAGCTGAAGCAAGCGAGAACACGATACGAGGAACAAACAAATCAGCTGAGAAAAAATATGAATATCCAAATGAAGCAGCTGCATTCCCAATTTCAAACTGTTCTTGGCAAGCTGAATGCGTTAAGTCCTCTTCAAGTAATGGAAAGAGGATATAGCTTGGCTTATAAAGAAGACGAACTCATTAAAAGTGTCAGTCAAATAGAAGAGAAGGACCAGTTTGAGGTCAAGTTGAAGGATGGCGTGCTGACCTGTGAAGTATTAGAAAAGAGAGGGGAAGAGAAATGACAGACGTGAAGAAAAATGAAAACATGACATTTGAAGAAGCAATGAAAGGGCTTGAGAGCATTGTGTCAAAGCTTGAAGAGGGCGATGTGCCTTTAGAGCAAGCAATTAACTATTTCCAAGAAGGCATGGCTCTTTCAAAAATGTGTCACGAAAAGCTGCAGAAAGTCGAAAAACAAATGGACTTCATTTTAAAAGAAGACGGCGAACTGGCACCTTTCAGTGTTCAGGAGGAAGACGAAGGTGACAAATAAAATAACGAGCTTTCTGGCGGGGCGAAAAAAAACGATTGAAAATCAGCTTTCTATCTATACAGAAAATCTCGATATGCCGGACTCATTAAAAAAATCTATGCTGTATTCCCTTGAGGCTGGCGGAAAGCGGCTGCGTCCTCTCATTGTACTAGCCGTTTTAAACGCATACGGGAAAAGTGAAAAGGACGGCATTCCGGTCGGGTGTGCTGTTGAAATGATTCATACGTATTCATTAATTCATGATGACCTTCCTTGTATGGATGATGACGATTTGCGCCGCGGGAAGCCGACAAACCATAAAGTGTTCGGTGAAGCGACAGCAGTATTAGCGGGTGACGGGCTCTTGACGGAAAGCTTTAAGCTGATCACCTCCCACGTGTCAGACGAGGTGTCAGCAGAAAAGCGCCTTCGGCTTGTGAATGAACTGATTTCAGCGGCAGGCACTGAAGGCATGGTCGGGGGACAAGTAGCTGATATGGAAGCGGAAAACCGTCAAGTCACGCTTGAAGAACTTGAATCCATTCATGAACGAAAAACCGCCAAGCTCCTCAGTTTTTGCGTCATCGCAGGCGCTATTTTGGCGGATGCGCCTGAGGAAGATATCGAAACGCTGCGTACCTTCAGCAGCCACATTGGAATCGGTTTTCAAATCAGAGACGATATTTTAGATTTAGAAGGCAGTGAAGAGAAAATCGGTAAACGTGTCGGCTCGGATACAACAAACGAAAAATCGACTTACCCGTCACTTCTTTCACTGGAAGGGGCCAAACATAAATTGGATGTTCATATAAAAGAGGCAAAGCGTTTGATCGGCGGACTCTCTCTTCAAAAAGATCTTTTATATGAGCTTTGTGATTTAATTGCGGCGAGAGATCACTAAACCGATCCTAATTTGAAGCGGCTGCACGAGATATGGTAAAATGTAAGCAGTTTATATGAAAAATGAAAAGGAAAAGCGCATTTGTCTTTTTTTTATGTCTGAGATCTGGCGCTGTCCAGATCGACATGCAGAAGACATGTATCATTGCAGAAATTCATGCTGAAAGTGAGTTGATCCGCTTTGGATCTTTTATCAATACAGGACCCGTCTTTTTTAAAAAACATGTCCATTGATGAATTAGAGAAATTAAGTGATGAAATCCGTCAATTTTTAATTACAACTTTATCCGCTTCCGGCGGCCACATCGGCCCAAACTTAGGTGTCGTAGAGCTTACTGTTGCGCTGCATAAGGAATTTAACAGCCCAAAAGACAAATTTTTGTGGGATGTAGGCCACCAGTCGTATGTCCATAAGCTGCTGACAGGACGCGGAAAAGAATTTGCGACGCTTCGCCAGTACAAAGGGCTTTGCGGATTTCCAAAGCGGAGTGAAAGCGAGCATGATGTTTGGGAAACCGGGCACAGCTCAACTTCTCTGTCAGGCGCGATGGGAATGGCAGCTGCGCGTGATATTAAAGGAACGGATGAATTTATTATACCGATTATTGGTGATGGCGCGCTGACCGGCGGAATGGCGCTTGAAGCCTTGAACCACATCGGCGACGAGAAAAAAGACATGATTGTCATCCTAAATGATAATGAAATGAGTATTGCGCCGAATGTAGGTGCCATTCATTCTATGCTCGGACGGCTGCGCACTGCCGGGAAATACCAGTGGGTCAAAGATGAGCTCGAATACTTGTTTAAAAAGATTCCGGCAGTTGGAGGCAAACTTGCCGCCACGGCGGAACGGGTCAAAGACAGCCTGAAATACATGCTCGTCTCCGGAATGTTTTTTGAGGAGCTTGGTTTTACGTATTTAGGCCCGGTGGACGGACATTCTTATCATGAGCTGATTGAGAATCTTCAATACGCCAAAAAAACGAAAGGCCCTGTTCTCCTGCATGTCATCACGAAAAAAGGGAAGGGGTACAAACCGGCTGAGACCGATACGATTGGAACATGGCACGGTACCGGACCATATAAAATCAATACCGGTGACTTTGTAAAACCGAAAGCAGCTGCTCCTTCATGGAGCGGCCTTGTCAGCGGCACTGTGCAGCGAATGGCTCGCGAGGACGAACGCGTTGTAGCCATTACGCCGGCTATGCCTGTCGGCTCAAAGCTAGAAGGCTTTGCAAAGGAATTCCCTGACCGCATGTTCGACGTAGGTATCGCAGAACAGCATGCCGCAACGATGGCTGCAGCAATGGCAATGCAGGGGATGAAGCCGTTTTTGGCGATTTATTCAACCTTCCTGCAAAGGGCATATGATCAAGTGGTTCATGACATCTGCCGCCAAAACGCCAATGTGTTTATTGGAATTGACCGCGCAGGACTTGTAGGTGCTGACGGTGAGACACATCAAGGGGTGTTTGATATTGCGTTTATGCGCCACATTCCAAACATCGTCTTAATGATGCCGAAAGATGAAAATGAAGGACAGCATATGGTTCATACAGCACTTAGCTATGACGAAGGCCCGATTGCGATGCGTTTTCCGCGCGGAAACGGACTTGGCGTAAAAATGGATGAACAGCTGAAAACGATTCCGATCGGTACGTGGGAGATTCTGCGTCCGGGGACTGATGCTGCCATCTTAACATTTGGAACAACAATCGAAATGGCGCTTGAAGCAGCCGAAGAGCTGCAAAAAGAAGGCCTTTCCGTGCGCGTTGTAAATGCGCGTTTTATTAAGCCGATTGATGAAAAGATGATGAAGGGTATCTTAAAAGAAGGCTTGCCAATTTTAACAATTGAAGAAGCAGTCTTAGAAGGCGGTTTCGGAAGCTCGATTTTAGAATTTGCTCATGATCAGGGGGAATATCTTACACCGATCGACAGAATGGGTATCCCGGATCGGTTTATCGAACACGGAAGCGTAACGGCGCTTCTTGAGGAGATTGGACTAACAAAACAGCAGGTGGCAAACCGTATTAGATTACTGATGCCGCCAAAGACACACAAAGGAATTGGATCATGACGTCAAAGAAAGAACGATTAGATGTATTACTAGTAGAAAGAGGGCTGGCGGAAACGCGGGAAAAAGCCAAGAGAGCCATTATGGCGGGGATCGTCTATTCAAATGAAAACCGCTTGGACAAACCCGGGGAAAAGATTGACCGTGACCTTCCGTTAACCGTCAAAGGAAATCCGCTGAAATATGTGAGCAGAGGCGGTTTAAAGCTTGAAAAAGCGCTGAAGGAGTTTCCTGTCTCTGTTAAGGATAAAATTATGATTGATATTGGCTCCTCCACCGGCGGTTTTACGGACTGCGCTCTGCAAAACGGAGCTAAACAGTCATACGCGGTGGATGTAGGCTACAATCAGCTTGCGTGGAAGCTTAGACAGGATGAACGTGTCATCGTGATGGAACGGACAAACTTCCGTTACGCGACACCAGCAGACTTTACAAAGGGCATGCCGGAGTTTGCCACAATTGATGTGTCCTTTATTTCCCTGCGGCTCATCCTGCCTGTCCTCAAAACATTGCTTGTACCGGGCAGTGACTGCATGGCTCTTGTTAAGCCGCAGTTTGAAGCGGGACGGGAATCCGTCGGCAAAAAAGGGATTGTCAGAGATTCTAAAGTGCATGCTGATGTTCTCAAGCGAATAATCAGTTTTTCTGCGGCTGAAGGCTATATTTGCAAAGGCCTGTCATTTTCACCAATCACAGGAGGAGACGGAAATATTGAATTTCTCCTTCATTTGCATTGGTCGGGAGAGGGACAGGAAGGACAAGAGCTGCCGGAAGAAGAGATCATCCGCGTTGTAGAAGAGGCACATAAGACGTTAAAAGAAAAAAAAGCAGATGTACCGGAATAATAGGGCGCTATTATTCCTTTTTTCTGCATTCATGTACAATTTGGAGAGAATCATATAACATAAAAGAACAGATAAGCTGGAAATAGAGGTGCTTACATGAACAAAGGCCAGAGGCATATTAAAATCAGAGAGATCATTACAAGCAATGAAATCGAAACGCAAGATGAATTGGTCGACATGCTGAAGCAGGATGGATACAAAGTAACACAAGCCACGGTTTCACGGGATATCAAAGAACTTCACCTTGTAAAAGTGCCTACGAATAACGGCTCTTACAAATATAGTCTTCCGGCAGACCAGCGTTTCAATCCGTTGTCCAAGCTGAAGCGGGCATTGATGGACGCATTTGTGAAGATAGACTCAGCAAGCCATATGATTGTGCTGAAAACGATGCCGGGAAACGCCCAGGCAATTGGCGCGCTGATGGACAATTTGGATTGGGATGAAATTATGGGGACCATTTGCGGAGATGACACGATTTTAATTATTTGCCGGACTCCTGAAGATACAGACGGCGTACAAAACAGGCTGCTTGAGCTGCTGTAACAGAAATCTAACAAAGATAAGAGGTGTAATGCTGTTTGTTAGCTGAACTATCGATTAAAAACTTTGCCATTATTGAGGAACTGACGGTTTCTTTTGAACGCGGGCTCACGGTTTTAACAGGAGAAACCGGAGCCGGCAAATCCATCATCATAGACGCCATTTCTCTTTTAGTCGGAGGCCGCGGATCATCTGAATTTGTCAGATATGGAGAGACAAAAGCCGAGCTTGAAGGGCTGTTTCTATTGGAGAGCGGCCATCCCGTTTTTGACGTATGCACTGAGCAGGGAATCGACGTTTCAGACGAAATGATCGTCATGAGAAGGGATATCAGCACGAGCGGAAAAAGCGTTTGCCGTGTTAATGGCAAGCTTGTCACGATTGCTTCGCTAAGAGAGATCGGCAGGCTTTTATTAGATATTCACGGGCAGCACGATAACCAGCTGTTAATGGAGGACGAAAATCATCTCCGGCTTTTGGATAAGTTTGCCGGAGCCGAAGTAGAAAGCGCGCTTCAAGCGTATCAGGAAGGGTACCAGCGGTATATGAAGCTGCTTAAAAAGCTAAAACAGCTTTCTGAAAGCGAACAGGAAATGGCCCACCGCCTAGACCTCATTCAATTTCAGCTCGAAGAAATCGAATCGGCAAAGCTCGAGCTTAATGAAGATGAACAGCTCCAAGAAGAACGCCAGCAAATTTCAAACTTTGAGAAGATCTATGGATCGCTGCAAAATGCATATAACGCGCTTCGCAGTGAGCAGGGCGGACTGGACTGGGTCGGAATGGCATCAGCGCAGCTTGAAGATATATCCGATATTAACGAACCGCTGAAAAAACTGTCTGAGAGTGTGTCGAACTCCTACTATCTTTTGGAGGACGCTACATTTCAGATGAGAAATATGCTGGATGAGCTTGAATATGACCCGGAACGCCTGAATTATATTGAGACGCGTCTTAATGAAATTAAACAGCTGAAACGAAAATACGGTGCAACTGTTGAGGACATTTTGGAATACGCTTCTAAAATTGAAGAAGAGATTGACCAAATTGAAAACAGGGACAGCCATCTTCAAAGCGTGAAGAAGGAGCTTGACTCAGTCGGCAAAGATGTGGCGGTGGAAGCGGCAAATGTTTCACAAATCAGGAAAGCATGGGCGAAAAAGCTGGCCGATGAGATTCATCGAGAATTAAAAAGCCTCTACATGGAAAAATCAACTTTTGATACGGAATTTAAGGTCAGAACAGCGTCTCGCAATGAGGAGGCGCCGATGGTAAACGGCCAGCCTGTTCAGCTGACTGACCAAGGAATTGATTCGGTCAAGTTTTTAATTTCAACTAACACAGGCGAGCCTCTGAAATCCCTTTCGAAAGTCGCTTCCGGAGGAGAGCTGTCCCGGGTAATGCTTGCCATAAAAAGCATTTTTTCCTCGCAGCAGGATGTGACGTCAATTATATTCGATGAGGTGGATACCGGTGTAAGCGGCAGAGTCGCACAGGCAATCGCTGAGAAGATCCATAAAGTCTCAATAGGATCACAAGTGCTGTGTATTACACACTTGCCTCAGGTGGCTGCCATGGCCGATACGCATCTTTATATTGCGAAGGAGTTGAAAGACGGCAGAACCACGACACGTGTCAAGCCGCTGTCTAAGCAGGAAAAGGTAGTGGAAATCGGGCGCATGATTGCCGGAGTCGAAGTAACAGACTTGACGAAACGCCATGCGAAAGAACTTCTAAAACAAGCGGATCAAGTCAAAACAACTGGGTAAGCTGCGCGAGAAGCGCAGCTTATTTTTTTCGCACACATCCATTCGTTCATCAGTATATCCAATGTTTTTCTTTATATGACAGTTATAAATAAGGTGTCAGAAGGCAAAATTAAAGATGTAGCAGCAAGACATAAAGAAGGTGTGGGATAGGAGCGAGGAGAGTGAAGTAGTGAATGCCCGATAATATCAGAAAAGCAGTAGGTTTAATTCTCCTTGTTTCGTTATTAAGTGTAGGTTTATGCAAACCGCTAAAAGAGTATTTACTGATTCCAACGCAAATGAGAGTATTTGAAACCCAAACACAAGCGATTGAAACAGGTTTATCGGTAAACGCTCATGCACAAGAATCATCTGAAGCGTTTACAGTAAAGAAAGACCCGCATGAAATCAAGGTGACAGGCAAAAAATCTGGTGAGTCAGAGTTAGTATACGATCTTGCCGGATTTCCAATCAAAAAAACAAAAGTGCAAGTTCTTCCTGATTTAAAGGTCATACCTGGCGGACAATCAATCGGTGTAAAGCTTCATTCCGTCGGTGTTCTTGTCGTCGGATTTCATCAAATCAATACAAGTGAAGGCAAAAAATCTCCAGGAGAAACGGCCGGTATTGAAGCGGGCGACATCATTATTGAGATGAATGGACAGAAAATTGACAAAATGAATGATGTAGCCCCATTTATTCAGAAAGCCGGTAATACCGGAGAATCTTTAGATTTGCTCATTAAACGTGACAAACAAAAAATCAAAACAAAGCTCATTCCGGAAAAGGATGAAGCAGAAGACAAGTACAGAATTGGTTTATACATCAGGGATTCTGCTGCTGGCATCGGCACGATGACCTTTTATGAACCGAAAACAAAAAAATACGGAGCACTTGGCCACGTGATTTCCGACATGGACACAAAGAAACCAATCGTAGTAGAGAATGGAGAAATCGTCAAATCAACTGTAACATCCATTGAAAAAGGGACAGGCGGAAATCCGGGAGAAAAACTGGCGCGATTTTCCTCAGAACGCAAAACGATCGGGGATATTAACAGAAACAGCCCATTTGGCATTTTCGGCACACTGCATCAGCCGATTCAAAACAATATTTCAGATCAAGCACTGCCGGTTGCGTTTTCTACTGAAGTCAAAAAAGGGCCTGCTGAAATTTTAACGGTCATTGATGATGACAAGGTAGAAAAGTTTGATATTGAAATCGTCAGCACGACGCCGCAAAAATTCCCGGCGACAAAAGGAATGGTCTTAAAAATAACCGATCCGAGGCTGTTGAAAGAAACAGGCGGCATTGTACAGGGGATGAGCGGGAGTCCGATCATTCAAAATGGAAAAGTGATCGGCGCTGTCACCCATGTGTTTGTAAATGACCCGACAAGCGGCTACGGTGTTCATATTGAATGGATGCTGTCAGAAGCAGGAATCGATATTTACGGAAAAGAAAAAGCAAGCTGACTGCCGGTATTTCCGGCAGTTTTTTTGTTTTGATCCCTCTTCACTTCTCAGAATACATACGGTAAAATATACAAAAGAAGATTTTTCGACAAATTCACGTTTCCTTGTTTGTCAAATTTCATTTTTAGTCGAAAAACGGAGAAAAACATAGAATAACAAAGATATGCCACTAATATTGGTGATTATGATTTTTTTTAGAGGGTATATAGCGGTTTTGTCGAATGTAAACATGTAGCAAGGGTGAATCCTGTTAACTACATTTGGGGAGGAAGAAACGTGGAGAAAATTAAAGTTTGTGTTGCTGACGATAATCGAGAGCTGGTAAGCCTGTTGAGTGAATATATAGAAGGACAGGAAGACATGGAAGTGATCGGTGTTGCCTATAACGGACAGGAATGCCTGTCGTTGTTTAAAGAAAAAGATCCCGATGTGCTCGTATTGGATATTATTATGCCGCATTTGGATGGACTTGCGGTTTTAGAGCGGCTGAGGGAATCAGATCTGAAAAAACAGCCGAATGTCATTATGCTGACAGCCTTTGGACAGGAAGATGTCACGAAAAAGGCCGTCGATTTAGGCGCTTCCTATTTTATTCTCAAACCGTTTGATATGGAAAACCTTGTCGGACATATTCGCCAGGTCAGCGGAAATGCCAGCAGCGTGACGCATCGTGCGCCATCATCGCAAAGCAGCATTATACGCAGCAGCCAGCCGGAACCAAAGAAGAAAAATCTCGACGCGAGCATCACAAGCATTATCCATGAAATCGGCGTCCCAGCCCATATTAAAGGCTATCTCTATCTGCGCGAAGCCATCTCAATGGTATACAATGACATCGAATTGCTCGGCAGCATTACAAAAGTCCTCTATCCGGACATCGCCAAAAAGTTCAACACAACCGCAAGCCGTGTAGAAAGAGCGATCCGCCATGCAATTGAAGTGGCATGGAGCAGAGGGAACATTGATTCCATTTCCTCGTTGTTCGGCTATACTGTCAGCATGACAAAAGCCAAACCTACCAACAGCGAATTCATTGCAATGGTTGCGGATAAGCTGAGATTAGAGCATAAGGCTTCTTAAGCATGAGAATATTAACTGATGATTAAATCAAACGTCTTTTATTTATTAGTTTACGCTGATAAATAGGAGGCGTTTTGTTTTGGGGACATTTATTTCATGGGTGATGAATATGAAGGATCGATTTTCCGCAAGGAGGAGTGATACAGGTGTTTGAAATATACGGACTGCTGATGGTGTTATTTATCCTAGCGCTTTGCGTCAATCGAACATCATTACAGAATCACACATACTAGGCACCCTGATTGACTTTATCTCATTTGCAGTCATGGTTTCATGTGTTTTCGCTGCTTGGACCATAAAAAACAAACAATCAGGAACAAATTGAAATCTTTTCCCCGTAAAATCGTAAGCAAGGAAGCATTCATGAACAAAGGAGACGTACGAATGAAAAAGAAAAAAGCAAGAAAGCGTGAGGGGCTTTTCCTAGATTTTCTTTTCGAAGTTGGTGGCGAGCTCCTTCTCTTGCTGTTTAGATGTTTACATAAACTATTTATTTAAATTCAAAAAAGACTGCCGAATCGTTTCGGCAGTCTTTGCACTTTAATCTTTATAAGGCACCCAGCCAGGTGTGTTCACAATGGCTTGCCATAGCGGTTCAGGCAAATGATATTTTTCTTTGTCTGTGCCTTTTATCACGGTTTCAATTTGTTTTTCCCGGCCTTCTTTTACTTTCACTGTCCAGTCAGGGTCAACTAAAATTTCTCGTCCCATAGCGACTAGCGGAATACCGTTTTCGATCACAGCTAGTGCGTCATCTGCGGAATGAATGGAACCGACAGCGATAAGCGGCACTTTGTTTCCGACACGTTCATTCAATAAGTCCATGCGTGTGCGAGTCGGATCTGCACCGCGGCGCGCTTTTGAGTTCACATCCATCAGCGAGATATGAAGGTAATCCAATTCTTTATCTCCTAAAGCGTCAACAAGCGTAAAGGTTTCAGTCATTGTTAATCCTGGTGTCTCAGGTTCTTCCGGAGACAGGCGATAGCCGACTAAGAACGCACCCTTCGCATGTTCTGCAGCAGCTTTTTTCACTTCATCGACAATAGCAAGCGGGAAGGCTAATCGTTTTTCGTCGCTTCCTCCCCAGCGGTCTGTGCGCTGATTGGTTTTCGGAGAATAAAACTGCTGAATCAAGTAGCCGTTTGCGCCGTGAATTTCGACACCGTCAAAGCCGGCTTCAATGGCGCGTCTTGTCGCTTCTCCAAATGCCTTTACGATGTTTTCCACTTCTTCGTCTGTTAAGGCGCGGGCAATTTGCTTGCCGTCATTAAACACGTCACTTGGCGCTACAACATCTTGTTGCGGCACGAGCTCAGACGGGCATTCAATGCCGCCGTGATGAATTTGCACAACCGCTTTAGCACCTTGCGCCTGAATGGCTTGCGCTAATTTTTTTAAACCTGGAATGTTGGAGTCGTCATGGATGGCCGGCTGCCCGGGAAATGCTTTTCCGTCCGGCGTGACGTTTGCGCAGGCTGTAATCACCATTCCCATCTCTTTTGAGCGGGGGATGATGTAGTCAAGCTCTGCTTCAGATATCGTACCGTCTTCATTAGAAGCGTAATGAGTCATTGGTGCTACTGTGATCCGGTTATCGATTGTAACGCCGCTTCTAAATGTAAATGGTTCAAACAGCGGTTTATACTTAGGGTTCATTTGATCATCTTCTTTCGTTTGGATTCGCACATATTCTAGCCTATATGTAAAAATTAATGCAATTGTTCTGCTTTACCGTCTGAATATCTTGAGAACAGAATGATGTTTTCTGCGCTCTTTTTCGGGGGCTTTGTAGCCGCCGCTGATTTGGTGGCTGATGGTGTAAGTGATGACCGCTGCAGCGAGCAACAGAACGAATTTTTTCATGGCTGTAACTTCTTTCTGTAAAGTGAATATCCTTTAAAAGGTTACGCCTGGCTGATCCACCCGTCAAACGATTTGCTCATATCATTCCGCAAATTTTTTAAAATGAATAAAAAGTTGCTTCTTTCCGTTAATTTTTTCTAATACGCGCCTCAATTAGAGCCATCCTCATAGACAAATACGATTGTTTTCTTTCTAACAACAGGAAATGGTCAGGTCGGATAGCCCTTTTGAAAAATGTGGAACTCCAGTGCCGTCTTTCGCGTCGGCTTTACAAATCTGCCATTCTGGTCAAAGATAAAAGCCAAACATCAGGAAGAGGTGATTATGTGAAACAAACGGCTCTTTTGCTGTTTACTGCGCTCTTTCTTTCGGGGTGCAGTGTTGCAAGTGCGGATGACTCAGTGCCAAGGTTTACCGAAGAGGGAAAATTTATTGGCTCTGCTGATCCTCATACGATTGCGGTTTCTCTTAATGGAGAAGAAACCATGATACAAGTTCCGAAGGATAAACGCGATGAATGTAAATTACTTCCAGATCAGACAAATGTCATGGTGAAATATACAAAGAAGGATAATGGAACTTTACAGCTGGAAGATATTCAGTTGCGGAAGAATTCGTCATAAAAAGACCGGAGGGAGAAAGTTGAGAATGTTATGGAGGAGCTTGGCGCTGTGCGGATTGGCATTGACGCTCGCGCCTTGTGCACAGGCGGCAGAGCCGATAGAAGGGAAAACAGTGTATATTGATGCCGGACACGGCGGTGAAGACAGTGGAGCGGTCGGAAACGGACTCTTTGAAAAGGATATTAATTTGGCTGTCTCAGAGCATGTGATGGACAAACTGAAAGAGGAGGGAGCCAATCCTGTTGCATCCCGGTCTGATGATCATTTTCTGACTTTGGAAGAAAGAGTGGCAAAGGCAAGTGCTAATCAGGCCGATCTTTTTGTTAGCATTCATGTGAATTCAGGGGTTGCTTCAGCTTCGGGAACAGAAACGTATTTTCAGTCTGATTATGAAGGGGAAAACAGCCGGCGTCTGGCGTCAGATATTCAGTCCCAGCTGGTTTCATCCTTACAAACGAGAGACAGGGGCGTGAAAGAATCTGACTTTTACGTCATTACATATTCACAAATGCCGAGTGTGCTGACGGAGCTTGGATTTATGACAAACAGCTCTGACGCGGACAAGCTTGGAAGCGAAGAATACCAGCAAAAAGCCGCAGATGCGATTGTCACCGGCATTGACTCTTATTACGACCAGTAAGATTGAAACAGCCTAAATTCTAGAGTGGAACCGCCAAAATCAGTATAATGGAGAAAACTTTAGGGCTTGAGGTGAAACGATGACAAAGATTTTTGCCCATCGGGGGGCATCAGGTCAATATCCCGAAAATACTATGCTTGCATTTGAAAAAGGGATTGAAGCCGGAGCGGACGGAATTGAGCTTGATGTGCAGCTGACAAAAGACGGACGCATTGTTGTGATCCATGATGAAAGACTTGACCGGACGACATCGCTCAAAGGATTCGTGAAGGATACAGTGTATGATGTGATCATGACTGCGAATGCGGCCGCTGGTCACGATCAAACGTACAGTGATATCAAAGTGCCGCTGCTTGAAGACGTGCTCTCATGGGCGGATAAAAAGGATTTTCTCATCAACATTGAATTAAAAAACAGTGTGATCCGCTATGAAGGGATGGAAGAAAAAGTGCTGGAGGCAGTGAAACGATTCAATATAGAGGAAAGAATCATCCTGTCCACGTTTAATCATGAAAGCTTGGCGCTATGCGCCCGGCTCGCTCCCCATATCGAACGGGCGGCATTGACTTCAGATGTGCTTTATCAGGCTGATCAGTATATCACATCTATTCCAGCATCCGGCTATCACCCGAAGCTGAACAGCCCGGGGACAGCAGATGAAGTACTGAAGAAAATGAGGAACAGTTCGATCAAGGTAAGGCCGTATACAGTCAATCGGCCAGAAGATTTGAAGCGCCTCTTTGAAGTGGGGGCAGACGGCATTTTCACCGATTTTCCTGCAAAGGCTTTGGCATTGCTAAAAAATAAATAGTTGTTATAGAAGGAGGCTGTTGGAGCAGCCTTCTTTTTTCATTCATTCATGCCCGTTTGAAAGCATACATTCATAGAAGACAACTAGAAATTGTAAGCGCTGTCTATCTTCTGAATGAGGTGAAACCATGAGGAAAACAGTCATTGTAAGTGCCGCTAGAACACCATTTGGCAAATTCGGCGGAGCGTTGAAAGAGGTGAAAGCTGCTGAGCTTGGGGGCATTGCGATGAAGGAGGCGTTACATCGCGCTGGAGTATCTGGAGATGAGGTGGAAGGAACTGTTATGGGCATGGTTGTCCAAGCCGGCTCAGGGCAGATTCCTTCCCGCCAAGCTGCCCGTCTGGCCGGAATGCCTTGGAGTGTGCCGTCAGAAACGCTGAATAAAGTCTGCGCATCCGGACTGCGCGCTGTCACCTTGTGTGATCAAATGATTCGGGCGCGAGATGCGAACATTCTTGTTGCCGGGGGAATGGAAAGCATGAGCAATATTCCGTATGCCCTTCCCGCCGGACGATGGGGAGCGCGGATGGGAGACGGTGAGCTTAGGGACTTAATGGTTTATGACGGGTTAACGTGCGCGTTTGACGAGGTGCATATGGCTGTTCACGGAAATACAGCCGCCAAGGAATATGGAATTTCACGCAGGGAGCAGGATGAATGGGCGCTAAGAAGTCATGCGCGGGCAGCTAAGGCAGCCGATGAAGGAAAGTTTCAGGATGAAATCGTTCCCGTAAGCTGGACCAACCGAAAAGGAAAAACAAATATGGTTGAAAAAGATGAAGCGATTCGGCGTGACACAACTCTGGATCAGCTTGCAAAACTTTCTCCGATTTATACAAGTGACGGTTCCATCACAGCCGGTAATGCTCCCGGGGTCAACGACGGAGCCGGTGCGTTCGTGCTGATGTCTGAGGACGAAGCTGCTGGACTTGGCAAACGGCCTCTTGCTACAATTCTTGGTTTTTCAACTATGGGAATGCAAGCGTACGAGCTAGCGGCAGCTCCGGGGTTTGCAATTAACAAGCTCCTGAAAAAGAACGGTTTAACCGTCCAAGATATTGACTTGTTTGAAGTAAATGAAGCGTTTGCTTCTGTTGTTTTGACATGTAAAAAAATCGTCGGTTTCGATCTTGAAAAAGTAAATGTAAACGGTGGTGCGATCGCCCTCGGCCACCCGATCGGCGCAAGCGGTGCGAGAATACTCATGACACTTGTTTACGAATTAAAGCGACGGGGAGGGGGACTGGGTGTTGCCGCCATTTGCAGCGGTGCAGCTCAGGGTGACGCCGTCTTAGTGCAAGTTCATTAAAACAGACGAAAAAGGGGATTTGAATGGAAATGAAACAAATCATGGTAGCTGGCGCAGGACAGATGGGTAGCGGAATTGCTCAAACAGCTGCTGGCGCAGGCTTTTATGTGCGGATGTACGATGTGCACCCGGAGGCTGCGGAGGCAGGATTGAAGCGGTTGAAGAAACAGCTGACCCGTGATGCTGAAAAAGGAAGAAAGACCGAAGCGGAAGTGAAGGGTGTAATCAGCCGCATTTCGCTCTCTCGAACGCTTGAGGAGGCAAAGCATGCAGACATAGTGATTGAGGCTATTGCAGAAAACATGACGGCGAAAACCGAACTGTTTAAAACACTTGATCACATTTGTCCGCCTCATACCATTTTGGCCAGCAATACATCTTCCTTGCCTATTACAGAAATCGCTGCTGTGACAAACCGGCCTGAACGAGTCATTGGCATGCATTTTATGAATCCCGTTCCTGTGATGAAGCTAGTTGAAGTGATTCGCGGCTTGGCTACATCAGAAGAAACGGCCTTAGTTGTTATGGGATTAGCGGAAAAGATGGGGAAAACACCAGTAGAAGTCAATGATTTTCCGGGGTTTGTTTCCAATCGCATTCTTCTTCCGATGATTAATGAAGCCATCTATTGCGTGTATGAGGGGGTGGCGAAGCCGGAGGCAATAGACGAGGTGATGAAGCTGGGCATGAATCATCCGATGGGCCCGCTTACATTAGCGGATTTTATCGGGCTGGATACGTGTTTATCGATTATGGAAGTTCTTTATTCCGGCCTTGGCGATTCCAAATACCGTCCTTGCCCGCTGCTCCGCAAATACGTCAAAGCAGGCTGGCTTGGCAAAAAGAGCGGACGCGGCTTTTATCAATATGAGGAGAGGACTTCTTAAAGTCAATCCATCCGGGGGTGGCCGAGTTGCATGTAACCCAAGAGCAAGTCATGATGCGAAAAATGGTGCGTGATTTTGCCAGAAAAGAAATTGCTCCTGCTGCAAAAATCATGGAGGAAACAGACGAATTTCCTCTTCAGCTGATCAAAAAAATGGGTGAGCACGGCTTAATGGGAATACCGGTGCCGGAACGATACGGCGGTGCTGGTGCGGATGTTGTTTCTTATATTTTGGCGATTCATGAGATTTCAAAAATCAGCGCGGCTGTCGGTGTCATTCTTTCCGTTCATACCTCAGTCGGCACAAATCCGATTCTGTACTTCGGCAACGAAGAACAGAAGATGAAATATATACCGAAGCTCGCTTCAGGAGACCATTTGGGTGCATTTGCGCTGACTGAGCCTCATTCAGGGTCGGATGCCGGAAGTCTCCGTACAACAGCAATCAAAAAGAACGGCAAATACGTATTAAACGGATCGAAGATATTCATTACGAATGGCGGAGCCGCCGATATCTATATCACGTTTGCTTTAACAGCACCAGATCAAGGCAGGCACGGAATTTCGGCTTTTATCGTTGAAAAAAACACACCCGGTTTTACCGTTGGAAAAAAAGAAAGAAAGCTAGGGCTTTATGGCTCTAATACTACGGAACTGATTTTTGATGATGCAGAAGTGCCTGAAGAAAATTTGCTTGGCAAAGAGGGTGATGGCTTCAACATTGCCATGGCGAATTTAAATGTCGGCCGCATCGGCATTGCGGCACAGGCGCTCGGTATTGCAGAGGCGGCTCTTGAGCATGCCGTTGCTTATGCGAAACAGCGGATGCAATTTGGGAGGCCTATCGCAGCCAATCAAGGCATATCGTTTAAGCTGGCTGACATGGCGACAAGGGCAGAGGCAGCAAGGCATCTGGTGTATCATGCGGCAGACCTCCATAACCGCGGCTTAGCTTGTGGAAAAGAAGCGTCTATGGCTAAACAATTTGCTTCTGATTCTGCGGTAAGGGCGGCATTAGACGCCGTCCAGATTTATGGGGGATATGGCTATATGAAGGATTATCCGGTCGAGCGGCTGCTTCGTGATGCAAAGGTGACGCAAATCTATGAAGGGACGAACGAGATTCAAAGATTGATTATTTCCAAGCATTTGCTTGGCGCAATTTGATAGACAAAAACGCAAAAACGGAGGTTGAGGATATGGAGGAGAAACAGCATTATTCTCCGGGATTGGATGGTGTAATCGCGGCAGAAACCCATATTTCTTATCTTGACACGCAGTACAGCCAGATTTTAATAAGAGGCTATGACTTAATTGATCTTTCTAAAACAAAAAGCTACTTGGAGCTTGTCCATTTATTGCTGGAGGGCCGGCTGCCGGTTGAAAGTGAAACGAAAATGCTGGAAAGAAACATAAACAGCGCATCAAATCTGCCGGCTGATATTCTCCGCCTGCTTGAGCTGCTCCCTGAGCATACTCATCCGATGGATAGCCTGCGTACCGGCCTGTCGGCACTTGCCGGCTATGATCGGCAAATAGATGATCGGTCTCCTTCTGCAAACAAAGAACGCGCCTATCAGCTTCTCGGGAAAATGCCTGCCCTCACTGCTGCCAGCTACAGGATCATCAATAAGAAAGAGCCGATTCTTCCGCTTCAAACCCTATCCTACAGTGCGAACTTTCTATACATGATGACAGGGAAATTGCCGTCCTCACTGGAAGAACGGATTTTTGACCGCTCCCTCGTCCTGTACAGTGAGCATGAGATGCCGAATTCAACCTTTGCGGCAAGGGTCATCGCTTCTACACATTCGGATCTTTATGGTGCTTTGACAGGAGCTGTCGCCTCCCTGAAAGGGAATCTTCACGGAGGAGCAAACGAAGCTGTGATGTATATGCTTTTGGAGGCGAAAACAACATCCGACTTTGAGCAGCTTCTGCAAACAAAACTGAACAGAAAACAAAAAGTTATGGGGTTCGGCCACCGGGTGTATATGAAAAAAATGGACCCGAGAGCACTCATGATGAAAGAGGCGTTGCAGCAATTATGCGACAAAGCCGGTGACCATCGTTTATACGAGATGTGTGAAGCGGGAGAGCGGCTGATGGAGAAGGAAAAAGGGCTTTACCCGAATTTGGATTACTACGCTGCCCCGGTGTATTGGATGCTCGGCATACCGATTCCTTTGTATACACCTGTCTTTTTCAGCGCAAGAACGTCCGGTTTATGCGCCCATGTTATCGAACAGCATTCCAATAACCGTCTCTTCCGCCCTCGTGTCAGCTATATGGGCCCGCGTCATCAGGCCGAATCATAAATCATGAAAGGAACTGGTAGAATGCTGAAAACGGATCATGTCATTGAAGAAATTACAGACTATGTGCTTGAGAAAGAGATTACAAGTTCCGAGGCGTATACAACAGCTGGGCATGTGTTGCTGGATACGCTGGGTTGCGGGATTTTGGCGCTCCGGTATCCTGAATGCACGAAGCTGCTCGGCCCGATTGTTCCTGAAACGATTGTCCCGAATGGAAGCAAAGTGCCGGGAACATCATATGTTCTTGATCCGGTGAGAGCGGCGTTTAATATCGGGTGCATGATCCGCTGGCTCGATTACAACGACACGTGGCTGGCTGCGGAGTGGGGGCATCCGTCTGATAATCTGGGAGGAATCCTTGCCACTGCTGATTATGTATCGAGAGTGGGGCTGTCTGAAGGAAAAGATCCTTTAACGGTACGCGACGTACTTGAAATGATGATCAAAGCACACGAAATTCAAGGCGTGCTTGCGTTAGAAAACAGCTTAAACCGAGTTGGCCTTGATCATGTGCTGTTTGTCAAAGTTGCGACAACTGCTGTTGCAGCAAAGCTTTTGGGCGGCGGAAGAGTAGAAATCAAAAATGCACTTTCGAATGCATGGATTGACAATGCTGCCTTGAGGACATACCGGCATTCACCGAATACCGGCTCGCGTAAATCGTGGGCGGCAGGAGACGCAACGAGCAGAGGCGTTCATTTGGCATTGATGGCGTTAAAAGGGGAAATGGGTTATCCGACAGCTTTGAGCGCACCGGGGTGGGGGTTCCAAGACGTTTTATTCAATAAACAAGAGATCAAACTCGCACGTTCGCTCGACGCTTATGTCATGGAAAATGTGTTATTTAAAGTGTCTTATCCTGCGGAATTTCACGCCCAGACAGCGGCGGAGTGCGCCGTCATTCTTCATCCGCAGGTAAAGTGCCGGATTGATGAGATTGACCGTGTTGTCATCAGAACGCACGAATCCGCTATCCGAATCATTGATAAAAAAGGCCCGCTTCACAATCCCGCTGATCGTGATCACTGCCTCCAATACATTACAGCAATCGGTTTGCTTTTTGGTGATATTACCGCGCAGCATTATGAAGCTGAAACAGCGAGTGATCCGAGAATAGATAAACTTCGTGATAAAATGGAAGTGACTGAAAATAAAACATATACGGAGGATTACCTGAAACCCGACAAGCGTTCCATTTCAAATGCCGTTCAGGTTCATTTTAAAGACGGAACGAGCACGGAAATGGTGGAATGTGAATTTCCGCTCGGCCATCGTTTTCGAAGAGACGAGGCAGTGCCGAAACTGCTGGAAAAGTTTTCTGCCAATCTCAAGACTCATTATGCTGATAAACAGCACAAACACATTTATGAGCGCTGTACCAGCTACGAGACATTACAAACGATGCGCGTAAATGAATTCGTAGATATGTTCTGCATGTAAAAGAAGGAGGACTTGCGTCATGTCGTGGATCGTCAATAAACAATCGTCACAAGAGGAGCTTGCCGGGCGTTTCCGCAAGCTGATGTCAGCGCCGGACATTCTGCAAATTCCCGGCGCCCATGACGGGATGGCCGCCTTGCTTGCAAAGGAGGCCGGTTTTTCTGCCATTTATTTGTCTGGTGCGGCATATACAGCCAGCAGGGGGCTTCCTGATTTAGGGATCATCACGTCGACAGAAATGGCTGATCGGGCCAAAGATCTTGTGCGTGCAGCTGATCTGCCTCTGCTTGTTGATATCGATACGGGATTTGGCGGTGTGTTAAATGCCGCCCGAACTGCCCGCGAGATGCTTGAAGCCAGAGTAGCCGCCGTTCAAATCGAAGACCAGCAGCTTCCGAAAAAATGCGGACATTTAAATGGCAAACAGCTTGTTCCGATAAAGGAAATGGCGCAAAAAATAAAAGCGATCAAACAAGCGGCGCCCTCCCTTATCGTTGTTGCCCGTACTGATGCCAGGTCGCAGGAAGGAATTGATGCCGCAATGAAACGGTCAGAGGCTTACATTGAGGCTGGAGCGGATGCGATATTTCCGGAAGCGCTTCAGGCGGAGAACGAATTCCGCCAGTTTGCTGAACACATCTCCGTTCCGCTTCTTGCGAATATGACCGAATTTGGGAAAACGCCGTATTATCGCGCCGATGAATTCGAAGATATGGGGTTTCGCATGGTGATTTATCCTGTCACATCGCTTCGAGCGGCGGCAAAAGCTTATGAACGAATGTTTGGTTTGATGAAGGAGCGGGGCTCACAAAAAGAAGGGCTTCATGATATGCAGACACGAAATGAACTGTACAAGACGATTTCTTATTATGACTATGAAGCGTTAGATAAAACAATTGCCAAGACTGTTTTGCCTGACGAATAGTTTCGACTAAAAAAGCCGGAGTGTTCTCCGGCTTTTTTGCAGCTATCGTTTTCTGAATCGCGGGCTGACTTGATTGCGTTTTCTGTCTCTGAATAAAATGAACCCAGCCAGCACATAAAGGCCGAACACAAAAAAGATAAATCCTGACAAACCTTGGAGCCAAAGAGCTCCGAATGGCTTTATCGTATGGCCGAAAAGCGTATCCCTCATCAGTTTAATGCCTAAAGCGGAAATGGCGCCGGGGATGACTAATATCAAGAGCGCAAGAAGTCGGCTCATCCTCAGAAAACTCCTTTATCTTTTCATTTCCTTTATTGTCCAGCGGAAAAAATATTTTGTCAAGAGAAGAAAACGTGGTAACATAGGGTTGTGCAAATTATTGCAACGGAATAAATAGGTGTGCAAATTTTTTCATACAAAGGGGTAGCGGGATGCAAAAGGTACTGATTGTAGGTGCCGGCAAAAGGGGAACGGCGTTATTACACATTCTGATCAAAACAGCCATCATAGAGATCATTGCCGTGGTTGACAAAGACCCCGAGGCGCCGGGATTGATAGAAGCAGAACAGTATGGGATTGCCGTTTCATCTGATTGGAAACCTTACATACAACAAAAACCGGATATCGTCATTCATACCACCGGCAATCAAGCCGTGTTTGACGAACTCCTTCGGGAAAAGCATGAAGAGACTATTGTTATGCCAGGGAAAATGGCGTACATCGTTTTTCAGCTGATGGAAGAAAAGCAACACCTGATTCAAATGCTGAAAGAGCAAACATACAAACACGACCGAATTTTTAATTCTACCCATGACGGGATGATTTTTATTGATATCAATGAAGAAATCATTCTCTTTAACCATATGGCCGAAAAAATGGTCGGGAAAAAACGCGAGGAAGTCATCGGGCGCCCGATCAAAGAAGTCATTCCGAGCACAAAGATGCCGCGGATTTTAAAAACAAGAGTGCCTGAATACAACCAGAAGCAGCTTTTAGGCGAGAATCAAATCGTGACTACCAGACTGCCGATTATTGATGAAGGCGGCCGTTTGCTCGGAGCACTTTGTGTATTCAAGGATATAACGGATGCCGTTGAGCTGGCGGAGGAAGTGACGAATCTCAAACAGGTGCGCACGATGCTGGAGGCGATTATTCAATCCTCCGATGAGGCAATTTCTGTCGTTGATGAAAACGGCATCGGACTCTTGATCAATAAAGCGTATACGAAAATGACGGGGCTTTCTGAAAAAGAAGTCATCGGCAAGCCTGCAAACACTGATATCTCTGAAGGCGAAAGCATGCATTTAAAGGTGCTTGAAACAAGACGACCTGTCCGCGGTGTCAGAATGAAGGTCGGCCCGAATGAAAAAGAGGTCATCGTCAATGTAGCGCCGGTCATTGTAGACGGGATTTTGAAAGGCAGCGTCGGTGTGATTCACGATGTGTCCGAAATTAAAATGCTGACAGCGGAGCTTAACCGCGCCAGGCAAATCATTCGGACGCTTGAAGCAAAATACACGTTTGACGACATTATCGGCAAAAGCGAGCAAATGCTGGTTGCGCTTGAACAGGCGAAGCTCGGGGCGAAAACACCGGCAACGATTTTGTTGCGCGGGGAATCGGGAACAGGAAAAGAACTGTTCGCCCATGCCATCCATAACGAAAGCGACCGGAAATACAATAAATTTATTCGCGTGAACTGTGCAGCCCTATCTGAAAACCTCCTCGAATCAGAATTGTTCGGCTATGAGGATGGTGCGTTTTCAGGAGCGAAGCGCGGAGGTAAAAAGGGCTTATTCGAAGAAGCCAATAACGGCAGCATTTTCTTAGATGAAATCGGCGAGCTGACACAAAATATGCAGGCGAAATTGCTCCGCGTCCTTCAAGAGAAGGAAATCGTTAGAGTAGGCGGCACAAAAGCGATCCCTGTCAATGTCAGAGTGATCGCGGCGACAAATGTAAATATCGAAAAGGCGATGGCGGATGGAACATTCCGCGAAGACTTGTATTACCGGATCAACCGCTATCCGATCTCTATCCCGCCTTTGCGGCAGCGGCTGGAAGACATTGAAGCACTAAGCGTCAGGCTTATCCAAAAGATCAACCGGGATTACGGCAGGAATGTAAAGGGGCTCTCGCAGCAAGCCTTGCGTGCCTTATCTGCATACCATTGGCCTGGGAATGTCCGCGAGCTGGAAAATGTCCTTGGACGAGCCATGATTTTTCTGAATCCGCATATGGAATGGATTGAAAAAGATCACCTGCCTGTTTTCGAACTTGAACAGAAAGAAAGTGACACAGAACAGGGTACAGGGTTTGAGTTTCCGGATATCGAAGGCGAAAAGCTGTCTGTCGCAGTAGAAAAATTTGAAGCGCACTTGATCCAGCAAACGCTCGAAAAGCATCACTTTAACCGGACAAAAACAGCGAAAGCCCTCGGTGTCAGCATTCGGAATTTATATTACAAAATGGATAAATACGGCCTTGCAAATGAAGGCATGCAATAATTTGCAGAATGAACGCAAACATCTGCACGGATTTTTCAATATATCCCGTTTTGACAGCATGGCGAGGAGCTGGCATGGAACTTGCATATTAAAAGGCGGAGTCGAAACAAGAAAGGTGGTAACAGATGAAGCTGAAAGATTTGATCGGCAAAGCGTCGATGTACAAAAACAAGACCATTGCGGTTGCCCATGCTGAGGATGAGGAAGTGATCCGGGCTGTAAAGCTGGCAGCCGAGCACCTATCCGCCCGTTTTTTGTTAGTGGGCGACAGCAAGAAACTAAACGATCTGACATCATCTATTCAAGGGCATCATGTGGAAATCGTTCATGCCGATTCGCCTGAGGAATCGGCAAAATTAGCAGTCCGTGCTGTACATCATAAAACAGCGGACGTTTTAATGAAAGGGAATGTGCCGACTTCTGTTTTGCTTAAAGCGGTGTTGAACAGACAAGAGGGGCTTCGGTCAACCAGTGTCCTTTCCCACGTGGCTGTGTTTGATATACCGGACTTTGACAGATTGATGTTTGTGACAGATTCGGCTATGAATATTGCCCCTTCGCTGGAAGAGCTTCGGCAGATTTTGCAAAACGCCGTTCATGTGGCTCATGCAGTAGGGAACAATATGCCAAAAGCAGCTGCTCTGGCAGCGGTCGAAACGGTGAACCCGAAAATGGAAGCGACAGTGAATGCTGCTGCTCTTGCTCAAATGTGCAAAAGAGGCCAGATCAAAGGCTGCACTGTTGATGGACCGCTTGCTTTGGATAACGCAATATCACAAATTGCTGCAGCCCAGAAAAAGATTTCGGGAAATGTAGCGGGCAGCGCTGATATCCTTCTCGTCCCGACAATTGAGGCCGGCAATATTTTATATAAATCACTAATCTATTTTGCAAAGGCCAGCGTGGCGGCTGTCATTACAGGAGCAAAAGCGCCGATTGCCTTAACGAGCAGAGCGGACTCCGCTGAAAATAAACTGTATTCCATTGCGCTGGCGATATGCGCATCTGAAGAATACACACATTAGGAGGAACGAACATGGAACTTTTTAAATATATGGAGAAATACGATTATGAACAATTAGTATTCTGCCAAGATGAACAATCAGGCTTAAAAGCGATTATCGCAATTCATGATACAACGCTTGGTCCGGCGCTTGGCGGAACGAGAATGTGGACATATGAAAATGAAGAAGCGGCAATTGAAGACGCGCTCAGACTGGCAAGAGGCATGACCTATAAAAACGCGGCTGCAGGCCTAAACCTTGGCGGCGGAAAAACAGTAATAATCGGCGATCCACGCAAAGACAAAAATGAAGAAATGTTCCGCGCGTTTGGCCGCTATATTCAAGGACTGAACGGCAGATACATTACAGCTGAAGATGTGGGTACAACGGTTGAGGATATGGACATTATTCATGATGAAACAGACTATGTCACAGGGATTTCTCCTGCTTTCGGCTCTTCTGGAAATCCATCTCCAGTTACAGCGTACGGGGTGTACAGAGGAATGAAAGCAGCCGCTAAAGCTGCTTTCGGAACCGACTCTCTTGAAGGGAAAACCATCGCTGTACAGGGTGTAGGGAATGTGGCCTACAACCTATGCCGCCACCTGCATGAAGAAGGGGCAAACTTAATCGTTACGGATATCAACAAACAGTCAGTACAGCGCGCAGTTGAAGATTTTGGCGCCCGTGCGGTTGATCCGGAAGAGATTTATTCACAAGAGTGCGATATTTATGCACCGTGCGCCCTTGGAGCGACAATCAACGACGACACCATTAAACAGCTGAAGGCGAAAGTCATCGCGGGTGCGGCTAATAACCAATTAAAAGAAACGCGCCATGGCGATCAAATTCACGAAATGGGTATCGTTTACGCACCGGATTATGTCATTAACGCAGGCGGCGTGATCAACGTGGCAGATGAGCTTTACGGCTATAATGCAGAACGTGCATTGAAAAAAGTTGAAGGCATTTACGGCAATATTGAGCGTGTACTTGAGATTTCTCAGCGTGACGGCATTCCAACATATTTAGCAGCTGACCGCTTGGCAGAGGAACGGATTGAACGCATGCGCCGCTCAAGAAGCCAGTTTTTGCAAAACGGCCACAGTGTATTAAACAGACGTTAAGAAATTGATCTGGAGGTTATGAAAGTGCTACATGATGAAAAACGCATTCTCACAATTAATCCAGGCTCAACTTCAACGAAAATCGGTGTTTTTCATAACGAACGAAGCATCTTTGAAAAAACATTGAGACACAACATAGAAGAGCTGCAGCGATTTAACCATATTATTGATCAGTATGAATTTCGCAAAAACCATATTCTTGAAACGCTTCATGAACAGGGAATCAATATCTCAAAGTTTGATGCAGTCTGCGCCAGAGGCGGCCTTCTCCGGCCGATTGAAGGCGGAACTTACGAAGTGAACGATGACATGATTGAGGACTTGAAAAGCGGCTATGCCGGCCAGCATGCTTCTAATCTCGGCGGTATTATCGCGCGAGAAATCGCTGACGGCCTGAATATCCCTTCGTATATCGTCGATCCTGTTGTCGTAGACGAAATGTCAGTGCTCGCAAAAATCTCAGGTATGCCCGAAATTGAACGGAAAAGTATTTTCCATGCGTTAAACCAAAAAGCTGTCGCCCGTAAGGCGGCAGCCTCTCTGGGCAAACGATATGAGAACATGAAAATGATTGTTACCCATATGGGCGGCGGAATTACAATTGGCGTCCATGACCACGGGCGAGTGATAGACGTCAATAACGGCCTTCACGGAGAGGGGCCATTCAGTCCTGAACGTGCAGGAACAGTGCCTGCGGGAGATCTTGTGGATTTATGTTTTTCAGGACAGTATACAAAAGAAGAAATCATGAAAAAACTGGTAGGCACCGGCGGGCTTTTCGGCTATCTCGGTACGAATGACGCAGTGAAAGTGGAACAGATGATTCAGGGGGGCGATGAAAAAGCCCGTTTCATTTTTGATGCCATGGCGTATCAGGTAGCAAAGGAAATCGGGGCAGCCAGCAGTGTATTAAAAGGCGAAGTTGAAGCGATTGTGCTGACGGGAGGCCTTGCGTACGGCAAAAGCTTTGTTTCCAGTATCAGATCATACATAGATTGGATTTCAGACGTGTTAGTCTATCCGGGAGAAAATGAACTGCAGTCTCTGGCCCAAGGGGCGCTCAGGGTATTGCTGGGCGAAGAGCAATCCAAACAATATCGTATTGAATAGACAGACTAGGAGTGAGTCACCATGGCAACTGAGTATGACGTAGTCATTCTGGGCGGCGGTACCGGCGGTTATGTTGCGGCCATCAGAGCCGCTCAGCTCGGCTTAAAAACAGCCGTTGTGGAAAAGGAAAAGCTCGGGGGAACATGTCTGCATAAAGGCTGTATCCCGAGTAAAGCGCTGCTTAGAAGCGCGGAGGTATACCGGACAGCTCGTGAAGCCGATCAATTCGGAGTGGAAACGGCTGGCGTGTCCCTCAACTTTGAAAAAGTACAGCAGCGTAAGCAAGCTGTTGTGGATAAGCTTGCAGCCGGTGTGAATCATTTAATGAAAAAAGGAAAAATCGACGTGTACGACGGATATGGCCGTATCCTCGGACCGTCAATCTTCTCCCCGCTGCCGGGAACGATCTCTGTTGAACGGGGAAATGGCGAAGAAAATGACATGCTGATCCCGAAACAAGTCATCATTGCAACAGGGTCAAGACCGAGAATGCTTCCGGGCCTTGAAGCGGACGGCAAGCATGTATTGACTTCGGATGAGGCTCTCCAAATGGAGGAGCTGCCAAAATCGATCATCATCGTCGGCGGCGGCGTTATCGGTATCGAATGGGCGTCTATGCTTCATGATTTTGGCGTGAAGGTAACGGTTATTGAATACGCGGACCGCATATTGCCGACTGAGGATCAAGACATTTCAAAAGAAATGGAAAGTCTTCTTAAAAAGAAAGGCATTCAGTTCGTTACAGGGGCAAAAGTGCTGCCTGACACAATGACAAAAACGTCAGAGGACATCAGCATACAAGCGGAAAAAGACGGAAAAACCGTTACTTACTCTGCTGAAAAAATGCTAGTTTCCATCGGCAGACAGGCAAATATCGAAGGCATCGGTATAGAAAACACAGATATTATCACTGAAAAAGGCGTCATTTCAGTCAATGAAAGCTGCCAAACGAAGGAATCTCATATTTATGCAATCGGAGACGTAATCGGTGGACTTCAGTTAGCTCACGTTGCATCGCATGAAGGAATCATTGCCGTTGAGCATTTTGCAGGTCTTAATCCGCATTCGCTAGATCCAACGCTTGTACCGAAGTGCATCTACTCAAGCCCTGAAGCTGCCAGTGTCGGCTTAACAGAAGATGAAGCGAAAGAGAATGGGCACAATGTCAAGGTCGGCAAGTTCCCATTTATGGCAATTGGAAAAGCGCTTGTATACGGAGAAAGCGACGGATTCGTAAAAATCGTGGCTGATCGTGATACGGATGATATCCTCGGCGTGCATATGATCGGCCCTCATGTCACCGACATGATTTCAGAAGCGGGCCTTGCAAAAGTACTGGACGCGACGCCGTGGGAGGTCGGACAAACGATTCATCCGCATCCGACGCTTTCTGAAGCGATTGGAGAAGCAGCGCTTGCCGCAGACGGCAAAGCCATTCATTTTTAAAAGCACAAAGGAGGGGCTTGAATGAGTACAAACCGACATCAAGCACTAGGGCTGACTGATCAGGAAGCCGTTGATATGTATAGAACCATGCTGTTAGCAAGAAAAATTGATGAAAGAATGTGGCTGTTAAACCGCTCTGGCAAAATCCCGTTCGTGATCTCTTGTCAAGGACAGGAAGCAGCACAGGTAGGAGCGGCTTTCGCTCTTGACCGTGAAATGGATTATGTACTGCCGTACTACAGAGACATGGGTGTCGTGCTGGCATTTGGCATGACAGCAAAGGACTTAATGATGTCCGGGTTTGCCAAAGCTGCAGATCCAAACTCAGGTGGCCGTCAGATGCCGGGGCATTTCGGACAAAAGAAAAACCGCATCGTAACAGGATCGTCTCCAGTAACAACGCAAGTTCCGCACGCAGTCGGTATTGCGCTGGCGGGACGTATGGAGAAAAAGGATATCGCAGCCTTTGTTACTTTTGGTGAAGGCTCTTCAAACCAAGGCGATTTCCATGAAGGAGCAAACTTTGCCGCTGTCCATAAGCTCCCGGTGATTTTTATGTGTGAAAACAACAAATACGCAATCTCAGTGCCTTACGATAAGCAAGTCGCATGTGAGAACATTTCCGACCGTGCCGTCGGCTATGGAATGCCTGGCATAACCGTGAATGGAAATGATCCGCTGGAAGTTTATCAAGCGGTCAAAGAAGCACGTGAACGCGCGCGCAGAGGAGAAGGCCCGACATTAATTGAAACAATTTCTTACCGCCTTACACCGCATTCCAGTGATGATGATGACAGCAGCTACAGAGGCCGTGAAGAAGTAGAGGAAGCGAAAAAAAGTGATCCCCTGCTTACTTATCAAGCTTACTTAAAGGAAACAGGCCTGCTGTCCGATGAGACAGAACAAACTATGCTGGATGAAATTATGGCAATCGTAAATGAAGCGACGGATGAAGCGGAGAACGCCCCTTATGCAGCTCCTGAGTCAGCGCTTGATTATGTGTATGCGAAGTAGGGAGGAAGAACAAATGTCAGTAATGTCATATATTGATGCGATCAATTTGGCGATGAAAGAAGAAATGGAACGAGATCCTCGCGTCTTCGTCCTTGGGGAAGATGTAGGAAGAAAAGGCGGTGTGTTTAAAGCGACAGCCGGCCTCTACGAACAATTCGGGGAAGAGCGTGTTATGGATACGCCGCTTGCTGAATCTGCGATTGCTGGAGTCGGCATCGGAGCGGCTATGTACGGGATGAGACCAATTGCTGAAATGCAGTTTGCTGATTTTATTATGCCGGCAGTCAACCAAATTATTTCTGAAGCGGCTAAAATCCGTTACCGCAGCAACAATGATTGGAGCTGTCCGATTGTCGTCAGAGCGCCATACGGCGGAGGTGTACATGGGGCCCTTTATCATTCTCAGTCAGTCGAAGCGATTTTCGCCAATCAGCCCGGACTGAAGATTGTGATGCCTTCAACGCCATATGACGCGAAAGGCCTCTTAAAAGCCGCAGTTCGTGATGAAGATCCGGTGCTGTTTTTTGAGCACAAGCGTGCATACCGCCTGATAAAAGGAGAGGTTCCGGCAGATGATTATGTCCTGCCAATCGGCAAGGCTGATGTGAAACGGGAAGGCGAAGATATCACAGTGATCACATACGGCCTGTGTGTCCACTTCGCGTTACAAGCCGCAGAACGTCTCGAAAAAGATGGCATTTCAGTGCATGTGGTGGATTTAAGAACGGTTTATCCGCTTGATAAAGAAGCAATCATCGAAGCCGCATCCAAAACCGGTAAGGTCCTTTTGGTCACAGAGGATACAAAAGAAGGCAGCATCATGAGTGAGGTGGCTGCGATTATATCCGAGCATTGTCTGTTCGACTTAGACGCGCCGATCAAACGGCTTGCAGGTCCTGATATTCCGGCTATGCCTTATGCGCCGACAATGGAAAAATACTTTATGGTCAACCCTGATAAAGTGGAAGCGGCGATGAGAGAATTAGCGGAGTTTTAAAGACGTAAGGAGGATACAATCATGGCAATTGAACAAATGACGATGCCGCAGCTTGGAGAAAGCGTGACAGAGGGGACGATCAGCAAATGGCTTGTCACCCCCGGTGATAAAGTGAACAAATACGATCCGATCGCGGAAGTCATGACAGATAAGGTGAATGCAGAGGTTCCGTCTTCTTTTACAGGTACGATAACAGAGCTTGTGGGTGAAGAAGGCCAGACCCTGCAAGTCGGGGAAATCATTTGCAAAATTGAAACAGAAGGCGCCAACCCGGCTGAACAAAAACAAGAGCAGTCGGAGGCGTCAGCAGCAGCGGAGACACCTGCCGCAGAAAGCCGCGCCGAAGAAGCCAGTCAGCCCAATAAAAAGCGCTACTCGCCAGCTGTACTTCGTTTGGCCGGAGAGCACGGAATTGATCTTGATCAAGTGACAGGAACAGGTGCCGGCGGGCGCATTACGCGAAAAGATATTCAGCGCATCATTGAAACAGGCGGCGTGCAAGAACGACCTGAGGAGCCGAAAACAGCAGCTCCTGCACCTGCGTCTTCACCAAAACCAGAGCCGAAGAAGGAAGAGACTTCATATCCTGCGTCTACAGCCGGAGATATAGAAATCCCTGTCACAGGCGTAAGAAAAGCAATTGCTTCCAATATGAAACGAAGCAAAACAGAAATTCCGCATGCTTGGACGATGATGGAAGTCGACGTCACAAATATGGTGGCATATCGCAACAAAATAAAAGATTCCTTCAAGAAGACAGAAGGCTTTAATTTAACGTTCTTCGCCTTTTTCGTCAAAGCGGTCGCTCAGGCGTTAAAAGAATTCCCGCAAATGAATAGCATGTGGGCGGGCGATAAAATCATTCAGAAAAAGGATATCAATATTTCCATCGCAGTTGCGACAGAGGATTCTTTATTTGTTCCGGTGATTAAAAACGCTGATGAAAAAACAATTAAAGGCATTGCGAGAGAAATTACCGACCTTGCCAAAAAGGTAAGAGACGGAAAACTGTCAGCAGACGATATGCAGGGAGGAACGTTTACCGTCAACAATACAGGTTATTTCGGATCTGTTCAGTCGATGGGAATCATCAATTATCCTCAGGCTGCAATTCTTCAAGTGGAATCGATCGTCAAACGCCCGGTTGTCATGGATCACGGCATGATTGCTGTCAGAGACATGGTCAATCTGTGCCTGTCTTTAGATCACAGAGTGCTTGACGGCCTCGTGTGCGGACGATTCCTCGGACGTGTGAAACAAATTTTAGAATCGATTGACGAGAAAACATCTGTTTACTAATAAGCAAAAAGAGCATTTTTTGAAACATAACTTCAAAAAATGCTCTTTTTCAATACAGCATTATTCAGCGATTCGGATTTTCATTTCGACCCGATATTCTTCTTGTTTTTTGGGTGAGTAATGAACCGGTATAATTAACTCGTAAACGTCACTGGCAACTGTTAATTGGTGGTCTGCGATATACTTGATAAGCTTCTGTAAGTTGAGAAAATAATGCTCAGGTGAAAAATGATACGCGATACAAACATATCTGCCCTTAGGAATCGTTGTGATTTTCATATCCGGCGTAATGGCAGAAATTTGTTTATTCGTCAATACAGGCGTAAAGATATGACGGTAAGTCATTTCATCAATGCTGGTGTACGGCTGAAACGAGAAAGTGGCACCGTAGCTATTATTCGTAAATCCATCTGCTGATTCGATAAATTTTTTTAATTTGCTGTAGGAGGCGTTGAGCACGTTTTCAGGCCCGATTCCCTCTGCCTCTGTCTGAATGATGCGTGTTTCTTCTTCATCTAAAACAAACACCTCGCCGAGCGCAGGGTATTCCATCTGCCGCTTCATCCGCTTTTTCACCAGGGAAATGGTCTGCTCTAATGTTGATAAAAAATCTAATTTCTCCCTGATTTGCTTTTCCTGCTCTGTATAAAAAGCAAACAGTTCCTCCATCTCTAATTCCTGTGCCTTTTTCATCTCTTCTAAAGGTGTGCCAATATATTTCAATGATTTAATCAAATCAAGATGATAGAGCTGAGAATCTGTATAATAGCGGTAGTTGGTATCCGGGTCAACGTAGGCGGGTTTAAATAAATCAATTTTATCGTAATAACGGAGCGCTTTAATCGACACATTTGCCAGTTTTGAAACTTCTCCAATTGAGTAATACGATTCTTTCATGCCACCACTCCTTTTATGATCAGTATAATGAAAAAACGCATTCTTTGCAGTACACAAAGAATACGCTTTTTATTATGTGCTGGCTTTTAGATGTGCAGGCGCTTTCCAAGCAATGGTCAGCGCAATGCCTATGGCTAAAGCTACCGTTGCAAAGTAGAATGGGTAGTTTACATCGATATCGAACAGCATTCCGCCGATAATAGGCCCGAACACATTTCCAATACTTGTAAACATTGAATTCATACCGCCGGCGAACCCCTGTTCATTCCCAGCAATCTTTGACAGATAAGTCGTTACCGCAGGCCGCATGAGATCAAATCCGACAAATACGGTGACTGTAACTAGCAGAATCGCAACATAAGAATTCACGAATGTCATCAAGAATACCAGGCTCGTCGAGAGAATTAAGCTATACCGAATTAAACGGATTTCGCCAAACCACCTTGTAAAGCGGTCGAATAAGACGACTTGCGTAATGGCGCCAACAATCGCTCCTCCTGTAATCATAATAGCAATGTCGCTGGCTGTAAATCCGAATTTATGGTCAACGAATAACGCAAATAAAGATTCAAATGACGCTAAACCGAAAGACGAAATCAAGATAATCAGAAAAGCAATGAAATACATGGGTGCAAAAATCCGTTTGAACCCTGTCTTCTGACCTTTTATGTCCTGATTATCAGGATTTCGTTCCGGCTCGCGCAGCGTGAATATTGATAAAATGGCTGCCAGCAAGGCAAAGGCTGCCGCAAAGAAAAAAGGCAAACGGGAATAGATTTCCGCTAAAAATCCCCCGATGCCAGGACCGATAATAAAGCCCGTTGAAATAGCAGCTGACATATAACCTAGCGCTTTCGGCCGCGTTTTAATGGTCGTGATATCCGCGATAAAAGCCGTGACCCCAGGCATAATAAAGGCAGCGCTGACACCGCCAAGCATACGGGAGATAAATAAAACCTCAACTGTTTGTCCGATGCCGAATAAAAACTCCGAAACACTAAAGAAAAACAGGCCGATCACGATCATAATTTTACGTCCGAAGCGGTCAACCCATCTTCCGCCTATTGGTGAAATAATGAGCTGTGTAACAGCGAAGCATGCAACCATATAGCCGACCGCAGTGCCCGATAGATGCAGTTCATTCATAATGGTAGGTGTTACTGGGATCACAAGTCCGATCCCCAAAAACGCAATAAATAAATTGGTTAATAATATTGTTAAGGTGATATTTTGTTTCTCCATGTAACTTCCCCTTTTTCGAAAGTGTATCCCTTATACTCTAAGGCCTCCTCTTAGAGGAGAGTCAACGGATTTACAAAATCTTTACGGGACTAGCATATCAATGTGCCGCGGGAGGACTTGAATCACCGCGGGCGTATGAGTATAGATTTCTCCATCTGTATCAACCTTTTTGACAGTGTCCGTTTCAATTTCGACTCGAGAGGCCTGGATATAGGACAGCTCTCCGGTAAAACGATCAATTGTGCCCTGTTCCATGCTCATCAGCTCCCGCAATGCGGAGAGATTGGTGCTGCGGCAAATGAGGATATCGAGTAAGCCGTCATCTATACTGGCATCCGGCAGGGGAATTCGGTTCGTTCCAATGTATTGTCCATTCATGACAAGCAGCATAACGGCTTCTTCTTTAATTTCTTTTCCATCAATTTTTAATGTCATCGGAAACGATCCGGCAGATGAGACTGTTCGGAGTGCACTTGTATAATAGCTGATTTTTCCCAATAATGCTTTTGAGGTTTCGTTGATTTGATTCGACGTTTCTGTAATCAGACCGATCCCCCAGAAATTTAAAAAATAACGCTCGTTCATCTGACATACATCTACGCTTGTTTTTTTTCCTGATACAAGTGCTTCCGCCGCCTTTGCAAGATTTTGAGGGATGCCCAGCACTCTTGAAAAGTCATTGCACGTTCCGCCGGGCAAAATCCCGACCGCTGGCTTTCTTTCTAAAGCGCTGATGCCATTAATGCATTGATGGACTGTACCGTCGCCGCCGAGAATAAAGACGGTGTCGACAGAATCATCAATGGATTGGCAAAAATAATACGCATCGTCTTTTTTCTTTGTCTGTCTAACGATCACCTCATCTAAAGCTTGTGATAATACCGGTACCACAGCCCCTAACGCTTTTTCTATATGTTTGTTGCCGGCATTTCCGTTATGAATTAGTAACGCTTTCCGATGACTCATACAAAACTGCTCCTTTATTTAACATCTGGTTATATAATCCCCTTTTTCTGTAAGCTGTAAACGAAGACCAAAAAAGTGTACGCCAAGCAATGTTATTTGCCGATATGGACGTTTCCTTGCTATCATAAGAACAGATGATGAAAAAGGAGAGGTCTTCATTGAACATGGACTTTAATTTATTTATGAATGATATTGTCCGCCAAGCGAGACAAGAAATTACTGCTGCCGGATACACTGAGCTGAAAACCGCTGAAGAGGTGGATGAGGCACTTACGAAAAAAGGAACGACGTTAGTCATGGTAAACTCTGTTTGCGGATGCGCCGGAGGAATTGCAAGACCGGCTGCTTACCATTCCGTTCACTATGATAAAAGACCTGACCAGCTTGTTACCGTCTTTGCCGGACAGGATAAAGAAGCGACAGCGCGAGCGCGTGACTATTTTGAAGGATATCCCCCATCTTCTCCGTCTTTTGCGATTTTGAAAGACGGAAAAATCATGAAAATGGTAGAGCGCCATGAAATTGAAGGCCATGAGCCGATGGCAGTAGTGGCAAAGCTGCAAGAAGCCTTTGAAGAATATTGTGAAGAAGTATAAGACGAAAAACCCGGGTGCCTAAGCGGATCCGGGTTTTTTTATGCATAAAATCCCAAAGAGATATGAATAAATATTAAGAGATTATTCAATCTGATTATGCAATGAATCTATTTTTATCTAGTAATATCAAAAAGAGACCGTGGGAAAATAAGCTTGAAGATAATTTTTAAAAATAGTATTGCATAAAAATAAGAAACTGTTTAAAATACAAATTAACGAATAAATATTCAAATACACTAAAAGTAATGAATATGGGGGAAATGGATCATGAAAAAATGGCTCTTATTACTTGTAGCTGCGTGCATCACCTTTGCATTATCTGCTTGCGGCTCAAGCAGTTCAGGTTCAGAAAGCGGCAAGAAAAAAATAATTATGGGTACTTCGGCGGATTACAAACCGTTTGAATATAAAGAAGGCGATAATATTGTCGGCTTTGATGTAGATTTGGCAAAAGCGCTGGCGAAGAAGACTGGCTATGAAATTGAAGTGCAGGATATGGACTTCAACAGCTTAATTACAGCGCTGAAATCAAAACAGGTGGATCTGGTTCTGTCAGGAATGACACCGACGCCTGAGCGTAAAAAACAAGTTGATTTTTCCGATGTGTACTACACAGCGAACCATATGATTGTCAGCAAAAAAGACAGCGGCATTACATCTCTGAAAGACCTTAAAGGAAAAACAGTCGGCGTTCAGCTTGGCTCTATTCAGGAAGAGAAGGGGAAAGAGCTTTCTCCGGAATATGGTTTTCAAACAGAAGACCGCAACAGAATTTCTGATTTAGTGCAGGAAATCAAATCTGACCGCTTTGATGCCGCGATTATTGAAGACATGGTAGCAGAAGGGTATTTCAAATCAAATGACGACTTGCAAGGCTTCGTGATTCCTGATGCGAAAGCGGAGGAAGCCGGTTCAGCGATTGCTTTCAGAAAGGACAGTGAACTGACAGACAAATTCAATAAAGCGCTCAAGGAAATGGAAGATAACGGAGAGCTCGAGAAATTGAAGAAGAAATGGTTCACTGGCGAGAAGTAAAAAAGCGGCTCAACTTTTTCGTTGAGCCTTTTTATTGAATAGGAAATCTTTTTTCCGTAAGAAAAGGAGACAAAGACTATGAATTTGGATTTTTCAGCAACGATCCCCCAAATTCCTTTTATATTAGAAGGCTTGGCAATTACTTTAAAAATTGTTATCGTATCAGCCATTATCGGACTGATACTCGGTATTGTGCTAAGCTTATGCAAGATCAGCACGTTCCGCCCGCTGATCTGGATCGCTGATTTTTATACATCAGTGTTCCGCGGTACGCCTTTAGTGCTGCAGCTTATGATTGTCTATTTCGGGCTTCCGCAGCTGCTCGGCTTTCAAATTGACCAGTTTTGGGCGGCGGTTGTCGCATTATCATTGAATTCCGCCGCTTATGTTTCGGAAATTATCAGAGCCGGAATCAACGCCATTGATAAAGGGCAAAAAGAGGCGGCTGTCGCACTCGGTGTCCCGTACGGAAAAATGATGAAGGATCTGCTATTGCCGCAGGCCTTCAAAAATATATCACCTGCAATTGTAAATGAATTAATTACGTTAACAAAAGAATCGGCGATCGTCACCGTCATCGGGCTTGGTGATGTCATGAGACGCGCTTATCAATCTGGCGCCGCTACTTATAATTACCTTGAGCCGCTCATTATCGCCGGATTGATTTATTATGTGCTTGTCCTGATTTTAACGTTTATCGGCAAGGCTGTGGAAAGGAAGCTGAAATCCAATGATTAAGATTGAAAAGCTGTCAAAATCATTTGGGAAACACGAAGTATTAAAAAACATTTCAACAACAATCGCCGAAGGTGAAGTTGTTGCCGTAATCGGCCCTTCAGGCTCAGGCAAATCAACGTTCCTTCGCTGTTTAAACCTGTTGGAGAAGCCTAACGGCGGAACCATTACAATCAAAGACAAGGAGATCACGAAGGCGAAAACCAACACATTAAAGGTCCGGGAAAACATCGGGATGGTTTTTCAGCATTTTCATCTCTTTCCGCACAAAACGGTTCTTGAAAATATCATGTACGCGCCTGTCAATGTCAAAAAAGAATCAAAACAGGCTGCACAGGAAAAAGCCGAAGAACTGCTCCGCAAAGTCGGTTTGTTTGAAAAGAGAAATGACTATCCAAACCGCTTGTCTGGCGGACAAAAACAGCGTGTCGCCATCGCCCGGGCCCTTGCAATGAATCCGGAAATCATGCTGTTTGACGAACCGACCTCTGCTCTTGATCCGGAGATGGTCAAAGAAGTGCTCCAGGTGATGAAAGAACTGGTCGAAACCGGTATGACCATGGTGATTGTCACGCATGAAATGGGTTTCGCAAAAGAAGTGGCTGACCGCGTGTTATTTATGGATCAAGGAATGATTGTCGAGGACGGCAATCCGAAAGAATTTTTTCTTTCGCCAAAATCCAAAAGAGCGCAGGACTTTTTAGAGAAAATATTATAGAATATAGAAAAAAGAAGAAGGCTGATCGCTTCTTCTTTTTTATTGAAGAAACAAATAGAAATGGAGTCCGACATGTTTAAAATTGGTTACCGCACAATAAAGACCGCGCTTGGAACAGCTTTGGCTATTTATATAAGCCAGCTATTGCATTTGCAAAACTTCGCCTCAGCAGGAATTATCACCATTTTGTGCATTCAAATCACACAAAAACGGTCGCTTCAGGCATCGTGGGCCCGCTTTGCGGCATGCTGTCTGGCAATTCTTTTTTCGTATCTCTTTTTCGAGTTAATTGGCTATCACCCGTTTGTTATCGGAGCGCTTCTCTTGATATTCATTCCGATAACCGTCCTCTTAAAAATTAACGAGGGAATTGTCACCAGTTCAGTTATCATCCTTCATCTGTACATGTCCGGTGGCATTACGCTTGCTTTCATTTGGAATGAAGTTCAGTTGATTACAGTTGGTATCGGTGTCGCCCTTTTGATGAACTTGTATATGCCGAGCCTTGACCGGAAGCTGATTGCTTATCGCAAAAAGATAGAGGATAACTTTGCTGTCATTTTCGCGGAAATAGAGCGGTATTTGTTAACTGGTGAGCAAGATTGGACTGGAAAAGAAATTCCGGAAACACACCAGCTCATTACGGAGGCGAAAAACCTGGCATACCGTGATGTGCAAAACCACATTCTGCGCTACGAAAATCTGCATTATCATTATTTTAAAATGAGAGAAAAGCAATTTGAAATTATCGAACGCCTTCTCCCTAAAGTGACTTCTATCTCTATTACGGTGGATCAGGGAAAAATGATCGCTGAATTTATTCACGATTTGCGGGAAGCGATACACCCGGGAAATACAGCATACAAATTTCTGAAAAGACTTGCTGATATGAGAAAAGAATTTGAGGAGATGCCGCTCCCGGCGACAAGAGAGGAATTTGAAGCAAGAGCCGCTCTCTTTCATCTTCTCGGGGAAATGGAACAATATTTAGTAATCAAAAGTTATTTTAAAGGAATAAAAGCGCAAAAATCACTCGCATGATTCGCATGAGCTCTTCCTTCATTGGTCAACCTAATGAAAAAGGAGGAGCTTATGCGTTTTTTCTTATGTTCGATTTTTATGATGATTTCTCCGATTTGGCCGCTTGGCGAAAATCCGTTGCCGGGCGATCCGTATGTCATTGTCAACAAGAGAACAAACGAACTAGCTGTCATCCTCGACAATAAAGTAGAAGGCGTGTACAGCGTGGCGACCGGAAAAACAGACGATCTGACGCCTGAAGGGGAATTTTCGGTAACGGTAAAAGCGGTGAATCCTTACTACAGAAAGAAAAGTATTGAAGGGGGATCTCCTGACAATCCGCTTGGGGCAAGGTGGATCGGATTTGACGCGAAAGGAACAGACGGGCGGATTTACGGAATTCACGGGACAAACCGGGAAGACTCAATAGGAAAATTTGTGTCTAACGGCTGTATACGTATGCATAACAATGAGGTCGTTCATCTGTTTCAAACGATTCCGGTAGGAACGAGAGTGCTGATTACGGACGACACCCGCTCTTTTGAGGAGATTGCCATTGAGCATAAAGCTCTGATAAAAAAGCAGGATGTTCCCATTCAATAAGGCCGCCTGCTTTTTTATCGTTATAAAAACATGACGATTCCTGAGAGTACAGTTGAAAGAATAAAAACTCCCAAAATCACAATCAAAACACTTTTCATCAGTTTTTGAGACATGATTTCACTCCTTAGACAATCTGTCTATATTTTAGCGTGTTTTGAATGGGCGGACAAGCGATATCTATTGGCGGAAAGCAGGGATAAAAATGAACAGGCTTGACCATATCGGGATAGCCGTTTTTTCGATAGAAGAAGCGAGAAGCTTTTATGAGGATATATTGGGGCTTGCGTTTCTTCATCAAGAAACGGTTGAAGAACAAAAGGCGAATGTTGCTTTTTTTCAAGCTGGAAGTGTCAAGCTGGAGCTGATAGAGCCGTTGACAGCTGACAGCCCCGTCCGTTTATTTTTGGAGAAGAAAGGGCAGGGGCTTCATCATATTGCGTTTTTGTGCAACAGCCTATCTGAAAAGCTTCAAGCATTGTCTGACCGGAAAGTTCAATTGATTGACAGGTATCCGAGACAGGGAGCAAACGGGAAAAAGATTGCATTTCTTTCGCCGCGGGAAACAAACGGCGTTCTTGTAGAACTTTGCGAACCGAAAGGAGACCAAACCAATGAACATGAATGAGCATATCGATCATTTATACACGAGACGCGGGCAGGCAGAACAAGGCGGAGGACATGAAAAGCTGGCCCAGCAGCGGCAAAAGGGAAAGCTCACCGCTCGGGAAAGGATCACGTTTCTTCTTGATCAGGACAGCTTTATCGAGCTGCATCCTTTCATGGAAAGTCAAGTGTTAACAAAAGAACAGCGCATTTTAGGGGATGGGGTCGTGACAGGGTACGGGACAATTGACGGCCGCTCTGTATATGTATTTGCACAAGACTTCACAGTATTCGGCGGGGCGCTTGGCGAAACCCATGCCAAAAAAATCTGCGCTCTGATGGACCTGGCAGCAAAAAATAAGGCGCCGATTATCGGGCTGAATGACTCAGGTGGTGCGAGAATTCAAGAGGGTGTGGTATCATTAGATGGATACGGTCACATATTTTACCGAAACGTCTTATATTCCGGAGTCATTCCGCAAATATCGGTTATTTTAGGGCCGTGTGCTGGAGGCGCTGTATATTCTCCGGCACTCACAGATTTTATATTTATGGCTGAACAGACCGGCCGGATGTTTATTACCGGGCCAAAGGTGATTGAAAAAGTGACAGGAGAACAGGTTGATGCGGAGAGCTTAGGCGGAGCCGGAATACATAATGCCGTCAGCGGAAACGCCCACTTTTCCGGACATACGGAGAAGGAGGTTCTGACAGGAGTGAAAAAACTGCTGTCTTATTTGCCGCTGAATGGCCAGAAAGCAGCGACGAAGCCAGAGAAAGAGGCCTCCAGACCGTTATTAAACCGACTCGTGCCCGCTGACACGACAAAGCCGTATGATGTTCGGACGGTGATTAAGGAGCTGGCTGATCCGCAGTCTTTTTTTGAGATTCAGCCGTTTTTTGCGAAAAACATTGTCATCGGGTTTGCAAGGATGGGTGAAAAAACGATCGGCATCGTTGCGAGCCAGCCAAAGCACCTGGCGGGCAGCCTGACGATTGACGCTGCTGATAAAGCAGCAAGGTTCATCCGTTTTTGTGATGCATTTGATATCCCGCTGCTAACTGTCGAGGATGTTCCAGGGTTTCTGCCCGGTGTTCAGCAGGAGCATAACGGAATTATCAGGCACGGAGCAAAGTTATTGTTTGCCTATGCAGAAGCGACCGTCCCAAAAGTAACGCTTATTATCAGAAAAGCGTACGGCGGTGCATATGTCGCTATGAACAGCAAAGCGATCGGAGCGGATCTTGTGTTTGCATGGCCGAATGCTGAAATCGCAGTGATGGGGCCAGAAGGTGCGGTTTCGATTTTGTATGAAAAGGAAATAAAAGCTTCAGCCGACCCGCAAAAGACAAAACGCGAAAAAACAGCTGAATACAAAAAGCAAAACGCTGGCCCATACAAAGCGGCGGCCTGCGGAATGGTCGATGACATCATTTTGCCGGAAGAATCAAGGAAAAGACTGATTCAAGCGTTTCACATGCTTGCACATAAGACAGAAGAGAGACCGAAAAAAAAGCACGGTAACATACCGCTTTAACATGGAGGGACTTACAAATGGTGAATGAAAAACGCCTGCTGGAAGAATTTTTAGAACTTGTCCAAATTGACTCAGAAACAAAACACGAAGCAGAAATCTGCAAAGTGCTGAAACAAAAATTTTCTGATTTAGGTGTGGACGTCAAAGAAGACGATACAATGGACATCACTGGCCACGGAGCCGGAAATCTGATCTGCACATTAAAAGGAACAAAACAAACAGATACAATTTATTTTACATCTCATATGGACACAGTTGTACCTGGAAACGGCGTAAAACCGGTTGTAGAGAACGGTTATGTCAAAACAGACGGCACTACGATTTTAGGCGCTGATGATAAAGCGGGGCTGGCTGCCATGTTTGAAGCAATTAAAGTGCTGAAAGAAGAAAACATTGAGCACGGAACGATTGAATTCATCATCACAGTTGGTGAGGAATCTGGTCTGATCGGAGCGAAGGCACTTGACCGTTCTATGATCACAGCATCCTACGGCTATGCCCTTGACTCAGATGGGAAAGTCGGAAATATCATTGTGGCTGCGCCGACACAAGCGAAGGTAAGAGCGGCAATTTACGGGAAAACCGCACACGCCGGGGTTGAACCTGAGAAAGGCATTTCAGCCATAACAATCGCTAGCAAAGCTATTTCAAAAATGCCATTGGGCCGCATCGATGAAGAAACAACAGCAAACATCGGCCGGTTTGAAGGCGGCACACAAACAAACATTGTATGCGACGAAGTCCATATTCTTGCTGAAGCACGCTCTTTAGTTCCTGAGAAGATGGAAGCTCAGGTTCAAAAAATGAAAGCTGCTTTTGAAGCGGCCGCTGCTGATATGGGCGGCCGCGCAGAAGTCGAAATTGAAGTCATGTATCCAGGCTTCAAATATCAAGACGGCGACCAAGTTGTTGAAATCGCGAAAAAAGCGGCAGCTAAAATCGGACGTCCAAGCGAGCTGCAAACGAGCGGCGGCGGAAGCGACGCGAACGTAATCGCTGGTCATGGCATCCCGACGGTCAATCTTGCTGTCGGTTATGAGCAAATCCATACAAAAAATGAAAAAATGCCGATCGAAGAGCTCGTTAAAACGGCAGAAATGGTTGTTGCCATTATTGAAGAGGCGGCAAAATAAAAATGAAAACCCGAGTGCGCTTGCCCGCATCGGGTTTTTTTCTTGCATTCAGCGCCATTGCCTAAGCTGCCAAAATAACACGTCTTGTTTCTTAGCGTAATGAAGCAAAGGGTCTGAATCTGGCAATGATATGTCGTGGGCTTCAGCTACCGTATTAACCGAAAACTCGGCCTCGGCATTTTGTAGCAGCCAAGGATGATGATGGATGTCTTCGTAATAGAGTTTGTTTTGATTGGTAGTATAGAGTCTATACCGTTCTGTCAGCCAGTAATCGAGCGAATCCTTTTCTGCTGTAAAAGGAGCTGAAATGGGCCGGTATGCGGCGTGGAATGCTGCTTCTTTGTCATTTTTCCGCTTGCTGACATAGTCAATGCGATCACCGTTTTTTTCGGCTTTCATATCCGCGTAAAAATAAGGCAGATGAAAGAACGTGCGAGCGCCCAGGACCGCCAGCCGATGATCAGCATCTAAACTGAAAAAATAAATGCCGGGCTTGCCTTTATACGTGACATAGGTGCGGAGGTTAAGCTCAGGAAATGCACGTGCACCGGGAATGGCAGGGAGAAAACGCGCCCTCAGGTTTGTGAGCATAAAGGGAAGCATGCTGATCCAAGCTTGTCCGTTATATGTATCTAACTCTAAAACCGGCGGAACCATAGCCCGAAGGATAGAAACATCAACAGGCCAGTGTGCAAATAAGACATCATTCCATGTTTGTCTCATGATCCACATTCCCTCAGGAACAGAAATATTTTTTTGCTGAAAGCGTTCCGTCACGTATATCTTCCTTTCATTTGGATGTGAGTAAAGGTATTCCCGATTTCTTGCTTTTTAAACGATACGGCTGTTTTTTAGGGTGGCCACTTTCGCCTTAGCCATTGACAGAAAAGGGTGCGACGAAACAAAAAAACAACCCCGGCTTTTCGCTCGGGGTTGTTTCATTATTTCACCGGCTCAGTAAGAGCGGCGGTTTTTTTAGTTTTATGATGTGTCATCTGAAGGACGATGTTTTGTACTGTCAGGAACAGCCCGCTTGTGAACCAGTACAGCGGAAGAGCTGCCGGAACATTAAGTGAGAAAATCGTCATCATCACTGGGAAGATGAACACCATCAATTTTGCGGATTGCTGCGCCGCCGGATTTTGCGGGACAGCGGAATATTTCGCGCTCAGTTTTTGAGCGACATAGGCTTGGATAAAGTACATAGCTCCCGCACTAAGAGACACGAGAATGTCAGATTGTCCTAAACTGAACCATAAAAACGAATGTGACGCAATTTCAGGTGTAGAGCGAATCGCGTAATAAAACCCAATCACAATAGGAAACTGAATCAGCATTGGGAGGCATCCCATGGCAAGCGGATTGATATTGTGTTCTTGATACAGCTTCATCATTTCCATTTGCAGTTCTTTTTGCTTTTCCGGGTCCTTCGTTTTTTTCAATTTGGCCTGAATGCTGTCAACCTGAGGTTTAATAACTGCCATTTTCTCTTGGAATATGCGCTGTTTTTTAAACTGATTGACAAACAAAGGCAGTACAACGACACGCACAATAATGGTGACGAGAATAATAGACAGTCCGTATTCTCCGTGAAACAGCCCGGCAACACCCTTAAGCAGAGCGGAAAACGGTTCGATTAAATAATCGTGGAAAAAACCGACGTTGCTGAGGCCTCCCACCTGATGAGTCGCCGCAAACGCAGCATTGCCCGAGCATAATACGATCAAAAAGATACCCATAGCCAAAAGTTTTTGATATGTTTTTAACAATTTTGTTCTCCTCCTTTTTATAAATGCGGTTTATAAAAGAAGGGAACTGGCGTCTTCATCATCGTTCACAGGCGAATTCATGCGGAAGACTTTACGTATCCAAGTTGTAATGCGATGATATATAATAATAAGAAAGTCTGTTCGGTTAATTTGAAAGACCGTCTGATGTTCATCTGTTCGTTTTGATTTCCAGTGCTCGCCGGCACGGCACTCTCGTAAGAGGAATGCAATCCCGATTGCCGTCAGAGCCGGAAGAATAATTGTGAAAAAATCGACTAAGAATAAAACGTCATTTATCGATTCCACAAACATTGTAATCACATCCATTCAATACCTTCATTTTACTATATGTACAAGCCGTTGTCTAATGAACGAAAAGGAGATTTGTTTATGCAGGGAAAGAGCCGAATTATTTTCCATATTGATATGAATAGCTTCTATGCATCGGTGGAAATGGCATATGATCCGGCTCTCCGGGGGAAGCCGGTCGCAGTTGCCGGAAACGTAAAGGAGCGAAAGGGCATCGTGGTAACATGCAGCTACGAAGCAAGAGCGCGCGGCGTCAAAACAACGATGCCGGTTTGGGAAGCGAAGCGCAATTGTCCTGAGCTTATCGTTCTTCCGCCGAACTTTGACCGCTATAGAAGCTCTTCAAGAGCGATGTTTAACATTCTCCGCGAATATACTGACCTGGTGGAGCCCGTCTCCATCGACGAAGGCTATATGGACATGACCGATACACCATACAGCAGCCACGCTCTGGAGACAGCAAAAGAAATCCAAAGCAGGCTGCAAAAAGAGCTGCTGCTTCCGTCAAGCATAGGGATCGCGCCGAATAAATTTCTCGCAAAGATGGCGTCTGATATGAAAAAACCGCTTGGCATCACGATTTTAAGAAAGAGACAAGTGCCTGATATCCTTTGGCCTCTTCCAGTGGGAGAGATGCACGGAGTTGGCAAAAAGACAGCGGAAAAGCTGAAGGGACTCGGCATCCATACGATTGGAGAGTTAGCTGCAGCTGATGAACACTCGCTGAAGCGTCTGCTTGGCATCAATGGGCCGCGCCTTAAAAATAAAGCAAATGGCATTCACCATGCGCCAGTTGACCCGGAGCGCATTTACGAATTTAAAAGCGTCGGAAACTCATCGACACTTTCACATGATTCCAGTGATGAAGAAGAGCTGTTAGGCGTTTTCAGAAAGCTTGCCGCTTCCGTGAGTGACCGCTTACAGCGCAAGGAAGTCATGGCTTCGAAGCTGTTTATTATGATTAGATATGCAGATTGGAAAACCATCACCAGAAGCATCACGCTGAAAAATCCGATCGATCAAAAAAATGAAATTATGAAAGAAGCGGAGCACCTCTTTTTTAAACATTGGAATAAAAATCCTGTCAGGCTGCTTGGCATTACCGGAACGGATTTAGTAGAAAAAGAACAGGCTTATAAACAGCTTGATTTGTTCAGTTTTAAAGAAGATGCGAAAGATGAGCCCATTCAGCAGATGATGGAAAAGCTGAATGAAAAGTACGGATCCAAGCTGATCAGAAAAGGGGCAAGGGTAATAAAAGAGGAGAGCAAAACGAAGGGTACAAGCTTTAATAAAGATTTTTTTCAGGATGAAAAGAAAAGTTGAATAGCTTGAAAAAAAGGGTGAAAGTATGGTAATTTCTTTATTATAAATATCATTTTATTTTAATTTAAATTTTAAAATGATTAAAACGTTTGCAGAAGGGACGTTAGAATATGTCAAAACAACAAATCGGAGTTATCGGACTTGCGGTCATGGGTAAAAATCTGGCTTTAAATATCGAAAGCCGGGGATTTTCTGTTTCTGTTTACAACAGATCAAGCAGTAAAACTGAGGAGTTTTTGCAGGAGGCAAAAGGAAAAAATGTTGTTGGCACGTACAGCATTGAAGAGTTTGTCCAATCCTTGGAAACACCGCGCAAAATCTTATTAATGGTTAAAGCGGGAACTGCAACAGATGCGACAATTCAATCTCTTCTTCCTCATCTAGAGAAGGATGATATTTTAATTGACGGCGGAAATACATACTATAAAGACACACAGCGCCGTAACAAAGAACTCGCTGAAAGCGGCATTCACTTTATCGGAACAGGTGTTTCGGGCGGAGAAGAAGGAGCGCTTAAAGGGCCTTCTATCATGCCTGGCGGACAAAAAGAAGCACATGAGCTTGTGAAGCCGATTCTTGAAGCGATTTCTGCAAAAGTTGACGGAGAACCTTGTACGACATATATCGGTCCAGACGGTGCCGGCCATTACGTAAAAATGGTGCATAACGGTATTGAATACGGAGATATGCAGTTGATCTCTGAATCTTACTTCATTTTGAAACAGGTGCTAGGCCTTTCAGCTGATGAGCTTCATGAAGTTTTCGCTGAATGGAATAAAGGCGAGCTTGACAGTTACCTGATTGAGATTACAGCTGACATCTTCACAAAAAAAGACGAAGAGACAGGCAAACCGCTTGTTGATGTGATTCTTGATAAAGCAGGACAAAAAGGAACAGGAAAATGGACAAGCCAAAGCGCGCTTGACTTAGGTGTTCCGCTTCCGATTATTACTGAGTCTGTATTCGCGCGCTTTATCTCAGCTATGAAGGAAGAGCGTGTGAAAGCGAGCGGGCTTCTTTCAGGACCAGACGTGAAGCCTGTAACAGAAAATAAAGAAGAGCTGATTGAAGCGGTCAGAAAAGCGCTGTTCATGAGTAAAATCTGTTCTTACGCGCAAGGATTTGCCCAAATGAAAGCTGCTTCCGAAGAATATAACTGGGATCTGAAATATGGCGAAATCGCTATGATCTTCCGCGGCGGCTGCATCATCCGCGCAGCGTTCCTTCAGAAGATCAAAGAAGCTTACGATCGCGAACCTGAGCTTGACAACCTTCTTCTTGACAGCTATTTCAAAAATATTGTAGAAAGCTACCAAGGAGCGCTTCGCCAAGTGATTTCACTTGCAGTTGCCCAAGGTGTGCCAGTGCCGTCATTCTCAAGCGCATTAGCTTACTATGACAGCTACCGCACAGCTGTCCTGCCTGCAAACTTAATCCAAGCGCAGCGTGACTACTTTGGCGCCCATACTTATGAGCGTACAGATAAAGAAGGTATCTTCCATACTGAATGGATGAAGTAATCAATAGAAACCCCCGAAGCCTTAAAGCTTTGGGGGTTTTTTATTGAATGTTAGTATGTCTTAAGGGATAAGGCAGTCTTGACAGCTGAAAAAAGCCGAAAATGCTCACAAGCATTTTCGGCTTTTTCGTATTATATATTCCACCAGTGCAAGCCGTCTTTCGCCAAAAGATCATCTGATTCTTTCGGTCCCATAGAGCCTGACTCGTAGTTAGGAGACAAGATTTTGTTTGCTGCCCATGTTTCAGAAATGGAATCAACAAAGTTCCAAGAAAGGGCAACTTCATCCCAGTGTGCAAAGTTTGTTGCATCTCCAAGAAGACAGTCATGAATTAATTTTTCATACGCTTCAGGGGTGTTCAACTCGTCATTGCAATTGCTGCAGTAATCGAGTTTGATAGGCTGTGCATGTGCTGCTCCGCCAAGCTTTTTAGCGTTTAAGTATAGCGTAATGCCTTCGTCAGGCTGAATATGGATGACAAGCAAGTTTGGATTCATGTTGTTTTCATTGCCGTAGTACAGGTTCATTGGAATGTCCTTAAATTGAACGACGATTTTTGTGGACTTTTCTTTCATTCGTTTTCCGGTGCGGATATAGAATGGAACACCGGCCCATCTGAAGTTGTCGATCAAGAGCTTGCCTGCAACAAAGGTTTCTGTATTTGAGTCAGGAGCGACATTATCTTCATCCGTATAAGCAGGAACCGGCACACCGTCAATTTCACCGGCTTGATATTGTCCGCGCACAAAGTACTCATCCACTTCGTCTTTTGCAATAGGGCGCAGTGCTCTCAGAACCTTTACTTTTTCGCTTCTGATTTCTTCTGTGTTCAATTTGATCGGCGGCTCCATTGCAAGAAGGGCAACCATCTGCATAATGTGGTTTTGTACCATGTCGCGCAGGGCGCCTGATTTTTCGTAATATCTTGCACGGTCTTCGACGCCAAGTGATTCGCTAGATGTGATTTGAATGTTTGAGATGTAGCGGTTTGTCCAAAGCGGTTCGAAAATCGCATTGGCAAATCGAATCACTTCAATGTTCTGAACCATTTGTTTGCCTAGATAATGGTCGATTCTGTAAATTTGATCTTCCGTAAATGCTTCGCGGATTTCTTTGTTTAGTGCCTGTGCGCTTGGCAGATCATGGCCGAACGGCTTTTCAATGACAAGGCGGGACCAGCCTGTTGTTGCTGTAACACCTTCTGATTTTAATGTTTTTGCAATTGTCCCGAAGAATTCAGGAGCCATTGCTAGGTAGAACATTCTGTTGTTCGGAATTTGATATGTATCTTCCAACTGGTTAAGCAATACGTTAAGCTCTTGATAAGAGCCAGGGTTTGTCACGTCAAACGGGTGATAGTAAAAATGAGACGTGAAATCATCTATATGTTTATCTGCAGATGAGGAAATGGATGTTTTAACGGTTTGGCGAAGGTCCTCATTGGACCATGGTCTTCTTCCAACTCCTACAACTGCAAACTCTTCTCCGATTTGTCCGTTTTGATATAAACGGTGAATAGACGGATACAGTTTTCGTTTTGCTAAATCTCCAGTTGCACCGAATATAACAATTACTGCTTTTGGTTGTTGGTTTGTTTTCACTAAAAGTACCTCACTTTATTCGAAGCTTTATTTTAGTACACCCCGTATATTTCCTTCATTTTAAATCTAAAATTCAACGAAAGCAAACATTTAAGCCCTTTTTTTGCAGAATGCCGTAAAAATGTTTCTAGAACGAAAGGATTGTTCCTCTCAGAGGCAAGATTCACATTTTGCGCCTGATCCTGTATTCTTGTAGGTAACTAGTTCTAGTAGGAGGAAGGAAACGTGGAATTACTTTTTTTAGGGACGGGAGCCGGCATTCCCGCTAAGACGAGAAACGTAACGTCGGTGGCATTAAAATTGCTTGAAGAAAGGCGTTCGGTATGGCTGTTTGACTGCGGGGAAGCAACGCAGCATCAAATTTTACATACAACGATTAAACCTCGTAAAATAGAAAAAATCTTCATTACCCACATGCACGGCGATCATGTATACGGGCTTCCGGGGCTTCTGGGGAGCCGTTCCTTTCAAGGGGGAGAGGACGAGCTGACGGTGTACGGACCTAAAGGGATCAAGCTGTTTATTGAAACAAGCCTTGCCGTCACGAAAACCCATTTGACATACCCGCTTGTGATCAAGGAAATCGAAGAAGGAATCGTGTTTGAAGACGATCAGTTTATAGTCACAGCAGTATCTGTTATTCATGGAGTAGAAGCTTTCGGGTACCGTGTGCAGGAAAAAGATGTGCCGGGTTCCTTAAAGGCGGATGTATTAAAAGAAATGAAAATCCCGCCTGGACCTGTGTATCAAAGAATCAAAAAAGGGGAAACGGTAACGCTTGAAGACGGACGCATCATCAATGGGAATGATTTTCTGGAGCCTCCTAAAAAGGGAAGAGCTGTTGTGCTTTCCGGAGATACGAGAGTAAGTGACAAGCTAAAAGAGCTTGCAAGAGATTGTGATGTGCTTGTTCATGAAGCGACCTTTGCTAAGGGAGATCGGAAACTTGCTTACGATTATTTTCACAGTACGACGGAACAAGCAGCTGTAACAGCGAAAGAAGCCGGGGTGAAGAAGCTCATTTTAACCCATATCAGCGCCAGATATCAGGGAGATGCCTCTCTGGAGCTTCAAAAAGAAGCGGCTGACGTTTTTCCAAACAGCGTGGCAGCGTATGATTTCTTAGAGGTAAGCGTCCCGCGGGGCTGAAGGAGAGCTCTTATTTGACAAATTGTAATTACGTTGTATAATAAAACGTAATCATTACGCTTTATAAGGAGATGTTAATATGAGAGTCAATGTTACTTTAGCCTGCACTGAAACGGGAGACCGAAATTACATCACAACAAAAAATAAACGCACCAACCCAGACCGTTTAGAGCTGAAAAAATATTCACCGCGTTTAAAGAAATATACCCTTCATCGTGAAACAAAATAACAAAAAAGACCGGGCGTTTGATATTATCCCCTCTAAGTAGACAGTGTAAAAAGCCCACTTTTCAAAAGTGGCTGTTACACTATACTTGGAGGGGATTTTTTATGGCGCGAAAAGGACAACACTTTCAGCACTATACCAAAGAATTCAAGATGAAAGCTGTCAAAATGTATGAGGAAGGAAACAAAAGCTATCACCTATTATCTGAAGAATTAGGGCTCCGGAGTTCAACCCAGCTCAAAAATTGGGTGAAAAAATATCGTGAGGGCAAGTCTTTTGAAGATCAAAGGGGAAAAGATACAAAGTCAGACAATCCTTTTATTGGACGCCCTAAGAAAACGTTTAAAAGTGTCGAGGAAGAACGAGATTATTTAAAGGCACAGGTTGAATATCTAAAAAAGCTTTATCCAAATCTGCATGGGGAGGACGGATTTTGAAGACAGCACGTTTTGAAGCTGTTCACGAATTGAAGGACCGTTATCCGATTACGTGGTTGGTGTGTATCGCCAAAGTGTCACGGTCCGGGTACTATAAATGGCGCAAGGCTCAAAGAATTCGAATGGCAAGGCAACAGAGAGAGCAGGAACACATCATGGCGATTCACCATTCACGTCCCTTCTATGGCTATCCTCGGATTACCATCGCTTTCAAAGAAAGAAGGCTTTTCGATCAACCATAAGCGTGTTTACAGATCGATGAAAGAGATGAACATTCAATCGATCATTCGAAAAAAACGACGTTATTTTGGAAGACAGGCATCGGTTGTCCTACCAAACCGGCTTAACCGAGAATTTCAAACCAATCGACCTAACCATCTATATGTGACCGATATTACCTATATTGCTTGTGGACAGCGATTCTATTACCTTTCTGCCGTACAAGATCTTTACAACAATGAGATTGTCGCATGGAAGCTGTCAAAACGAAATGATCTTGAACTGGTCATGAAGACAGTGGAAAGTATGACAGCCCAACGGGACGTCCAAGGAGCTATCCTCCATTCTGACCAAGGCTTCCAATACACAACAAAAGCATATCAAAAGCGACTCGAAACCGTTGGTTTGAAAGGCAGCCATTCCCGTAAGGCAAACTGCCTAGATAATGCCTGTATCGAATGGTTTTTCTCGCATCTCAAAACAGAGAATGCATATTTTTCAACGTGTCAAACCGAAAAAGAGCTCCACAAGAGCATTGAAGATTACATTAAATTCTATAATCACGAACGATTCCAGAAAAAATTAAACCAGTGTGCACCGGTAGAATACCGTAACACACTGGTTGCTTAGGCTTTTTGTGGCTGTCTACTTGACAGGGGTAAGACCAGTTTTACGGCCAGGTCTTTTTTATGTTAATTGACTGCCTGGTAAAGAGGAGCGGCCTGCTGGCACGCTGCGCACCATACGTCATAAATAGCCAAATGAACGATATGAGGTTCATCATGATGAATGTTGTGCGAGCTGTTTTTAGCTTGAATCCAGCTGCTTTGGTTCGAAAAAGACAAGATGCTGGTGTGCAGGTTTTGCCACTCCTGTTCAGCAGCGAATTTCTCAGTCCGTTCACCTGATGACAGTACAATGAGAGGCATGTTCCCTAAATGGACTTGCCGCTGTTTGAGTTCCTGCAAGCTTCTAGAAAACTCTGCATGTGTACCCTCAAGCATTATCTTTCTTGTATATGCTTTTTGCATTTCTTCAGGAATAAAGGAGGAGCTTGCGCAATCTCCTAAAGCTGGATCAAGGAGGACCATGCCGATAATATCGCACCTGTTTTTGCAGGCCCATAAACCGGTGATGACAGCTCCGTATGAATGTGAAACAGCCAGATATGGAGGTTTTACATCTGCTGCTTTAAGCAAACTCTCCAATTCTTTCACCTTTTGTTCAGCTGTTCGTTTAGCTCTGCTTTGCCCGCTTTTCCCTATTCCTGCCCGATCATATGTGAAAATGCCAAATTCATCATCAATGTCCGCCATTAATGGTTTCCATGTCTCAGAAGAAGTACCGTAGCCGGCCTCAAAGACAATCGTTACACCGCTTGATCCTCTCCGGTGTTGTGTATGCAATGAACATCCGTCAATCTTATATGTCTTTTCTATCCAAGCTGAGTTCATTGGAGTCATCTCCTCTAATTGGTTCTACTAGGGAGACGGAGAACCTGAGCTGATCGTTTCTCTAAAAATAAAAAAAGAGATATCCGGTTGAGGATATCTCTTATGGGCATTACCAGCCTCTTTCGTATTGAACAGGGGCTGGAATCTCTGTATTGAGCTGTTTCGCAGCAGTTCTTGCAAAGAATGGATCACGCAAAAGCTCTCTGCCGATAAAGATGAGGTCGGCACGTCCATTTTGCAGAATTTCTTCAGCCATTGAACCGTTTGTAATCATGCCGACAGCACCAGTTGCCATGTCAGCTTGTTCACGGATTTTCTCAGCGAAGCTGACCTGATAGCCAGGGAATACGTTAATGTCTGCTTGAACAAGGGCGCCTGAACTGCAGTCAATTAAATCAACACCTTGCTCCTTCATCCATTTTGCAAACCCGATGTGGTCGGCGATGTCTAAGCCTTTGTCTGTATAGTCAGAAGCAGAAACACGGACAAATAAAGGGCCGTCCCACACTTGTTTGACTTCATCGATGACTTCTCTTAAGAAACGATAGCGGTTTTCTGGTGAGCCGCCGTATTCATCTGTGCGGTGATTGGAAAGCGGAGATAGAAATTCGTGAATTAAATATCCGTGCGCCGCATGAATTTCAATCACATCAAAGCCGGCTTCTTTTGCGCGGACTGCCGCTTGTTTGAACTCCTGGATCGTTTCTTTTATTTTTTCTGCTGACATTTCTACAGGTGTTGCTGATTGTTCGTCAAACGCAATCGCCGATGGAGCGAAAATATCTCCTTCAAGCTCTGCTTTACGTCCGGCATGGGCAAGTTGAATGCCGATTTTTGAGCCTTGTTCTTTGACCTGCTCAGCCAGTTTGGCAAAGCCTTCGATTTGCTCATCGCTCCAAATTCCTAAGTCTTGGTCTGTGATTCGTCCTTGAGGATTCACCGCTGATGCCTCCACAATAATCAGCCCGACCTGGCCGATTGCTCGAGATATGTAATGTGCCATGTGGAACGGCGTCAATTTTCCGTCCTTTTCATGAGAAGAATACATGCACATTGGCGACATAACGATGCGGTTTTTTAACGTCATATCCTTAATTGTAATAGGTGTGAATAATTTTCTGGCCATTTCTTTCGCCTCCCGTAAGGTTTTTAGAGATTGATTATATCAAGTCATTTCTTTCCCGTCATATAAACTGCTCAAAAGATCCGTTTTTGTCAACCATTTCTGTATAATAGACAGGGAATCATTTTATTTTTCAGTTTAGAAGCGTTTTTATACATAGGAGGGGGCGGAGATCGATGAATTGGCAGACGAAGGACGAATTGCTGACCCTTTTAACTTCTCTTGTGCAATACGAAAGCATCACTGGTTCGAAGGGAGAGGCAGCGCTTGCAGAATATCTTTATTTTATTTTGAAGGACAAGCCTTATTTTCAAAAACATCCTGATGATGTAACACTTCATCCGATGGACGACGGCAGATCCTTTCTTACGGCTCTTGTCAAAAAGAAGAATGTCAAAAAGACAGTCCTTTTACTGAGCCATTTTGATGTCGTAGACATAGAGGATTACGGAGAATTCAAACATATGGCCTGTAAGCCTGCTGAGCTTTTGAGCTCTTTTTTAGAGAAAAAAGAGCTGCTTCCAGAGCATGTGCGAAAAGATGCTGAAAGCGGCGACTGGCTGTTCGGAAGAGGGACGATGGATATGAAGGCGGGGCTTGCCGTTCAGCTGTCGATGCTGGAGCGGGCAATGAACGGCCAATTTGAGGGCAATTTGCTGTTGATTACCGTTCCCGACGAGGAAGTGAATTCAAGAGGCATGATTGAAGCCGTTCCTACACTGAAGGAAATGGAGAAAAAGCATGATATCACATTAACCGCTTGCCTGAATGCTGAACCGATGTTTGAAAAATTTCCCGGCGACCAGCAGCAATATTTTTATACAGGAAGCATTGGCAAGGTGCTTGCGGGATTTTTCTGCAAGGGGATTGAAACCCATGTCGGAGAGCCGTTTTCAGGCATAAACGCAAATTTAATGGTATCTGAGATGAACCGCTTGCTCGAACTGAATGCGGATTATTGCGAAAAGGTTGATGGTGAAGTCACTCCACCGCCGGTAAATTTAATGCAAAAGGACTTAAAAGAGGCATATTCAGTTCAGACACCGCATACAGCTGTCACGTTATTTAATGTGCTGTCAATGAAACGGTCGGCCAGTGAGCTGCATCAGATGCTGCTTAAAACCGCAGAACAGGCGGCGGAGGAAATAACCGAGAACATTCGAAAGAAAACACAGGATTTTCAGCAATTTGAGTCATTTCAGCCGATTGAACGCACCGTCACTGTTTTGACATTTGATGAGCTGGTCGCGCGTGCAAAAAAGCGTGTTGGAAACTCGGAAACCGAGCGGGTTCTTAATTATGCCTTTTCCAATAGGGGAGATCTCGGAGACAGGGATTTTTCGACCCAAATTGTATCTGAGCTTGCTTCGCTTTGTAAGGAGGATACGCCGCTCATTGTTCTTTTTTACAGCCCGCCGTTTTATCCGGCGGTTTCTTCAAAGGACGATCCATTGATCAGGAATACAGCTGATCAGCTTATGCATTATGCTGCTGCCAGGTACGGCATAGCGCTACGGGAGGTTCAGTATTTCCCCGGACTTTCAGACTTAAGCTATCTACAGCTGGAAAAGCAGGAGGTTGATGCGTACACAAGCAATATGCCGCTCTTTAACAGAGGATATTCACTGCCAAGCGGTAGAGATCAGGCTTTATATGTACCGGTTTTAAATGTAGGTCCGGCTGGAAAAGACCCGCACAAATGGACGGAAAGACTGTATATGCCTTATTCCTTTGAAGTGCTTCCGGACTTGCTTTCATTTACAATCTCCGCACTATTAAAACAATCAGAAACTGCCGGCCAGCTGTTTTAGGAAACACAAAAAGACAGAAGGCACAGTAGCTTCTGTCTTTGGCTTATATCTATGAATGCTTCTCTAAGGCGGCACCGGCAAACTGCTCTTTGATCTCCGCACTGCGTTTAGCGGTTTCTTCAATACAGTGAATAATCGCTTCTTCAAAGCGGGAGTCCTGTAAAGCGCGAAGGCCTGCTTCAGTTGTGCCCCCTGGACTCGTAATTTCCTTGCGCAGCTGTACAGGCTGTTTGCCGCTTTGAATGAGCATATCTGTTGCCCCTGCCATAGTCTGCAAAATGAGTGCTTTTGCCGTTTCCTTATCCAAACCTACTTTTTGCGCCGCTTTTTCCATTGCCTCGATATAACGGTACACGTAGGCCGGACCGCTGCCGGCGATCGCCGTGACAGCATCAAGATGCCGTTCCTCAACTAGTGTTGCATCACCGATTGTTTCTAATAAAGCTTTTGCAGCGGTGATATCATCCTGGCTTGCTTCAGCGCTTACAGAAAATCCGGTTGCTGATTTTCTGATGGCTGCTGACGTATTAGGCATGACGCGAATGACTGCGAGCTTTCTGCCAAAATAGTGCTGAATGGTTTCGATGGTAAGGCCTGCAAGCACTGAAATCACAAGCTGGTCCTTGATATATGAACGGATGCTGTCAATGCTTTCCGCCGCGTCCTTCGGTTTAAAAGCGAGGATGATGATATCGGTGTGCGTGAAAAACTCATTTTTATCCCTGCATGGGCGCACGCCGTACGTCTCCTTTAATTCAGTCAGACGCTCGTCATTTGAGCGGTTTGTGATATAGATATGTTCTGGTTTTGTGATGCCGCTTTGCAAAATGCCGTTGATCATTGCTTCTGCCATGGACCCGGCGCCGACAAATCCTATCTTTTTCATTGATATCCTCCTTCTATCAGAACAACAAAAAAACCTTTTCATCTCGTAAAGGACGAAAAGGTTCGCGGTACCACCCTCATTAGCACAAATTGTGCTCAGCTCAAATCCCGTAACGCGGGAAACGTTTAGGTTTTCCTAACCGCTCTGAGGGCAGGTTCTACAAACAAGCGGGCCGCAATACCTTTCAGCCGGGGGTATCGCTCTCTTTGGCCATTGTCTTGTATACTAGTCCTCGTCATAGCGTTCCAATGGTTCTCGTTTTAGTTTGTTGTTCATTATGCAATGGCGGACAAGCTAATGTCAATAGCTTTTTCAAAAAGGGCCGTTCTCATTCAGCAATAATGACACAAGAACGAGAAAAAGCTAAAATATGAATAATGAATGAAGACAAGGAGCAATAGGATGACAACTGCAGATGTAATTGCGATCCGCGTCCCGACACCATTTGCTGTCGGTGATGTTATCGTTTATCTAGTAAAAGGTGATGCGCTGACACTTATCGATGTGGGGCCGAATACAAAAGAGGCTGCTGCAGCCCTTCAAGAGCAGCTTACCGCTGTAAACGTGAAAATGTCAGATATTGAGCAGGTTGTACTGACTCACCATCACGCTGATCATGCCGGCTTGCTTGATGTTTTTTCTGATGGAATCGAAGTGATTGGGCATCCGTTCAACGAACCTTATATCAGCCGAGATGAAGCTTATATGGATTGGCAAAAACGTTTTTTTCAAAAGCTGCTGCCTGAATTAGGTGTTCCATTTGGTACGGGAAAGGCGGAAAAGCTGATTCGGTCAGCGTACGCATTTTCCTGTACGAGATCCTTGACGAAAACAGTCAGAGAAGGGATGAGGATTGATGGACTTGAGGGCTGGTCTGTTTTGGAGATGCCTGGACATGCTGAGTCGCATATCGTTCTTTTCCATGAAAAAAGCGGGAGAATGCTTGGCGGCGATCTTCTGCTGGCCAACAGCTCGTCTAATCCCATTATAGAAGCCCCGAAAGCGGGAGACATAAGGTCAAAGCCTTTAGTCGATTATCAGCGGTCTTTGCGAAGGCTGTCCGAACTTGAGCCAACAATCGTGTTTCCCGGTCACGGTGAAACGATTACCAGCGTACAGGCACTGATTGAGAAGCGTTTTGACAAGCAGAGGAACAGGACGGAGGATGTGCGGCGCATGCTGGATGAAAAGCCGATGACTGCTTTTCAGGTCTGTCAGCAGCTTTTTCCTGCTGTGTATGAAAAGGAATTATATTTAACGATGTCAGAAACGGCAGGGCATCTTGATGTGTTGGCTGCAGAAGAATCCATCACGTCATATTGGGAAGGAAAAACTGCATACTTTAGAACAGTGAAGAGGTGAACTGGGTGAAACATATAGCGGGAAAGCGGATTTGGATAACCGGCGCTTCAGGAGGACTCGGTGAAAGAATCGCATATTTATGCGCTGCTGAAGGAGCCCATGTCCTGCTGTCGGCAAGACGTGAGGATCGTTTGATTGAAATAAAAAGGAAAATAACCGAGGAATGGAGCGGACAGTGTGAAATTTTTCCTCTGGATGTCGGCCGCCTAGAGGATATCGCCCTTGTCCGCGATCAGATCGGCTCGGTTGATGTACTGATCAACAATGCGGGCTTTGGTATATTTGAAACGGTTTTAGACTCGTCACTGGATGACATGAAAGCGATGTTTGATGTGAATGTCTTCGGCTTGATCGCCTGTACAAAAGCGGTGCTTCCGCAAATGCTTGAGCAAAAAAAAGGCCATATCATCAATATCGCTTCTCAAGCGGGGAAAATTGCAACACCGAAGTCGAGCCTTTATTCCGCGACAAAACATGCCGTGCTCGGCTACTCAAACGCTTTGCGGATGGAGCTGGCGGGAACCGGCATTTATGTGACAACAGTCAATCCGGGACCGATTCAGACGGACTTTTTTTCCATTGCTGATAAAGGAGGGGACTACGTCAAAAATGTAGGCCGCTGGATGCTTGATCCTGATGACGTGGCAGCTCAAATTACAGCTGCTATTTTCACGAGCAAACGGGAGATCAATCTTCCGCGTTTAATGAATGCCGGCACCAAGCTATATCAGCTGTTTCCGGCTCTCGTTGAAAAGCTGGCAGGACGCGCGCTTATGAAAAAATAACGATGGAACTGCCTGTGGTGAGAGGCTTATGGCATGAACACAGGCAGTTTTTTATAGAGGAAGGGAGAAATCATTGAATGTCAATCAATCAAGAAGCCCTTCATGTTCTGCTCAAAGATCCGTTTATTCATAGACTGATTGATGCAGAGCCTGTTTTCTGGGCAAATCCGGGCATGAAAGAGGGTCTGTTATTCCATGCAGATGAGTGGGAAAGCGAGATAGCGGAGGCAGAAAAAAGGCTGCGGCGGTTTGCTCCTTACATTGCCGAGGTGTTTCCTGAGACGAAAGATGCCAAAGGAATGATCGAGTCTCCGCTTTTTGAAATGCAGCATATGAAGAAAAAGCTGGAAGCGGCATATCAGCAGCCATTTCCGGGAAGGTGGCTTTTAAAGTGTGACCATGAGCTTCCGATTTCAGGATCGATTAAAGCGCGGGGCGGGATTTATGAAGTATTAAAGCATGCTGAAAAGCTGGCGCTTCAAGAAGGAATGCTACAGGAATCCGATGATTACCGCATGTTACAGGAAGACCGGTTTGCCGCGTTTTTCTCCCGCTATTCAATTGCTGTCGGTTCGACAGGAAATCTTGGATTAAGCATCGGCATCATCGGTGCAGCACTCGGATTTCGCGTGACAGTACATATGTCCGCCGATGCTAAGCAGTGGAAAAAGGATCTCCTTCGCCAAAAGGGTGTCACTGTCATGGAATATGAATCAGATTACAGTGAAGCGGTGAAAGAAGGGAGACGGCAGGCGGAACAAGATCCATTCTGTTATTTCATTGATGATGAACACTCCCGTCAGCTGTTTCTAGGATATGCTGTTGCCGCCAGCCGATTAAAAACGCAGCTCGACTGTATGGAAATACAGCCAGGACCTGAAACGCCGCTGTTTGTGTATTTGCCGTGCGGTGTCGGCGGAGGGCCGGGCGGTGTGGCATTTGGGCTGAAGCTTTTATATGGAGACCATGTTCATGTGTTTTTCGGGGAACCGACTCAGTCACCATGTATGCTGTTAGGGCTTTATTCCGGACTCCATGAGCAGATTTCTGTCCAAGATATCGGCCTGGATAATCGGACGGCTGCTGACGGGCTTGCTGTAGGGAGGCCGTCAGGGTTTGTCGGCAAGCTGATTGAACCGCTGCTGAGTGGCTGTTATACCGTAGAGGACGATACGCTTTATGCCTTGCTTCATATGCTGGCTGCATCTGAAAGTAAATATTTAGAGCCCTCTGCTCTTGCCGGCATGTTCGGACCGATTCAGCTCTTTTCGACTGAAGAAGGAAGACGCTATAGTCAGAAACATAAGATGGAACATGCCGTACATGTCATCTGGGGAACGGGAGGAAGCATGGTTCCAAAAGAAGAAATGGCTGCGTATAACCGAATTGGTGCGGATTTGCTGAAAAACGAAATGAAAAAATAAGCAGACAGTGAAAGGGTTTTCCGTTACAATCTTTGTAAGGGTTTTAACCTTCAGAGAGTCAGGTGTAAACAGTGAAAAATAAAGAGCTTAATTTACATACTTTATATACAAAACACAATCGTGAGTCTTGGTCTGGCTTTGGGGGACATTTGTCGATTGCTGTTTCTGAAGAAGAGGCAAAAGCCGTGGAAGGGCTGAATGATTATCTATCTGTTGAAGAAGTGGAAACGATTTATATTCCGCTTGTTCGCCTGCTTCACTTGCATGTTAAGTCTGCAGCCGAACGCAATAAGCATGTCAATGGTTTTTTAAAGCACCCTCATTCGGCCAAAATTCCGTTTATTATCGGCATCGCCGGCAGTGTGGCAGTCGGAAAAAGCACGACGGCGCGGATATTGCAGAAGCTGCTTTCGCGTTTGCCGGATCGCCCTAAAGTGAGCCTTATCACGACAGATGGTTTTTTATTTCCTACAGCCGAGCTGAAAAAGAAAAATATGATGTCACGAAAAGGGTTTCCTGAAAGCTACGACGTAAAGGCGCTGCTCGAATTTTTGAATGACTTAAAATCAGGAAAAGACAGAGTAAAGGCCCCGGTATATTCCCATCTAACCTATGACCGCGAGGAAGGTGTGTTCGAGGTTGTAGACCAGGCCGATATTGTGATTATTGAAGGCATTAATGTTCTTCAGTCACCCACCTTGGAGGATGACCGGAAAAATCCGCGTATTTTTGTTTCCGATTTCTTTGATTTTTCGATTTATGTGGATGCGGACGAAAGCCGGATTTTCACTTGGTATTTAGAGCGTTTTCGTCTGCTTCGGGAAACAGCTTTTCAAAATCCAGATTCTTATTTTCATAAATTTAAAGACTTGTCTGATCAGGAGGCTGATGAGATGGCAGCATCGATTTGGGAGAGTGTCAACCGGCCGAACTTATATGAAAATATTTTGCCGACTAAATTCAGGTCAGATCTCATTTTGCGTAAGGGAGACGGGCATAAGGTTGAAGAAGTGCTGGTAAGGCGGGTATGATATCGTGCATCATATCGAACTGTATGTGTCTGATTTGGAAGCGTCTCGACGTTTTTGGGGATGGTTCTTAAAAGAACTTGGCTATAAAGAGTATCAAAAATGGAGCTCAGGCATGAGTTGGAAGAAGGATTGTTTTTACCTTGTGATCGTGCAGGCGAAAGAGCAGTTTCTAGAGCCGGAATACCACAGATGCCGTGTTGGGCTGAACCATCTCGCATTTCATGCTGAATCCAAGCTTCAAGTCGACCTGATGACCGAAAAATTGATGGCAAAAGGCTATCGTGTGTTGTACCGAGACCGGCATCCTTTTGCCGGAGGAGACGGGCATTATGCAGTCTATTGTGAGGATCCGGACCGGATTAAGGTAGAGCTGGTTGCCCCAAGCGGTTAATTGTGATCTTCGGATAGGCTGTTAAGCTTTTTCTCAATGTGATCCAGCTGCGCTTTTCGATTCTCGCATACTTGAAGCTTGTAACAGCTGCAAAGATGACAGCGGTAAACACAATAAATACGAAAAGCTGAAACATCATATCGCCTATATTCATGTTCATCACCTCGTTGTTGCGGGAGAGATTGGTTCTCTCCCGTTTTTTTATTTAAAGCGGCTTTTCCAGCCTGGTTTGGTGTTTTGTGATTCCCATTTTCATCTGCCGATAGGCGAACGCTAAAAATGGCAGGCCGAGCAGGGTGATGCCGCTCAGAACAGAAAAAATAAAAATCGGCCGGCCAGCGCCAAATAGGTCTATACATATACCCCCGATCCAGGGGCCGATGACGTTTCCGAGTTGTGAAAAACCGATTGCCCCGAAATAAGTGCCTTTTAATCCTGGTTTTGCAATCTGGTCTACAAACAAATCCATCATAGAGAATAAAAGCACTTCGCCGATTGTAAATGTGACCACAATCATCACAAGTGACGAAACACCGTGTGATATGGTGAAAATGGCCATGCTGATACTAACCATCACATTACCGAGCATCAGGGAGCAAAGCGGCGAAAAACGTTTTGCGAAATGGACGATGGGAAATTGCGTCGCCAACACAACGATTGCGTTTAATGTCAGCATCAACCCATACAGCTTCGTTCCATTGCCGATCAAGGGGTTCTGCGCCATATACTGCGGGAATGTCGAACTGAATTGTGAGTAGCCGAAGGTGCATAGCGTAATGCCGACCAAAGCCATTGTAAAAAGATGATCCTTTTGCGTCACCATAAACGCTTCCCGCACGCTCATATTTCGGGGGTGGTCTGATGCTGACGATGATGGATGTTTTTTAAATTGGATGGCAAGCATGAGTCCGTATAGTCCGTAAATGACTGCAGGCACCAAAAAGGGTGCGGTCGATTGCGATGAGCCGAAATACAGGCCGAGCACCGGTCCGAAGACAACGCCGATATTAATAGCTGCATAGCGTAAATTAAAAACAAGCAGTCTCGTTTTTTCTTCTGTCATATCAGACAGCAAGGCCTTTGAAGCAGGCTCGAACAGTGATTTGCAAAGACCGTTTAATGCGTTTACCACAAAAAACATCCAGAGATGAGATGCCGCCGCAAATCCTGCAAATACTAGCATCCAGCCGAAAATGGACACTAGCATCATGTTTTTTCTGCCGAATTTGTCCGAGATATATCCGCCGTAAAAGCTGGCAAGGATGCCGACTGATGAGCTTGCGGCGATAACCAGCCCTGCATAGGAAGCAGATGCGCCTTGGACGGCTGTTAAATAAATGGCTAAAAAAGGAATGCTCATCGATGTTGCCATTCTGCCGAAAATGGTTCCGATTATAATTGTCCAGCTGATGGGGTGGATATCTTTCCATTTCTTCATGAATCATATTCTCTCCTGTATGTAAGAATCTTTTTCTATCATATATGAAAAAATTCCCTTCTCCAATGGAAAATTCGAAATGTTTTGTTATTGACATTTACTATAAAACATGTCTGGATTGCAATATACCATGTGGGGAGGATGGACGGGGCTGACGGAGTTTCCATCGTTGGCATTGAGGTTAAAGCATTCGGAAGGAAAATGACGATATGTCCGGCGCTTATGTCTGTGGTGAAAGCACAATATTAATTGATGCTGGAATGCCGGGGCATTTTAAAGCGATTCGGCAGAACATGGAAGCAAACGGACGGCCGTTGGCAGTGATTTTGACCCACCAGGATGTGGATCAAGTTTCGGAGATGCTCAGTGATGCCGGACATAGGTTAAAATTTAAGCTGAAAACCGACATTAGCCGCAGAACAGAAGAAGCGGCCGTGTCTCTTCTGAATGAAAATAAAGTGTATGACACGCTTGAGAATAGACAGTTTTGAGGGGCTTTACGTTTCTGGCCTGCGATTAAGAGAACAGCCCTTGGTTTGTGACATAGTCATAAATGATATCTTCTATATGCGCATGCAGATCCTCATCGGGTTCTTCATTCCGTCTTTCTTCTAAGGCTGCTTTCAGGCTTTGTTTTTCATACGGGCTTAACGGATCTATGGCAACATTTCTGCCGTATTGACGCAGTGCCTGTCCCATCATTTTTTCGACAAATTTCTCCATCATGACTCTCCTATCTTTATGTTTCGCTTTTATTCTACTAAATGTTTTTCTTCTCTCAAACCCTTGGATCATATTTTCTGTCAGACAAGAATCATTTACCAGTATAAATCGAACATACTTTCGCATATAATAGAAAAACGAACATAAGTTCTTTTTAGAGGTGTGTATGATGAAAGAAAAAGTGATTTTTCTCGTTGACATGCAATCGTTTTATGCATCTGTAGAGAAAGCGGAAAATCCACATTTGAAAAATAGGCCCGTCATTGTTTCGGGTGACCCTGAAAAAAGGGGCGGAGTCGTATTGGCTGCCTGCCCGTTGGCGAAACAAAAGGGTGTGGTGAATGCTTCACGGCTGTGGGAGGCGCAGGAAAAGTGCCCTGAAGCTGTTGTGCTCCGGCCCCGTATGCAGCGGTATATTGATGTATCACTGCAAATTACGGCCATTTTAGAGGAATATACAGACCTTGTAGAGCCGTATTCCATCGATGAACAGTTCATGGACATTACAGGCAGCCAGAAGCTGTTTGGGACGCCGGAAGAGATCGCACAAAGCATTCAGGGCAGAATCATGCGGGAGATCGGTGTTTATGCGCGGGTCGGAATCGGTCCTAATAAAGCGCTAGCCAAAATCGCGTGCGACAATTTTGCCAAAAAGAATAAGAACGGTATTTTTACCTTAACGAAAGAAAATATGAAAACCGAAATGTGGCCGCTTCCGGTGGGCAGCATGTTTGGTGTTGGGAGCCGCATGAAGCATCATTTAAACCGGATGGGCATCAGTACGATCGGCGGGCTCGCGGCTTTTCCGCTCGATCTTTTAAAAAAGAAATGGGGCATTAACGGCCACGTGCTGTGGATGACGGCGAACGGGATCGACTATTCTCCTGTGTCAACTTCATCTCTGGACGGACAAAAGGCGATTGGCCATGGAATGACTCTCCCGAAAGACTACGAACACTTTGATAAAGAAATCAAGATCGTACTGCTGGAGCTGAGTGAAGAAGTGTGCAGGCGAAGCCGAAACGCCGGAGTAATGGGACAGACGGTGTCAGTGAGCTGCCGGGGTGCTGATTTTGATTGGCCAACGGGCTTCAACCGCCAAGTGAAGCTGGCGGAGCCGACGAATTCTACCCAGGATGTATATGAGGCTGTATGCCGGCTGTTTCTTACGTTTTGGGACGGGAAGCCTGTCCGCCGCCTCGGGGTCAATCTGTCTCAGCTCTCATCTGATGACATATGGCAGCTCAATTTATTTCAGGATTATGCAAAGAAAATGAGCCTTGGCTATGTGATGGACGGCATTAAAAGCCGGTTCGGCGATACAGCCATCATCAGGGCGGCGTCACTGACAGCGGCAGGCCAGGCATTTGAACGTGCGGCTAAAATAGGAGGGCACTATAAATGAATGACCATTTAAAAAGAGGCAACATGCTGTGGGAAGGGAGCAGGATGTTTCTGCCGGAACATAAACAAAGCCTGCTTGAGAGAAAACGCCATAAACAGAAGCTGCAAAAGCCGATCCTTGATCCTGATAAGCTGGAGGAAATGAATCAAACGCTTTGCGCCGCGATGGAGTTTGCTCAGAATGTCACTGTCAGCTGCTTTCAGGACGGTGAAATTGTCCGCTGTACCGGGAAAATCTGCCGGTATGAAGAGTTTGAAAAAACAGTATGGATAAAAGGAGACGAGGATCAGCTTTATAAGCTGAAACTTAATCAGGTGCTTGATATTGTGCTGTAACGTTTCTCCCTCCTGCATTGGAGGGAGAAATATGTGTAAAAATATCAAACATTGTTCCCACGGCAATCTGGAAACGTATGATACAGGAAAGAAGGCATTTACAATTCCAGTCAGGCAAAATATAATTTTTATATTGTGAGAAAAAAGAGCTGACATTCGTTTTGCCAGACGGAGGGAGATCAAATCGTAATGGATATTCGAACAATCACGTCTTCAGATTATGAAATGGTAACGTCTGTAATGAATGAATGGTGGGGCGGCAGACAGCTGAAAGAAAAATTGCCGAGACTATTTTTTGAGCATTTTCAGGACACAAGCTTTATTACATCTGAACATAGCAGCATGACCGGATTTTTAATCGGGTTTCAATCGCAATCAGATCCTGAAACGGCATACATCCATTTTTCCGGTGTGCATCCAGATTTCAGAAAAATGCAAATTGGAAAACAATTATACGATGTCTTTATTGAAACGGTAAAACAAAGAGGCTGCACGCGGGTAAAGTGCGTCACTTCACCGGTGAATAAGGTATCAATCGCGTATCACACCAAATTGGGATTTGACATTGAAAAGGGCACCAAAACGGTAAATGGCATCTCAGTGTTTGCAAACTATGATGGCCCCGGCCAAGATAAGGTACTGTTTGTCAAAAACATATGAGGGGGAAATATGATGGATTTTTTATCAAAAACACCTGAGCCACCTTACTATGCAGTCATTTTTTCATCTGTCAAAAGCGAAAATGACACAGGATATGGAGAAACAGCGGAGCGGATGGTATCGCTTGCGGCGGATCAGCCGGGATTTTTAGGCGTCGAAAGCATTCGTGAAGCGGATGGAAGGGGCATAACGGTTTCTTACTGGGACAGTATCGCCGCCATTAACCACTGGAAGCATCACACTGAACATCAAGCGGCAAAAGAAAAAGGAAAAAGCGTTTGGTACGAGTTGTATGCAGTCCGCATCGCAAAAGTCGAGAGGCAGCGGCTGTTTTCAGGAGAAGAGAAATGATTGAATTTCTTGAGCATAAGGGAGACATCACAGCGCGTGAGATTATTGCCGTGCAGCAGCCCGCCTACATAAAAGAAGCGGAGCTTATCGGTTTTGACGGTATTCCTGCCTTACAAGAGAAGGCGAAGGATATTCAAGCATCTCATGAACAGTTTGTGGGATATCGGAAAGACGGCAAACTGATCGGTGTCATTTCATATGAGATAAACATGCATCATCTCACCATTTGCAGGCTTGTGGTGCATCCCGACGGTTTCAGAAAAGGGATTGGACGAGCACTTCTGCAATTTGTCATTGATCAAAACGAAGACGCTGAGAAAATCGAAGTAGTCACAGCCGAGAAAAATACACCAGCCGAGTCGCTCTATACACAGGCGGGATTTCAAAAGGCAGAAACCGTCAAAGCCGCGGAGGGTCTATTGCTGTCTGTTTTTCATTTGTATCCGCAACGAAAAGTTGAAGTTGTTCTCTACAACGAAAAATGGGCAGAATGTTTTGATGAAGAAAAAGAACGGCTGAAGCTTGTGTTCGGACCGGAGATCATTGCTGTTCATCATATTGGAAGCACATCAATCCCGAACATGGCAGCAAAGCCAATCATTGATATATTAATTGAAGTCAGAAGCATTGAAGCGATGAGCCAATATGATACACAAATGAAGGCTATCGGTTATACACCGAAAGGGGAAAACGGCATAGCTGGCAGACGTTATTTCCAAAAGGGCGGAAATAAACGCACCCATCATGTCCATATGTACGAAAAGGGAAACCCTGCTATTGAAAGGCACCTGTTATTCAGAGATTATCTCAGAGCTCATCCACAAATAGCGGAAGAATATGCCCTTCTCAAAAAACAGCTGGCTGCCCAGCATCCGGACTGCATCAATCAGTACATACAAGGGAAAGATGATTGGATCAAGACTGCAGAAGAACATGCAAAGCGGTGGAAAGAAGGCAGAAACAATGCGAATGGAAGCGTTGTATGCTACAATTGCGAAAATGATGAAAACGGGGGTCTCACCTTATGAACATACATGTGACAGATGCAGCAAAACAGGCACTGCAGCAGGCATTTGACGCCAACCCGGGAAAAAAAGCCCAGCTTCGTTACGATGCAGAAGGATGCGGCTGTGCGGTAAGCGGTGTACCGACAATCTGGCTGGCTGAAGAATTAACGGGACAGTGCGAGCAGCTGGAAACGAATGGCATCCCGCTGTATATCCAATCATCGCAAAAAGTGTTTTTTGACGATCAAATGACGATCGATTACAATGAAAAAGCCAAAACACTGGCGCTGAAAAGCCCAGCTGAAATGCTCAGCCCCAGAATGAGCATATTAGTAAAGTAGGGAGACACGAAACGTGGAACAAAAGCTGAAGGCAATGAAGAACACAGCACAAAATAAAACGTGGGTATCCTTCCTAAATCAAAACCATCCCTATACTTTGCTCCACTGGTCAATTGGAGGAGCAGAATCCGTCAAAAAAGATGTTTGGCTATTGCAGGATGAAATGACATTCGAAACGCAGGAGTTTACAACGATAGATCTTGCGATTGAATGGATCAGAGAAAATATGGATGGCATTACCGACGTTTTGTGAAATAAAAAAGCGAAGAGCCCGAAGAGGCCTTTCGCTTTTTTATTATGGAAAGAAAATCCCGGGCTAGGTCTAAGGTTCCGAGTAGCTTCCAGCGTGGTGCTAGCGATGTTTGCTTAGCCAACCAAAATATCTGCCGTAGGAGTTGTGAAAGAAAAAGTTGTCGAGATTATCGAAGTAACAGCGTGCAAAGCCACATCCATATGTTCATGGGCACTCTGCCAAAAGAAGAAAAATCATTGGAGTGTCGTAAAAAACTAAGAGGGTTTTGACGTTATAGAGGAAGGAGTGAGAGTTATGGCTCACTCTTTTTTTGTTTAATTGTCAACAACTTCATAGTGGGAAACACTAGGTGTTACGGGCTGTTATGGTTATTCGTTGACATTATGACAACACTTCTATATCATTATACCGTCTTAGTCTTTAGGCTGAAGATTGATAAGTTTTTAGTGTGAAAGGAGAACAGGATTGTGGAGGAACAAAAGAAAAATCAGCTAGGAGCGCTGCTGAAAGAGCATTTACGAAAAAGGTCTTTATCATTAAGGGAATTGAGCGAACGCACACAAATTGATAAAGCAACCATTTCGAGAATCATCAATGGCAAAAGAAAAGCAAACCTGAACCATTTACAAAGGTTTTCAGACAGTCTTGGCGTTTCTTTTGATGAGCTGATGACGGCTGCAGGCTATACAATGGAGAAGAAGCAGGACAACGACCGTCCGGATATTCACTCATCAATTGACGAAATTGAAGACGTTTTGCAAACCTCAAATGTCTATGACCGGTCTTTTACGATGGAAGAGCTGAAAAGCAAATTGACTGAGTACCAGCAATATTCTCAGACAGAGGAAGGGAAGCGTACGATTCAGGACGAGTTTGAACATAAAGTCGAGAAAGTCAGCGGCATCGGTCCTTTCCTGACCCGTTTGCAAGACATGTATTTCAGATTTACTACAGGTCGCGGGACGCCGCGTGAAATGCTGCTGATAGGCGGTGCTTTGCTGTATTTCATTGCTCCTGTTGATGTTATACCGGATTATATGTTTCCGATTGGCTATATCGATGACGCCGCAGCGATTCAACTCGTCTTCAACCAATTGTCACCTAAATCATAATGGAGCATGTTAAAGATGAAACAAAAACAAACCAACATTGACATCAGTCTTCTGCTCATTTTATTTAGTCTGTTTTGTATCAGTTTACTGGCTGTTTACAGCGGATCGGGGCAGTATGAAACACAGGACCCTTTTTATTTTACCAAACGGCAGGTCATTTGGTATCTTGTCGGGTTTGGCATAATGGCAGGAACAGCTTATATCGATTACGAGCTGCTCGAACGATTGGCGCTCAGGTTATTTGTAGGAACTGTTTTTCTCCTCATTATCGTTCATTTTTTTGGAACGTATAAAAATGGTTCACAAAGGTGGATAAGCTTCGGGGTGTTAGAAATCCAGCCTACAGAATTTATGAAGATTATTTTGATTCTTCTGTTGGCTTCAGTGCTCAATCAATATCAGCATAAAAGGTTCTCCTTCACAGAGAGCATCATTCCGACGGGTAAAATCATGGTGTACACAATGATTCCGTTTTTCTTCATATTGATTCAGCCTGATTTAGGCTCTGCATTGGTGATTTTGTCGATTGCATTCACGTTAATGCTGGTCTCGGGGATTTCGGGCAGAATGATCATGTCCCTGTCACTTGGATTCATAGCATTAATCGCCTTTTTGACGTTTTTGCACAATTATTACTTTGAGATGTTTTCAAAGATCATTAAACCTCATCAGCTTGACAGGATATACGGCTGGCTCAGCCCTCATGAACATGCATCTACATATGGATACCAGCTGACGCAGTCGTTAGTGGCGATAGGATCGGGTCAGCTGACAGGAAGCGGCTTTACCCATGGAGTCCAAGTTCAAGGAGGGAAAATTCCGGAGGCTCATACCGATTTTATATTCGCCGTGATTGGTGAAGAGTTCGGTTTTTTGGGCGCCGTAACATTAATCTGTCTGTATTTTCTGATGATCTACAGAATTATTAGGATTGCGATGCGATCCAACAGTCTGTTCGGTGTTTATATATCTGCGGGGGTTGCAGGTTTAATTATATTCCAAGTGTTTCAAAATATAGGGATGACAATCGGATTAATGCCGGTGACAGGGCTCGCTCTTCCGTTTATCAGCTATGGCGGCAGTGCGCTGTTGACCAATATGATTGCTATAGGTCTCGTTTTCAGTGTGAATATCAGATCTAAGCAGTATATGTTCGGCAGGGGGTGGGATTGAAGGTGCTTAAGGTGATTCTTTCCCATCTAAAAAAGCTTGATTATGTTTTGATCGCATCGGTTCTGTTTTTATCTTCGCTTGGTTTGCTGATGGTTTACAGCGCCGGCTACCCCCTCGGATATATAAAGTACGGTAATGGCAGCTATTTTTTTGTGAAGCAGCTGCAATGGCTGCTCATCGGTTTAACCTTTTTTTCGGCTGCCGTCTTTTTCCCTTATAAAGCTTACGGCAAACTCATCCGGTTTTTAGTGAAGCTTTCTATTTTGATGCTGATTCTCGTTTTGCTGCCGGGGATTGGGGTGGAGAAAAACAATTCCCAAAGGTGGATTCAATTCGGTTCGCTCATCATTCAGCCGTCTGAGGCCGTGAAGCTTGTGATGGTTATTTATTTTGCTTACGTGTATGCAAAAAAGCAGAGATACATCGCCAATTTCGGAAAGGGCGTCATGCCCCCGCTGCTCATTTTGGCGATCGTGTTCTTTCTCATCTTAAAACAGCCGGACTTGGGCACCTCCGTTTCGATCCTATTAAGCTGCGGAGCTGTTCTGCTGTGCGCCGGCATCAGAAAACGGCATTTATTGCTTCTCGGGACAATGGCCGGGGCCGGCATCGCATATTTTGCTATGACGGCGCCGTACCGGTTAAGAAGGCTGACATCGTTCAGCGATCCTTTTCAGGATGAAAACGGAGACGGCTACCAGTTAATCAATTCCTACCTTGCCATCGATTCGGGCGGGTTCTGGGGAAATGGATTGGGGAACAGCGTTCAAAAGCTTGGATTTCTTCCTGAAGCCCATACGGACTTTATTATGGCAGTCATTACCGAGGAACTTGGCGGGGCCGGGCTATTGATGATCATCGGGGCTTACCTGTTAATGATGTTCAGAGGCGTGCGGATCGCTGTGCAAATCAATGATCCATTTGGAAAGCTGCTGGCGATCGGCCTTACCTTCCAGATCATGATTCAAGCGTTATTTAACCTTGGCGCTGTTTTAGGCCTTCTCCCCATTACCGGAATTCCTCTTCCGTTTGTCAGTTATGGCGGTTCTTCGTTAATGTTCATGCTGATTTCAGCCGGGATATTGGTCAACATCTCATCACACGTTAAGCGGGGTAAAAAAAGTGAGGCCTATCTTTTATAGAAAGGCCTCCTTTTTTGTTCAAAAAAACTAGGTTGGGCCTAAGATTTCGGCGTTTTGATTTTGTCTAAAAACTCCTGCACCGTTTTTCGGTATGTGTTCCGGTTTTTCGTATACGACATGGCGTGTTCACCGTTATCGGCAATATACAGTGCCTTCGGTCCGGGTTTCTTTTCATAAAGTCGCTCGGTTGAAGAAACGGGAATATAATCATCATCCTTACTGTGAATAAAGAGGACCGGTTTTTTGATTTTTTCAATGACAGCAAGCGGAGATACTTCGCGTGCGCGATAGCCGCCCCTCAGCTTCAAAAAGAAGTCGGCGATGGGGAGCAGCGGCCAAGGCGGGAGCCTGTATTCCACTTTCAGCCGATAGGCAAGCTGTTCATCAAAACGTGCGAACGGGCAATCGGCAATATAAAAATCAGCGCCACCCTCACAGTGTTCACCAGCGTAAAGCAGGGCAGTCGCAGCTCCCATTGATTCACCGTGAATTCCGATCAATCCGCAATGGCCTGTTTTATTCTTGACCCAGCTGACAACCTCGCTGAGATCATCCTTTTCATAAAAACCGTAGCTAGTCGTCTTTCCGCCGCTTTGTCCGTGTCGGCGATGATCATAAACAATCACATTCCAGCCGAGATCAAGAAATAAATGCATATATTTAAGAGAATTCAGCACATTCATCGTCACCCCGTGACAGATAATGATGGTGTTTGGTGTGTCATGCGGTGCGACATGGTAACCTTTTATATCATACCCGTAAGCGGATGGGATCACAAAAGCGGTTTTTTTCATTCGTTCGAAGGATTCAAACACATCGTGTCCGTCGTCTGTCTCTCTTTTGATAATGTCTTCATCTGTCTTTTTCTTGATAAAGAGAATGATATTTGAAAAAACAATTCCGATTGCGATAACAGCGGTTAAGAGAGCGCCAATGGCCAAAAGGATTTTCTTCAAAAGTCACAGCACCTTTCAACTGAATACAGAAAATTTATACTTGAAATCATTATACCTAAACAGTGCTGTGCTGATCAAAAAAGTTTTCAGAAGGGAGTCCGCTTGTTCAGTCTATATGCTCCGTGATAAACTGGCTTCAAAATAAAACATGGGGGAAGCCTACATGAAAAAACAAAAATCCGCTGACAAACACCAGTTAAAAGATGGCCTTCAATCCGACATCAAAGCAAAGCTTATGGAGATGAAGAGCCAATTGAAGGAAGAGGATGAAAAGAGGCAGGAAAGAGAAAAAGCAGAGCAGATTAGAAAGAAAAAAGAGATCGAAAAAAACAAAAGCTTTGAAGAGCTCCTGAATGAAAGCCCATTGGATTGGCATCAATATAAATAAACCAGCACCCGTACAGGTGCTGGTTTTTCTGTTATGAGCGGTGCGCTTCGTAAACGTCTTGTTTCGTATGTGATTGTAGCGCTCTGATTTCCTCTTCGCTTAAACGCCGTGCGTTTGCAGCCTGAACGTTTTCACGTAACTGCTCAATCTTACTGGCGCCTGTAATCACTGAGGCAACAGCCGGCTGTGCTAACAGATATTGCAGCGACTTTTCTGTCATGGACAGATCGGGCGCGACATTCTCCATCGCTTTGCGGGCATTTGTCAATTCCTCAAACGAATAGGATAAGTACCCGTTTTGTTTGATGCTGTCCGCCACTTGTTTAAGCGGTTTTTCAGTTAAGATCCCTTTGGCAACCGGACCTCTGGCGACTACGCTAATTTGATGTTCCTCTAAAAGCGGAAGCCATTCCTCGGGGCGTCTGTCAAATAGGCTGAACTGCATCATAATACTGACGATGTTTGATTTTTTTACATATTCTTTTATCACATTCGGGCGGATGGAAGAAATACCGTAGTAACGGATTACACCTTCTTGTTTTAATTCCTCAAACGCTTCGATCGTTTCATCAATGTTGTCCTCTATCGTGCCGCCGTGAAGCTGATAAAGGTCGATATAATCCGTTTTCAGCCGTGCAAGACTCTTTTTTACGGCTTCTTTTATGTAAGCTTTTGAAGGGTCCCAATACCAGCCTTCGCTTTCGTCATTCCAGCGGTTTCCCGCTTTCGTTGCCAAAATAATATCTTGGCGTCTGTTTCGGATCGCATCACCGACGATTTCTTCGTTGCGTCCGCGGTCATACAAATCCGCTGTGTCCAAATAGTTGATGCCAAGCTCGATCGCTTCATCAAGGATGGACAAGGCTTTGTTTTTTTCAGTTCCAAGAGACATACAGCCGAGTCCGACTTCGCTTATTTCTAAATCAGATGTACCCAGTTTGCGCTTTTTCATGTGCACACTCCTTTTTTTAGGCTTTATATTGACCGTAATATAAAGGAGCTAAAGTTTCAACTTTTACGGCTTTGAGACCCAATCTTTCACATATTGGAATGTGCGTCCGTACTCCTTTAACTTCGCCCGAACCTCCCATGCTTTTCCGACTAAGACAATACCTTTTGGCATGCGGTGCACTTTCACAAAGAAGCCCCCTTTTTTCTAGTATGATAAAATGTATGGGGCATCATATAGAGACAGAACGGGAGATGAAGAAATGAAATCATTAGAAGAAAAAACAATTTCCAAAGAACAGATCTTTTCAGGTAAAGTCATTGACCTTTATGTAGAGGACGTGGAGCTGCCAAACGGGAAAACGAGTAAACGTGAAATTGTGAAACACCCTGGAGCTGTAGCCATATTAGCTGTCACAGAAGAAGGGAAAATCATCATGGTGAAACAATTCCGCAAGCCGCTTGAGCGGGCGATCGTTGAAATTCCTGCCGGAAAGCTTGAAAAAGGGGAGGAGCCGGAGTACACGGCACTTCGGGAGCTTGAAGAGGAAACGGGGTATACAGCGAAAAAACTGACAAAAATCACTGCGTTTTATACATCGCCCGGCTTTGCGGATGAAATTGTTCACGTGTTTCTTGCTGAAGAGCTTTCTGTACTCGAAGAAAAACGGGCGCTTGATGAGGACGAGTTTGTTGAAGTGATGGAGGTGACGCTTGAAGATGCGCTGAAACTGGTTGAATCGCGTGAAGTATATGATGCTAAAACAGCCTATGCGATTCAGTATCTTCAGCTGAAAGAAGCGCTCCAAGCACAAAAATGAAAAAGATTTACGCGGATTTGCACATTCATATCGGCCGGACCTTTACAGGTAGGGCTGTCAAAATAACAGGCGCTAAAACGCTGACGCTGGACCGAATTTTGGTTGAAGCCAGTGAACATAAAGGAATTGAACTTCTTGGTATTATCGACTGTCATTCTCCGGAAGTCATCCTAGAGCTTGAAGAAGGCATTTCATCTGGAAGATATCACGAGCTTGACGGCGGGGGGATTCGTTATCGCAGTACGACTCTTTTATTGGGAAGCGAACTGGAGATTTATGATGAAGCCTGCAGCGGGCCGATCCATGTGCTCGTCTTTATACCGACGCTGGCTGATATGAAGCTGTTTTCAAACTGGCTGTCAGCGCGGCTGAAAAATATTCACTTAAGTTCACAACGGATTTATGAAACGGGCTTGAATCTGCAAAAAAAAGTGAAGGAAATGGGCGGACTGTTTATCCCCGCCCATATCTTTACACCGCATAAAAGCTTATATGGAAAAGGGGTTAAATCAAGCTTAACCGAGGTTTTTGATCCCTCTATGATAGATGCGGTGGAGCTTGGATTAAGCTGTGATACAGACATGGCTTCACACATATCTGAGTTGAATCAGTATACGTTTTTAACAAATTCTGATGCGCATTCGTTAGCCAAAATCGGCAGAGAATATAATGAACTATATGTACAGTCAGCTGATTTTACTGAATTTGCTCTTGCATTAAGAGGACAGGGTGAAAGGACAATTACCGCAAATTACGGCTTGGACCCGCTATTGGGGAAATATTATCAGACGGCTTGCGAAGCGTGCGGAGAACCTGCTGTAAGCGGGGGAACGGCGTGCGCGAATTGCGGAAATGCCAGATTTACTAAGGGAGTCAGCGAAAGATTGCGTGAATTGAGTGATCAGCCTGAAGTTCGCGTCTCGCGTCCGCGATATGTACATCAGATCCCGCTGCAATTTGTTCCGGGTGTTGGTCCGAAAACGCTGGACAAACTAAAAAAAGCCTTCGGAACGGGACTGACCCCCGTTTTTGAGACAGGGATCAAAACACCTTTTAAACAGCCAATT